>NZ_JBXCJA010000001.1:0-844926 GCF_056786435.1 Paenibacillus sp. Y916 | reverse complement strand
TCTTTCATATTCTTTGCAGGTCCAGATATATATCCTTCCGTAATGTTATATCTTTCATTAATATCATCTAGACTTACCCATATTTTATCAAATTTGACTGATGTCATAATTGTTCCAATCGATTTTAATTCTATATAGTTTTTGCCTTTAGCAGTAAGTAATTCGAAGTATTTCTTTTCCTCTTCTCTTAACTTCACTTCATATTTTAAATTTTCATCTACAATCATCTCTCCAATTAAGACATTTTTGCCAAATAGGTTCTTATGAAGATTTCCTTTAATTGAGATAACTGTCTGTTTCTCGAACTGGGATTCGTTTGAATAGATCGTACTATTATAGATCAGTTGCATAGGCTCTGGACGTTGATAATCATAAATAAGATAAACAACAGCAATAAGAACGATACAACTTATTATCCATATCTTTTTCATCTGATCACCACATTCATAATTTTTTCGAGCTGATTTCCGATAACGTTGGGGTATTCGCGACGTCCATTCCCCTTAGATAGCTCTTATCTTAGGGGAATGGATGTATCTACCTGATTATTCTTCTTCGAAAATACCTCTGGTAGATCAAGGGCCGAATGGCACGCAGCGCGAATATTGTGTTATCGGATGTTCATGCCTTCTCGAAATACTTACAAAATCATACCATATACTCCTGCTTCACCAAGAAAATCATTTCTTGTCAATCCTTCTTCTCCAAGTATTGTTCTGTAGTTTGTTATTGTCCCATCATGAGAAATAAAAATGACTCTATTATACTTATCTCCAATCCAATCTATTAATAACTTTGCATATCCTTCAAATAAGTCTTGTTCAATCCTATTAATTCCATCTCTCCAACAATCCAAATTAAGGTCTTGAACTTCTATATCCCTATATTGAGTTATAATTTCAGCTTTTGTATAGATTTGATCACAAACTAAAAAAGGAAAATCCGGATTTTGTGGGAACATTCTCGGACCAACAAGTGGGGTAATAATGAATCTATAATTACTTGTTAACATTAATGCAGTCTCAATGGTACGCTTAGTTGGACTTACAAGTATTAAGTCGTCAGAATAGAATGTCATTTGATCACGTAATTGAGTAATTTGCATCTTACCGTATTCTGTAAGGCCAGGGTGAGCTGTATTTAATCGATTGGGATAATCAAGTAAATGTTCTCCATGACCATGACGAATAAATACAATCTCCATTGAGCTACCTCCAGACAATGTATTGCATGAATTTCCGATAACGTTCAGATATTCACGACGTTCATTCCCCTTAGATAGCTCTTATCTTAGGGGAATGAATGTGTCCGCAGCCTATACTTCCTGAAAAACTTCTGCGGACCGAGATCCGAATGGATCGATGTGTGAATATGGTGTTATCGGAGGTTCTTACCTTCTTTGAATCACTATCAAACTATCTGTATAATACTCTATTTAAATAAGGAATTTTTTTAATTAAAAAGTGACTGGTCGAAAAACTTACTGCTATCCCCAATCCGATTACAATAATAAATTTGAAATATGCAGATACAGGAAGTGATTCAACGAGGTATTGTAATATTACAACAACCGGAACATGTATTACGTAAACAGTAAAAGCATTCAATGACAATGACTGCAATAAATTAATGGATTTATTTGCAATTCGTTGGAAAACGAATATTAATCCTACGCACATTCCCATACACAGGAATGTTTCAATGAAGGAATATTGCAAACTACCGAAATTCAATCCTCCAGGCTGAAAAGAAGTTACCTTCCTAGAATAAACTATAGCTGCAAGTACAAACCCAATAATAATCCATATTATTCCTACGAATCTAGGAATCCGAACAATCCAATTATTTTTCGCAGCAGATAATCCTATTATAAAGAAACTTACATATTGAGGGACATGGGCGAATTCAGTTTGAATAAACCCGAGAAATCCAATCCAATGATCAATAGGATACCAAATGCGTATTACAAATGTTGCCAACGCAACAAAAGCAGTGAAGAGTAAAATTACAAAGAAACTCGGAAATGGTTTATGTACGTATTGTTTTGTATGCCTCGGATTCAACAAATACGTTTTTACAAACGTAAAAATAATTACATAAATCAGTAGATGTTGAAGAAACCATAAGTGTCCGAAATTAATCACTGGCCAAGAAAATGGTATTAGCATAACGAATCCGATTATTAGAGGAATACCCAAATGAATAAATCGCTCTCTTAAAAAGCTCCCTAAGCCTCTCTTTTCAAGGGACGCTGGAACAAAATACGCTGATATTAAGAAAAATAGACTCATGAAAAATGCAGCATTTACAGCAAAAAAAGCACCTAAACCCGGTGAATCATCCGTTGTAAAATACCACCATCCGTTTGATCCTCCATAAGGTTGTCCAGCATGATGTGACACAACCAGCATAATTAAAAACACTTTCAAATTATCCAGGAAGTTGATGCGATTTTTCAGCGTCATGTCGAGAATTGCTCCTTTGATTTATAGATTTTATTTTTTGTAAGAATTTCCGATAACGTTTGGCATTCCTGACGTTCAAATAGCTTAAGTGACCAAAGGGAACGGGTCGTCAGACTTAGCTGGTTGAATGTATCGCCTGAATTAACTTCTCTGATATCCCTCTTGGCGATCAAGGGCGAATGCCCGCAGTAGGAATGCTGTGTTATCGGATGTTCCCAGCTTCTCTGAGTTCACTATCATTGTTCCTCAAATTCTATTGTCATTTCTATTATTGATTCTTCATCTTCTCCTATAATCTCCACACTTATTTCTCTTACAAGCTCTTCAAAATTTTCATTCAACGTCTTGAAATTTCTAACCACTCTTATCATTTCTTCATTAATGGCTATATGTCCTACTGTCATATGAGGTAAATAATCTGTTATGTTTAAAAATTCTGGTTTGTGTTGTTCTAAAATTCCTCTATATAGCCTGGTATGTATTTCAACTATTTCTTCTTTACCTTCCAATACGTTCAAAAAAAGATACCCGCCGTCCTCTCCACTAATGCCCTTCATCTTTAGTTTAAATGGTCTTATTCCTTTTAGTTCACTCACAATATGTTCTTTTAATTGCTCCTTTGAAAAATCACTATGGAAAGGGAATACAAGAGAAATATGAGGTTCAACTAGGTTATACATGGGATCATTTTGTTTTCTGATCTCTTCAATAATTCCTATGTTTTGAAATTTAGGGAATATCATTATACATCTTTGAACCATATCTTCACGACCTTTAAGCTTTCTGGGAATTTCCGATAACGTTTGGCATTCCTGACGTTCAGGCAGCTTAAGTGACCAAAGGGAAAGGGTCGTCAGACTTAGCTGGTTGAATGTATCGCCTGAATCTGCTTCTCTGATATCCCTCTTGGCGATCAAGGGCGAATGCCCGCAGTAGGAATGTTGTGTTATAAGATGTTCCCGCCTTCGATGCAATCCAAACAAATTTATTAATTCTATTTTAAGTTGTTTGCTATTTTATAAAGATATTCCTTGTGCCTTTTATCGTCTTCTCCAGGTATTGGAGCTGAGAATAGCACTTTTAACGACTCATTAATTAATCCTTTCTCAAATGCTTCCTCCAAATATTTATATCCTCGTAATTTTAACGTTTTCTCAACTTCATTCTTTGTTAGCTCTTCTTCTTGATACAGCTTCCTACCTAATATCCAAAAAAATAATTGTCGTTTTATCTCTTTAGCAGAAAAGAAATTATCAATTGTATCGTATTGATTAGTTGTGATCTTATCGTGTTTCAATGCACTAATAATTAGACTTTCAAGTGCTATCATCGGTTTATTTTTGTATTCTTCAATGATTCTTAATAACAGTTCATTAGTCCATTCCTGACTGGAATAATGAGACCAAATAATATGTTCGATTGCATCATCTGGTAAATTCAGTAGATCTCTATGTTCTAAAATAAACGTTAATGATTCAAAGTGAAGTTGACTATTGAGCTGTAATTGATCTGAGGTAACCAACGTCATGAAAATATTATTTAATGTTTCAATGTCATTATTTATTATGAGTTGGTCAATTTGGAGACAGATCTCAGAGAATTCTAAGGATATGGTGATCTCTCCTCTCTTAAGGAACTTAACATGTTTAGCGGGGATTTCTTATAACGTTGCACATTCCTGACGTTCAAGCGGCTTAAGTGACCAATGGGAACGGGTCGTCAGACTTAGTCGGTTGAATGTGTCGCCTGAATCAACTTCTACGAAATCCCTCTTGGCGACCGAGGAGCGTCAGCGACGACGCAGGAATGTATTGTTGAGATGTCATCCGCTTCTACGAAAAATCCCCAAGTTCTACGTTTTTAGTTCCTTAAATATTCTTCTAAACGGTTTTTTACTTCTTGCCACTCGGAATTAATAATACTGTATATATTGGCATTCCTTATAAATCCATCATGTAATATTCTGTCTTGTCTTAAAACTCCTTCATGAGTTGCTCCAATTCTTCTTATAGCTTTATTCGATCGATCATTCCTTACATCGGCTTTAAACTGGACTCTTACTGCTTTGAATTCATCAAAACAGTATTTCAATAACGCATATTTACACTCCGTATTCACTCTGGTTCTCCATACTTCAGGTGAATACCATGTCCATCCAATTTCTAAATTTTTATTTAGTACTGATAAATTCAAAAATCTTGTACTCCCTACTAACCGATTTAGTTCTTTATCAAAGACCACAAAGGGATATTCATGTCCCAACTCCTTTGACTTTAAAGAACTTTTAATGAGCAGAATCATGTCTTCCAAAGTCTTTACTTCGTTGGGTAAATAAGTCCAAATACCTTCATGTTTTCCGCATTCGAATAATTCTTCTGCTTGACTCAGTTCAAGTGGATACAATTGAACTCGACTTCCATTTAACATTTTTGGGAAAGTCATATTCAACATTCCTTTCAGGTTTTTATATGTATTTGGATGATTTCTCATAACGTTGCGTATTTCTGATGTCCAAACAGCTTAAGGACCGTAGGTCCGGGTGGATTCGCCACTTAGCTGGTTGGATGTGTCGCCTGATTCCACTTCTCCGAAAATTCCTCTTGGTGACCAAGGAGCGAATGCGACGATGCAAAAATGCATTGTTATACGCTGCCCCTTCTTTTTCGATTCCACATCCATATATGTCTTGTGAGTTTTATGTATTTAATATGTCTTTATGTGTTTTATCTTTTGGTTCTATCTTTTGGTCCTATCAAATCCGTTTCCCCATAGGAAAGGTCCCCCCTCATTTACTCGCCTTCGGCAGTATGGACTTTGGTTTGTGTAGTAACTTCATCCAATGAACGCTAGCCTTATAAGAGGTTCGTGTTCCTCGGACCGGAGACTTGCCGACGGCTTCATTCAGATTCCTACTCACGTTGGATACCTTTGCCTTAAACTATGGCTTACTTCTACCTTCACCATTCGGGACTTATTCCTAGATATAGCATCCATGCTGAACGCACTATCATAATTTAAGGGGATTGTTGTTCTCCCTTTAATTCGCAATAGACAAATATGTATTAATGACATGCACAATACCAAAAAGTACTGTTGGTATAATAGCCAGATAATTATGAAGCCAAATCTCAGCCAATATAAAATATACTACCGGAAGAACGGCCATCCCAAAAAAAATAACCGAGTTTGCGTTGCCTGTAAAATACAATATCCATAGCCCATAATAAAAAATCAACATTATTGCCATACCAATTGTATACGGACATCGAATTTCAGATGCTTGTTTTCTTATAACAAATATCAGAAGAAAGAAAAATATCGCCTGACTTCCGTGCTCCAAAACATCTAAAATCAAATGGCTATTTGCATTGTTTCCTGATATATCTGACGCAGGAATTAAAAAATAAAATATATTTGGTATCATTGGCAATAAAAAGATTAATAGACCTTTCCATGAAAAACCAAAATAATAATTCATTTGATCCTCTCTTTCGCGTAATAGAAATATTCTTTAGTTTGTACTTTATTATGAATCCGCTTCTCCGATATTCCTCTTGATGACCAAGGAGCATAACTAACGATGTGGGAATTTATTGTTTTAGGGTACACCTTCTAATATTCCGTTCATCCTGGTTTTCAACTGCTACTTTGTAAATGTATTCTTTCACCTATATTTATTATTTGTTGTTAATTTGATTCATGGTTTAACATTCTCAAGGGGTTGCGTATAACGTTTGGAATTCCTGACGTTCAAGCGGCTTAAGTGACCAAAGGGAACGGGTCGTCAGACTTAGCCGGTCGAATGTGTCGCCTGAATAAGCTCCTTCGATATCCCTCTTGGCGACCAAGGAGCGCTAACGACGACGCAAAAATGTAATGTTATACGCTGTACCCCCTTCTTGAGAAACTTAAAAATTTAATTTTCTTTGTATTTCATGACCTTCTTCTTCAAGTATATGAATTGTTTGATCAATTTTCTCAGATTTCACTAGTTAATAGTCAGTATCAAAAGTAGATATCGCAAAAACACTTATTTTGTGCTCTGCTAAAGGTTTTGCTAACGTATATAATATTCCTGTTAGGTTAAAATCAAGTTGTCCTTCGACCTTAAGACAATTCCAAGGTCTTTCCACATATAGTAACCCTTCTTCTGGTATCTTGTTCTCCTTACACACTATTGATAATTCATCTGATGTATATGTGATTGACAATAATTCAACTTCTGAATCAATTGCCCATTCTGGGATTCCTTGCTTTGGTTCAAGTTTTACTATCCCATACTTCTCATCTAACAAAATTAGTTTCATAGAGACACCCCTGATTTTTTGTAGTTTTTTTGTCTTTGAGGGTATTGCGTATAACGTTTGACATTCCTGACGTTCAAGCAGCTTAAGGACCGTAGGTCCGGGTCGCTAGACTTAGCTGATTCAATGTATCGCCTGAATTAACTTCTCTGAAATTCCCCCTTGGCGATCAAGGGCGAATGCCCGCAGTAGGAATGCTCTGTTATCGGATGTCAATGCCTTCCTCGAATAAACTTGCGTTAATTGAATGCTTATGACAGTCAGCAATTAAAGGATAGGGTCGTAAATACCATCAAAACAAAAATGGTATTCATTGTCGATTCGGATATAGCCAAGAATGCAATGATTTCTATTCCTTCGAAAAACGCTGGAATAGTTCTCGTTATCCCTGTTCCCTTCTGCAACCAGTATTTCTTGGTCCTCGCACGCAAGTACAATTCCTATATGGTCGTGCGAGTCATCTGATAAGAGTTTTTCATAAATAACGATATCACCGCGTTCGGGTTTGAAATTTTCCTCTCCATCATAATGAAAAAATCCAGTTTCAGGTAGTTTCGTCCATTCCAACATTGCGCCTACACCAGCTAATCGATGATTTCCATTCGGGTAACGTATTGGGAGTGAAATTCCGGATAACATGCAGCAATGGTAAACAAATGCTGCGCACCAACTGCCTTGGAGCACTTTATATATATCGGGATCCGGCCAATATTGGCAAATTTCACGGTATCGTTTGTCCCCCGGAATGCCAAAAATGTTCTGTCCTGCTAGCTCTTCCGAAATGTCGGCTAACAATTGACGTTTGTCTTTAGCGTTGCTGTGAATATTACTTTTTTGGGTTGTTACCTCATCCACTAGGTAATCGACTTGGATTGATAATTCATCTAACACATTTGAAAGTCTTCGCGCATCCAACTGGGATACGGCTTTGTTCATATTCTGAAAATACTTATGAAGTACAACGGCATCTTTGATTATTTCATCATATGGGCCATGGGCTTGTCTTATCTGATCCTGATAGAATATTGCCCGCAGAATTGTAAGTTGTTCTTCCTTTGAAAAAATACCCAAGTTTCTTATAATAGGTCTTACGGCCTCTGCGCTATTAATGCCAGGATAAAGAATAATACCGGTTTTATAAAAATAAAATTGATGAAGCAAACCTGCGATTGCGGCAATCTCCGTCTCTAGTCCTCTCTTCATCGCAAGCATCGATGCAAAAGATGACACCCCATAAAGTCGTACAGCAGCTTCCTGTTTTTTAATAGAACTGTCCATGTTGAATATCATTTCATTTACAAGTATACGGATACTATCAATCCGTGATTTCACAATTTTCAGAGATCATCCCACCCTCCCTAGACTTGGTCTGCTTCACGAAATTGCGCATTAATTCAATTATGGTCTTTATTTGCATTGATTTCCGATAACGTTTGGCATTCCTGACGTTCAAGCAGCTTAAGGACCGTAGGTCCGGGTCGTCAGACTTAGCTGGTTGAATGTATCACCTGAATAAACTCCTTGAAAATCCTTCTAGCGATCAAGGGCGAATGCCCGCAGTAGGAATGCAGTGTTATTCGATACATTCGACCTCTTGAAAAACTATTAAATATTACTTCGCACTAGGCTTATAAGCAATAATATTAACTACTCCCTTTCCTTTATATTTTTTCATTTCAAAAGTTTCGTTAAGTTGTTCGAGTATTTCAGGCAATTTGGTAACTCCAAATGTTCTAGTATCAAAATCTGGTTTTATTCTTTTAATAAATGATCCTGCCGCACTAACATTACACCAGCCATCTTCCTCATACTTTTCATGTGCTTTATGTAACAATGCAACTAATTCAGTTAATGCTTCATTTGACTCATGATTTTTAGAGTTTTCAATTATGTTTTCAGTTTTTACATCTCCTAGATTTTTTGTCAAAATAAATTCATCACAAGCATTCCTAAAAGATGTTGGCGTCTTATCTTCACCGACCCCAATAACAAATATTTCTGCTTCTTTCAACCTTGTTGCAAGTTTTGTGAAATCACTGTCACTCGAAATAATAACAAAAGCATCATATTTATTGGTATACAGCAAGTCCATTGCATCAATTATCATAGCTGAATCTGTTGCATTTTTACCTGTTGTGTAAGCGAATTGTTGAACTGGTTGTATTGCCAGTTCATTCAAATCATTCTTCCAATTTTTTAATGTATCTAGCGACCAATCTCCATATGCTCTTTTTGTAATAATATGTCCTTTAGTTGACACCTCTTCAAGTATATATTTTAATTTCTTCTTCTGTGAATTATCAGCATCAATAAGAACAGCAATTTTCTTCAAATTATCAATATCTCTCATTTCAATCCCCCATGTATCAATATTTAACTACTTAAATTATGAGCTTATTGTTAATTATTTACGAATGTTTCGGATAACGTTTGGGCATTCCTGACGTTCGAGCAGCTTAAGTGACCATAGGGAACGGGTCGCCAGACTTAGCTGGTTGAATGTATCGCCTGAATATACTCCTTGAAAATCCTTCTAGCGATCAAGGGCGAATGCCCACAGTAGGAATGCTGTGTTATCAGATGTTCCTTGGCTCCTATGAATTACTTTCAAGAATATGTATTAACTCTGACAATACAATAATCGAATACTTAGGAATCCTTTCATCAATATTCCACTCGGCAAAACCTCTTAACCACACTGCTTCTAGACCTGCATTTTCAGCACCTATTATATCGTTGGTGGGCTGATCTCCTATGTATAACGCATCGCTAGTTGTTGTATATAAGGCTTCTAGTGATAATTCAAATATCTTCTTATCAGGTTTCTTAACTCCAACTTCATCAGAAATAATTATTGAATCGAAAAAGTGTCTAATATTCACTTGATCTATCTTTGCATTCTGTGCTCGAGTAGATCCATTAGTAATAATTCCAAGTTTAAGTTGTCTTGATTTAAGATACTGAAGTGTCTCTAGTGCATCTCGCATGAGTACTGAAGACTTCGAAAATTCTGAAAACCAGAATTCTAGTAATTCCTCCAAGGATGTGTCGCTTCTCTTCATAATTAGACTGGTTTTAAGTTCTTCATATAGTTCTTTTTTCTTTCGATATCCATCCATATCAGCTTTGATGATATATTCAATAATCTTGTTCTTATCTTGTCCATCCGGTATTTCAACAAAGCGAGATATGAACTTGTTGGTATACGATTTAAAAGCTTCTCTGCGGTTTAACAAAGTGTTGTCCAAATCAAATATCACTGTTTTGATCTTAATAAAAATCATCCTTTCAAGGAATTTCCGATAACGTTTGGCATTCCTGACGTTCAAGGAGCTTAAGTGACCAATGGGAACGGGTCGTCAAACTTAGCTGCTTGAATGTGTGGCCTGAATCCACTTCTCGGATCAAGGAGCGTCAGCGACGAAGCAGAAATGTTATGTTAGCAGATGTTGGGGCCTTCTTTGAGTTGCATAACTTCTTTCCCTTTCTTGCTTTTACTATCTCCATACCTTCATTCTTTCCTCTAAGTTTGATGTATGTAGTTCAAGTTGAGTTCCATCTGGATCCAAAAAATTGATTGACCACCCTGTACCACGCTTTATTTCTTCTCTTACTATATTTACATGATTATCTTGGAGGGATTTTACCGCTTCTTTGAAATGCTCCTCTGGAATATAAAATGCAACATGATCTACTCCTGCTTGTCTCTCTGAATGCTCACTGTAACTATCTCGTTCAATCAAACAAATCCATGCACTTCCCCATTCTAAATATGCATCCTTGTTCCCTTTGTGCCTTATATTTAGGCCAAGAACAACTTTATAAAAGTTTATTGATATTTCGAGATTTCTAACGTTTATTGTTACGTGATTGAATCCTTGAACTTTCATTTTATTTTCCTCTCTGAGATTACTTGAACAAGGATACTATTTCTTATGTTTAACTTGTAGTGCCCCAATTTCTGATAACGTTCGACATTCCTGACGTTCAAGCGGCTTAAGGACCGTAGGTCCGGGTGGCTCTGCCACTTAGTCGGTTGGATGTGTCGCCTGCATCCACTTCCTTGAGATCCATCTTGGCGACTTAGGAGCGTCAGCGACGACACTGGAATGCTATATATGTTGTTAGCCAAAGGAAGTTCTGGAAGCAGCCATTGTATTTAAGGCATTCTCAACATAGCTATATACTTCATCTGCAATTCCCAGAAACTCTTCAACAAGTACATGACTATCCAAGTAACAAGCATACAGATAATCAACTAAAGCGGAGTCAATCTCGCAATAGTCTAATATGGCATTCTTCATCTTAATAATGTCATCTTGCCATACACCTGTATCTACTAAAACCAAAGAGTATAATGCACGAATTAATCTCTTAGAATAACCTTTAATATATCTAGTTTTCATTGTGTTATCACTAGCATTAGAAAGTAAACTATGCATACGATCTACTTCCTGCTTGGTCTCTGTATTTAAGTCTAAAATGAACTCTGGAGAAGTAATTATCGGTGGCACTTTTTCACCAACGTCATGACCATGTATGCAAACACAAATTATCTTAATCCAAAAACCCCACTCATTCGGTTTACTTAATACATCATCAATCGAGCAAATTATCGTATCAATCTTAGTTACTACTGGATATTCTTCCAAAAGCTTGTCTTTAATATTTGACAATCTTTCGTAATCAATAACTTTGGGATTTACACATACAATAGTAAAGTCTGCATCTGACTTAAAAGGTTTAGCAGTTCCTTTTGGAATCGAGCCACACATATAAATGCTATGAATCTTACCTTTAAATTCGGTAAGTATATTATCTATATACTTATCAACAAAATCCTTATATTCACTTTGTATTACAATTCTATTTATAACTTTTTCTAATATCATATAGACTCCTCCTAAACATGTAAGAACTTCTTTCGGCTAACGTTCTTGAATTCTCGACGTCCGACGGAGTAGGATGTGTCCGGCTGAATCTGCTACCTGACTTCTCAACTTCGGACCTTCATATGCCCTTATCCGATCTTGACCTTAGATGCTTCTGGCTTTGAGGGTTTACCCATATGTTCTTGACCTAGGAAGTTTCGGCGTCACGGTAGAAACGCCAGTTACCTGACGTCCCCCGCACAGATCCCGGCGTGCGGAATTACCGCACCGGGCTCTTCAAGAACACTCGCTTTTGTACGTCAGCATTAGAAATCCATAGACGTTTCCAAATCGGTGTGTCTGATTTCTTCTTGCTTTCCTTGCTATTCCTTGCAGTGAGGTTTGCCTATGGTGTTCCAGTCCTACATGTCCGGCATAGGTTTCCTTTACAAGCTTCATGTTCTTGTCCATCCCTTCCCCATGTGATCGGCTCTCCCGATCTCGGAGTACTATGAATGGATCCGACTCCCTAATCGCCATCAGCTTTCCTCTTTTTCGATTGTCCAGCCTACCTACTCATTGGAGTAGGAGCGATTAGGGACCTCCCAAGTTCCTGGCTCATCTCTCCATGCATGCCACGTGCTTTGACCCCGACAGACCCTCCAGAACCTTACCTTCATTCTAAGTAGATTCGCATTGCGAGTCTTCTTTTTACGGTTCCTTTGCTTGGACTTCCGTGACGTTAAACACGTTGTCGTCTGTTCTTTGTTTGGTTTCCCAAACTGCATTGACGAGGCTGAATATGCTTCAGGAGGTACATCTCCTTATGGCCTACATGGTTCTCTGTGTACACTTCACTTAGCAGTTACCTCTGTCAGCGCAACACTTGATAGGGGTAGTTGGTTAGACCTTGCCCCACAAGGACTTTCACCTTGTAAGATGCGCCAAACTTCTTGGCGTACTAACGTTTGGCATTCCTGACGTTCAAGCAGCTTAAGTGACCATAGGGAACGGGTCGTCAGACTTAGCTGGTTGAATGTGTCGCCTGAATTAACTTCTCCGAAATTCCTCTTGGCGACCGAGGAGCGAAGGCGACGATGTAGAAATGCTTTGTTAGCTGATGTCGACACTTCCTGAATCACTAACCAATGATTTAATACAATTCTTTCACTAAATAAATTAGCAGATCATCATCAACCATCACTGGTTGAAAAGGTTGTACTTGATTATTCTTATATGTCATTCCCTTTCCGTCCATCACATACCCACGCTTACCATACATTCTTTGAGCGTTACCATAATCAAGGTATAACCCAACTCCCAAACCTATAAATCTAGATGTTTTTGAAGCAATCAGCTCTAACTCATCAAATATTCTACTAGCTATCTTCTTTTTTCTATATTCAGGGAATACATTCAAGTCATTAATTTCTGGTATATTATCATTGCGAAAGTATGGATATTGTGAATTGTAAAGTATATGACAGCATCCTGCTAACGCATCCTCGTAAAACGCCATTAATGTTATTCGTTTACCTTCAAGGTTCTCTTCTAGACATTTATGAAAATAATCGCCTTGACTATACCATCTATATCGCTGTGAGAAATCATTATCTAATATATCAGCTTCAGCTATATTGGATAGCTGCTTTAATGTTATCATGTCTTTCATTTCCCACCTCTTTCTGTCGATTTCAGCTAACGTTTGGGTATTCGCGACGTCCATTCCCCTTAGATAGCTCTTATCTTAGGGGAATGGATGTATCTGCCTGAATTCTCTTCCTCGAAAATACTTCTGGCAGATCAAGGGCCGTATGACCCGCAGCGAGAATACAGTGTTAGACGGAGTCACCTTGAAATACTCTCAAAATCATTAAGTGTTTAGAACTTCCATATAAATATTTGCAAGTGATCTTAGAATTAATATGCTTTCATCAACATTATTGGTCTCTAAAGAATGATTTGCATTAGGAATTTTAACTATTCTTCTGTGATTGGATATTATAATTTTTTTTGCCATTTCTTCGTTAAACGAAACATCCTTTGTTCCATAAATTACAATACCTTCAGTTGAGTTAATATAATCAACTGTGTCTTTGATCGGGGTCAAATATATATGTTTAATAGGAATCCCAAGTCTTCTATGAACTTCTCCAGCAACTATGGTTCCTAAGCTCTTACTAATAAAAACAACTTGTTCATAATTATTTACTATACCATTTATTGATTCTTCGCTTTCTTCTAATACTCTAGGTAAGTCTTTATTATCCAAATCAGTTCTTGCAGCTTGATAGCCATATTCTAAAACCAGTAAGTCAAACCCACTTTGAATCGCAGAAGTTCCTGCATAATGTAAACTAGGCTTCTCACACGGATAGTTTTTTCCAGGAAAAAGAACAACTAACTTTGAATTTCCCTCTTTAATTTTATAATGTTTTTGTTTTAAATCCGTATTCCAAAACGACGATACCGTTATTAAATTTAAGATCAATTTTCTTCATCCTTTCATACCTCAGGTGATTTCGTCTAACGTTTGGCATTCCTGACGTTCAAGCGGCTTAAGGCACGAAGTGCCGGGTCGTTAGACTTAGCCGGTTGAATGTGTCGCCTGAATCCTCTTCATTGCAATTCCTCTGGGCGACCAAGGAGCGATAGCGACGAAGCAAGAATGTTCTGTTAGACGATGTTCATGCCTTCGTCGAATAACTCTACAACATTTATTTACTTTCAGTCCTTTGTTCTTGACTCGTTGTCACACTTAATCTGTTAGGATGTATTACTATGTACGAGTTTTTGCAAAATGGTACCCAGGTTTTCCAAACAGCCTCTAAATCACTAATCAATATTTTTCGGTTATAGAGTGTTTCATTGCAGTTTATTGTGTGTTTCAAGGAGTCTGCTAAATAAAAATAATCTCCTTCATACCCTATAACTGGTGCAAAGTGTAAATACCTCTTATCAGGAAAGACCCTAATGAACACGATAACCGGTATGCCCTGAGTTAATTGCTTTTTAAGCGTATATACATTTCCAGAATAATAAGAAACATCAAAACCCCGTTTCTTGAAAAATACGATTATACCTTTAGGGCTAATTGTTCCATCATATAGTTTTCGAGGATATTTTTTATAGAGTTCATTACCATCTGCTTCTTTCCCCAGATGTCTTAAAATAAATGCACTTGAAAATGCAGCACATTCATAATTATGCTGAATATCCATCCTGTTCGAAGTTTTAATACAATATGAATTGGGCAGATCACTAACATCGATTGAATCTCTTTTTGGAAATTTATAATAGTATGAAATTAGTACAAAAATAAATACTATGACTAGTAGCGAATTAATAATAATCCCCATTGTTCCTCCTGCGACTATGCTTTTCAATTTTTAAATAATAAAAAAAAAAGGCTGCCTTCCATAATTGGTTTTCAACTAAGCGGAATGGAATAAATAAAATCTTATTCGCATGAATGTCGTCTAACGTTCCCGCATTCACGACGTCCCAGCGCTTTAAGGTTCCGTAGGAACTGGCTGCCGCTTGCGGCAGTTAGGCGGTGGGATGTGTCTGCCTGAATCACTTCCCCGAAATGCCTCGGGCAGACCAAGGGTCGCTTGCGACCCGCAGCGTTGAATGCGATGTTATCGGATGTCAGCGACTTCTTCGAAAAACAATCAATGATCCGTTAATATCGTTTCTCGTTTGCTGTAAAGAACCATGCCTTCCTTGATTACATATTTAACCTTTCGAAGATTTTCTATATTAACAAGTGGATCTCCTTCAACTACAAATAAATCAGCCCTCTTACCGGTTTCGATGGTTCCGATTTCATGAGAAAGATTGCATATCTTGGCACCAACAGAAGTTGCCGATACAATAATTTGCATGGGTGTGAGGCCAGCTTCACCCAATAACCGGATTTCTTCCCATGGCATTCCTAGCCTATACCAAGGGGTCTCCTCTTCAATAAAATCATCTCCTAAACCGATTTCTCCACCTGCTTGGACAAATCTTCTAACATTGTCCAATCCTTGCTTTAATATGGGGGCACCAAATTTGTCCTGAAACATTTTCAGTACGGTAAGAGTTGGAACGATTCGTACGCTATTCTGAACCATTTGCTTGATTAAACCGTCATCCAGACGATCAAATATCATATGGGCAGCATCGTTAATCCCAGCATTTACTAGAATCTGAAGATTTTTAGCGTTGGTTACATGGGCAGATACATATGTTTCACTAGCATGGGCTTCTTGGCAGATAGCTTCAAGAATTTCCTGACTCAATTTAGGTAATCCGAACGTGCTGGGATCATACCCGTCTTCAAGGGCAGTTTTGATAAAATGAATGCCTTTAACTAACACCTCGCGAACCTTACTACTAGCTTCTTCTACACTTCCAACACCCATCGGCTCTTGCCCGCCGTATCCCCCAGGAGCCGAAAAAACCTTACCTGAAGTAAGGATTCTAGGATAAGAACTACCCGCAATTGCATCTGTATGTGCAATCACATCCTCAATAGTTGCGTTTGTCATCATCCCCTCATCCCGGATTGTGGTAATTCCCTCTTTAAGACAAGTTGCCAAATATTCTTTATGATACCCATGAATGGGCTCATTCTTTAAAAATTTGAAGCCGCAATGAGCGTGTGTGTGAATAAACCCCGGCATAATCACAAGACCATTCAGGTTCAAAACCTTCACGTCCTCATTTAAAGGATGAAAGTCCTGCTCTTGTGTAATAAAACCGATTCGGCCACCTACAATTTCGATTGTTGCATGATGAATGGGCGGCTGGCCTGTCCCATCGATTAAGGTTCCGTTTAAAAGTAACATTTTTTCACATTCCATGGATATAATCCCCACCCTAAGTTATTTGTTCCTCCATAGAATTATAAAGCCTCGATGGATAAATTTGGGATATATAATTTGTTTGCAAATCATTTTTTACACACTCCCGATTTTTGAATTTTTAGATCTATTTCTTTTTCGCTAATTTCCTATAACGTATCCGCATCTGCGACGCGACCCGGCCTTAGATAGCTTTTATCTTAGGCCGGGTCGTGTGTTGTCTGAGTTCACTTCCATGATTACACTCCCGACAACCAAGGGGCGAATGCCCCGCAGCGCAGATGCTTTGTTATAGGATGTCAGCGTCTTCTTCGAATTTACTTAAGTTATTGTTTAACCAGGTTTCTAATTCCGAAACCATTTCTTCATATTGGTTTAGAGCATTTATTGTTCCAGTTACCTGTAATGTCCCCATTTCCTGTTCATTTTCGTCCGTGCATTCAATCCGTAACGATCGTTTAAGACTATATTCCAGCCAGTCTAATTTGCTTAAATAACCGTGTTCTAAAATATTTCTCCAATCAGCATCAATAATTCCAATACTTTTTTGATATTCATCAATAAAGGCTAAAAATTTTTCCTCGTCTATACTCCCTAATTCATTCACAGACCAGTAAATTGCCGTTTCAATCAAATCGTGTTTTGGATTAATAAACCCGGCTGATTCCCAATCAATTATTATTGGATTTTCTTGAAACCACATAACATTCTTGGGTTCTAAATCTCTGTGGCCGATAACCATTTCTGATGCTAACATTCTGTAAGATCTCTTTGCTTTATCGCTCCAAACAAATAACTGTTCAATGTTTTCGTGTAACAGCTTCACCCAAACAGAATTGATCTCTTTCCCTTTACTTAAGTAAAAATTCCAATCTGATTCTTTCGTATTATCAAAATAATTATCATTATTTTCTATTTGAGAGAAATCTGTCTTATGAATTCCAGCAAGAATTGATGCAATTTTCTTACAATGAGTTAAATTAATTTGATCAGATTTAAGGGTATATCCTTCGATCCAATCAAAAACAAGGTAAAATTGATCGTCTATGCTCTGAATAAACTTACCATCAATCGTTTTTGCTGGTTGAACAGGTGAACTATTGTATGCAATAGTTGCGATCCTTTCAGATTGTATATAATTATGTAGGGCTGTCGGTCTTGCCATAATTTGTGGATTTAAAGCTTTTACAGCATATTTCCCTTTGGTTGTTTCTATTGCAAACATCCTATGTAATAGCCCTCCCGAAATAATTTCTGGTGTTTTTATTATTTCACCAAGTTTTAATGTGTCGCACAATTTTTCGAATTGTAAATTATATTGATGATTCATTTGATATGTTCCTTTCACTTTTTCTTTTTTTGTTTTACGCTGATTTCCGATAAATCCTAATCTACGAACTCGTTTATCCTACCGATACATCTGAATATATGAATTCGTTTATCTCCCAACACAGAAGCTATAGACGAAGCCTTTTTAGCGTTACCCTAAATTATACCATCTAGTGAATGCTAAGAATAGTGGCCTCCTTCATTGTCCATTGAATATCCACTAAAATTAGTAGTTTCTGCATTTCCCGATAGCCACTCCCTTCTTTTGTGACACTTCGTTGGGCACTCCAACTTCTTGCATACACGTCGCCTTTTACCGCTATCATAATCCTAAAGGAAATCAGCAACGCTATTCTAGTGAAAAACAACATTATGAAATTGTAGCGAAAATGGATGCTTCTATATGGGGACAAGAAGAACCGGCTAACGACGTCCTTTTGCAAGCATTTAGACTTCCGATCTAGCGATACTCCATATCACTTTGAGGCAGCCGTAGTATCAGGATTGGGTATTGCCATACTGCCACGATGGTTGTGAATATTTTCAAACAATCATTACTTACCGCACATGATGATCTGACAACAGATTAATATTTAGCCCAAGAAAAAACCCAGTATGTATCATACTGAGTCGGATACTACATATTTCAAAGTCAGTAACTTCTATAATTCGCGTGGTGAGTGCTCTTCTCATCGGGGCAACATCCAACGGGAGGTCCCAGAATGACCGATTCTCGGATAGGTGCTACAGCCTTCGCATAATCCTGCTCGTTGATACAATACGCTCGTTGCATCACTTCCTTCGGTATACACCGTAAGAAATCCGACCCATACACGATATCAGGCGTAGGCTGATCGAAGATCGTCAAGAGATGAGTATGATCGCACTCCGCAATTATCCAATGGAACCACCCTTTAGGAAATAGCGATACTTGTCCTGGCTTTAAGTGATAGGTCATCAGCCTTTGTGTGAACGGATCAAAAACAGATGTAATGACTTCGCCGCTAATGACAAAAACCGTCTCATTTACATTGGTATGCCAATGCGGGTTGACTATAATCCCTTTGCTCAAATGGACGTTAAATAAACCGGTCTTAATCGCGGGTAGTTGCTCCCCGAATAACTGGGTAATATAATTGTGTGGATCCCGCTTATAATTGAGTACTTGATTAGAATCCGCCGCTAAGCATAAGTTAGGTGATTGCAAAACTGCATCGATCATAATATTGTGTCCTCCTTCATGGGTAAATGCCTAATGTAATGTATGCCCAAGGAGGGATTATGGTACTTATCAGTGATCGTAATCCCCAATATCTCAGCTAAATAGCTTTCCAAATAAGTGAATTTCAATCAATCATTTAATTGAATATTCATTTTTTTCTTATGCATTAAAATGTAAATCAAATAGCTTCCATATACCAAATATATAATATTTAATATAGATACAACTAACACTTCTTTATCTACAATCACACTATTCGTCATTTGAGCAAGCGCATCAAACAAGAAATGAAATACGATTAGTGGAATAATATTACCTGTCGTTTCTATAAGCAGTGCAAGAATAAAACCGATAAGAAGTGCGTTGATAATTTGTAATATAATATGTATGAGGTCACTTCCGTTTAGCGCATTAGCCATATGTAGAATACCGAAGAAGATAGAAGAAAATACGATGTAAAATACAGGACCTTTGGACTGTAATCTTTCTCTAATTATTCCTCTAAAAATCGATTCCTCCGTATAACCTACGAGTAGAGAAAAAACAAGAATAAGTATAATTTCAGTTACTGTCAGCTCTAAATTGAGCCCACCCATGATCGGCTGAATGAGCACAATAATCAGCAATGGAATATAATAAAGCGTTACTTTATCTTTACGGATATCCAGCTTTTTAAATCCAAATATACCAAACGAGCGGTCCCTCTTCCTCATGTATACGGTAACAATTACCGCCATTACGAAAAATGCACACATTTGGGCAACCATGATACCCATGTCTTTAAATCCCAGTATCGTTGCTACAGCAGATGCTACAGCAATCAATAACGTCAGCACAACTCCTAGCATAATTGAAAATAAAATAGGATGTTCTTTACGTACTTTCCCTTCCATTATTCCCTCTCCTCTTCCATCAAATTCTATCACTACGTCATTTTACATATAATTCAGAAATTCATCAACCTTTATCTTCCAATCAATTCAATTGTAGATATTCTCATTCTCCACATTAAATGATACAATGATACTGATTCTCATTATCTATTGAAGGGTGATTATGTTGAATACTAAAGTAGCCGATTATAAGAATATGCCCGGTCACTGGGTTCTCGCCGGTCTAGGTAAGAAAGTGCTCCGTCCAGGTGGACTAGAAATGACACGAAAAATGCTAGCAGATTTGAATATTGGTAAACAAGATTCCGTTGTAGAGTTTGCCCCTGGGCTTGGTATAACCGCGCAAATGACATTAAAGGCGCAACCAATGCAGTATACTGCTATTGAGCAAAATGAAGATGCCGCCAAAGTGGTACGCAGCTATCTCCATGGGGATAACCGGAACGTCATCATCGCTAATGCTGAACATGTCCCTCTTCCCGATGGTTCTGCAACCGTTATCTATGGTGAAGCCATGCTTACCATGCAGACTCCTGCACAGAAATCACGTATTATTTCTGAAGCAAAGCGGATTCTGAAACCGGGCGGTCGATATGGCATTCACGAAATGAATCTCACACCTGTAGATATTGATGAAGCGAAGAAAAAGGAAGTGCGTCAAGATCTTGCTAAAGCCATTCGTGTTAATGCCTCACCACTAACTTCGGATGAGTGGCAACAATTGCTGACTAGCCATGGTTTCAAGATTATATCCGTACATACCGCACCTATGCATTTACTTCATATGCGTAGACTGTTTCAAGATGAAGGCTGGAAAGGTGTTCTAACAATAACAAGTAATATTATATTAAATAAGCAGGCTCGACAACGAGTTCTTACGATGCGTAATCAATTTATTAAACATGCTGAGCATATTCAAGGTATTAGTATTATCGCTGAGTTGTTACCTAAGGAGCATATTTCATGAAGACATTCTATGAAGTTCTAACTCCCTATTATGATGAAATATTTGCTGTAAACGATAAGCAAATTAGCTTCCTATCCTCCTGCTTCCCCTTATCATCACAGTTGTTAGATATCGGGGCAGGAACTGGAAATACAGCAATTGCCTTAGCAGAGCTAGGCTATCAACTAACAGCATCAGAGCCTGAACCTAGCATGACAATCAGAATAAAGGATAAGCTAGATCATAACAAACAATTTCAAGTCAACGTGTCCCAACACAATATGCAACAAATCGCTCAATTCAACGAATCTTTCGATGGCATCTATTGTATTGGGAATACATTGCCCCATCTTCATGATCTTGATGAAATACGTTCTTTTCTGCAATCAAGTTATGACAAACTTAATGAACACGGAACGTTAGTCATCCAGACTGTTAATTTCGACAAGGTCCTTCACCAGCAAGAGTATGTCTTCCCTATTATTGAAAAAGAATCATTTACATTTACACGTCAGTATAATCTTCATGGAGATAAAGTGATGTTTACTACTATCCTAAAAGATCAATCAACCACTTATTCTAATACACTCCCTCTTTACCCTGTTACCTCAAAACAGCTCGAAGATGAACTTCACAAATGTGGCTTTCATTCCATATCTGCATTTGGTAACTACGCTAAGTCACCTTTCAATATTGAATCACCTGCTCTTATACTTACAGCTAGCAAATAAGCATACAACAAAGAGCGCCACATATGGCGCTCTTTGTTATATGCATGAATCTCATGCGGGTAAGATGGGATCACCTCACAAAGATCTCTCCATCTGCCTTATGACTTCCCTTTTCCAACTGCGAGCCCAACAATCATAATCACCAGTACCAACAGTTGCATGAGCTGTTCTACGGTCATATCCGTCCGCCTCCATCTTATACAGGATGGCTCTTTCGGACGGTTTCCCTCTCCCTAATTCCCGGACGTTCCCCCTAACATATATATTCACTTGGATAAGTGATTATGTCATCGATTCCTTATTTCAAGAAATTTTTCACGCGGTTAATATATTTCTTTTTATGAGAATAGCCTTGATAAAGTCTCCTATTCACTGTATTGGAATCACCGAAGAAGAATCGCTCATATAGTTCCTGCCGCCCCCCGAAGCCACTTACGCTAAGTTCCCATGCTAATCTAAATAACTGCACCTTATCTTTCGCAGCACGATCATTCCCTTTGAGATAAGTGTCTAAATAAGGCCTCAACTCTGTATTGAAGTCCGATTCTGATGGAATCATAATTACTCCACTAGCCCCTATAAGCTGAATAATGTCCATCATACGTGGATATATTTTGGGAAAGATTACGTTTGCGGTCCATAGAGCATTTCGATCCGGAAGCACACTTCCCCAACGATCAACGACTGCATTGAGTTCAGAGGCAATAAGTAGAGATTTTAACGTCTCCACATGAACGATGATTTCGGATACTTTCTCAATAATATGTGGGTTTGTTCCTATATCAAGTGATTCTACCATCTGCAGTACGACACCTAATATAAACTCTGCTTTAGCAATATACCTACATAGTACCTGGTGAGCTGTATGCGTATGAAATCCACTCTCACTGAATAATCGTTGTGATAACGAATCGTTACCTGCCACAAATACACGATGCCACGGAACAAGCACATGATCAAATACGATCAGTGTATCCATTTCTTCGAAACGTGAGCTTAAAGGATAATCAAAGGACGAATCACCCCCAACCATGCTTTCCCGACAGATCCACTTCATTCCTGGTAAATGATTTGGCACAGCAAAGACAAAAGTATTCGGATTATTCTTTTCTTGAAGATGAGTTGCAACAGGTGGATGAACCCATATTTCGTCAGCCGTTACCCCTTGTGTAGCTAATAGAAATGCACCACTAACAACAATTCCATCCTTATTTCGATCTACAATCTTGGCTGCTGATGTATCAAAAGATCCGTCATCCATCAATCGGACCACTCTACTAGCCTGTGGCTGCACAAAAACATGAGAAAGCGTCACATCATTCTCGCGGCAATACTCATAATAGTTCCTTAGATTATGTTCATATTCTGGTGAATCCTCTGACAGCAGCTTCGCGCTTGCATGAAATGCCATTAGAGCTGTATTCATGTAGTCAGGAGAACGTCCCATCAGCCCATGATGCCGTTCACCCCATAATGACATCATAACTCGGCGTTTAGCCACATCATGTTTACTCTTTGGTTGCAGATAGGACATTCCCACCCGATTGCCTGTTATTGGTGAGGTATAGCTCATTCTGTCTATATACTCCAGCTCATTCTGCATATCGTATAAAGAAGCTTGTGTGCGTATTAGACCACGGAAAGCCTTATGATTCGATAATCTACCCGAAAGTTTCTCACCGCGAAACCAGACCTCGGGTTTGGATTGATCGATTTGCTTCATATATTGTGAGCCGTTCTTCATACCCATGTGTCTAACCACCTTCTAGGCTTTGTATAACTACAGCATATTCTTTTTCCCTTCGGTGAGAAACAGGCATGCGCCTATTATTCTCCAAACACTTTTCAAATCTATAGCTTTCATAAACCCTCAGGTGTACAATTTCAATAATGAATTGAAGTAACCTTTACTTGGGAGAGGAAAACTAGGAGGAGTATGTACATGCTTAACAATCAACAACTTCAAGATATTCAAGATCTACAACAACTTTGCGAGAATGCCGACCAGCTAGCCCTCAAGCTTAACTGGGAGATGTTACGTAACCGAAAGACAGAGCAAAAGCATGATTATTTCCGTTATGTGGGAGATACACTAACTGGTTTCCTGGGTGTTTATAAGTTCGGCAGTAAGTTAGAGATCTGTGGCATGGTGCATCCTGATTATCGTCGTAGAGGAATTTTCACTTCATTGTTAAAAGAAGCTCTACAAGATTCAGCAATTGCAGGCTATTCTTCACTATTGTTAAATGCACCTGCTAATTCGATTGCTGGGCAAGAGTTTCTTAATGTAACCCCTTGCCAATATGAGTGCTCAGAGTATCAAATGCGATGGGATTACACACACACAAAGGATCCATCATTGTCCAATGAACAACTCATTTCACAGCGGAAAGTCACCATCCGGAAGGCTGTACATGATGATATCAATGATTTAATTCGTCTTGATAAAGATGGCTTTGAGATGAGCGATGAGGATGTACTGGATATGGCTCAGATATTAGCTAGCGATGGTCTTCATCATATGTACATGATAGAATCCGATGGCGTAATGGCAGGTAAAATTAATGTATTACCATCGGAAGCAGAGACTTGGATCTACGCCTTCACTGTGGATCGGGCAGTTCGTGGCCAAGGAATTGGACGGAGAACGCTCCAACTTATAATCGAGCAGGAACAACCTAACGATAATGAATTATGGTTGGAGGTAGCTGTACATAACCCACAAGCCTTGAAATTGTATGAATCCTGTGGGTTCGTTACACAAGAGAAGCAAGATTATTATCAATATACGGGTTAGATAACTTCGACGGAGAAGTAATAGTCAGATTGCCCTTGATCTAAGAACCAATCACAGTAAATTTTATATAAATATATCCCTTTATCATTCGGAACGAAGTAAGGATCACCATTGGAATCAATGTTTGTAATTGAAATTGTAAATTCCTTGATTCCTTTGGGAGCCTTTGCCTCTACCTTTGATCCTTTAGTAACAATGGTTGGCGTCAATTCAGGTATAGATCCATCCACGCTTACACAACTACCTTCATTGAGAAAAGAAGGAGCACACCAGGTGTAACTGCTACGAACAACATTTATTTTAATGCCATCAATTACAATCTCTGGTAAGGGTGGTTCCGCTGACTTTACCCATTTTGAATTTATGCTTTGTTTAGCAAGTTCTTCGGTTTTCGAGTTATTGTTTCTATCGCCCATTGTATATCCAACATAGAAAACACAAGCAAGTGAAGCTATTATTAACATTGAGATCAACAACCTCTTAATCATTTAAAATCACCCCTCTCACTTAAGACGGCGGTCTTTGTCTATAAGTTACAATATGTCTCTCCTTAGTTCATATGTTGATTCACACAATCCCTGTATAGAATGAAAAAATGACACACTCGATTCCAACCATCTCAGCCCAGTCAACTAGCTGTTCTGTCGTTACTTTGTAAGAGAATACGGTATGATGTGCTCCTCCTGCAAGGATCCATGATTCAGCAGATACTGAAAGCGAAGGTTCAGGCTTCCACATGACGCGTGCAACAGGTTGTTTTGGCATCTCATGTTGCGCTTTAACTGCATCGACTACGTTGATGATAAGACGGAAACGGTTGCCCATATCTACAAGGGATGCTACTAAGGCTGGACCACTACGACCATCAAAGATCATACGAGCTGGATCTTAGCGATCCCCAATAGATAATGGATGAACCTCAATACGTGGCTTATCCGCCGCGATCGTTGGACATACTTCCAACATATGAGAACCAAGAATCAATTCGTTGCCAGGTTCGAAGTGGTATGTATAAATTAGCATCAATACACAGTCTGCGAATTGAGTCGGGTTTCGTAAGAACAGGTTTATTCACAATTTCAAATGTCATATGATCATTACGATTAAGTCCCTCTACGATTTTACGGGAATGTTCTCCTACATATTATTAACAATATATTGTACGTACAACACTCGTTATTCTCTTTCTACTCGTAAAATAGTTGGATTTCAAGTAGAGATTACAGATCTCCCTATGATTAGGATGCATTCATGAGGATAAATGATGTACAATATAATTTATAAGTTCTATAAGAATTTTAGACTGAAATGAAGGATGGATTAATGATGTATGTAGCACACGATTGGAAAGATTACGAATTATTAGACACAGGTAATGGTGATAAGCTGGAAAGATGGGGCGATGTCATCTTACGCAGACCGGACCCACAAATTATTTGGCCATTAGAAAACGAAACAGACACATGGCGTAAAGTTCATGGTCACTACACGCGTAGTTCTGCAGGTGGTGGTCAATGGGATATGAAGAAACCGATCCCTGAGCGCTGGAGTATTTCATATGATAAATTGAAATTCCATATTAAACCTACAAGTTTCAAACATACTGGTCTATTTCCTGAGCAAGCTGTGAACTGGCGCTGGATGATGGATAAAATTGCTGATGCTGGTCGTCCCATTAAAGTATTGAATCTATTCGCTTACACTGGCGGTGCTACCGTTGCTGCAGCTTATGCCGGAGCAGAAGTTGTACATGTCGATGCGGCAAAGGGTATGGTTCAGTGGGCTAAAGAGAATCTTCAACTTTCTGGTCTTGCTAACCGTCCAGTACGCTATATCACAGATGACGTATTTAAATTTGTACAACGCGAACAACGTCGTGGGAATAAGTACGATGCCATTATTATGGACCCTCCTTCCTATGGACGTGGACCAGGTGGCGAGATGTGGAAGCTGGAGTCAAGCTTGTATCCGTTTCTAGAGAGCTGTATGGAAATTATGTCGGACAAGCCTCTCTTTATGCTGATTAACTCCTATACGACTGGCATTTCGCCAACAGTTCTAACCAATATGCTGACTATGACGATGGCACGTAAATATAGTGGGAATATATCTTCCGGTGAAATTGGTTTACCTATCACATCTTCTAGGCTGACACTGCCTTGTGGAATACTAGGTCGCTGGGAGGCTTAAGTTTATGAATGATGTAGACACATCGGGCTCAAATATACCGATTCTTTATGAAGATAACCATCTTCTTGGAATCGTCAAGCCTGTGAATGTACCTACTCAAGAAGACGCATCAGGGGATCCTGACCTAGTTAATATTCTCAAGCAGGATATAAAGGATCGTTATAATAAACCCGGTAACGTCTATGTTGGTCTTGTCCATCGACTGGATCGACCGGTTGGAGGGGCGATGATCTTCGCTAAAACTTCGAAAGCCGCTTCTCGTTTATCCGAGTGCGTTCGCAGTCGAAATTTCCGTAAAGTGTATTTGGCTGTCATCCATGGCACTCTTCCTTCTTCTCATGGAAGATTAACAGATATGCTATTAAAAGATGCGAAGACCAATACGGTAACCGTTGTTCCGCGGGGAACGGACGGCGCTAAAGAAGCCATCCTCGACTATAAGGTTATCGGAACTTCTGACAAGTTAAGTCTAGTACAAGTCGAACTTCTGACGGGTAGATCACATCAGATACGTGTGCAATTCAGCCATGCAGGTCATCCACTCTATGGTGATCAAAAGTATGGAAGTCAACTGAATAAAGTCGGACAACAAATCGCCCTTTGGTCAGTATTTGTCGGCTTCCCCCATCCGGTAACGAAGGAAGAGGTTACTTTAGTATCCTCTCCTCCTTCGCAATATCCTTGGGATTTGTGGCCGCAGGCACTCACTGAACTGTAGTCTTCAAATGTTCAATATTTGCAGCACTTCTTAGAATAGTTATAGGGGAACCTTCTAGGTTAACCTATTAACAATCTGAGAGGTGTATTTTTATACAATCAAACGCAATTAAGAGTTATAATGATGGATGAAGGCATAAACTTTTTTAATCATGCTGATATTTATGGTGGGGGTAAATCTGAGGAGTGTTTCGCACAAGCTATTGACATGAATTCTAGCATTCGAGACAACATGATTATCCAGAGCAAATGCGGAATTCGGGATGGTTACTTCGACTTTTCTAAGGAACATATTTTAAATTCAGTCGATGGCATTCTACAACGTTTACAAACGGAGTATCTAGACGTTCTACTATTGCATCGTCCAGATACTCTAGTAGAACCTGAAGAAGTTAACGAAGCTTTCACCATATTGCGCGACAGTGGTAAGGTCAGACATTTTGGAGTAAGTAATCAAAACCCTATGCAGATTGAATTACTTAGCAAGTACATAGATCATAAGTTGATTATTAATCAATTGCAGTTAAGCATTGCCAAGACAGGAATGGTACGAGATTTACAGAGCAGCCGGAAACAAACTTCCTTAAATACTATAGGAAATAACAAAGTCCCCCCTTTAAGTAAGCACTCGCGAAACTCATGTTATCATGGGAATCGAGTCAACTTGGAGGGGGGATATTTTTCGTGATCCTTATTTCTTTCGGCCAATATATAGAAGATGTGAGGAAATGCCTAATAGAGCTGGATCTTGAGCTGTCTGTATAAGAAGATCTACCAGTTGCGCATATTCCTCAGTACCCTTCTGTTTCCAATAAGATAGCTGCTCTTCATTTAATAATGCACCGATATTGGTTGAACCAATGAGATGAATGGATTGAAACCCGTTACTCTCCATGAAAGGATTAATATCTTCTACGTTGTAAAAATAGGCGCCTGTATATCTTCCTTCATCACTATGATTAAAGATACCATTGTTCATAAACTCTTGAATAGCATTCATATTATCATTCGGCTTCCAATGATTCGGAGATAACAATGACGCAAGTGCATGATTCGTGCGAGACCGAAAAGCAACAAATACATAATTACCACTCTTCGTCACTCGATGAAGTTCTTTAACAGCAGTACGACGATCCATTTCATCCTGTAGATGATACATGGGTCCTAGCATCAACGATGCATCAAATGATTCATCAACGAACTGCGATAAATCCCGAGCATCCGCTACATGAAACCCATCAAACAATGATTCCACACCATACTGATACGCCTTCTCTTTTGCTATTTCAACAAGTTTGGGGGTAAGATCTGTTAACGTCATCTGATACCCTTGTTGCGCAAGGGCAATGGCATACTTACCCGGACCCGCTCCATTATCCAATATATGGCCCTTTGCCGGAAGATACTGTTGGATGTAATGCCAGTTCACCGTAAATTCGAGTGGCTCTCGATCTAACCGGCTCCACTCTCTCTCCCCAAAGCTATTGTAATAATCAATAATTGAATCTGTCATAAACAACGCCCCCTCTTATGATCTCTATTCCCAACTTCGCTCATGAACCCCATCGTTCAAAGTAATGCTCATATCACCACCCGTACTTCCTGAAGTATCCACATCACTATCCACTTTCATGTTAAATTCAGTTTTATGAACCCCTTCAGAACGTGGTGGAATTCTAACAGCAGACAAAGTGATCACAGGCAAAACAGGCCTATTCGAATCTGATACACTCCAAAACTTAGAAAAGTTTATCACAGGTACAACTTCAACGAGTTCTCTACTATTGTTCTTAAGTTTCAATTGGCATGTACCCGTAAATTGATGCTCCTTAAGAACATAGTTACATCTAACTTGTGAAGGATCCACTTCCACTGCATACACTCCTGAGGCGAATAAACGTTGATAGTTCGTCGTTAACCAACCTGGTGCATTATTCACTAACATCAAAATAACGATGAAAGCTACAAACTTGTTGTGATTAAGGGCTCTGTCCATGAAGATTAAACCAACCACCAATAGAGCCAAAAAAAATAAGCTCGCAAACTGCAATCCCATTCCATTGTCACCAGAACTTATAGGCAGGCCCACTAATTGAAGAAGCCATTCGACTGTCATTAGCGGTCCCGGATAGCGGATACCCAGTATGATGACCAATGATAATAATATTATGGAGATCAGCAGAGAACGCCGATCACGGATGAATGGAAGACTTTCTTCCTCCCTGCGGTCGTATAAACGATTTACTTTATTCTTTCTCATGAACATAAGTAACCTCACCTCGCTTGATCGATATAGTATATAACGTCAACTGACTCAAGAAGTTACAACTATTTACATCAAAGGAGGAACTTAGCCTAGTGATTTATCACCCTATCTTCTCTGTATACACTTTCCCCACCAAAGTTTCGATCTCGACCGTATCTCCTTTTTGCAGAACAAAGTTTAGAAATTTACTTGAGATCTCTGTTCCATTAAGCTTCATCGTCTTAATATTCTCTAACTCCCAACCAAATTCATCATATACATCCATATCAAAAATAACGTCATTTAAAGTTTGCATGATATCACCCTTCTGTACATTATGTATTAAGCCCTGAGTCGTCCTACTTCCCGCTCATCCTGCTTATCTGTAATTATAATACTATCATAACCTTCGCTAGTTTGGGCGTCCCCGTCCTTATCCCAATCACTATTTCAGCATATCCCTTAACCACGCAAAAATATGGACATTCCTTCTATCTCTTGTTAAGCCCCCGCTGACTCATCAAGAAAAGAAAGAATGTCCAACTTATACGAACGATATTTACAACTTATTTCAATCCAGGCATTATTTCTACTCGCTCAACCTTATTCGGATCTTCAATATTATACATCCAAATATACACCTCAGCATCGCTTCCCTTGAAATCCTTATAAATATCAATTGATTTGTTCTTACCGTCTCCAGAGAAGTTTGCAGTTAGCGGTCTACCATAATTCCTCTTCCCATCTACCAATCTATAGGTCTGATTGATTCCGCCAAAATTCAAATCTGAGCTTTCGCTCTCCACATAAAGATTATCGTCCTTTGTGTAATACGTCCATTTCACAGCGTATCCATTCAATTCAGTTAATGTTATTTTCTTGTCATCTCCAATATCCTTGAGAAGAATTGGTTCAGCGCCACCATCATATCTAATAATTTCATGCTTCTGCACCCATGTCACAAGGGAATCCTCCGTGATTCGCACCTGAGTAGGGAGTTCAAATCGGAATGTCGTTTCATAAGGCGTGTTTCCACCATCACTATCGGACCACATACCTCCATCTAATACCGTCCCATTAACATCTAGTGAATATTGAGCATATGGAAGCTTTAAGTATTTATCGTTGTGGGTTACTTTGATTTTGATTTGTGTCGGAGTGACTACCATTTCCTTAAGCATCACATCATTGGAGCCATCATTTAATGGTATATTCATATCTCGTTTAAAAGTACCTGTTATCATCTGAGATTTATGAAGCACAAGATCGAAATTCCATGATTGATTTAGTCTCTCTTCTTCTCTAGTATATTCTAATTCGTATGTTGTAGATTCCTTCTCCAAATCACTCAGACGGAAATACTGCTGACTTACATACTCACCCTGATCTCCAGGTGTACCGAATACCCCACCCCCTAGGTCATACAATGCTGTCTGTCCTTCTTTAGCATTAATTCTTGGATATGCCCAAGCCTTCGCTTCCGATTGACTGAATATGACGGATGAAGAAATCATGGCCGTGTCTTTATCTTGGATGAACGATTGAACGTTAACTTTATCTATTCCATCCTGCTTGATATCAAAAGATTGGATGCCATCCTCTAATGGATTAAATGAAATATCCTTCTGTATATTTGATAGAAACTGTAAACCGCTCGCTGTAAATTGTACTCTAGCTTCTTCTTGATCCGGTGTCCATTCCGTTTCAAAGTAGCCTGTAAATCGTTTATTCTGTTCATCCCATCGTTGACTACTATAGTTCCCTTCAATGACTACTCCTTGTTCATCTTCTAAAGTCATATTAGAGAAGTTCCATAACTTATTCGGATGATCTCCTAAATCTAAGCTATACAAAATAACGGTGCGGTTATCATCCACAATCGCCGTATGAAGCGTCAATACAACACCATCATTCCTCACCGATTTCTCAACAACCTGACCTAATCCCTGCGTCAGTGCTGACTGAATCCCACTTCTCCCTGATAGAACATCACTCCACTCTACATGAAACGCAGCATAAACCGGTGTTGCAAGAATCAGAACAGCTGCGGATGTAGCAATGATGCTTTTACGCAAATGAAATCTTGGCTGCCGTTCAGTCACAGTTATTACATTACCTTCTGATCGATCTCTAGCCTTCTGTATGTTACCCCACATCACATCAAAATCAGGATAGGTTAGTTCTTTATCATCTTTTAAATGCTGCGATAGCGTTTCCTCTATGTCCCTCATCCACATTCCCCTCCCAAGCTTCTTGATAACCGTGCTCATCCAATATCTTTCTCATTAACTTCATACCTTTATGAAGCCTTGATTTGACTGTGCCTATAGGTATTTGTAATATATCCGATGTTTCAGATAGGCTTAAATCATGCACATATCTTAGTGATACCACTGCCCGAATCTTATGTGGTAATTGGCTCAGAAAGCCGCTCCATTCCTTGGCTGTCTCTCGGTCTTCAATGACAGAGTCAACAGACTTATCGAATGTCACTCGATAGAGCCGCTGATTTCTTTGCTCTTTCATTCTTAAGCTACGATTTCTTTTCAAATGATTCAGACAATGATTGACTGCGACTCTTATGATCCACGTTTTGATAAATTCGATTTGTTGCCAATCTTGTCTGAATACGGTGATAAATACATCTTGGCACACATCTTCTGCATCAGAGACATTGTTTAACATGTAATAACAGGTCTTATATACATCTTTGTTGTACCTTTGGAACAAATCCTGCTCTGTCAAACGTCACCCTCCTCTCAAATCAGCTATACATCATAAACAAATGCCAACACAAAAAGGTTCATTCTATCAATCTGCAAAAACTGACTATCCCAAGATGGAAATCCATAGATATAAACGATAATTTATCAGAAAATAGCGGAAATTTTATAGTTTCTACCTGCATGAAGTGACAAACTTTTCTATGATTTAATGATATATTAGATCTACACTTAGTGAACTAAGTGTATAAATGGAGGGATCAATATGGGAGATTTAGAAATGGATATCGTGTCAGAAGAAATCATTGTAGATGAAGCAGAATTATCCGACCCTACCGAAGACTTGACGGAAGAAATCCTTAGTGAAGATTCTGCTGAGGAAGAAGTCGAAGAAATTGAGGAAGTTGAAGATGTAGAAGACGACGATGCTGAGGATTCCTTCGAAGATGACGAGGATCTCATCTAGAAGTCAAGAGGTTATGAACTCCCTTCTCCTTGAACAACATACGATACAAAACCAACCTGTTCATTTATGAACAGGTTTTCATTTTGTTTAAGAAAAACGGCTAAATGATGTACAAGCAACTATTCGTCCTCAAGCTCGATTCCTTTCGTTTCTTTCCCTAGAAAGAGCACAGCAGCAGCTCCAATTAGAATGACTACGAAGAACATACTAAAAATAACATCAATCGCAACGTCTCGAGAAACTAGTAGCCCTACTAACAGTGGAGCAATAACACCACCAACACGTCCCATAGCCGTTGCAAGTCCTACTCCGGTCGTACGAACCTTTGTAGGATATAGTTCCGGGCTATAGGCGTACAGTCCACCCCAGGCTCCCAAGTTAAAGAAGGATAAGAATATACCGGACGTAATCAACATGCCAACAGATGTTGAATATCCGAACCACACTGCACTCACAGCCGTCATCACTAAATAAGTCACAAGGACGAATTTACGTCCGAATTTCTCAATGAAATATGCCGCTGTGAAATAACCCGGTAATTGAGCTAAAGTCATAATTAACACATACTCAAAACTCTTAACCAGACTAAACCCTTTAAGTGTCATCACCGTGGGTAGCCATAGAAACATGCCATAATACGAGAATACGACGGTGAACCATAAGATCCACAGCATAATGGTAGAACGACGATACTCCATCGACCATACTTGTACTACTTTCTCACGAAATGAAACTTTGCGTAGGCCACTTTGTTTGATGAAACGTGGAGGATCTTCTATCGCACGTCGTAGGTAAATTGCGTAAAATGCTGGGAGTGCTCCAATGACGAAAGCTGCCTGCCAGCCATATTTCGGAATAATAAAGTACGCAATAAGTGCAGCGCATATCCAACCAACTGCCCAAAAACTTTCCAATAACACTACTGCACGACCCCGCTCTTTGGCAGGCACAGATTCAGATACTAATGTGGATGCAACGGGAAGTTCTCCTCCCAGCCCAATACCAGAGATGAAACGTAATAAACACAGTACACCAAACCCAGTAGCTAGCGCAGATAAGCCACTCGCTATGGAAAATATTAATAATGTCCACAACAAAATGGATTTACGTCCATAACGATCTGCCATAACCCCTGCTAAAGCAGCACCGAGCACCATCCCTACAGAGCTTATACTTGTAAGAAAGCCAATCTGGCCCGCTGAGAGAGACCATTCCTCTTTTAGGGCAGCGACGATAAATGATATAATCCCAACATCCATAGCATCGAACAGCCAGCTAAGACCCACTCCGAAAAGTAGTTTACGTTGTTTGGGATTTCTTAATACTTCTATCTTGTTCATATGTATGACTCCCTTTTGATGTCTCTACGATTATTCATCTGATCATACCACTTTGGATGTAATCTTACCCAAAAGATAAATAAGAAGCTGTTGATTATGCGATGAAATACGATTTAACATATTGGATAGAAAAGCATCACGAATTTGCATACCTCGTTCTGCTTCCTGCTTGCCCTTCTCGGATATGGATACCCAGACAATTCGTCGATCGTCGTGATCTCGTTCCCTTGCCAACAGACCGTTCTTCTCCATTCGATCTAGAAGCATAGTAACCGCAGCAGGGCTCGTGGCTAGATAGGGGATGAAATCAGAAGGTTTCATCGTGCCGCGTTCCAGGATGACTTCTAGAACAATTAATTGAGGTTCTGTCAGTATAGGCGTAAGCTCGCTATCCATATGCAGTTTATAATCTTTACTGAGCTGGGACCATAATTTCGCGAATTCGGAAGTCTGCAATGGTATACCTGCCTTTCTATTATAGAACTTTATTTAATTAATGAATGATTTATCCATCTTCCTACTCATTCATTTTCGTGATAAATGTTCCAATTCCTTCCTAGATCATCTTGTTTTCTTAAATAAAAAGAAAACAGCCCCGCTAGAACTTAAGCGGGATGTCTTCTCACATATCACATTATTTCTCAAACAAATCAATAATTTGGTCATTCTTCTCTAGATGAATCAGTTGCTTACCTGTCGATTTTCGTTCAGCAATTGGAGCTTGTGCGGAAGTAATCACATTCGAAATTCCCGCTTGGCTAACCACAACGATCTCCACAGGCTCCTTACTGTAAAAAGCTCCGGCTAAATAGCTACCATTGCGCTTCACACGCTTACCTTCCTTAAATTCAAATGTTGGTAACCCTTTTCCACCACGGCTTTGCGGTAAATAGTCGGCCAAAAGTGAACGTTTAGCATAACCAATATCACTAATCGTCAGAATCTCACCTTCATCTTCATCTACCCAGAGTGCAGACACAATCTCATCGCCCTCACGTAACTGTATTCCCTTAACACCGCCCGATACTCGCCCCATGGCGTTTACTTCTTGTTCATTGAAGCGAATACACATGCCATCTTTACTTACTAAGAGGATATCCTGGGTACTGTCACTCATCGTAACGGAGATAATCTCATCTTCTTCTCCTACTTTACATGCAGCAACTGCATTAGAACGAGTAGTCATATATTCTTTCAGCTCAGTTCTTTTAACCTGACCTCTCTTCGTAACAAATACAAGGCTCTTACCAGGATCATCCAATGCTGTCGCATGTATCACTCCAATGATGGCATCCTCTTTAGATAGGTTTATAAGATTAACGATGGCCGTTCCGGCATCTTTCCATTTGAATTCAGGAATGAGATGAACCGGCAACATGAAATATTGTCCTCTTTGTGTAAAGACAAGTAAGTTATCGAGTGTATTGAGCTCCATTACCTTCTTAAGATAATCGCCTTCTTTGACGCCTGAACCATCCCGTTCCCCACCTGAGCGAGTAAAAGATAACATATTCGTTCGCTTAATATAACCGTCTTTGGATAAGGTTAGGATCACATCTTCAGAGCTGACTAGCACTTCGAGATTCACCTTAATCTCTTCCACTTCACCTTGGATAACAGATCTGCGATCAATTCCATACCTATCTCTTATATCCATCAATTCTTTGCGGATCAAAGCGACTAACTTCTTATCACTTTCTAAAATAGCACGTAAATTAGCTGCTTTCTTATTGAGCTCATCCATTTCTTTCGTCAATGTTGTGATCTCTAAGTTCGTTATGCGATAAAGTTGCAACGTCAGAATGGAATCCGCTTGGCGCTCAGTAAAGCCAAACATCCACTCTAAGTTGTTCTGTGCATCCTGACGGTTCTTAGAAGCCTTAATGGCTGCAATGACTTCATCCAGAATGTTCAGCGCCTTAACTAGCCCTTCTAGCACATGTAGGCGATCTTCTGCTTTATTGAGATCATATTTAGTTCTGCGCGTAACAACTTCACGTTGATGATCAATATATGCTTTCAAAATAGGCTTAAGCCCTAATTGTTGTGGAGCTTTGTTAACAATCGCCACCATATTGAAGTTATACGTAATTTGCAGATCTGTTTTCTTCAACAAATATGACAAAATACCCTGTCCATCCGCTTCCTTCTTAAGCTCGACGACGATTCGTAGCCCTTCTCGACCACTCTCGTCACGAACTTCAGCAATACCCTCGACTTTTTTCTCCAATCGAATATTCTCCATCGCTGTAACAAGGCGTGATTTAACGACTTGAAATGGGATTTCCGTAATGACAATCTGTTGCTTGCCACCACGTAGAAATTCAATTTCCGTCTTAGATCTTAAATATATACGACCTTTACCGGTACGATAAGCATCCATGATGCCTTCTCCACCCATGATTGTTCCACCAAGTGGGAAGTCTGGGCCCTTGATAAATGTCATCAATTCTTCAAGCTCAATCTCAGGTTTCTGCATCACAGCAATACAAGCATCAATCACTTCGCGCAAATTATGCGGGGGAATCTCAGTAGCAAATCCTGCCGAAATTCCACTCGCACCATTGACGAGTAAGTTAGGATACCTTGAAGGCAATACGGTTGGTTCTTGTGTAGTGTTGTCGAAATTATCTTTAAATAGGACTGTTCCTTTTTCGATATCACGCAGCAATTCTAAGGCAATTGGAGATAACCTTGCTTCTGTATAACGCATTGCTGCTGCTGGATCATCATCAATGGATCCCCAGTTCCCGTGTCCATCTATAAGCGTATGACCCATCTTCCATGGCTGAGCCATACGTACCATCCCATCATAAATCGATGAATCTCCATGTGGATGGTAATTCCCCATCACATCACCGACAGCTTTGGCCGATTTGCGATAAGGTTTATCAGGCATGTTACCAGAGTCGTACATCGAATATAGGATACGCCGTTGTACTGGTTTCAATCCATCCCGTACGTCAGGAATGGCACGATCTTGAATAATGTATTTAGAGTATCGACCGAAACGATCTCCTACGACCTCTTCTAAATATACCGGTAGAAATTCTTCTGATAAACTCACATTTTCACCTTCTATTCTACAACATCTGTAAAGTCGACATTATCTACAATCCAGCGTTTACGTGGTTCCACTTTATCACCCATAAGTGTAGATACTCGTCGCTCCGCCTTGGCGGCATCTACAATCTCTACTTTAAGCAATGTTCTCAACTCTGGATCCATCGTCGTTTCCCATAATTGCTCAGGATTCATTTCACCAAGTCCTTTGTAACGCTGCAATTCATACTTATCTCCGAATTCCTTCAAATAATTCGCAAGCTCTTCGTCACTCCATGCATAACGCATCGTCTCAAGCTTACCCGATTTACGGGTGATCTTGTACAATGGCGGTTGAGCGATATATACACGGCCAGCATCAATAAGGGGTTTCATGTAACGGTAAAAGAACGTTAGAAGCAATACCTGGATATGTGCTCCATCCGTATCCGCATCGGTCATAATAATAACTTTAGAATAATTGCTATCTTGTACATCAAATTCTGTTCCTATTCCCGCACCAATGGCAGATACAATAGCACGATACTCCTCGTTCTTGAGGACATCAGCAAGCTTAGCCTTCTCTGGGTTCAACGGCTTCCCTTTCAAAGGAAGAATAGCCTGAAGTTTAGAATCCCGACCCTGTTTGGCCGAGCCACCCGCGGAATCCCCTTCCACAATGAATAGTTCAGTGCGCGTAACATCTTTGGACTGTGCTGGCGTTAGCTTACCATTCAGGTTAGAACTCTCACTACGCTTCTTACCTGTTCTGATATCGTCTCGAGCTTTCCGAGCTGCTTCACGTGCTTTGGATGCCTGAACTGATTTCTTGATCAACGTTTGAGCGACCTGAGGGTTCTCTTCTAGAAAGATCTGCATCTTCTCTGATACGATGGCGTCAACCGTACTTCTTGCAGAGGCACTTCCAAGTTGATCTTTCGTCTGCCCTACAAATTCAACATCCGACATTTTGATACTGATGACAGCCATCATGCCTTCACGTAAATCTGAACCTTCTAGATTCTTATCCTTTTCTTTGAGTATGCTCGATTTTCTCGCATAATCGTTCAACACACGAGTGTAAGCTGTCTTAAAACCAGTTTCATGAGTCCCCCCACCCCGTGTAGGAATGGAGTTAACGAAAGAGACCAATGTTTCCGTATACCCAGCATTATATTGAAGGGCTACCTCAACTTCAACATCGTCTTTCTCTGCATTGAAATGAATAACATCATGAAGAACATCCTTACCTTCATTTAAATATTCAACGAACTGACTTGCTCCACCTTCATAGTAGAACTCATCTTCCTTATCAGCTCTACTGTCCTTAAGGACAATACGAAGTCCCGAATTGAGAAATGCAAGCTCCATCACACGTTCAGCCAATGTATCATAATTGAGATGAATTCCTGCTGTAAAGACTCGAGCATCAGGTTTGAATGTCACTTTCGTACCCGTCTTATTGGTGTTACCTAACTGCTCTAATCCCGCAGACGGTTCGCCTACATGTTCTTTCCCTTGCTTATCAACCCAATATTCGAAACGCTGGCGATGTATTTTACCATCACGATAGATCTCGACCTCAAGCCATTCAGATAAAGCATTCGTTACTGAAGCGCCCACACCATGTAGACCGCCAGATTTCCTATATCCCGAACCGCCAAATTTACCTCCGGCATGCAGAATCGTAAATACAACCTGTGGTGTCGGTATACCCGTTTTATGCATTCCTGTTGGAATTCCGCGTCCATTATCTATAACTGTCACGGATCCGTCTTTGTGTAATGTAATTTCAATTCTTGTGCAGTATTTGGCAAGATGTTCATCCACCGCATTATCTACGATTTCCCATAACAGGTGATGAAGTCCCGAAGTACTCGTACTACCAATATACATTCCTGGTCTTTTGCGAACCGCAGCCAGACCTTCGAGCACTTGAATGTCGTCAACATCGTATCCAGTTTGGTCTATACTACCGCCCTTAGATGACTCTGCAAACAAATCGATACTCTCGACCATTCATGCTCCTCCTTTGTAGATCTTTATGTAGGATTCGAAAACATCACATGCAAACAGATGTTTTCGTATCCTTGTCTATTTTAGTTCAAGATATCCCGTTTCGTAAAGACAGTAAATGACACAATAACCGAACCAAGTGCCCAAACCCCCAGTACCATCAATGAAAAATTAAGATTCATCCCTTCGATGGGAGCTGGTGTTCCTGATAAATAGTTCGTAAGCTGTAAGTTTACCATAAACAAATATTTAGCGCTTGTCCATGCAGATGCCATATTTGTCAGAATATTTCCTGCTATAAGTGCAGCCATCATGACTACAATACTGGCAGCCGTACTTTTCACTAACACCGATACCATGAATGCAAGCAAAGCAACGACTATGGCGACGAACCATATCAATCCACATTGCATCAACAAATACTCCCACTGTGGTACCGCATGTACAGCGGACATATCGACATCAACACCTGACATTTGGAATCCGGTAAACACAGGCATATTAAACCCAGCATAACCGAAGAAGGCTCCTGAAATCAGATAACTGATAGCAAAAGTTGATACAACAATCAGCGAAACAAACATCATGAGCGCAATAAGCTTACTCAGCAGTACTTTCCACCTTTTTACCGGTCTTGTCAATAGCATCTTTATCGTACCCGTCGTTCTCTCCCCAGAAACAATGTCCGATGCGATAGCCATAATAAGCAATGGAATGAACAAAGTGATCGAATTATCCATGAATTGTCTCGTAAAGGTTACGCCATTCGGTTCTTTAGGATTCACATCATGATCCAAATAATACTGAAGCTGTTGTATGAAAATAAGTCGATACTTTTTCCACTCTTCCGGAATTCGATTACTTCCCAAAGAGTTCTGATTGTCTGTAATCTGCTGTTGAGTTTCCAGTCTCCAATCCCCGTTGAACTTGTCCCGAGTCTGCTCGGACGAACGCATCTGCGCATAGGTGAACATGGGGACGAGTATGAGTAAGATGAGTAGAATGATGTGAAATCGTTTCTTTTTAATAAGTTTGATACACTCGTTCTTGATTAATGGGAGGATATTACTCAATGTTCTCACCCTCAGTCATTTGTAGAAATAATTGTTCCAGTGTTGGATTAATCTTATTCACGCTCTTCACAGCGATACCCGCACTAACTAATTGAGCAATAATCACAGGAATCAATTCCTCCTCGTTCTGAGTAACAATCGCATTAGCCGACATTCCTGCTATGATCGTATCATCAAGTAAAGATTCAGCAGATTCGACCACTCGAACGCCCTCTTTTGCTAAAAGTATTTTCCGTCCCTCCAACATCGGCTCCACATCCCAAATAACATAACCAGCATTCTCAGACACCAATTCATGCACTCCACCCACAGCAAGCACACTACCTTGACTAATAATGGCCACTCGATCGCACAGCAATTGAATTTCACTCAAAAGATGACTTGATACGAATACCGCCATCCCTTCGTTTGCCAACTGCCTTATAAATACACGAAGCTCTTTGATTCCCTTAGGATCAAGACCATTCGTTGGCTCATCCAGAATAAGTAATTTGGGACGACCTAACAACGCTTGAGCAATTCCCAGCCTCTGACGCATGCCAAGTGAATATGTACGTACCTTATCATGAATCCTTTGATCTAACTTTACAATGTCTACAACCTCTTGAATTCTCACAGCATCTATACCAGACTGCATACGGGCAAAATGTTCTAAATTCTCCCACCCAGTAAGATACGTATACACTTCCGGATTTTCAACAATTGAACCTACATATTGTAGTGCATTTTCCTGGTCACGATTCACATCATAACCGTATACCTTGATCGTGCCACTGCTTGGCTTAATCAGATCGACCAGCATCCGAATAGTCGTCGTTTTTCCCGCTCCGTTAGGACCGAGGAAACCAAAGATTTCACCTTCTAGCACATTAAAAGTAACGTCCTTAATGATCATCTTTTTACCAATTCGTTTACTAATATGATCGACGGAAAGCACAATATTATCTACCATATGTATATCCCCCTTTATGCGTCTGATTTACTGTATTCCTTGAACAATTCGATCAGCGATTTGTTGATATCCATCACCATTAGGATGAAAATGATCCGTTGATAAATACCGCCCTAGATGATGTGTAAACAAATCATATGTTGGCACTAATAGCATGAACTTATCTTGATTAATTGTGGTTTGTGCTATGTTATTCCATGTGGTAACAACCTCATTGCCGATCGTTGATAGTTGTTCTATATCCCCAAAAGGATTATATAACCCTACGTAAATAATGTACGCATCTGGATTAATCCCTCTTAATTTCTCCAATGCCAGTTGTAATTGTTCTGACGATTTAGGTAGTACACTCCGAAGTTTCTCAGCAGTTATATCACTAGCTAATCCATCTGACTGTGCTGAATCTGTTGACTCATCTGACTGTGCTGAACCATCCTTTTGCCCTTCTCCAGAAGATAACAGCTCGGCTCCCTGGAATAGATCATTACCACCAATTGAAAGGATGATGATATCTGACTGCTTTAGTACGTACTGTACACCCGGTTCATCTAGCTTCGTCACTAGACCTTCAGTAGTCAGACCATTGATCCCTAAATTGTTGAGCAATGTTGTCTTTTTGCTACTATTCTTTGAAAGAAGTTCCACACTTCTTTTCACATAGCCCATCCCCGTATCGTCGCCTGTTCCTTTCGCCAAGGAATCACCTATGGCAGAAATTTTATATTCCTTTTTCTTGTCCATGGCATCGGACACTCCCTCTCCTAATTGCTGAGATGGTCTAGGCAATTCCGTCCCTGCCTGCGGCGCATTCACATCTTTAATGGCATATATAAACCCAACTAACAATAGTACTGTTGACACAATCGAGACAATGCTCACACTACGCCAGATCCAATTACTTGAATTCAATGATCATCCCTCCATAATCTCGGTAGAATAACTCCATCATCCGCAACACTCGACAAATAGATTAACTATATTTACATTAAGACTTCTATAATTAATTTGCAAATGAGGATTGCATTGATGTAACAGTTACTGTCGTCGTCAGGAAGGAGATTATGCTTCCGAGGGTAGCGATACTTTGTATCGCTTTCAGCTATGGGCTACAGGTACTCAACGTTAGTTCCAAATTAGTCCTCTAAATCCGCCACAATTTCTGTTTACCCCGTTTTAGTTGCTCAAACAACACTTATTTACTCGAGAAACCCCACTTTTCAATTGCCTCATTAAGCGTATCACAGTTTCAATTTTTAACGGAACACACTGACACTATTCCAACCCAAAACACCAATATGAAATTGTAACGGAAGTACAGGCCTCTATATTCAAATAAACAGCCTAATATTAGAAAAAAGTATCAAATAAGGTCGCTCATTTCCGTTACAATTTTAAAAGAGGCGTTTCGGGCAGATTAAGGTCTGTAGCTTCCGTTAAACTAGAATACATACCAGGTTTCTACTCCACCATCTCAGCTACGTTCTCCATGATAGAGTCGTGAGACAAATGCGCTCACTCCGCTCATTACAGAACCTATTCCCGTTCTTCATCAACTTTCACTTCAGAATGATATCTCATAGTTTCAAAAAAACGGCTATACCGCCCTTTTCAAGGGACAGTATAGCCGTATAATTTAGTATGTCTATTTTATTTACTAATGAACTCTTGCACCCAGTGACCGTTATAGTAACCTACTCCGATAGTTGTGAAGTTAGCACTCAAAATATTAGCACGATGTCCCTCACTATTCATCCAAGCTTGCATAACATCTGCCGGAGTCTTTTGACCTTTCGCAATGTTCTCGCCTGCATAACTATACGAGATGCCATATTGTTTCATCATGTCAAATGGAGATCCAAACGTTGGAGATTGATGAGCAAAGTAATTATTATTATTCATATCTTTCGCTTTATCTAGAGCCATATTTGCTAATTTAGCATCTATTACCAATGATTTCAATCCCGCTTTACTTCGTTCTTTATTCACTAGATCCACGACCTGAGAAGTAACACTAGACTTATCTGTAGTTGTATCATTCGTCGTAGTGTCTGTTGGTTTTGTCACTGGTTTTGTCTCTGGTTTCGTTTCTGGCTTTGTTTCTGGTTTCGTTACTGGTTTCGTCTCTGGCTTTGTTTCTGGTTTCGTTTCTGGCTTTGTTTCTGGTTTCGTTACTGGTTTCGTCTCTGGTTTCGTTTCTGGCTTTGTTTCTGGTTTCGTTACTGGTTTCGTCTCTGGCTTTGTTACCGGTTTTGTAGGCTTAGTAATTGTCACTTCTTTATCCACGACTACTGTCCATTCTCCACCATTATTTTTAATCCACTCTTGAATATACGTTTTCAAACTATTATAGATACCGTAGTTATTGTTATTGTTCTGAACAGAAGTAGCCGATGCTGACCCTGGTAGTGTTATTCCCACAGCCAATACAGTAGCAATCGTCCCCGCCATCAATGATTTTATAAATGTTGTTTTCATTTATCCATCTCTCCTTTGAATCGATTTGTGTCTTGCATCTACATGCAACAGAATAGTTACAATATTGTCACCAGCAATGAATTCATTGTAACATGCTAGTTTTCAATTAAAACCCACAATTATTGGAAAGTACCTACTAATCAATAGATACCAACGGAAAAAACCTTACATAAACCACCGTTTTCACTGTGTGTTTACATAAGGTAAGCTACTACTCTACTATTAATCTTAAGAAGATCTAGCCGATTCATATGCCCTTATTTTGCTTCGTCAATATTGTCCTTCGTAATTTTCTTATATTGGATCCACACATATTGATTGTCCGTAATCTCAAAACCAACATTATCCTTGGTAGGTGTTTCTCTATTCGCTAACAGTGTAGCTAGAATTAGAGCAGCTTTACCTTGGTTATCGAAGTCATTAAGTACAGTTCCTAACATCGTTCCTTCTTGTAACGCTTTTATTGCTGGTGCCATTGCATCTACACCTACAACAGGCATATATTTATCACCTTTGAAATAACCTGCATCTTTTAATGCTTCAATAGCACCTAGTGCCATATCATCATTATTCGCTAGAACCGCCTCAATACTATTTCCCTTCGATTTAAGGAACGCATCCATTTTTTCTTGACCTTTCACCCGATCCCAATACGCTGATTCTTCAGCAACCTTTTCCACTTTAATACCAGCAGCTTCAATCGCTTCAATCGCATACTTCGTACGTAATTCAGCATCTTGGTGACCGGGTTCACCTTTTAACATGGCATATTGGAGTACACCATCTTTGTTCTTATCTGCTTCAGGATGTAATCTCCAGTAATCAGCAATAATCTCGCCTGACATCGTGCCCGATTCTTCAGCCTTCGCGCCGACATAATAAACGTTATCCCATTTCTTCATATCATCTGCAAGTGGTTCTCGATTGAGGAATACGACAGGAATGTTAGCGCTCTTCGCTTTATCAATAATAATGCCAGCCCCTGTCCGGTCTACTGGATTAATAATTAGCGCATTCGTTTTTTTCGTAATAAACACATCTACTTTATCATTCTGAGTCAATTGAGAATTTTGGCTATCTACAATTTCGACCTTTACTTTTCCTTCGGCACTACTTTTAATGGAGTTCCGAACACCCGTCATGTATGTATCTCCGAATCTGTAAATCGCTACACCAATATGAGGCAATTTACCTCCGTCTGCCGAGCTCGAGCAACTTGCCATAACTGATCCGAGTAGCGCACCTATGAGTAAAGCGACTGTCATTCTTTTGATCATTGATATGGACCTCCTCCATAACTTTTCATAGACATGCGATCATCACCTTACAAAAGGAAACAGTTGCTTTTGATTTTCTGGCCACAACATATTATCGAGATCAATCAACTTGGATCCTGTCTCCACTCGCTCAGGAACATGGATCCCTTCAATGCCTTCAACAGCATGCTTCACTGCTAAATATCCATTACTATAAGGGTTCTGAATGACCGTTGCCTGAACAACACCCTCTTGTAACATCTCAATGACCTCAGGTGGGCTGTCAAATGTAATGATCTTCACTCTACCACCAGCACCTAGCTTCTGTACTTCTTTCGACACACCGATCCCTGCTATTTCATTCAGTGCGATGATTCCTCTGAGGTCTGGATATTGATTAATCATTTCATTCGTTAATCGTGCCGCTAACTGTATGTCTGAACCACAATATACGATATCTATTACCTTAACGTCAGGGAACCGTGCCATGTAATCCAACATCCCCGACGCTCTTTCATCCGCATTCCGAGCTCCCTCTACGAAGCTAACTAAACCAACCTGACCTTTACCACCAATCAATTGAATCAATCTTTCTGCCGCTCTTTGTCCTGCTTCATAATTATTGGTTCCTACAAAGGTCTTCACTCGAGCCGAAGCTACTTCTGTATCCATGGAAATGACCGGAATTTTGTGATAAGCTGCGCGATCCGTTACCTGTGCCAGCTTCATATAATCACTTGCTGATAGAATAATAGCATCTGCTTTGTTCTTAATCGCGTCATCGACTAACATAATTTGCCCCTCGATATCATTCTCGCTATCTGGACCAAGGAATGTTAATTCTACGTTGTATTCTTTCGCGGCAACTTCCGCTCCCATCTTAACCGTATTCCAAAAAGAACCACTATTCATCTTCACAATCATGCTCACCTTACGTACGCTATCTGTCATTCGTAAACTTGAAGGAGTATTCGAACAAGAAACCAATCCAAGTGAAAGAGAAACCAATAATAACAATATTCTTCTTATAGTTATATTCATAACATTCCCTCTTCTTCCACAGGATCTAGTTCCTTTATCATCATAGGAAGGGTAATAGTAACCGTAGTTCCTTCCTCCACTTCGCTCACAAATGTCAGTCCATACGCTTTGCCGTAGTACAATTGGATGCGTTCATGAACATTCTTCACACCCACGCCTGATCCTCCTGAACTCTTCACACCACCTGTCAACAGTTGTCCCATCACTTGAGGTGTCATTCCAAGACCGTTATCCGTCACCGAAATAATAACTCTCTCCCCTTCAACTCTGACTGAGATCCGAATAGAGCCTTCATCTGGCATAAGCTCAATCCCATGATAGATGGCATTCTCGACAATCGGTTGAATGATAAGTTTCAGCGTTATACAAGTTAATGCCTCATCCTGAATATCCATCTCGTAATTAAATTTACTCTTATATCTTATCTTTTGGATAATCAGATAATGACGGACATGCTCTAATTCTTCCTCTAACGTGATCATATTCCTTCCTTCACTAAGACTAATACGGAATAATTTAGACAGTGAAGTGATCGCAGTAACGACATCTTCGTTCTTCCCCCGCTCTACAAGCCGGATAACGGAATTCAACGTATTATAGAGAAAATGTGGATTAATCTGCGCTTGAAGTACATCTAGTTCACTTTTCCGCTTCGCTTCCTGTTCATATATAATCTGACTCATAAGTTGACGAATTCGATGTAGCATAAGGTTAAACCTCTTGGATAATTGCTCTACTTCATAAGCACCCTTCACATCAATAGGTGTGCTAAAATCACCTTGCCCTACCTGCTTAACCACTTTCTCTAACCGGCGAATAGGCTGTGATATCTTGGCAGACACAAAAATAGAAATCAATAGTACGACAACCATAACGATCGTTAGAAACCATCCAACGAAATGATTAAGATCCCTCTTCGTTGTTACAATCTCATCTGGATAGGCCACACCAACGATTTTCCAACCAATCGGGTCCACTGTTCTAACCGTAATATATCTTTCTTCTTCTGTAGATGTGTCCATATAACTTCCGAAGGCGTACTTAAATACAGGCTCAATATTTTCATATTTAAGTCCTGCATAAATTAATTGCTGCTGTGGATGATAAATGATATTTCCTAGAGCATCGATAATATAGGCATAGCCTTTTTTACCAAGACTTACTTTGCTGCTAAGCTCATCAATCGTCCGAAAATTAACATCCACCAACAGAATACCCTGCTTCAATTCTCCCTTTTCCCTATACTGGATCATCCGACTTAATGAAACTACCCATTTATATTGCCCTTTGTATAAGTTCTGAATATGAGGTTGAGAGAAGGAGACGGATTCCGGTTGCTTAAGTGCAGTCTGAAACCAACTTTGTTTCATTAATTGTGTATTTCGGCGCATGTTCGCATCGGGTACGTCCAATACCATGTCACCTACCGGTGTAAACAGAGCGACAGAGACCAAGTCCTCACGGGTCCGAAGAAGTGTCGTCAGTTGTTCCTTCAATAATGAATCCGAGATGTTACCTGTTTGACCAATTTGCTGTTCCACCACTTCATATATATCCTGCATGCCTTTGACATATAGCTCCAAGTGGGAGTTCACCTGTTCTATAATTTGTTGAATGTTTAGATAAGCGTTGTCTTCTGCAGATTTAGCGAACTTGTTGTAGAGTAATAGGCTAACTAGGAGCACCACGACAACCGTAATCATCGAGAAAGATATCGTAATAATGACTTGAATACTTCTTAGATTGAACGAGAGTGGGACTTTAAGTTTTTTTGAAAGTTTAGATTGTCGTGAATCTTTCAATTTAATGCTCACTCGTCGTTGCTCCTCCCGCATTATTCCGATATTCTTTTGGAGATATTCCGAATTGCTTACGGAAACAAAAACTGAAATAATTAGGATCGATAAATCCAACCTTCTCCGCGATTTCAAAAGATTTCAAATCACTTGAACGTAGATAATCTTTAGCAGATTCCATCCGAAGTTGCATCACATAGTTCACAAAGGTCAGCTTCATTTCTTTCTTGAAAATACTACTGAAATACCCGGTACTTATATGTAAATATGTACACACTTTATTAATTGAAATGTCATTCTCGTGATAATGGATCGCTATGTACGATTTAGCGTCCTCTACCAATTGATTATAACTAGATTGACGGCCCTTCGAAATGTGGTTCATGAGTTTCACACAAATACCAGTAATCCACAGCTTTACTTCATTCAAGTTATTAAACTTCGTGATCTCAACAAAATACTCATTCGTACCGAATATCTCATCGAGCTCCATCCGAAATTCTTTAGCTATCTTCATAATAGATGTTATGATTTCTAATACATATACCTGACAATCCTTTACAGTAAGTTGACTCATCTCTTCTCCTGCAAATAGATTCTCCACCGTAGCTCCTACTTCCTGCGCTGTTCCTAGTTTAATGGCGCGAATTAACATTTGTTGCTTCAATTCATCATAGTGAAGAGGCTCATTCTTGAATCGATCCGTTCTCGATTCCACATCATCAATCCAAATCACTCGATTATTGCCCAAAAGTAAACGATAATCCAATGCTTGCAATGCATCATTATAGGAATGATTTACACCCCCAAGAATGTTTGTCATGGTTCCCGCACCTATCGTCACGGTTAGCTTTAAATATTTCTCTACATTTTGTCTAACTTCTTCTAATATTTCTAGCATCCTTTGGATCATCTTCTCGGAATCGTCATCATGATTCATCATTAATAGAACGACATCATCATGATGAAGAAACACTTCACCTATCTGGTGCTTCAGACATATTTCATTGGCAATATTCAGCACTGCAAACAATTGTAATTGTCGATCATTCGTATGTTTTAAAGATTGTGAAGTTGTGACATTCATATGCGATGATTCATTCTGTTGCAGCTCTGCATAGAAATAATCTACTCTCACAATAGAGACCATATATAAAGAAGCAGTTAATTTAAGCTCATAACTGACCATCTTTTCGTTTATTTCTGTGATAGGTATACGTCTTGACACAAGAGAGGAGAGAAACTTGCCTCGCATAATAGGAAGGCTTTCTCGGTAATACTGGAGCAAATGATCTAAGTTGTCCTGTTCAGCTAGTTCGTCGTCCAGTTTATTCTTCACTTTCAACAATACATCAACCAGTTCTTTAGAAGAAAAAGGCTTAAGAACATATTCGTCGATCTGCATCTTTATCGCTTTCTGAGCATATTCGAATTCATCGAATCCAGTTAAAATAATGATCTTCGTATGCGGATAATGGTTTCGAATCCATTCGGCAAGCTCTAGTCCATTCATAAAAGGCATATGAATATCCGTTACGACAACGTCCGGATGATATCTCTCAATTAGCTCTGTCGCTTCTCGACCATTCTCCGCCTTATCTACTACATCGAAACCATGCTCTTTCCATGCTATTTCATCAAGTAATCCTTCTCTTACATCTTCTTCATCATCTACTAAAATAAGCTTATACATTTACTCATTCCTCACCTCAATTTTGTAAGCGATTGCATAATCCGATTTAGCTGCATCGCCGATTATGAAATTGATTCATGTGAAACTTATGCTTTCTTATATTTTAAAAAAATGGTGCCCCTAAAGCCTTAGTAAATGACTTGGGACACCCTGTATGTTATTGCCGCACTATAATGTTTTGCTGAAAAGGTAGCCCATATTGGTGAATCCGATATGTTTATAAAACGCTCTTGCAGGAGCACGCTCTACGCGGTTACCACTTTTAAGAAATAGAAGATGGCTTCCTTGACCTTTGCTCCATTCTTCTGCACTATGAATCAATCTCTTCCCAATGCCCTGACCTTGATAACCTTTAGCGACAACAATAGAGGTAATCTGAGTTGTAGCTTCAGTACTAGAATGAGTCAGAATATTTCGTAAACTGATCTCCCCTACTACTTCGTTATCCACTTCAGCAATGAGTGTACAATGTACAGGACTAGATTCCATCTCCTGCATCCGTTCTCGCATGACACTTAATGTCGTTGGATAGTTCAATTCTCGCATTAATGCATTTAGACTCTCCAAGTCATTCCATTGGAACTTACGGATACACAATACAGGGGTAGACAAACTACCTATCATGGTCAAATTCCTCCACTTTCAATAGACTCGCAGCATGCTTCGCTGTGTCTCGTGCATTCTCAACATTATCAGCAGTACTCAAAGTAACAGCCATTCTTCTTCCAGGCTTCGCCTCACCCTTACCAAATACTCTTACTTGAGTTCGTGGAAGTAAGAGTGCTTCACCGACTCCATTAATGATAAAGTCAGTGCTATTTCCTTGTGCTTTCAATGTAGCTGATGCACCAGGTGAAAGTAATTGTACGTCATCAATCGGCAAGCCAAGGATCGCTCTAACATGTAGAGCAAACTCCGACAAATCCTGTGTCACCATCGTTACCATACCGGTATCATGTGGACGAGGCGATACTTCACTGAATACAACTCCTTCGGATGTTAAGAACAACTCAACTCCAAAGACACCATATCCACCCAATTCATCCGTAATCGCTTTGGCAATTGCTTGAGATTGTTCAATTTGAGTGTCACTCATCTGATGCGGTTGCCAAGACTCCACATAATCGCCATCCTTCTGAATATGGCCAATCGGTGGGCAGAACAGCGTTCCAGATACAGATCGAACAGTAAGTAGCGTAATTTCACTCTCAAATTGAACAAAAGACTCAATGATTACACGGGTAGTCTTAGCTCGTCCATCTTCAACAGCTATAGTCCAACACGCGTTCACTTCATCCATACTCCGACAAACACTTTGGCCTTTGCCAGATGAACTCATAATTGGCTTCACCACACAAGGTGTTCCTAGTTCAGCTACCGCAATTTTCAATTCATCCAGATTGTCTGCAAATCGATAAGTTGCCGTTGGCAATCCTAGAGTCTCGGATGCCAGGCGGCGAATCCCTTCGCGATCCATCGTGAGTGAAGTAGCACGCGCGGTAGGAACGATATGATATCCTTCCATTTCTAATTCCATCAATGCAGTTGTTGCGATTGCTTCAATTTCTGGAACAATAAGATCGGGTTGTTCTTGCCTTATTATTCTTTTTAGTGCTTCTTCATCGAGCATATCGATCACATGAGACCTGTGTGCTACCTGCATAGCAGGAGCATCTTTATAGCGATCCACGGCAATGGTCTCAATACCCAATCTCTGGGCTTCAAGTACCACTTCTTTTCCTAATTCTCCACTGCCCAGCAGCAATATTTTTCTGGAATATGCAGAAAAAGGAGCACCCCACACCACTTGCCATCCCCCCTATAGATCTATTATCTCTATTTTCAGGGTTTAGCACGCAGAATGCAAGAGCGCTCCACAAATTTTCAGCAAATTCAATCTTTTTCCTACATAATCTTGTTACATTTTCACGAAATCCATGTCGGTTTTTCAAGGAAGTGGTATCATTGTGTAATTTTAGTACGTGTTCAAAAAGTCAAATTTTCAGCACTAAAGCGTATGCTTACGATGTTGCGTTTCTTCGAAACGCCTCAGAAGATTGAATGAAGATAGCGAGCGAGAAGCGGAGCTACACGTTTTCGTAGAAAACGACTTCGGAAGCATACGCTGGCAGTACCTACGTGAGCACCTGAAATGTTTCCGAAGGAAACATACCTCGAAAGCATATGCTAGGACCGGCTGAATTCAATCTTCGATGTCGAATACGCTCCCTGCTAACCTTCGTGATCAAAAGATGACTTTTTGAACTACCACAATTTAGATGAATCTGAATTGGGCTTCAATGAGACCGTTATAGATCCCATCTTGTCGTATCAACTCAGCGTGGCTTCCCTCTTCCTTGATTTCCCCATGATCCAATACAACAATTTTATCCGCATGTCGTATCGTCGAAAGTCTATGGGCAACAATAAATGAAGTCCGTCCTTGGAGTAGTACTTTCAAGGCTTCTTGAATTTTGAGTTCTGTTTCCGTGTCAATACTTGCCGTAGCTTCATCTAACACTAGAATACGCGGATTAGCTAGTAGCGCCCTTGCAAAGGACAGTAGTTGACGCTGACCCATAGACAATACATTTCCGCGTTCTTCTACTTCGGTGTCATATCCCTGTGGTAAGGCCGAAATGAAGTCATGAGCATTCACCGATTTAGCTACCGTTTCAATCTCCTCATCCTTCGCATCTAAACGCCCAAAACGAATATTATCTCGAATCGTTCCAGAGAAGATGAACGTATCTTGCAACACAATACCGATCTGACTTCGTAGGCTTTCAACCTTTACATCTCGAATATCATTTCCATCAATAGTGATCTTGCCATCCGTGATGTCGTAGAAGCGACTCAGGAGATTGACAATCGTACTTTTACCCGAGCCTGTATGACCAACTAATGCAATCGTCTGACCCGCCTCAACGTTTAGGTCAATTCCTTTCAGAGCTTGACGACCTTTCTCATACTCAAAGACAATCTTCTCAAATGTAATATCCCCTTTAATTTCAGGTAGAGTTATTGCATTAGGTTGATCATCGATACTAGGTTTCTCATCCATGAATTCGAATATTCGCTCTGATGACGCCATCGCAACTAACAATTGATTATACATCTGACCCAGACGGTTAATTGGATCCCAGAAGTTACCTACATAACTAGAGAAGGCTACTAATAGACCAATCGTTAGTTCACCTTGTTGAATCAAGTAGGCACCGAACGAGAAGAGTATCAATGTACCGAAGCCACCTGTAATTTCTATAAGTGGACCGAATCCTTGGTTCATGGTCGTAGCTCTATCCCATGACTTCTTAGCATCTTTATTCATGACATCGAAGAATTCCATATTTTCTTTCTCTTGCGTATAAGCTTGAGTGACACGAATCCCTTGGATCGATTCATTCAAATGTGAGTTGATTCGTGAACCTTTCATACGAACTTCCTGCCAAGCTCCACGTATCTTCACCCGCAACTTCGTAGAAATAAAGAACATAATCGGTACTGTAATAATAACCGCAAGTCCAAGCTTTACATTGATTATCAATAGAATCACAACAATTCCTATCAACTGAACAAAGTCAATCATTAAGTTAACGACACCGTTAGTGAAGAGTTCCTGCAATGAGTTCACATCATTGGTAACCCTGACTAGAATCGAACCCGCTGGTCTTTTATCAAAGAAATTGAATGAAAGCTTTTGAATATGCTTGAATAAATCTGCTCGTAAATCAAATATGACTCTCTGTCCAATAATATTCATGTACTTAATGCGATAGGTCGATGCTATCCATTGCACAGCATATAGTACTAATATAACAACAGCAATCGTATAGAGCATCTTCAGATTAGGACTAGCATTAGCAGGCGCAATCGCCTTGTCAATCGCCATACTCGTTAGGTAAGGAACTGTTAATTTAGTGATCGTTCCCAGAATCATCATCAATCCGATCAGAGGGAGTAATTGTTTAGCATAAGGTCGCATATAAGCAAACAATCGTCGGAATTGTCCCCAGTCAAATGCTTTATCAATAATATCATCATCTTGGTAGACAAACCTCGCGCCACCTTTTTGAGCTTTATTAGATTCCTTGCTAGACTTTTGATTCTGCCTTTCAGCTTTTATGCCCGTGTTCATGATTTCACCTGCTCTTCTGCTTCCCCAGTTACCCGGGAGATATAGTCAGCGTACTGAATTTGGTACACATCTCGATATGGACCTGGCACAGTAATTAGATGTTCGTGTTTGCCTCTTTGTACGACCTTCCCTTCGTCCAGTACTAGTATTTCATCTGCATGACGTAGAGAAGATATTCGATGGGCAATAATAAATGTTGTACGTCCTTTCATCACTTCTTGGAATCCTGACTGGATCTCATGTTCTGTCTCCATGTCAACGGCACTGGTCGCATCATCAAGAATAAGAATTTTGGGATTCTTTAGTAAAGCACGAGCTATGGCGATCCGTTGTTTCTGTCCACCAGAGAGTCCCATTCCACGTTCTCCAACGACCGTATTATATCCATCAGGCATCTCCATAATAAATTCATGCGCTTTCGCTAATTCTGCAGCACGAATGATTTCTTCCATAGTTACATCCTTCAACCCATATGAAATATTATTCTGGATGCTGGAAGAGAACAGGAATGTCTCCTGGAATACCGATGCAATCTGGCTACGAAGACTATGAACGGTAATATCACGTATATCCACTCCGTCAAGTTTGATCGTACCTTCATTCACATTATAAGCGTGCATTAGTAATTGAATAATCGTTGACTTACCCGAACCCGTCCCACCTAGAAATCCAATAACAGAGCCCGCTGGTGCATCGAAGGTTACGTCCTTAATCGCAGCTATCTTATTTCCATAGGCAAAAGTAACATCATCAAATGTAATATGTCCCTTAACTTCTTCCACCTTAAGCTCCACCGCATCTTCACGATCTTTAACGTCAATGGGGTGATTAAGTAGTTCTAAGACGCGTTCACCTGAAGCTTCGGATTGGGTATAGTTATTAATTAGGAATCCAATATTCCACATTGGACCGATTATGTACCAGATCAGACTGAAGAAGGCTACCAATTCTCCTAATGAGAGTGTTCCATTGATGACAAAGGTTCCTCCTACTGTAAGGAGCAGAACAACCGTGATCGAAGCCAAGAATTCCATGAATGGAAAGAAGCGACTCCATAATGTTGATGTAAAGATCTGGTTCGTCTTATAGCGTTCATTACGGATGGAGAACTTCTCAACTTCATGAGGTTCACGTGCAAAAGATTTAACCGTTCTAACTCCTGTAACATTCTCCTGTACAGCAGTCGTTAGCGTACTTAATGCTAAGCGCATTTCCCGAAATGCAGGATGAATCTTACCTTCAAATCTCAGAGCTACGATAATTAAGAATGGAACACTCATCATCGTGACCAAGGTCAATTGCCAGTGAATGGAGAACATCATAATTGCGCCGAATAAGACCATTAGTATGGTGTTCATCATTTGTGCTAAACCAAACCCAACAAAATTTCGAATCGCTTCGAGGTCACCTGTTAAACGTGACATTAAATCGCCTGTTTTAGCAGTGTCATAATAGCGAAAAGATAAAAATTGAAGTTTCTCGTAACATGCATTACGCAAACGGTATGCCAAATGATTACCTAATCTACCACCAAGGGTACCGCTTACAAATTGCATCATTGCTTTTACAATGACGACAAGAATGACAGTGATAGCAAGCATAGGCACTTTGTCATACTGCCCAGGCATAATAGCATCATCAATCAGGCTTTTAAGCAACATCGGAGTAACCAATCCTAGCGCAGTAGCAATTGCTAAACTTAGGATCGATAAGTACAGAAACTTCCGTTTGTCCCAAAAGAAGCTCTGTAATTGCCTGAGTACGTTCATGTTTCTCCTCCTTATGGATGCATAAGATCCATATCATTTATTTATATATTTGTGAACATTAATGAAGTTTACCACCGTCCTTGCAAGGCGGCAAAGTGCATAAGTCATCATAATCAGCCTAGTTACGCAACCAACTGCCAATTGAATCATACAATCAAGAGCTAGTTATCAATTGTTCTTGTTTCCTCCATATCCCTTGGTTAATTGACCAAAAGAAAAGAAAGCCTGTAAAAGCGCTTCCCCAATCCGCCTTATCCCCTCTCTTTCAGAAGATTTTCTATTCTAAAACTTGCTCAAATATAGTTAATTCATTCGCTAATTCATGCCATTGTTCTATTGAATCTGTTAATTGTAGTGTTTGTTCAAGCGCAGTGTATCCTTCTGCTAATTGCTCTTCTAGAATAGCTGCTTGACGGTGAAGTCCCTTTTGAAATTCCGTTACATAGAAGTCAGATAACTGCTGTTGCTGTAGGATGACCGCTTCTGCTATAGCCTCTTTTAACTTTGGTTCAACGGCAAGCCGTAACTTCTCACGACCTTTTCCTTCGAAGAATAACTTTGGTGTTTTAAAAGAAGACCACATACTCCCCCAATCCATAGATTGATGAAATTGACTACCTTGCAAATCAGGTACTGTCCAATCTCGATTCTCTCTCATGGGTATTAATAACATGCCCTCATCCAAGTCATGGATCTGATTTGTAAACCGAATCGCTCCTTCTTCCAAGATTGATTTGGCCTTTAGTTCAAGTCGCAATGTCGTAGCCCATATTTCTTGATCGATTTCCCTTAATAAGGACTGTTCTAGCTCTCGCCCGCAATCCGTGTATATCTCTTTCAAAGAACCCATGCCTTCACGGAGCACTGTAGGATGAAAAGATTCTTGAAAGAATGATCCCAATCGATAATATATCCGTTGGCACACGTGGAATAACAGCTCTTTCGTCTCTTGTTCGATCACCCTATGGACACCTTCCAACTTCGTGAACTGACTCAACATAGCGTTAGCCTTCGTAACCTTATTTGAAAGTTCAAGTCGCTGTCCATCTCTAGTCGCCTCATCTTGTCGGGATATCCGATCCCATTCTTCCGCACGCATTCGGGCCGATGTAATCTCTTGTCTTGCAGCTAGTATAGATAATCCTGGTAACTCTTTCCCGGCAAAATCATCTAGTGATGTCTCAAATGCCGTAAACCCTGAAGCTAATAACGATGACTTATCGCCCTCACGCTTAGCCTCCAACGCTTTCATGCTCGATAGAGCATAAATATGAGGTGAACCAATGCCATTACTCCGAAGGTTGGATTGCACATGGTCTATCACTTGCTCAAGCTCATCGTTTGATGCAGCAAGATCTGATGCATTGATAATGAAAAACATTTTATCCAGTGCAAAGCTATCTTTCACCCTCCCTAATTGAGAGAGAAATTGTCGATCCCCTTTGGAAAAGGCATGATTATAATACGTTACGAACACGATCGCATCTGCATACTTCATATATTGAAAAGTCACACCTGTATGACGTGCGTGCAGTGAGTCAGCCCCTGGTGTATCCACAAGAATAATGCCCTGTTCTGTTAGGTCACAACTGTAAAACAAATCGATACGCTCGACAAAACAAGATTTACTCTCATCTGCTACAAAGGAGCGATACTGTGAAAAATCAACGATTTGTTCCGAACCCAAAAGTTCCTCGGCTTTCACCCATCCAGCACTAGCAGCCTTTAGGAAACCGAAATGAGGTAAACCCGCAGGATGTATACCTTCTGAACTTAAGTTATTCACAGCCTTAGACCATTCCTTCGGATCAGGTACGCCTAAATGGAGCGTCGCGAAAGATATTCTCAAATCCTCCATAAATGTTTCGTGCGACTTCATCGTCACCTGCGCGGTTCCGTGTAAATAATCACCTTGCGGCGCAAGAATACGATTGATCGCCGCGGTCGTCGGATGCGGCGATACAGGCAGTACATCTTCGCCAAGCAAAGCATTGGCGAAGGAGGACTTGCCCGCGCTGAAAGCTCCGAACAGCGCTAATGTGAACGTGCCGCCTTCTAGCGCAGCGGCGCGTTCACGTATTCCCCGCGCGGCGGATGCCATCGCGGGGTACAGCCCTAGCAGTGCGGACGCGGCATGCAACTGCGCCGCCGCATCTGCTAAGCGCTGGCGGCGACCTCCGGGAGCTATGCCGCGCGGGTGAGCCCCGCCTCCGCTATGCGGCGGGGCAAGTGCTCTTGCGGGCGCAGCGCGAAGCGCGCCCGCCTCCTTGGCCGCCACCGCAGGTGCGGGCGGCCGTAAGGGCGCCACCACCGGCAGGAGGCCGGGGGTGATGCCCTGGCGCGGCGGCAGCAGCTCCGCTAGAGCTGCCGCGCGCGCGGTTTCCTCCCGCAGCAACGCTGCATAGCGGGATCCGGCGGCCGACTGCTGCTGCAGGTCGGCCATTCGTTGACTTAGCTGCTGCAGCTCGCGTGCAGCAGCCTCATCGAGCAGCACTAATAGCTGCTCCGCGAATTCCATCATGCTACGACGATACAAGCCCTTAATATGTTCGGCTATGCTACGACAATAGTTCAGAACATACTCACCAGATAGAACAGCATCACTTTGAAGTGTGTGTAGAATAACACTCTCATCTATAGACGGAATGAATAACTCCATCTTCTTCTGCCATTCTTCACTCCACAGCTCCTGCTCGTCGCCCCATTCAATCAACATCTGACGGACATGCCATTCCACTTGTGAAGCTACTTGTTCCTGCAACTTATGAAGAAACTGACTTTGCCTTTGTTCTTGCTCTGCCTTTGTCTTATTGCCCGATAACCATAGACCCTTCTTAAATCCAGGCCTACGACTCTCCAAGAATAGCTGTGCTAGATCTCTAATTTCTGCTGGCATCAGGTTTGAATTATCCAGTAACTTATGTAACTCGATACGAAGCACTTCTCTCTCTTCCTGTGGACCCCCTTCAATCTGCCCTCGCTCAAGCTCCAAAGACTTCATACCTGCTTCAATCCGATCCAGAACTTCCTCCCCACCTAACTCTTCAAGAAGACGCTCCTTCTCATCTGCTAAAGACTCTTTAAATTGTTCTAAATGATCCTCAGCAACATGGTGAACCGAACAAGATATACTATATTCAAGCAATGCTTCCTTCTGCTCAATTAAATCTATAATTAAAGATTTCAACCGATCATGCTGATTATAAGGATGATCCATTTCCTTCAAGGAATTATAAATAACCCCTTCATAGCTAACCTGCCAACGTTGAAATGCTGTAACCACTTCCTCATGATATGCCGCAAAAGATAACTCTTGCTCTTTATGCTTATCAATCTGATTAACAATCAAATATAGCGGCTTCCCCCAATCGGATAAGCTCTTCGCGAACATCAAATTATTCTCAGATTGAACATGATTGTAATCCATTACATATAGTACAACATCAGCCAAGTGAAGCGCTGAATGAGTAGCTTTCTTATGTCCATCATCTGTAGAATCGACCCCTGGAGTATCCATCAGAACACCATCTGAACCGAGAAAAGGAATCCTCTCCCATACTTCGATAGATGAATACTCACCACCATTCATGCAATAATTATCAAGTTGTGCTGGCGACACCTCTAACGGCGTAATCTTTTCAATATCGCCTTCCAACTCATTCAGATCAGCGGAGTATATGAGCGCACGTGGTACGCCATTACGAATCGTCACCACATTCGCACTCGTTGGTACAGGACCTGAAGGTAATACCTTCATCCCACACAACGTATTAATTAGACTCGACTTCCCCGCAGAGAAGTGACCACATACAGCAATCGTTAATTCACCAGAATTCTTCTTCTGCAATAAATCATTAATATTATGACAGGATTTCATATCTCCCCAACCAGTCAACTTACTATTAAACGCTTTCAAATCTGTTGCTACGTTCTTCATGTCGCTCTGTGTCACTGCCACCATGAATGAATTCTCTCCCCTTATGAACATACTTTTACCATTTATATACTTGCTGAATGATATATGACATCTTGTCATGTCTAACTCCTGTGATTATTCTCATTGAAATAACTTTATTTTACCATTTCATAAGGTTTAGCGATATCTTTTATCATAACAAAAAAATAAAACCGAAGAAATTCCTCCGGTTTTATATCTTTTAATGAATATGAACTAACCCTATATCATCGGTCATGCACCTAAGCTAATGCATCCTCAAGCTCAGGGAACAGAATCTCAAACACAGAACCATGTTGAAGAATAGTCACACCGCGTGATCTATCTCTCATAACTACGACTTCTGGCTTCTGAGACATACGCTCATAATAAAACTCTGGCACTTCTCCGGAATGGCTCACAGTAATACCATCCACTTCTTTTTCTTCATTCTCTGCAAATTCGCTGTCCACAACATTCTCGAAAATATCGGAAAATTGTTCAAAATTGTTTGTATACACGGAAATACATTTCATCTAATATCCCATCCTTCTCCAGCTCTAATGTTCACTATCCAATGATCTCTTTATCTTTCCTTTTTTGGGTCAATTTCATACGTTTTTTACCTTCACGACATACATCAAGCAGCGGACAAACCTGGCACTGTGGATTTTGAGCTTTGCAGTGATAACGTCCAAAAAAGATAAGTCGATGATGAGTATCTGTCCATTCATCTCGAGGAACTTTTTTCATCAGTTTCTTTTCTACTTCAAGTACGGAGTCATCCCATCCTGCTAATCCTAGACGTTTAGACACCCGTTCCACATGCGTATCCACTGCTATAGCTGGAATTCCAAATGCATTCGATACGACCACATTAGCAGTCTTACGTCCCACTCCTGGAAGCAACACTAATTGATCATAAGTTCTAGGAACATCACCATCAAATTGCTCTATCACCATTCTGCATAAATTCTGAATATGCTTGGCCTTATTACGATAAAGTCCGATTCTTCGAATATCTTGCTCCAATTCTTCAAGTGGAACGTCGATATAATCTTGGGGTGATGTATACTTCTGAAAGAGGTCCTTAGTAACCTTATTTACTGTCTCATCTGTACACTGCGCAGACAAGAGCACAGCAATCGTTAATTCAAACGCGTTGCTATGGATCAATTCACAATGCGCCTCAGGAAACATCTCAGCCATTGTGTCCAATATATGACGTACTTTTGCAGCTACCATGATGAATACCTCCTGACAAGAAGAAAAACGTCTTAATACAGGAAGTACATCCCGTATCAAGACGGTGTATTTCATGACCTAACCGAAAGCAGATTATTGTTTCTGTATTTCCACTATTACATCATTGTGAAAATACAGTACAATTTTATCATTTTCTCGGAGAGATTGCACGGATAATGTCGTGTCACCTTGATGAATATATGCATTTGGTGACAACTTATACAAATTCTTGTCGGTTGCAAGTTGTTTTTTCACATAAAAGTCTCTTGAAGTATCTGTATACTTCCAGAAAGTCTTCTCAAGTTTACTAAGCACATTGATGATCGTAGTTCCATCTACATCTTTACGTATTTCGACACGTTCTCCTGAAGTCAGACTGTTTAATACAGTGCTCGTACTACCCGCACGAATAATTTTAACAGCACCTGATGCTTTGATAACTTCTGTGCCACCTTTAAAACTTTTAACGGTAACGTTTGAAGTGACTATATCTACAGCTAACACTTCGCCCGAAACTAACTTAGATACTTGTGCTGATATAGCAGTATCCCCGCTATAAGTGACATTTACAATCTGACCAATCTGTAAATCAGAAGCTTTCATTAATTCACCACTATCATTAGTAACAGTCGCCTTATCTAAATAAACATAGTTCGTACCACTTCCCGATTTCGCAGTGATCCATTTATTACCCGAATCAACAGACGCCACTTCATATTGAACAGATGTTTTCAGCAAAATTTTGGATACCGTTTCTTGATTATCCCCGAGTACAAGAGTTACCTCATTGCCAACTTTTACATCTGATATATTCAGATAACTTTTACCATACATCTCAACCGATGTAATTTGATAAGGAAGGGTAATTCTTTGACCGTTAGCACCTTCAATCGTTATTTTTCTAGCAAGCGTATCCACTGCTGTTACAGTTCCATCATACTTATATACCACTTCGAGCGTCAAAGCACGATTTGTAATATAGCTAAGATTAATTTTACGTCCACTAGTTAGAAAGTACTCAATTCCTGTCAATGATGGGATCGACGTATTGTAAATCAGCTTCGTCTTGTCATCTATTGTAACTACAAATGGTCTGTTTTTTTCATCTAGATACGTTAAAATCTTTTTCTTTTCATCATAGGATACGACAGTTGCATTTAGTTTTTGTTCCATTTGTCTATTAAGCACGACAATCTTAGTTACTAATTCCTTCGAATCTAGCGTCATTTCAACTTGATCTCCAGCAGTAGCGTCAGCTAGAAGATCAGCTAGAATCGGCTTATCAATACCACTAATGACAATCTCAGGTTTAGCTGACAGCAACTTCACTTCCAATGAACCACCCGTTTTGGTATACGTAATGGTTGTCCCATTTGAGCCAATTTCATAAATAGTACCACGAATCGTCCGCTCGACAGCTTGAGTTATTTCAATTGAGCGAATGGTGTTATTTTGAACAGTGTAGTTAATGACTGAACCCTCTTTTAACTCCGCTGGAGATAATAATTGATCCTGATAAATGATCACAGGTACCTCATCCCATTTATAACTCTCCGTCGTGCCTACTGTATTCTTAATTCCAACTGTCTTGGAATTAATATCTACGCTTTCCACTGTTCCTGCGCCATTCTTATTGATGACACCTGTCTTCACTTGAACAACCACGAGATTCTTATTCGTAGAGAAGGTCTCCCGTTTTATAACAATTTGACTTCCCGTTGTTATATCTTTAGCTTCAATCTTATTGCCACTTACATCAAGGAATGTAGTGTTGGCATCATAGTTGAAATTATCAAACCCTGTATTAGTAGAGACAGCGAATGAATTACCTTGAAACAATCTTTCAAAAGTAGTCTCAATATTCTCTAATTGTTCCGTAGGATCTATAATTTCTACATATGCAGCCTTGCCGCCGTTCTCAATGATCATCACTTTGGAGTACAACTTGATATCAGAGAATGGAACTTTGATATCAGAAGTTTTGGTATAGTAAACCGTTGTATTATTTAATGGAAAATTACGTATACTACCGTTAACAAATAAACTGATTGAATTGTCAGTTAATTCCGTCACGATACCTTCACTTGAATTTGCATATTTAATGTCGGTCTGATCATCACCACGACTAAAGAACGTTGCTAGTTGAGCGCGAGTAACGGAACCTAGCGGATCGAAACGATTCCCTTCAATACCAGTCGTTAATCCCATCTCGATAGCAGCATTTACATACCCCAGTTTCGAAGCAGAAATTTTACTATTATCCACGAAAGAAGTTGCTCTTGATGCTAATGCTTGAGCTTCATTCTCCTTACCAATCGCACGTACTAACAATTCTGTAATCCATTCCCGACTAGCTTTCTTCTCACCCCAGGAAGTTTTTGATGTAACATCATCAACTTCAACCTGCTTATCCAACAAATTATGTTGGAAAGCTAGAGCTACATAGGGCTTGAAGTAATTATTCACCGTAAAAGTAGCAGGAAACACAACTGCCGTATCTGTGTTTAATTGATCTTGGATATTCATAAATCGGATTGCCATCGTCACAGCTTCCTGTTGTGAGACACTATCATTCGGTCTGAATAATCCTTTGTCACCCAATAATATGCCTTGTGATGCTAGTTTGTAGATATGTTTTTCAGCCCAAAATCCACTCTTCACATCACTAAATGTTCCGGAAGCCGATATTAAGGCATTTGTAGCTACTGGTGTTGTTCCATCCGCAAAAACCGCGGCCCCTGAACTTAATGCCACCATACTTGCAAGAACGGCAGATACCACCTTTTTAGAACTCATAGAATTACTGCGCTTGGATTGCATATTTCTTCCCCTCTCTTAATAACACAAATACAAATCAGATTGTCTAGAATTAAATTAATATTCGACATAAAAGCTCCAATCCCTGCTTTTCTTCTAATTTTTCACCATTGGATGCTCTAAATCAACATGTCCCATCAGACTTTCTACTTTAGCACCATTAACAAGAAGTTCAATAGATTTCACTTCATCAAATTGAAATAATGTATTTTGAAGTGCTTCAAGTGCGAACATTTCACCACCTGAACCAAGACGGGCTTCATCTGGAAGGTTAATGTCCATCGTTATGGCATCTCCTTTGAAATCAAGAGAGAGCAATTCAATCTTTGCCCATAATGAAATGAGTTCAGCGTTGTCACCTTTTTGAAGCGCTTTAAACGCTTCTACATATTTTTGGGATTCATCCACGTACGTAATCTCGGTTGTGGATTCTATTAGTTCCATCGCTTGGGAATCCGTAAAATAAACCTTAATGTATTCTTTTTGGGATGCGGATGCATTTGTTGTTGGCACATTCTCTGTTGGCACAGTTACTGGCTCTGATTGTCCATCGCTTGGCTGCGCTTGCGGCTTATTCCCACAACCCACTCCAATGACTACGACTAATGCGAGAATCCCCACACTCCACCATTTTCTATTCATACTCTTGTCCCCCTAAAAGTTTTGTAGCAATTGCTTCCTGATGTTCACTTCGTCAAAACTAGCTTCGGAAGCATATACTTTAAAGTTTTGTAGCAATACTTCTTGATTTCTACTTCGTCAAAACTCACTTCGAAAGCATTATCTTTAAAGTTTTGTAGCGTTACTTCACACCAAGATACTCCTTAATTCCGTCCACAATACCTTGGGCAACCCGATTTTGTAAGTTTTCGGTAAACATTGCTGATTCATCTGCTTTATTACTGAGATAACCTACTTCTAATAAAACAGCAGCCATCTTCGTTTCACGAATAACATGGAAGTTCCCATATCGAACGCCTCGATCTTTAAATCCTGTCGCTTTCACTAAATACTTATGCATGACTTTTGCAAATGCTATACTACTATCATTTTTATAGTATGTTTCACTTCCCGTAGCTGCAGACGAAGTGGAGCTGTTTGCATGTACAGATACAAAAACAGCCGCGTTCAAATCATTTGCAATTTTCACACGATCTTTTAACTCCAAGAAAGTATCATCATTTCGGGTTAAAACGAAATCTAGATTGGGTTCCTTCTTTAATAGTTGTCCTGTCTTAAGAGTAACAGCCAAATTGAAATCTTTTTCCCTCTTGCCTGTCACACTAATCGCCCCAGGATCTTGATTACCATGACCAGCATCAATAACTACAATCTTCTTCCCATTATCCCCTATAGGAAAAGATGGATCCGTTTCTGACGAATTCAGATCAACAATTAATACGTTACCCTCATTATACATTGTGTACTTCTTGGCATGATTCAAATCCATTACAATTCTCACTGTTGAAGGGGAATTATTAAATAATGAATATCTAATTTTCGTTAGATCTGGATAACCACTTACCGCGAAACCACCTTGCATATGAGCGTTAAGTTCATGGGTCGCTCCATATGTATCTGAGAAATGGGCATCGGGTATATCAATGATAATACGATCGGGTGATTTCAATACAGACACCTTTGGTTTTACATTACCCGTAGTAGCGACCATCAAACGATTATCACTAAAACTCATACCATCAATAGTTGCGAGTCCGTTGTTCTCCCCAGGACCAGGCGCAGGTTGACCTTCATTTATATCTCCTGACCCTTTATCTGGTGAAAGCAAATATACTGTTTTGGATGTATTATCCCAATCCACTTGAATTCCCATTTGCTCACTAACAAATCTAATGGGCACCGAGACGGTATCATTTTTCAATATAGGAGCCGTTGACAATGTGGATTTATTACCGTCCACCCAGGCGATCTTGTTATTAACTGCCAACTGTAGCGTTGTATCTTTGTTCTTTATAGTTACCGTGCGCTCTTTTTGCTCCCATATGACTTCAAATCCTAGATTTTCCGAGACAACACGAATTGGAATCATTATATTGTTATTCACATTCTCAATTTTTACATTTGACGCAAACACAAGTTCCTTACCGTTCAAATATACATTTGAATGTCCTGAAGCCGCTTGTCCCTTGTTTGGAAATGCCATAACAAAGATGATTATAAACAATAGAAAGCTAAATTTCTTCATCATTCACCCTACCATTCCTAAAATTTTGTATTTCTAATCCAACTATTTCCCTCTCACTTCCTTTCCTCGGACAACTATTAGACGTAATTTCGCTATAAAGGTTGCGAAAATCTTCCTTTTTATCGACAAAGAACCCAAAAGCAGATTCGCTCTCAGGTCCTTCATTCTATATTATGTCAATTTAATTCATTTCTCTTAGTTTGAAGCTTCGTCTCGAACCATAGGATGTTCCAATTCAACATGTCCCATAAGACTATCAACAGACTTATTATCTACTAGCAGTTCGATGCTTTTCACTTCATCAAATTGGAACAAGGTGTTCTTCAAGGCTGTTAGTGCAAAACTCTCTCCGCCTGATCCTAACCTTGCTTCATCCGGCATGTGAATATCCAACGTAATGCCACCCGCATCGAAAGAGATCGACTTCAGTTCAATCTTGCCCCATAGCGGAATTAGATCAGGATTGTTACTAGATTGCAATGCTTTAAACGCAGAATCATATTTCTCAACTTGATCAGAAAAACTAATCTCCTGCTTTACTTGTACAAGTCCCTCCACTTGAGGATCCGTGAAATAGACTGCAATCTCCTCACTTGAGACGGAATCAGTAGACTTTGTTACGGTATCCTTGTCCACTAGTTTATCTCCTTCTGCAACATCTACAACAGTCTCCTGACCATCCGTGCTAGCATTTACTGTTGGAGGAGTAACCTTTTCTTTTGAAGTCGATGAGATTTCTTGGTCTTGCGTAGTGCTTGATCCTTGAACAGTACCGCCTTCTGTCATTGGCTTCTGTCCACACCCCGTTCCAATAACGATCAATAAAGACAATATGAATATACAGCTTATTCTTTTATACAATATAAGCACATCCTTCGGGAGAAATCACTTCGTTTCTATATTTAAATACTCTTTAATTCCATCCACAATAGCCTGTGCAACTCGATTCTGCAAGTCATCCGTAAATAATACAGCTTCATCAAAGCTATTACTTAAGAACCCAATTTCTAGAAGCGAAGCAGCCATTGTCGTCTCTCTGATGACATGGAAGTTCTCATTCTTAACGCCACGATCCTTTAAGCCCGTAGCTTTAATAAGATACTTATGAATACTAGTTGCCAGTTCTTTACTCTCTGACCGATTATAATAATATGTTTCCGTTCCGTTAGGACTTGATGATGTATTGCTATTCCCATGAATAGAAACAAATACATCTGCTTGTAATTGATTGGCTAGTACTGCACGTTCCGATAAAGTTGGATATACATCGCTATCCCTAGTCATGACAACTTCAATATTCGGTTCGTTAAGGAGAATGGCCTGAACTTTCAATCCTACAGACAAGTTAAAGTCCTTCTCACGCTTTTTCGTGACACTCGAAGCACCAGGATCTGACCCTCCATGTCCAGGATCAATTACGACAAGCTTACGACCAGTATGACCTGAATCAATGATTGCATCTTCTTCATATCCAGCTTCATCTTCAGAAACATTCAAATCGATAACAACGATATTAGAACCAAAATCTTGATTCAATCGAAACTTTTGAGCAGCATTCAGACCCATTACGATACGAACCGTATTCGGATCACGAGAGAATAAAGAATACTTCACTTCAGTTACATTAGGATATACGCTAGGGTCCAATGTGTCCAATGCACCCTGCAATGTTGTATCTAGGGGTTGAATTGAAGAAAATGTATCAGCGAATATGGTGTTAGGCAAATCTACCACAATCCGATCAGGATTGCTTAATGTCATAATTTTAGGTTTTACCTCATGGTCCAAAGATATGATAAGTTGATTATTAACAAGTTCTATTCTGTTAAGCGTCCTGTTAGTCTTATCAGCAGGATCTACTAGCGGCGTAGTTACAGATGGATTAGTCTCATTCGGTACAGTTAACGCAGGTAAATCTACTTTTACATCTGTATCCGTATTGGCTTGTCCATTGTCAACAGAACCAGGTTCAGCACTTGTCAGATAAACCGTCTTATCTGTATTATCCCAACTCACAGTCAGTCCCATTTGCTCACTCACGAAACGAATCGGAACAAGAACCGAATTATTCTTCACTTGAGGTGCAGTATTAAGAATAACCTGCTTCCCATCAACAGTTACCTCATCCTTATCGACAGTAAGTAAAATCACTTTTGAATTTTGCTGAATTGTAACACTTTTTTCTTGTTGATTCCAATCTACATTAAATTTCAGATTCTCCACAACGACACGAATCGGAATCATCACGTTATCATTAACTACTGCTACTTGAACATTGTCTGGCATCGTTATTTCGTTACCATCCAGAATGATCTTTGACTGAACTGCCGCCGCCTTGCTTTCGCTCGGACAAACGACAAGAAAGAACATACACAACAACAATAAAAAACTAAATTTCTTCATTATCCACCCCGGTTGTAAATATTTCCTCTTAAACAAACCTTTTTACCCTCTTTTTTACCAATATAGACACTATTCTATCTAATGTTCTGAAACTCCTGCTTTTCTTTCATTTTTTCTTCAAAAAAAAGATAACCAGCTCTTTAAGCTGATTATCTTTTATATAATAGATTCAAAAAGTTTCATTTCACTTCAAAATAAGCTACCTGTTACTAATGTTATGAGACAAGCTTCAACCCTATCGCTGCACCTAAAACCATTGAAATAAAAACAATTCTTTTCCAATCCTTGGATTCTCCATACAGGAGCATTCCTATTATCGCTCCACCTGACGCCCCGATACCTGTCCAAATGGCATATACTGTACCCATCGGAAGTGTTGTCATCGCAAACGCAAGTAATACAAAACTCGCCCCAAATCCAACCATTAACAAAACGATCGACTGCCAATTACGGTCTCTATGCAATTTACTTATCATAGCAACACCAATCATCTCAAATATTCCTGCGAAGATTAAAGATACCCAAGCCATTAGGAATCAGCCCCTTCCTCTGTTTTGTCCTCTGTTACTAATTTCAAACCAATAACACCAGCCAATAATAGTAGTATCAGAAGTATTTTCGCTATTTTAATAGGTTCACCAAAAAAGAAGGTTTCGGATAACACAGTACCCGCCGTACCCATCCCTACAAATACGGCATATACCGTCCCAACGGGAAGCTTTTTCCCTGCCATAATTAATAAATAGAAACTAATAATAATAGATATAATAGTTCCTATCCATGTCCAAACATCATCAGCATGTTTTAATCCTATGACCCAAAATACTTCAAAGAACGCTGCAATCATGACCTTTATCCACTCTTTATTCATTTCATTTCACTCCTTAGATTTATATTCCTCAAAAAAGACACAAAAATAACCTGGGCGACAACTGTTACACAGTTTCTCCCAGGCTTTTATCCTTCCGTGACATAGCAGAGCTATGAGTTTTCTCTCGGACCAGACCAACTATTGTTGCGGAACCCTAGAAAACATTTAATATTGAATTCGAAGTACTTCAATTAGATTATAACACCATTATCTCTTTTTTGCTCAAATGCTGTAATTGCTGCTTCATGTTGAAGCGTTAGTCCAATATCATCTAGACCTTGAAGTAGGAATTGACGACGGTGCTCATCAATTTGGAAATCGATGTGTAGACCGAAATCATCATTCAACGTCTGCTTCTCTAGATCAACATGCAACTGATAACCTTCATTCTTAGCTGTACGTTGGAATATATCTTCCACTTGTTCTTCAGACAACTTGATAGGCAAGATGCTGTTCTTAAAGCAGTTATTATAGAAAATATCTGCAAAGGAAGGTGCAATGACACATTTGAAGCCATAATCCAAAATCGCCCAAGGAGCATGTTCACGTGATGATCCACAACCAAAGTTGGCTCTAGACACAAGCACAGATGCACCTTGATAACGTGGTTTATTCAAATCGAAGCTATCGATGTTGTTACCTTGTTGATCGAAACGCCATTCATAGAACAAGAACTGACCAAATCCAGTACGCTCAATTCTTTTTAGAAACTGTTTAGGTATAATAGCATCCGTATCTACGTTAACACGATCTACAGGACCTACAATTCCTGTTAATTTAGTAAAAGCATCCATATGGTTAACTCCTCTCTTCTTTATACTTTAGTTGGCTACTTCCGAATTGAAGCTCCATTCACGAATATCTACGAATCTACCTTTGACAGCAGCGGCTGCTGCCATAGCAGGAGATACTAGATGCGTACGTCCTCCACGTCCTTGACGACCTTCGAAGTTACGGTTCGAAGTAGAAGCACAACGTTGTCCAGGCTCAAGAACGTCCGGATTCATTGCTAGACACATACTGCAACCTGCATCACGCCATTCAAATCCCGCTGCAGTGAAAATTTTATCAAGACCTTCTTCTTCTGCTTGAATCTTCACTCTACCAGAACCTGGTACGACGATTGCAGTAACTCTACCTGCTACACTATGACCTTTCGCCACAGCTGCCGCAGCACGTAAATCTTCGATCCGTCCATTCGTACATGAACCGATGAACACATAATCAATCTCAATGTCAGTCATTGGTGTACCTGGTTTAAGATCCATATATTCAAGTGCAGCTTCAGCAGCTTTACGTTCATTCTCAGTTGGCAATTCTGACGGTACAGGAACTTTCGAAGTAATATCCGTTCCCATTCCAGGGCTAGTACCCCAGGTTACTTGTGGGATCAATGAATCGACATCGAATTCCAATATCGTGTCAAACTCAGCATCTTCATCCGTACATAATTGCTTCCAAGCTTCAACAGCCTTGTCGAAGTCTGCACCTTGAGGTACATGCTCACGTCCACGCAAATAGTCGAATGTAGTCTGGTCTGGCGCGATCATCCCTGCTCTAGCTCCACCTTCGATGGACATATTACAGATCGTCATGCGCTCTTCCATCGTTAATGAAACGATCGAATCACCTGTGTATTCAATAACATAGCCTGTAGCGAAATCTGTACCATACTTAGCAATAACTCCTAGAATCATATCTTTCGCTGTCACACCTAAATTACGTTTCCCAGTGAAACGAATTTCCATCGTCTTCGCCTTGGATTGTTGCAAGCATTGCGTAGCCAATACGTGTTCAACTTCACTTGTACCGATACCAAAAGCCAAAGCCCCGAAAGCACCGTGAGTTGAAGTATGGCTATCTCCACATACAATCGTCTTCCCTGGATTCGTAAGTCCAAGCTCTGGGCCCATTACATGGACTACCCCTTGTTCAATACTATCAAGGTCGTATAATTTCACTCCGAAATCGCGACAGTTCTGTGACAAAGTATCAATTTGTTGCTTAGAGATTGGATCTTTAATATTGAAACGATCTTTCGTAGGAACGTTATGATCCATCGTTGCAAAAGTCCGTTCAGGACGGCGCACCTTGCGTCCGCTTAAACGTAGTCCTTCAAATGCCTGTGGAGATGTCACTTCATGAACAAGATGCAAGTCGATATATATGATACTCGGTTTGCCTTCTTCTTGATGAATGACGTGATTGTCCCAAATTTTCTCAAACATTGTCTTTTTACTCATCATATTCACCCCATCTTAAATTCGAACTTTGGAAGATTTGCCTCTACTTATGAGGCGTCACTTGATTAATCACAATAATATCATCAAACCATTCATTGTTCCAAGATATAATATCTATAAACGCTATAGGTTTAAACTATAACATATGTGAGGCTTATATTATACGATCTCTATCTACTATGGTTACTAGATCTGATTATTGGATTCATCTTTGTAGAGGTGTAGGAATACACTCCTACACCTCCACTTTTTAATATAATAATAATTTGTTTATAACTCATCTTAATAAAGTTGAACTGCTCTATTCTATAACAGTCCAATTTTTCTGATCATCATCCTCTATAATCCCGAACGTAACATCTACAATGTCCGGATCTTGTAATACAAGATTTCGAATATCGAATTTAATATCATCTGCCTCAGCAAGGGTGAAACCTTTTTGTAGCTCGATCAGACCATCTGCATGATAGTAACGCCCTTCTTGCATAATCCGTAAAGAATAAATATCTTTCACATGTGGTGCTTGAAGTATAATATTCGAAATTCTTGTTTCTATTTCCTGTGGTGCTGCTATTCCAATCAGACCAACCATATTGTCGTAACCCACTTTAAAAGCAACTCCGACCATAAGCACACCAATTAGAATTGTAGTTATCCCGTCCAAATAGGGCGACGCTACAAGTGAAGTAACAACAATCGATATAAGTGTAAGAAGTGCACCTGTCACAGCTACAAGATCCTCATAGAATACCAACCTTGTTGGGGGTGCTGCACGACTAACATTTTTAAGCGCTACCGTTACAATCGCCAGACCTTTGGCCTCTACTCGAGCTTCATGGTGAATTTCTTTCATCGCTTTATACAGAATAGCCCCGTCAACGGCAACATTAATTACGAGTACACCCACACTTAACCAGAAGTATCCTTTACTCTGCTCTGGATGCTGGATTAAATGTATCCCTTCGAGTATCGTTTCGTATGCTATAACGGTAACGACAAGGACTGCAATCATACAGAAAATGTTGATCACACGCCCGAAGCCGGTTGGGAAACGTCGTGTAGCTTTTTTTTCCGAGAGTACACTTCCGACAAATACAAAGCCTTGGTTAATCGCATCAGCAAGTGAATGCATAGCCGACGCAAACATCGTTCCGCTGCCGCTCAATGTTGCAGCAACCGTCTTAATTCCAGCTAGCACTGCATTACCAGTCATAGCAATCGCAGACGATTTGTTTCCTTTTTTTATTAACTGCCAAAGTGTTTCTTTGTCTGTGGATACTGGTCTCATAGTTCCTCCTAAATATTGGCAAGTGATGTTATTTAATTTATTCTATTTAGATCTCCCATATTGCTTAGCATAAGAAACGATGACTTTATAATTTTTTTTATCCTTCATGTTCCTTAAGGGATAAAATTGGGGTCTCGTATTCACTTCCAGAATCCACGGTTTTTTCATAGAATCCAAAGCCACATCCAACCCTAATTCCTTGAATCCCTTTTTATGTTGATCGAAGTTATTTCCTACGGAGACACCCAACTTCTTCAATCTTGTTTCCATATGTTTAATTTCGTCTGTATTGTACCCTGCTCCTGACATCGTTTGATGTAAATACCCGATTCTCCCGCCTTGATTATAGTTTGTCGCCACCTTACCAGTCTTCCCTATTTTCGCGAAGATAGCACTGCTAATCCATTTTCCTTTGTTCGTATTCTGGACCATAACACGAATGTCGAAGGGGTTTCCTTTCGCTTTTCATTTAATTGGTCGGTTATACACCACACCACCTACACATTGCTGTCAGCAAGCGTATGGTCACATGAAAAAACCTCCAAATTGGAGGTGAATGAGTTACTTATTTTCATAACGTAATAAGCCTTAGTTCATAAAAATACTGTACAATGGGATGCTTTAACTTCATCTTCTCGGTCATGTTTAAAATCCGCTTCTTTCCAACTCGTCTGTCCACCAAAGCTAGAATATTCAATAAGATATCATCGCTCTCTAGGCTTTCCTCTATTGAAGTGGATAAATACTTATTCGCTACAACGTTAAAATTTGATTTACTTAATGATGACTGTGCTGACAAAAGATCTTTAGCATATTGCGAAATTATTCTACCTCTTGCAATTACTCTTAGACGATCCTCCGGAACTATTCCCTTGGTATCTTTTCTGACCGATTCAATTTCTTCATTGTTGATAGGAATTTGGATATCTGAATCATTCTTAATTTCCAGCTCCGTCTGATACCATCTAATTGAGGTAGTTCTATCATTCATATTAAGTACGTTCTTTTTATCTACCGCAATATAACAAGTTCCTGCTTTATCAGGTAAATAACGGTAGCTGGTTGCACGGTATTCGACCCTTCCATATAACGCTGGACAGAGAAAACTCTCCAGTTGTTGCTTCAATTTACTCCAGGACATGTAATCCTCCTATGTTTTAAAATTCATAATACTAGATCTAATCCCTCAGAACCTTAACCATCCACGGAAACTTCTGGCAGCATAATAAGATTCTGCTCCATTGTGGTACATAAACACTGTATCGTATCGACGATCACAGAATATAGCCCCGCCTAGCTTTCTAATGTGTTCAGGTGTATGCACCCAACTCGATGTTTTAGTATCAAAACTGCCTAGTTTCTGCAGATCTCGATATTGTTCTTCTGTTAGAATCACAATTCCCATTTCATTAGCCATATCCATAGCGCTGTTTTTTGGCTTGTGTTCCTTCCTAGATTCCAGTGCTTCGCGGTCGTAACAAATACTTCTACGACCCTTAGGACTTTCCGCTGAACAATCATACATAATGTATTCGTCCTTCTCAGTCTCATGACCGACAACATCTGGCTCACCACCGGTTTGTTCCATTGCATGAAGCGAACACAATTTTTCAGCATTCGCTTCTAGTTTTGCTTGTACGTGAGCCCATTCCATTCCTTCATGGCGATTCATATTTTTCTCGAAACGGGCTTGCAATATTTTGACTAGTTCTTCTTGTTGTTCTGGTAACAACGTTTTATTTTCATTTATCATCCTAATTCTCCTCATATTCCATATACCTTTTATTGAAATAGCTGACACTTGGCTATCCCGCTTCATTCGCGATTTGACCGATTGAGCAATCATGGCGCTCCAGCAGCTATTGCTTAGCGAGTTGCAGTCTACATCTTGTAATAAACTCCATGAGTGTAATCGACATGGTCTGTTTGAATAACTTGCAGAAATAGTGAGGGCTGACATCCGCTTTGCTTGACCAATATTCGAGTAGAAAAGGTTCAGTACATGTATAACACCACCCTTTCATGTCAACTCACACGCTAACCGTTTTCTTCATCTTTATAAGTTTGATTTCAATAATTTGTTTTTGATAAGTAAGGGCTTCTTAATTCCCCTATAAAATAAAAATGCCCCAACCTGGGACACATTGTGAAGAGGTGCGGTTGGGAACTGTTGCTTATATAATAAATCAGTTGTTGAACAATCGTCAACAATTCAATTCTTATCACCACTTTAAAATATTTCATTAATTATTTATTGACCACATAAGTATCGGCCATCATATCGTGCAGTCCCCTTTTTTTAGCGTGGAAGGCTACCATAATATATCCTACTTAGACATAAGCCACCAGACAGGAGCTGTGCAAGAAAACGTCCACATGAATGTACATAGGTTAAACGATTACCATGCACATCTACTATTTTAGCACCGATAGCCATTTTCCCAAAAGTCCCCTGCAGGTTGGTCGAGGGCCAGTATGTATAGTAAAAGACACCTATTAAAATTTCAATTAAAAACTTAGTACGTAAAAAATATAGAAATATGCTTAGGATCAACGAATCCAGAAAAAATGTAAAAACACGGCGCCAAAATCCAACATATAGCGATACCTGCGGGCTATACACTATTTCTTGGCGAATTATATTCGGTTGCTGAATGTTATGTAGAATGGGAGTCGGTGAACTAGGATTTTTACTATTACCTTCTTCTACATAATTAAATTTCAAAGTAATAATCTCATTGTTTCATATATCATTATATGTTTGAAGTCCTACTTACAGTTTTCGACAACGGACCCTTAATATCCTTCCAATCATTGTAATTTAAAGTAGCACTGCATCATCCGCTGCCACGACTAGAAACTTTTTAAGTTCCTTATCAAAGATAACCCTCTACAATTATGTAGACACTGTTTAACGAAAAGTACATTGTCATTCCTACTGGAAAATGTATTGTAGTGAGGATTGCCTTGCTAGTTGTAGTGATAAGTTAATTTAACCCATCAGCATTTCATCCACCCAAGTTCGTAAAGAGTTCATATCCTGACCAGGTGTAAGTCCAATCGCCCCCATATGGTGTTTTTCCTGAAAAGCATTGGAGAAGTAACGAAGCTCATCACTTTTGACGGGGGTTATAATAAATACGCTTTGTACCGCACGTTCGTCGTTTCGTCGCAATAGAATACCGTCCCGGTATTTATGCATTTCACCTAATGCCGTACCTAGATTCGTTGCTACACGGTACTTAGGATCCAATATGAATATCCGCTCTTCTGCTTCTATTACGATATCGGGCTTCATTTGCTGTGTAAAGGTGTAGAAATTCGGCGAATTATACTGATATACCCGTTGGTAGTATAGACGCATACCATTAGTCAAATGGACAACGCTGTCGTTGTGCTCAGATATATGAAGAAATAATCCATCCAGGGTGGTTTTGAACAAACTACTACTGTCTTTGAGCAGCCCCTTTTCTCTGAAAATCTTAACCAATTGCATATAGCACCATATCTCATAGAGTGTGAAAGTTTCTTTCAAGGGATAACTGTATTCAAAACCGATTCGTTCGTCCCCATGCTTATACAGTCGATCAAACCATTGATAGATCTGCCGATATGTCGAATGCTTGCGAAACACCTGTGAAATATGTATTGACCCTCGGAATGGATGAACTTCTTTAAAAAGAGGGTCTCGCAACCAATAGCTCACTCTATCCATAAAGATTTGCGCTTTTTCCATATATATACCAGACTCCTGTTTTCCATAAAGCACAAGCAGGTGCCTTAGCTCCATTAGCCACCGTTTTACAACGCTATTCTCATACTTATTGAAGCTGTCTTTCCGAATTGACGTATTCACCATTTCTGGGATGGTTCCCGTTGCACTACGACTTCTATTTCGTTCCAACCACGCCATTGTTGATGTATCTATTATTTTCACACATTCTCGTCTCATCTGTTGTTCATGCCCTTGAAGGATCCGAACTGGCTGTGCTAGAATCTGACGGACGATATTTGCGAGCGAATTAAAAGTAGCAATCAGATAGCTCCACTGAGCCAATGAAAGTCCACGGGAATATTGCTCAGCCTCAATACCTGTTCCAACACCTGAGTATTCAAAACAAAGGGGGGCTTCTTTTAAAATGTCGCTAAGCATCAGGTTATACTGCTCTTCTGTCATTTTTCGTGAATCAGGATAAATGTAAGTGCCTACCATCTCACCATTGATTTCAAAAGATGCATGGCCGCTATGAAATGGCATGGTTAATATACCATGAAACTCACCTTCCTCTTGCGAATGGGGGAATTGCTGTAATCCGCAAAATCGGAATGAAAGTGACTTTTCTTGATTGGAAATAAATTTCCAATCATAAGTCAAAGCCTCGATTAGATAGGCTTCATCTAGATTTACCCAAGGCTCTCCTGATTGTCGGATTAGAAATCTACCGCCAGAATTGAGTAGCCCCATAACGAATTAACTCCTCCTCCATACGCTGTATATGCTTGAAGCTTTCTGAATCTTCACCAAGGTGGGTTTTGAATGTTTTTTCTAATTCCGTAAGCAAATCTGATATTCGGTCATCTCCTCGGAGCTTGGTTAGCATTTTCTCGGCTATGACCTGATCAAGCATCGTCTTCCTAGACGCTTGATGCTCTACGTCCAGTTCAAGATGTCGGCTCATCTTCTGAATCATTTCATTCATAGTCCGATAGCCAAAATGTAAGTGATAGGGTGCAAGCATGCTATGTAAGTGCATCAGATATGTAAATTCATTTTGCAATCCGACTTTAACCCCATCATCCACTCGGCTCCAAAAGGTTTCCAAATCCACATCGCTTAATGTCATAACAAACGCACGATCCAACACTTTGTCTGATATGCTATGAGTTGTTTCATCCACATTAATCGTGCCGATAATGTACAGATTAGGTGGAATACTAATCTTGGATGGAATACCATCCAAGTCGTTTCGATTATGAAGAGGTATTTCCTTATTTGACTCTACCCCGCTCAAATAATCACTTAAATAATACTCCACACGGGCAAGATTCATCTCATCCAATACAATAAAATGCGGCTTCTCCCGCTCTTCGTGAGCATGTAGAAGTGTTTCTAGAAACACCGTCATCATATATCGGTTTTCAAAGGAGCTGTAATAACCAAACAAAGCAGTCCCATCTGTCCAATCCGGTCGTACAGGAATAATAGATAAGTAAGGATTCTCATCTTCATAAGACAGTCCATATACTGCATTCGCGTACAATTTGGCCAATTGAGTTTTTCCTGTTCCCGAAATCCCGCTCAGAATGACAAAATGTTTGTTGTCCAGAGCCGTCAAATTCAAATGCAAATCACGGATCAAGTCCTTATTGAACGTCAACGAGCAGTTTTGAATAGCGTCATAAATGACCGAAAAGTTAAAATTACTATTATATACACCGGTTTCCAGTAGTTGAATTTCTTCCGGAAGTCCCTCGTCCAATTTATCAACGAATTCGGACTTATCCTCCAACAAATGAATACCACGACCACTAACATGGGCAAAAAGTAGTGCCGCAGTGACTAACTTCCCTTTTATATTCACCAGATCCTCTTTAAACTTTTGCTCTGAGTTAATATACGTCGCTATATAATATTCTTTCTCATTACGTACCTTGATCCCTTGCTGCTGCAGCAGTTGTAATGCTTGCAGCTTCAGTTCCTCATTATTCTGATTTTGTGTACGAAATGACTTTGGAATCCACCACTCCTGGCGGTCTTCCCCAAGAAGGGAACGAACACTCGCGTAGATGTGATTATGTGCCCCTATATCAACTGCCATCATAGGTATGTTAGAAGCAAATCCCTCGTGGTAATCAGTGTATGCAATGCAACCTTGCACGATGGATTGCCCCTCCTGCTTCAACGAAAAAAACTGTCTACGAGTACCCGATTTCTCTTTCTCAACAGGGTTATAAATAATCTGGTATGTATTACCGAGTAACGAAACTTGATGGGGGGCTTCGAGTGATGCAATTAAGTCAAATATATGCGATGTTTGTGAATGTTCTCGCTTATCATTCACCACATATTCTCTGATAGATGACGTCTGTTCCCATATCCTTTTAAATAGGTTCATAATGTTGGTAGTCTCAAGTTCCCCTTCAAGTGGGAGCGATATTCCGAAATAAATCCACGGTCTGGTTCTTGGCTTAACCATTTCTCGTAAGGTCTGTTCCAACTCCGATCGTTCAATCTCTTCCCTCGTAAATGAATTGGTTCGAATAAACGTCTTAATATCGGCATCCAAATCTCCCAGCATAGAAGCTAATCTATTATCTTTCACAAGTTCATAAATCTGATAAAAGCTTGTTTCAATATATATATACACGCGATTCTCGACTCCGTTAAACTCCAATGTCAGCAAATTAACTTCCTTAGATCCTATCTTCTGTGTAATTTGTGCAAAAAACCTTTTACCAATAGAAGTATCCTTCTTTGCCTCAGCATACTTCGGATTCAATGAATCGTAATACGTGGTCATTAATGTCTGTCCGTATGTAGCGATCCTATAATCCTGAACATTGAACGTTCGTGCCGCTTCATCCAATTCTGCATTCCATACCCCATCCATCAAGTCATTGACTGTCTTACAGCGTTCTGCCGTATTTGCAATATCAAATATGCGTTGATACTCCGTTAAGTTAATCATTATAAACTCCTTAGTTTGTTTAGTAGTACTTTAGACTTATTCCACAATTCAACTTGAATTCCCTTTATTCGACAGTGTATTCATTGATTATACACTACACTGCAGACATAGGTCTGTCAGCGAGTATATGTTCGCATGAAAAAACCTCCCAATGATAGAGAGGTTTCACAGTCTATGATTTCTTAATAATTCTACCCAATTGTTCTTAAATCCCATTAGATGAAGTTCAATCTCAGGATATTCTTCAATTAATGCTTCTAGCTGTGTTACCCAAGATACCCACTCATCTTGATCTTTAACAAGCTTCTTTAAGATATAGACGATCGAGAACAACTGATTGTTATCGATTTCAAGATGATGTGATTCATCAGGTAAACTTGGTGCAATGGATAGAGTTTTGTTGTAAATACGATTGTAATGAGCACATCGATTACGCAAAACTGAAATCGAGTGCAGCCAAGTTGCAATTTTATCGTAATAGTTCAAATCATAATAATCTTTAGCTATCTGTTTCTTATCAGAAGTCTTCAGGTTCTTGTATAGAGTGGATAACATTCCGAATGTCATGACTTCAAATGCTACCCATGTAGGAAATTGACCATTATATTTATTTTTGTGATGGGTAATATATAGTTCTTTTCCCTCCATCAATGATTTATCTAATTTTTGTAAGAACTTCGGGTGGTTGAGCGATCCGTTGAAATTAATAATGTCCCGATATCCTAGTTCTCCATAGTTATGAGCATGGTAATAAATCAAATGCGTTCGAAATGAAACTTCTACATACTCAGAAATGCTCAATAAAAGAGCTCTCAATTTGGAATCGAATTATCGATATCAGAAATAACTACTCCTCTAGAGAGAAGCAGATCAAGTTGTTCTAGATAGGTTGTAGGCTTCTTCAGTGAAGCATATTTCTTCTCAATACTCATAGATAATACCCCTGTAAAATAAAAATGCCCCACCCTGGGACACATTGTGAAGAGGTGCGGATGGGAACTGTTACTTATATACTACATGAGTTGTTGAACAATCGTCAACAATTGAATTCTTATCTCCAATGCTATATGCCGAAACATTGCCCCTTCAAGGAATCACGCACAGACATCGGCTCCAATATTCCCGTAGCTAAACCATATTGTAGAATCCACCTTATGAATTCCTTCTCGTTATTTACGATAACTTCAAAGATCATACTGCCATCCCCCTGAATGATATGATCTTATTCATTTTCATAACGTACTAAGCCGTAGTTCATAAAAATTCTGTACAATTGGATGCTTAAAATTCGTTTTTTGCCAACTCGTCTGTCCATCAAAGCTAGAATATTCAATAAAATATCATCGCTCTCTAGGCTTTCCTCTATGTAACGAATTCTTTCGAAGTTATGGTACAGTAAATCCAAAATCTTTAAAACGTACTGCTTTTCTTCTTCATGTTTACCATTCAACACATTGCCTATGCTGGTGTCGTAAATAAATTCAACTTCATTCATTTTAACTATTAACTCTTTAGGATAGTTCATAAAAGAAAAGCCTGCTTTCTCAGCAGACCTTGTTGAAACATTTACCTTTCAATGTCCCTCGCAATATATTACTACCACTTACTCCACATGTGTGGAGTAAGTGGTAGTAATATATAAAAAAATGGAGGACAATGGAGAATTCATCACCATCGTCTTCCCGTTATACTAGGTAAGTTAAACCTTGAAATTATTTACAGACCCTTCAAGCATTTGATGATAGTTTTCCTTAGTGCTCACACCATCAAGCCATTTGTCTTCTACCACTTGCTTACGCCTCTCAAATTTCTCAATCTCTTTCTTCAAAAAGGCTATTTCTCTTAAATCTGCTTTCTTTTCAACTTCTGTTTCTTTCTGCATCTCTTTGATTAAAGCATTTGAAATTGCAGAGGATGGCAGTATCGACATCCTCTATAATTTCAAAAATCCGTTGTTAATGGGGGCTTAAGTCGCCCCCATCTATTTTGTTAATATAAGCACGAGGTCATCTTTTTCATGGTAAGGAGAGGGAGTTGCACTCTGGTCGTAGAAAGACGGAGTTTAGAACATGAACACAGAGACCCATCCGAGCGAGCGTAATCTCTTTAATAACCCTAAACAATACGCGTCACGACCCAATATAATGCGATTACGGTGATCAAGCCAGACACACAATAGTTAATATACTTATAGCTCTTATATCGACCTGCCCATAGTAATAGCGGCAGAAGAACCGCCAGCACAGTCAACTGTCCGAGCTCAACCCCTAGATTAAAGGAGAAAAGCGTCAGAAGAAACCGATCTCCGAGTGTCCCTTGAAGTACTTGAGCAAAGCCGAAGCCATGAATCAAGCCGAACAACAGAGCCACTCCCCAACGCGATTTAACCTCCTTAAGCCAAATGTTCTCGACCGCTACATAAGCAATGCTAAGCGCAATAACCGGCTCAACAAATGCCGCAGACAGGTTGACAATCTCGAGTGCTGCCAGAGCAATCGTCAAGCTATGACCCACTGTAAATGCTGTTAGCACCTTCAGATAATCCCATTTCTTCTGCTGCACAAGCACAAGCGCTAAGATGAATAACAGATGATCGAATCCCCCAAGAATATGCTCGATACCAACAACAATGTAATCCCACATCGTTACGATCCAATTGGGCAGCGTAACCGTCGTCTCGTTGCCCTCTCCGTTGTTTAATCGATCCGATATCTCATGATTATTACGTGTAAATATTAGATCCTTGGAAGAGTTCTCTGTACGGATCGTCGTATAATTCTGATGCTGCGGGTCATTCTCATAGAAAAATCCGTAGTCGATAGAATACCTCTCTGCGTCAGACGGAAGCTCGTAATCTAGCTTCATATGCAAATTGGAAGTGTTGTTACGTTGTTCCATATTAATCCCATTAATCACCGGGTCAACAGGTTGGTCCCCACCCTTCACGATTAACGATTCCAGTACAAGCGGCATCAGGTCTTCTTCCGTCCATCTAACTGTACTAGCGTCCGTGGGATCTGCCTTGTTTTCCCCAAGAACGAACACGCCGCTGGAATGGATATCCATCCACTGTGCGACTTCAGTCGGATCAAGAAAGAGATCGTATGTTATATGGTTGCCGTTCACCCTAATATCCGAATATCCGAACGTACTCATGTGCGCTTGAGCCGGCTTAGCCTGAGAAAATAGAAAGATAAGAATAAGTGCCAGGGCAAGCATCCACTTGGTCAACTTGTTTATCCCATATTTATTTGACCTCGTAAGATATGTGTTCATCGTGTATGAATCCTCCTATAAGAGCGGAAAGAAAAGCGAAAGAGTCTAAAGTAAGACTCCAAGCCCCTCTCCCCGTTACTCAAAACCATGGTGAAATATTTATTTAAGCAGTTCTAATAGCATGTATACGACCTTAGCACTTTCGGAGCGCTGTGCGGATACTTTCGGAGCAAACATATTGTTGCCTCTTCCCGTTATCAACCCTAGCTCGAATGCCATATCAATGGCGTCCTTCGACCAATCGCTTATTTGATCCTGATCCGCGAACGACGCTTTCTTCCCGCTATCTTTACCGACTGATCCATTCCGGTATTCAAGTGCCCGGATAATCATTATAGCCATTTCCTCACGTGTAATCTGTTTATTCGGAGCGAAGCTGTCTTTGCTAACGCCAGAGATGATTCCCGCTTCAACCGCCGCCTGTACAGCGTCCGCATACCAGCTATTGACCTTAACGTCCTTAAATCCTGTTCCGCTTGTCGACGAGCTTTGAAGCCCAAGAGCCCTGACAATTAAAGCAACAAATTCAACCCTTGTCGTAGGATTACTCGTCCCGAATGTTGTATCGTTAATTCCGTTAACGATTCCCCTAAAGGATAGCTCCTGGACGTAATCATATGCCCAATTCCCCTTCAGCAGGTCATTATAGTTTTTCTTGTATTCCATCACAACGTACTGGCCAGTCTGATCAACCGTTGCCCTGTAGCTGCCATTCACATATTCGCCGCCAACCCAAGTAGCTGTACCATCGCTATTTATCCGGTAGATGCCAGCCAACTTACTGTTCTGGACTTCATTAGCCTTCAGTTCAATGGTGATCGAAGCAGCAAATCCTTCGATGCTTACAATCTTACCCGATTCGTCTTGCTTGCCTACAGTCAAATCAATCGTGGAGCCTTTAGCTGTCATAGTCGCATTCAGCTTCGTACCGGTAGCCTGCGCAGCTTTCTCAATGGCTTGTTGTGATACATTGTCCATTGATACTATCAGGCTGCTACCCGATTCCAATTGTCTGCTTAAGGATTGAATCACTGCTGCAGTAAGTGTAACGGTTACTCCGCCCTCTAGTTGAAGCTTAACCTCTCTATCGCCAATCTTAGCTAATACATCGGAGGAGAGCGTCACGGCTGTTGTACCTTTACCAACTGTCAGCACTACCGAACTACCAGCCGTGGATACATTCTCCACTGTGATTTCAACGACATTCCCGCTTGGAAGGGTTGCCGTACTACCCGTCTCTGTTCCACTTCCGGTTCCCGAACCTGTACCTGGTGTTGTACCTGGATCAGTTCCTGGTGTTGTACCTGGATCAGTTCCTGGTGTTGTACCTGGATCAGTCCCTGGTGTTGTACCTGGATCAGTCCCTGGATCTGTTGTTCCTGGATCAGTACCGCTTATCTTGGTTCCGGTACTAAACTTCCACAAATCCGATATCGCGTTTCCGTTATTGGCATCCGTTGCCGAAGCGTACCAGAAAAAGTTCGTATTTGCAGCAAGCCCCGACCACTTAGTGGTTGCTGTTTCCCCACTCGCAACTGACTGCTGGCTTCCAATGACGGTACTTCCGTACACATTTACCCCGATATAATCGGTTGCCACCTGCTTGCTCGGATTCTGCGGTGTGTAATCAATGTAGAAATCATCCTTGCTAGTGTCCTCAAAGAAATTGGAATCGTTCATGTAAGCGGAATACGTAGTAACATGAATCTCTTCCTCAGCCAAGTTAAACTCAAGGAATCTCATATACCCTTGTCCACCCTGTGGTCCGGATTGATAGTCAGCCAGCATTTCAACAACAGTACGCTCGCCAACATGCTTCACATTGTATGCAACTCCGTGAAGATGTCCGCATAGAACCATACGAACGTTATCATTCTTAGCTACAATTTCGTTCCAGATCATTTCACCTTGGCCCGAATAAGCACCACTCGGGGAGATGTATTCATGGGTACCGATGATAACATAGCGGTTCGGATACTTCTTCAGTACCTCGTTCGCCCACTTCACCGTCTCGTCTTTAACATTCCACCCTAAATACATGATTAGGAAATCCTGCCCTTTGACCGATACGAGATCGTAATGATCACGGTTGTTGTTCAGATCATCACCGTACGTCGGCTGACTTTCGAAACGATCCCGGCCAAAATACTTCCAATACTCCGTGTAATTCCCTGCATCGTGGTTAACATCATGATTCCCCGTTACGACTCCATAGGGGATTCCTGCATCTTCTAGGATCTTAAGACTGCTACTTGCGACCGCCCACTCGTCCGGTCGATCCCAGTCATCGACCAAGTCTCCCGTATGAATAGCGTAAGCGATTTTCTTCTCGTCCTTCATATCTGCAACGTACTGATATTCCTTCTCAAAGATTTCAGGATAGGAGTCAGCATAGTACTGCGTGTCACTACCCCACGCGAAGGTAAAGTCCAAGCCATCATCTGAAGTTGGGACGAGATCCTGAATCAGGACATGAATCGTCTTGTCCTTCACCATATCTGCTACTTTGACCTTGGCTTTCAGTTGGAAATCCTGATCACCAACGCCAGACACGGCAGATACCCATTTAGCCGTATTATAGTTCCATGTATACATCGTTACTTGTCGATCTGGAAGCGAATGACCTTCCCACACCACTTCAACTTCAGCGATCGCTGCTGAGTCCTCATTCAGCTTAAATTCATAACGTTGATAAGGGAACAAGCCCTCCGCGTCAGTAACAAAGTAGTTCCCATCCTTCTGAGAGACTTCAGTAATGGCATCACCAGAGAATGCTGTTTCTCCCTCAGGGTTAAGCTCTAGAGGCGGTTCGCGATCCGTTGCGTTAGAGAACGCCATAATATCCGACTGCTCCTTGAAATCATAACGATATCCCTTAAGGAAGCTTACATCCATCGAATCACCATTTGGATCACTTACCTTAACGCTCAAGCTTGCATCCCGATCAACATCAGTTGCTCCCTCAGCAGGAAGAGGTTCAGAAGGGGCATCTGGATATTCAGTACCCAGCGTAAAAGTTGCCATACGCCCCGCTTCGTTGCCCGCCCTGTCTTTGGCTGTCACCTTGAACACATGATTACCCACTGTGAGATCCACTGCATTCAATTGTGATGGCAGAGTAATCGCCTTATCGTCCAAAGTAGCCGTCAGTGTTGCTACACCAGACGTAAGATCAGTCGAAGTTGCATTGAAATTAATGATTCCACGATAAGTCTCGCCATCTTCAATCGAGAATGTCTCGATTACGGGAGCTGTATTATCAACAATTGCTGTCACATTAGTTGTACTACTACTCGTAGTCTTTAGTTCAAATGTGTGCTCCCCGTCTGCCAATGTCGTTGTATCCAGATTGGACCTAACACCCTGGAACAGGTTCACTGGAATATCGATTGTCAACTCCAGATACTCGTAGTTCCCTGAACTGTCACCGACCTTCTGGCGCACCAATGGGTCAATAGCTGTGAACGTATTTACCGCCAAATTCTTACCCCTTGCGCTAATGTCTGACTTTATTCCATTGCCTAGCGTAATCCCTATATTCTCAATGACAAAATCGTCGTTATTACCTTCCAAGTCTATTGGAGAAATCTTGTTGCCTGCCGTGATCAGGATTTTATTCTCGCCAGGCTTCAGCAAATACTTAGGCAAAGCAACATAATAGGGTGCCAGGTATTTAACGTTCGGAAGAAGAGTCGCCACTTCACCGTTAACGATTACCCCATCCTTGAAGGAGGCCTCCATGTTATCAGCTTGAAACGACAACCAAGCATCCTCGTTCATCGTTTGCTGTGTTGACAGCAGCTTTCCATCAACCTTTAAGGTTAAGCTCTGACCTACAGCAAGGGTATTCCCTTGAATGGCCTGTGTGCCGCGCAGGTAGGAGTTAGCCTGCAAATCAAACCATAACGACTCGCTCCGCTGTACGATTGGAAGCTGGTAGGCACTCGCTCCACTATCAATCGTACGAGCAACATTCTGCCCATCCGATGCTTCGAAATAATATTCCATCTTGCTTACGCCTAACAGTAATGACTTCGGAATGGTTGCCGACACATATTGGTTCGAATTTGTAGTTGAACGTTTCATACCGATTTCCGTATAATCGGTGTCAACATCTCTTTTGTAAAAAAGGCTTACACGTTTGATGATTGAGTCATCAGTCACATTCACTGTAAGAGATACAGCATCTGCTGGCTGCGGGTCTGTTGCAGGTACGTGTGTAATAATGGGCTTGACTGAATCCAAATCAACTTCAACTGGATCTACAGGAACCTGATCGACGATTAACACGCCCGGAGTCGCAGTCATTCCTGCCGAACGCTTGTACATCATAGTCGTGCCGTCCTTCGGAAACTCATACACGATACTCTTGCCATCATTTTCAACTTCATCAATACCCACATTATACCAAGCCTGCGAGACCACATTATTTGCGTGGTTCACCGGATTAGCGGCATCTGGCGCGAGGATAATTCGTCCTTCATTGCTATTACTCATTCCGAGTGTGTAGATCGCAGTAACCCGGGATTCAGGAAGACTTGTTTTCCAATGGCTGTTGAACTTATCAACTGCCATTCCTTTACTCAGATTAGATTGCACCCAGATCACAGCTGTCTCCTGAGAAGGAAGCAGCAGTTCGTCCGTGATGTCCCAACGGAAGCTGGCACCACTGAACTCTTCATACACAATTTGATAATCCTTCAGGTTAACTGTCCGATTCGAATTGTTGTATACCTCAACATATTCATAAGCATCGCTTCCCACATTATCCGGAACAAGCTCCGTAATGAGCAGCTCAGGGATATTGAACGACACGCTGTTAAACACACGAATGTCATATTGCGTAGCTATAGGATTTCTGGCAGTGTTTACTCCGTCAGTCGCTTCAAGGTAATAATAGAAATGCTCTGCGCCTGACAGAATGGAAGCCGGAATAACAGTCTCATACTGACTACCCGTTGTAAGACTCATCTCTTCAGACTCATAAGCTGACATCTTATCCGTCTTATAATACAATGTTGCTGACTCCACATCTTGATCGTCAGTAATATTAGCGGATATTATCAAATCTTTAAGTGTTGTTGAACCGGCTGGTTGCTTATGCTCAATGATTGGCGGTATAAAATCAGCCGGAAGCTGAACCCGCGCGGTAGGAGCCTGCCCAAGCAACAGACTGCCTGGCGTTGCGCTTACCTTGCTGTCAAGCTTAATCATATTAATGCTTCCGTTATAATCAGGAACATAGGTGATAGAGGTTTCATTCAAATCATCGGTACTGTTACCAGCTACATTATAAGCAGCGGAAACAATCTTATCTCCCGATTTCGTAACGATCGAAATGATACGTCCAGCTGTATTTTCTAAGCTTCCCTCGCCCGTGTAGTCAGCGAAGTCAGCGTCCGTCAATGTCGTTTTGTAAGCTCCATTGAATGCAGCCACTGTTCCATTCGCATCTTCAGCATACATTCGCAATACCATCGTCTGTCCGGGATCAATAACTTTGTTATCCTTGAACTCCCATGTTCGAACTGTTTTGCCTGCCAAATCGGATGTATCGATCCGATACTGCTGCAACGGAACTGGCTTATCGCTGTTATTGTATAGCTCAACGTACTCCCAAGCGTTAACATCCGCTCCGTTCACATTCGGGCTGTTAAACACAATTTCCGTAATTAGCAAATAGGGAGGCTGAGCTGATACATCAATCTGCAGCTCATAAGAGGTATCTGTCGTCTCCGGGCTTCGTGCGAAGGCGTTCTCATTCTCAACATTCAAATAATATTGCACCTTCTCCGTTCCTAGCATCACGGATTGAGGAATAATACCTGATACGGTAGAAGTACCAGCATCCGCGGGTCCGAGCGTCATCGTCGTTTTCTTGTACACGAACTCGCTGCTCTTCTTATAATATAGAGTTGCCATCGTGACCGGTGATGGGCTATATACGGCAGCTGTGACAGATAGATCCTGCGGACTTGTATGCACGACTGGCGCATACGTAATTGCCGGCATAAGAGCAGGATCCGCAGCAGGCAGTGGAGGGACTTGCCCCGTAACCAGGTTTCCCGGCGTTGGTTTTACCCGGCTTCCCAGCTTCAGCATTGTTATTCCTCCGCTAGGGTCATACGTATAAATGATGCTGGTATTATTGAGGTTATCACCAGCTTCGGTATTATTTATGTTAGCATCATTATATTTAGCAGATACAATCGTCTGGTCATCCGAGGCGCGTTTGACGGAGTAAGTAAATGTCCCCGTGTTCACAAAATTCCCTCCACTAGATTGGTCCATAGTCGCGACCTGATCTTCCGTAAGAGCAGTACCGTACGCTTTATTGAACGTAGCCAGAGTACCGTTATCCCCATCCGTTGTACCTCTTAGTACAATGGTTTCACCGGGCTTCACAATTTTACCGCTTGGCAAGAGCCATTTCCTAACCGTTAATCCATTATAATTCTGGGTGTAAACATAATAATCACTAAGCGTAATCTTTGTCGCAGTATTGTTGTACACTTCAAGGAATTCCCACGCGCCCACATCGGCTCCAGCAGAATCATTAGGACTGTTCGGGATAATTTCCGTAATTAATAGTTCTGGATATTGCGGAGCAACATCGAGTTCGAGATACTGCGGAGCATCATCGAGTTCGGGATATTGCGGAGCATCATCGAGTTCAGGATATTGCGGGGCAACATCGAGTTCGGGATATTGCGGAGCATCATCGAGTTCGGGATATTGCGGAGCAACATCGAGTTCGGAATATTGCGGAGCGGCATCGGCATACGCCTGGCCTAAGGAGAATAACGCCCCCCCTATCACTGTCGTTACTACAAGAATAACCACCATGAAACCTGCAATTATTCGGTTTATCTGCCTAGTAAATCCATTCATCCTATCCTTCATCTCCCATTCTATGATCTATAATGCAAGCTGATCATAAACCTTGAGAAATAAGTTTCCTATTCACATATTGTTAGATTTCTTGCGATTATTAAGAGAGATCCATTACCATCGCATGTATTACAAAAATCGGTAACGATCCAAAATAAAGACAAGCGTTTCTTAACATTCCGATGACATTTATCCGACTCTCAATTCACACAAGTCATCTATTATTAAGGTTGTCTACCCAAACAATTCCTTAGAACTATGACTTCTATAAAAGTAGGTGTAACTATGAACAGAACAACGTGGATTAACCATTTACTATTCATAAGAGTCTTTGCATTACTTTTCTCAATAATGTGCTTGCTCTCCTTGCTCCACAGGTTTACAAACGTTGTGCTAATTAATTTTTCGGCATCCCTATCACTTAGCTTTGTCGCAGCCTTCTTTCTCAGTAAACGTATTCATACCAAGATTAACGATCTCTTGAATGAGAAAGATCGTGTCACCGATACTCTATGCAAACAAAGCTTCGTTCTGTCGAGCTTCAATTACATCAATCAATTGAAAAACATTAACAGTGATCTTAGTGAACGACAGGATTTCCTCGCAGTGGAGAAAAGCTATATCGTTGTGATGTATTCCCTACGCTTTCGTAAGCACTTTAGTGCTGCAACGACTCTTAACAATGATAAATGCAAACTTGTGCGTCAATTCCTTGATCATATTCGTTTACTCGTCTCGGAGCGACACCCTGATTCGGACACCTTCCAGATGGAGTTTAATCAAATCGTATCCGTCATCACCGATGTCGAGCGAGAGTATGTCAAGACAACTATGAATGAACTAAGGACCTCATTGGATGGTGAATTACATAATTGCGTTCTCACGATCTCAATGAGTCGTTCGTTTGAGCATAGCTCAGAGCTTAATCATGCATACCAGCAGGTTAAAGATAGAATTAGACAAGCGCCTCTCTCGGAAAAAATAGAACTAATCACAGACACCCTGGAACCCGATCTATTCATTCTCAATCCGAAGCAGGAGCAATCGCTTAACGCCTTTTTGCAAGCTGGAAACTCCGATATTGCACTGCATATGATTGATCAAATTTTAGATCCATTGGTCAAAGGAAATGCGAGTACTAGACACTTCGACAAGTTAGCCAACAACGTCATTTCGAAGATATTGGGAGCCATTGAGCCATTTCAATTAAACTCTAATATTTCCGAAGACATCCAACACAACATCGAGAGCTTGAAGCAATGCTGTTCGCTACAGGAATATAAAGAAACGTACCGGGAGCTGATCTCCGCTGCATCCTCAGTCATTAAGGGGAATACGTTGGAGCAGGATTCGATTGCAGCGTTCGTCATGGATATCATCCATAACCGTTATTATCAAGATTTATCCTTGAGTTATCTGGCAGACCTCTTAAACATGTCAAGCACTTATTTGTCTGTGTATATCAAAGACAAGACCGGAACCAACTTTAGCGATCATCTGAACAGAATTCGTGTCGAGAAAGCTCAGGAGCTGTTGGTCACTACCGAATTAAACATCAGCGATATCAGCCAGCGGATTGGATACGTGAACTTCACTTCTTTTAACCGAATGTTCAAGAAGCAAACAGGTATGGCTCCAGGTGAATTCCGCAGGCAGCAAATCATTCTAATCCATAAGAGTGAGCCTCTATTAGGATCTTGATCTATATTGCTTCTTCTTTTTCCACGATGTTTATGTCTTTTTGCCGTGTTAAAACCTACAGTATGAGCATCGAAAGATTTAATTAGTGAAGAGAACATTTTGCAGGCTTTACGCGGATTCAAAGATGGTGGGACACGAATGAGATAACAGAATATTTTTCCAAACCACTCAACGAAAATGAATACACCTAAGAAATACGGATATGCGAGTGTATCAGCGACGGAACAAAACTTGGACTATCAGATAGAGCGCTAGGAAGCATTCGGTATAGACGAACTGGTTACGGATAAGAAGACTGTGGTATCAATGCCAAACGGGAGGAGTTACAATCCATGCTAGCCCGTCTGGATAAAGAGGATATTATAGTTATCCTTCGTATTGACCGTATAGCACGTAATGTTCGCGACTTACTAAATATCATTGAAACAATCGAAGCTAAGGGCGCAGGGTTGATTATTGTTGATATGGGCGGTAATACGGTTGATACGAAGACAGCTATGGGGAAATTCGTGCTTACAATATTAGGCGCTGTTGCTGAATTGGGATTAAGTCGGAAAGAAAGTCGTCAAACCTAACGTTACGGCGGCTTTTTATTTTGGATATTACTATATCACAATAACGTACTAATGTCCGATTGGACATATATTCGAATTGAATGGACATACAAGAAAACCTAATACTGCATGGGTTTGGATTGATTATTTACACAAACTAATATTTTCAAAACAGAATATATTCGCCATTTCTAGCGTATGTTTCCTGATAATGCTTTATATCTGACCAAATAAAAAACCACCCTATAATGAAGTGACCCCATAAAGTTAGACAGGTTATTTTATTAGGCAGCGCGTTGGGCATGAGTTCGGTACTGTACCGGACTCATGCCTTTTAGTTTTGCCTTAATTCGCTTGTGATTGTAATAATCAATATATTTGGATAGCTCTTGTTTAAAATGGTCGATACTTTCAAATTCATCTAAATATAGAAATTCAGATTTCATGATACCAAAAAAGTTCTCAATGACGGCGTTGTCGTAGCAATTACCTTTGCGGGACATACTTTGCTTGATACCACGTTCTTCAAGGGCATGACGATATTGTTTCATCTGATAGTGCCAGCCTTGGTCAGAATGAATCAGGAGTGTACCTTCATCTGTTAATTGCTTAAATGCTTGATCTAACATCGTTGAAACAAGCGAATAGACCGGTCTTGAACCGATAGTATACGTAATGATTTCACCATTATATAGATCTAGCAGTGGTGATAAATATAGCTTTTCTCCAAATAATTTAAACTCTGTAATATCCGTAACCCATTTCTCATTCGGCTTTTCAGCGTGGAAGTTTCGTTCTAAAATATTTGGAGCAATCTTGCCGATCATCCCTTTGTATGAGCGATATTTCTTCATGCGCACCAGGCACTTTAATCCTAATACCTTCATCAAACGTTGCACCTTCTTATGATTTACACGATGTCCACGATTCGCTAACTCATCCCGAATACGGCGATAACCATAGCGGCCCTTATGCTCCTCGTAGATCGCTTGAATAGCGTCTTTTAACTTGGCATCTCTGTCTGGCATACCAAAAGTATTCACCCAGTAATAATACGTGCTACGTGGGATATCCGCTAGCTGCAGAAGTGCTTTCACCGAGAATTTGGTCCTTAGTTCATAGACGACTTGCGCGTTGTCTTGTTTGGTGATTTTTCCTTGTTTTGAACTAAGGTATTCAACTTTTTTAAGTACGCATTCTCCATTCGCAAACGCTCTACTTCTGCTTGTAAAGCCTCTGCAGAACCTTCTACTAACGTTTGATTCTTCAGTTCCTTATGATCTTTTTTCATGGATGGACGCCCCTTTTTCTTTGGTTGTAGGGCGTCTATCCCTTGTAATGCTAAGCTTTTTTGCCAGCTTAAAAGGGTACTATGGCTAGCAATATTAAATATAGCAGCCGTTTCTCTCACAGACGTCCCATTTTCGTTCATATAATGAAGTACGTCTAGTTTATCCTGTACAGAATACAGTGTATAACCCTTTTTAAAAGCCTCATCACCATGATGTTCATATTGTTTATTCCATTTTATGAATACGGAATGATGGACACCGATTGATTTCGCAATCGTCTTAAGACTTTCTACTCCATTTAGATAACGGATGACTGCTTGTCTTTTTTGATCTGTACTGAACTTGGTCATAGAAAAACTGCACCTCCAATTGTTAGTTGTGTCTAACAATCGGGGTGCAGTTCAATTAAGGCGGTCAATTCTGAACTATCGTTTCCCGTTAGCTTAACGAGTTATTGCTTAGTATACTATCCAATTTTTTGAAAACATTTGTGACTTGTTCGATTTCATTCTCTTCAATATCCTTAAAGACCTGAATAAATAAATTTGCCTTTGCACTAATAATTTTCTCAACTAATTGTTGACCTTCGTTGGTGAGTGAAAGGATAACAACTCTTCTGTCATTTTCAGATCGGGTGCGATCAACTAGATTGTTTTTTTCAAGAGTGTCAGTAATACCAGTTACACCTGCTGAGGTAATACCTAGGTATGAAGAAATATCAGAAGCGGTACAATTCCCCTTTTTGTAAAGTTGTATTAGAATAAATGATACTTCTGCTCGTTCCGGCAGGTAGGTATAGGCTAACGGAAATCCTTCCATTTTATAATGGAACAAAGCATTGTCACTGACAGAGAACAGCATCCCTTTCAGTACGGAGAGCAGTGCAATCCGATCGTCAGGGTCATTCAAACTGCTTGCGAGTAGAGCAATCACTCCCATCTCCTCGTACATCGCTGAACTGCCGGCAGTCACGGAAGGGACACCATAATGTTCTAGCTGTTCGGCATATAGATGAAGAAACTCTCTGCGTTTCATGAGCACCAGGAAATCGCCTGGTGATGCGGCTCTCAAGACGTATCCACCGTCAGTGCCCGGTAACTTCTCCTGAATTTCCAACTGTCCGCTGCAAGCCCATGCAATATAACGAGCCACCCGAGCCGCATCTGCTTCTGCGATAGCCGCCTTGCCTCCGGACATTTTGGCATAGGTCATTGTGTACACGCCATGCTTCACTCCAGCTTCTGGGTTCGCGAATTGTGTCGCCATCGTTACGTATGCAGCCTGATGCTCGGTTTCTGTGCTAGGGAATCGATCTATGAATTCATCATTAACGTACTGACCGAGTGCATGAACAGAACGGAAATTAGCGCTCAACTGTAGTACTTCCCCACAAGATCTAATCTTGCTCTTCACCCAATTGTAGGTCGATATATCTGCGCGACGAAAGCGGTAGATAGACTGCTTAGGGTCGCCCACGACGAACAACGAGCCTTGCTTCGGTGTGATTCTCCGCCAGTCTGACTCCACCGGATCATCGCCCGTCAGCAGAAACATAAGCTCCGCTTGGATGGGATCAGTATCTTGAAATTCATCGACGAATAGATGTGTATAGCGGCTAGTGAAGAAACATCTTACATCCGCGTGCTCGCGTAGCAATGCTGTAGCCTTCATAAGCAAGTCTTGGAAATTAAGTAACCCCAGTTCACTTCGTCTGCGTGTGCCATAATCTACGGCCGGACGAACAAAGTCAACTAGCTGTGGATAGAGATACTCGCGCCATCTGGTCAGAAACGGTTGTAGGACCCTGTCCTTCCACTCCTGGAATATCACTTTGAACTCCCTTGCTTGCCCGCTATCTGTCCATCGTTTTATCGATCTTCCGTTCGAATAACAATGCAAGTTGCAGTATGCGCATATCGTCCTTCAATCCATGAATGGCAACCACCCTTCTACCATCACGGACCATCGATTGTAACGCGTCCCAGCCTCCTTCCGGCTTAACGGAGGGGATATAACGGAACGCTTCATCCATCATGGAAGGTAGAGATAAGCGAATGAGATCGAAATCCGGCCGAGGGGACGGGAACGTCTCAATCTGAACATCGGTATAATCGCATACCCGCATATAGACCTGTTGCAGGTCCTCGATACTTATCCGTTGCGCCTCAAGTGCCATAACACACTCTTCCTGACCATTCTCGATCAAGCTCAGCAGGTATTCATCCCAGCATTGATCACGTAGTACTGCTGCCTCATCTTCTTCAAGTTCTCGAAACATGGGATCGAGACTCGCTTCGATCGGCCTTTCCCTTAGTAACCTTCCACAAAAAGAATGAATCGTACCGATATAGCATCGGTCTAACTCCTTAAGCGCCTGGCGTAGCAAGCTGCTTTGTGGTTCGATGGCCGTTCTGATCTGCCGCTCAAGCTCCAACCGGAAACGGCTTTTCAACTCATCTGCCGCTTTTCTTGTAAATGTAATGACGGCGATCTGCTCGGCAATCGCACTGCCTGATTGTATCAAAGCGATCATTCTGCCAACCAACGATGTTGTCTTTCCGGAGCCCGCTCCCACCAGAAATGTCTTATCAAGAACCGTTGCTATACTCTCTCTTGCCATCTCATCATCAACCAAAGTGCTCAACCTCCTTCAGGTGAGTAAGCCGTTGATCATTTTCGGGTAATTCCCATTTCCGCTGTGTCAGCTCCGATTCGTTACCACAAACTGTACGATAATCACACCATGTACACCGTTTCAAGTCCTTCCTTGCCGGGAAAGAACCCGATTCGATAGAATCTAGCAGATGACCTACCAATTCGGAAAGCTCCGCTCTCTTATTCTGAACACGAGATACCTCTTCTCCTTTACCCCGCTCCGTTGGAAAATAATACGCTGACTCCACAACGCGCGCCTCAGTGTCTGCTCCCGTCTCTTGCAGCCATTGCTCAACAGCAACAGCGTAAAGCGCATGCTGTAGCTGAGTCCTCTGTGAGAAGTACTCATTCTCGTCATACTTAGAAGGACGACCTGTCTTGTAATCAAATATTTTATACATGTGAGGAGCAATTTCATCTATTCTGTCGACATAACCCTTCATCCGGAGCACCAGACCGTCGTCCAGCATGACATCCATGGGTTCGCTATCCTTCGTTAGTTCAAGTTCGAAATATCGCGGCCGTCCTTGACGACTCTGTTCCATCTGATAAAAGATAGCCACATCATGCCGGATGTTCTCACATTCTTTACGCAAAATATGAGGGCTCGGCGGCGGTACCAACGCTTCATATTCGCTGATGATCTCCTCGGTGATCCCCGTAGACTTTTCTCATCATGCACAATAGTATCCATCTCAGCCGAACACTGAGATATCTCTTGCAGATAGAGATGAAAGATGCGATGGAGCAGGATCCAGCCATCGTGTTCGATCGAAGACAGCAGTAACCTTCTCCCTGACTTTCAGCACGGAAGAGAAGAAGAATTTCTTCGGACATTCCGCATATCGTTCAAGCTGTGTCACACTTAAATACGTCTCTGGGTTATTCCGATAACTAATCGCAAAGACATCCGTTCCAAGCATTCCCTCATATTCAGACAGAAGTACCCCACTGATAACCGATTCTGCCGTTCCCTTTCCAACCGCGAATGGAAAGGACTGACGCAATGATGAAAGACCATCTTGCACTCTCCCCTCCAATGGCAAACTACGAAGCCAGCGATCCGTACCGTCCAATAAATGCTCCCTGTCTGAACTACTTTCCGCCATATATCCAACCGGCTTTCCTAGAGCTTTCTCTAGTCCAGACATATCCATATGAGGATCACCGTGCATGATTCTAACAGCCTGCAACAGCTCAAAGGCCGGATTCGCTTCCTTCTGTTCTGTCGGATCATAGCTAGCGAAGCTCAGCGTCACCCTACCCGAAACTCGTCCTAGACGAGCACACCGCTCACGAGCTGTAAGTTCTGCTTTATCAACAAATAACGGTAGTCCGCCCACAAGGAATCGTTCATTATCCAGTAGCACAGGATCCTGTCGAAGCTGCACAGACCACGCTGCATCGCTCATGCCTAGTATATAAGTGTGATTCCTGCCAGATTCACCACCATCTTGAAGAGTTGATATATGTATTTTTCCGCATTCAGGTCCATCTTGAAGGATACGAATACCGCTCACCATATCTTTGATATATTGGATGGCACTCTCATTGGAAAGTGTCCTAGGAGAGACAGATACAAGTAACTTCACATGGTCTTTCAGTTCACCGTTGATAGCCAAGTCAGCTTCACTGGAGGGGCTGGTACATTTCTCAAGGAAATGTATTAAAGCCCTCAAGACAGTGAGCGGCGTCCAGTTCTCCTGATGAGAATCTGGAAGCATATGGAACAACTCTTTAAATACCCGATCGAGCAGGCGACTAGCCTCCACTCGAACCCCTATATCTTCAGTTGCTATGGCTTCCAACACTTCATAGCGATGCCTTCCCCAACCAATCCCACTTTGCTCAAGTGTACGAATAAGATCAGCACTTGCAAATGATTCGTCATAATAACGGAAAGACACAATTCCGTGTCGGAGTACCCTAAGCAGACAGTCCACGTCCTAGTTGCTCTCCAACCATTGGAGATAAGCAAGGGCGGCCTTTCCGACTTTTACAAAAGATACAGGTAGCCCTTTTGAAAAAGTACACGGAATTCCAAGCGATTGGCTTAGTGTATATATGGCCGTACTATAGGCTTCATAATCCGATGTAATAATCTCCGCTTGATCAAAAGGAATCTCCAGCCGGGATATCTGTCGAAATGTTTCCCGTACTTCAGCTAGCGTTCCTGCTGCACGATAAAAGTGTATATTGTGCTCATCAACATTCTCTAGAGATGCAGGAAACGAAACTACCTGAGGCAAAATGACAAGCCCGCTTCCTGCAATGCGCTTCAGCATTTCCTTCTCCACGAGAGAGAGTATATCCAAATCACGAATTATGAATAGATCGTCATTAGCTTCAACTGACTTTGGAAGAAAGCCCAGTAGCCCTGCATAATCTGTAGAACGATTCCGTACTAGCCATTGTTCATAATCGGTGAGTAGCTCGATCATATATATGCCTTTACGAGCGTTATCAAATTGAGATACAGTTAAATCTACTGCACGGATTCCCGCACATCGAAGTTCTTCTATCGCATGGTGAACACTATGTACAACGCCAGATGTAACCATTGAGCTAGGTATATATTGATCACCTCTATCAGCTAAATCAAGCATAAGGTTCTGAATGATCCAAAATGTTTGCTCGCTAGTCACTAGCTGATGATCTTGATTCAGTAGCGCAAGCTTTGTCCGTTTCACGACGAGGGAACGTAGCGTTTCTGACTCCACATCGAGTAGAGGACCATTCTCTCTAGTCATCCGAGACAACCATTGCTCAGCCTGATCGAACCGGTCTGCAAGAAGGATTATTCGCTGAAAAGAATCGTTATTGCATATCTGATACAATTCTTCAAACAAAATATGGTTCATAAGACTCATCTCCTTCTACTCTTGTATAGTTCGAGTGTACTAGGACGGTTCCTGCATATATCAAATTTATTAAAGAAATGGTTCGCGATGAAAGATAGTATTCATATGTAAAGACTTAAGCTAACCGCTTTAGTTTATTATGCTGTTTAATAGATTGCCTTCTCTCCCAGATGTGGTACCTAAATAGATCATAGTTACCTAAACAGGTAGTCAACAATATTACACCCTCAACATGTAAAGAGAAGCACCAATAAATATCGTCAATGAGCAAAACTTCTTCTCCAAAACCCTTCACACGTTCTACCTCAACTTGATTTAATCGACACTCCAGTTCTTCTTTAGAAAGGTTATTTCCAATATAACGTTGCAAATATCTTTCATATGCATGTTCTGTAACGATTAGGTTTTGCAAAGTCGAATCCATGGTCATCTTCTCCTTTATGGTAGGTCAACTCTCAGTCTACATCGTTAATCACTTTCCTGATCTGTCTGTTTCTTCATTATGACAATTGAAAGTGACACATATATGTCAGCGAATATACGTTCCCTACATAAATACAAGGTGCTGTGAATTCTCATGAATGAGATCACAGCACCTTGTTTGAGTTAAATAGATAATCTTGAGTCATAGCTCGGTCAGAGATCCACCGTCAGAACCCGAGGCCCTTTTTCCCTAGTCACTGATACATTTGTATCCATTCGTTCAATTGCCCCTTCAAGGATTCACGCACAGATTTCGGCTCCAATATTTCCGCTGCTGAACCATACTGTAGAATCCACCTTATGAATTCCTTCTCGTTGTTTACGGTAACTTCAAAGATCATACTGCCATCCCTCTGATCCGTCATTCGCGGATGAACAAACAACTCTTCTTCCTTGATATATCGTGCGATTTCCGCATTAAACCGGACCTTAAACGCTATATTCTTGTTCCCTTGTTCAATAGACCATGTATTCTTCAAATGTTGTTTAATATTGAATTGGCCCTTGTCGAATGACTCTGTTGTGAGCTCAACATTCAAGAATCGGCTAATTCGGAAAGTTCTAATTTCTTGCTTCACATGACAATATCCGATGAGATAAAATCGTTGATCCCTCGGTATGAGATAGTAAGGATCTATTTTACGCTCAGTCGTCTCATTGCGGGATTGGGTATGGTAATTTGTATGTATTGTCTTGTGATCTAGAATAGCTTGGATAATGGGTTGTAGAAAGTTAGGGCTTTCCTTTCGATAGGCAGGAGTACCCATCTGGATAATACTTGTTATATCTTCAATGATACTATTGTGCTGAGATTTCTCTTTATAGTGCGTTGCCATCACTTTATCATATGCTGTATGAAATCCGGGTGGGAGCTTCTCTTCATCCAATACGGATGGGAGTAACGAGAATACTAGAGCTTCCTGTTCTGAGAAATTAAGCGGATATATGAAGAACTTCCCCATGAAACGGTATCCAGTGCCCCGACCTTCGTTGGTGACAGGAGCAATGAGACTCAGAAGATCGAGATCTCTATAAATGGTACGGATATTAACATCACATTTCAATGAGAGGTCAGCAGCAGAAATTCCTGGATTCGCCTGAATGGCGTTGATGATACTAAAAATTCGGATGACTTTATCAATCATTACAACTCTCCTCACATATATATCTATCTATTGAGGCTATCATTCGACACCATTTGGAATTCACCTCTTATTGATCTACCCATATCCTTACTAACTTCATTATAATGGAAGAAGAAATTGTCTTCTTGAAGTAATACACAAACTGATGAAGACCATGAGTTGACCCTATTAGAAATTATCTAACCACTACAACTCAAATTTGGAGTTAAGTTCACTCCCAAGATGAATACAATCAGGAAAATGATTGACAACCTAAACGATGGTGACTTCCCTGTAGATACGGCTCTATTTTCGCTGTATTCAATTCCATTTTCCTCACTATGCTATAATCTAGATATGCCTGATAGGAGGGGAAAAGATGGCCCATATTCACTATATTGAGTGTAATACTACGCACGCGAGTAATTTTGTTATTGATGTTCCCGTGGGCTATCACTGGCTCCTTGTAATCACCAAGACCCCAGCGCAATTCTGGGTAAATGGCGTGCTCAAGGAATATCCTGCTCACAGCGCAATCCTCTATAGTCCATCGCAGAAAGTCTATTATCAGGCCTGCACCGATCATTTCGTCAATGACTGGATCCGTTTCGAATCCAATGAACATTATATTACGGAATCTCCCCTTCCGCTTGGGGTTCCCTTTGCCCTGGGTGACCCGGAATATTGCCATAAGCTGTTTGAACTGCTTGTCATCGAGCATAATTTTAATCGGGATTACAGAGAATCTTCCATCGATTATTTGCTCCGGACGCTGTTCAACAAGCTTTGGGAATCCTACTTCCAAGATGATATTACACCTCAATACTACAAATTACTGAAACTGCGCACTGCTATTCAAACCAACCCGGACGATTACTGGACAGTATCGAAAATGGCGGATTTTCTTCAAATCAGTCCAGGATACCTCCAGAACATCTACAAAAAAACGTTTGGAATATCCTGCATGGATGACGTTATCAACAGCCGGATTCGCATGGCAAAAGAATACTTAATTCACAACGCTCAAAGCATTGCTGAAGTGGCTTCACGGTGCGGATATCAAAATGTGGAACACTTCTGCAGGCAATTCAAACGAATGACTGGGCACACACCCAGAAATTTTCAGAAGCATGCAAAAGGTTAGTGTTCGAACAGCCTACTAGATCATGAACTTAAAGCAAAGGATACAGGTTCTGACTATGAATTCAATGTGTTACGGTTTCAACGAGGGTTCAACTTTTAAAGGGAACGGCTATAAACCTCCAAATTCACACACATGGGGACCAGGTGTCCGCGATGTTTATGCCCTGCATTATATTGTAAGCGGAAAGGGCTATTTGAAGACATGCCATTCTACTTTTTCTTTAAAAACAGGCGAAAGCTTCATTATTTTTCCGCATATGGAAGTGTATTATTATCCTGATCCGCTAGATCCGTGGGAGTATTTTTGGATTGAATTTAACGGGCCGAAGGCCTCTCGCCTATTGTCGATGATTAATATTGCGCCTGATCATCCAGTCGTGGAGGCATCTCGCCAAGACTTCAAACCATTGTTTCAACTGGTCGAGACTGTCGGAATAGAGCCGTTTGAAAGAGCGCGTTCGGATGCAAGACTGCATCTTTTATTGTCATATTACATGGAGTATTACCCAAGTGACAAAGCTTTTCTCAAAAAGGACTACGTATTATCAGCGCGGGAATACATTGAAAGCAACTTTTGGAAATCTTCATTATCTGTTCTGGATGTAGTGGAATTTGTGAAAATTGAGCGTAGTTACTTGTTTCGGTTATTCAAGGAAACAAACGGCATATCCATTTCTGGCTATCTAACCGCCTTCAGGATTCAGCGCGCCTGTGAATTATTGATAAATTCTCAGTTATCTATAAATTCATTGGCGTATTCAGTCGGCTACCAGGACCCGTTATATTTTTCAAAAATATTCAAAAAAGTAACTTCGTACACTCCGTCGCAATATAGAAAAACATATAGTTGAACAAAAGGCTGCTCTCCGCGCGTCTTCACGCACTGAGAACAGCCCTCCAAAGAGATCCTTAAAATCAGTTACTCAAATATACATTGTCCACGTACACAGAAGCTTGACCAGAGGAGTTGCTGGCATCAATGAATTGAATACCATACTCCCTAATATCAGCGGCATTGACTGTCGTCAAGTCCAAAGTCAGGTCGATGGTTCCGCTTTTACTTATCGTTGCCCAGCCGCTGTCGGTGAACGTGTAAGCGCTCCCGTGCTTGACGAACAATTTCACACCTAATCCCGATCCGTATCCGCCCCACTCCGAACCATGCACTGTCGCCTTCAGTTTGGTATGGGCGGAGAAATTCGCGTTGACGATCTTTGATACGATATGCTGAGAGTTCGGCGACATCGCAACATCTACTTGCAAGGAGTGCGTGTTCTTTGAACTCCAGGCTGTGGTCACCAGCGCTTTACCCAGCGGGTCCGACCATGGGCCGGTCGGAGAATTGGCCGTTAACACACCAATACCTGAGCCGCCGTTTGCAAAATATAGGAAGAATTTATCCTGGCCGTTGATTTCTTTCATTGCCACCGAAGGCGCCCATGAGAGAGAGGCCCATTTGGCAATTCCGGCTCCATCGTTTACATTATTGGCTCCGGCCACCGGGATGGCGCCGTGATCTGTCCAGTTCACCATGTCCGCCGAGGAGATGACATTGATTTTATTCAGGGCGCTGAAATCATTGTCCTTCACGGTTCCGTTGCTGTTATATACGTACGCATCGCTGGACATATAGACATGAATACTCCCGCCACTTACCAACGCTGTCGCTTCGGCTGAAGTGGGGGTTTCTGATGTATCATCCCATTTATTTCAGGATTCTTAACACCAGTGGAGTTGACACGTTGATGGTCTGGTTACCATCCAACCCCTCTATCCCATTCGCTCCTTTGGCGGATACGTTTGGGAATACTTTTCGCATAATGTTCGCTGCGCCGTTGACATCGGCATGAATCAAGCCCTTCGCGTTCTTATACAAACCGCGATACATCCGTTTGCCTGAGAAGAGCCATGTCCCCTCTTCGCCATACCTCGGCAACGGATCTTGATCTAGGAAGCTGGCTTTCGAGGTATACGCTTCTTCGGTCAGAATAACGACGATTCCCTGTTCTGCTGCCTTATAGTCGATCATCCCGATGAGCATCTGATGGGGAATATGACTGAAGGACTGATTGTTTTTCCGTCCTATCCCGGGCGCTTGCTTCCATCCATCGTTATGCCCAATGACGATCGTACCGATGTTTTGCTCCACTGCCAATTTGACGATACGATGACTTGCTTTGTGGAACAAATCTTTAATCCTACGGTGGCGCTTCAGATGGAGCCGTTCTAATCGTTTGGACGTATACGCTCCTTCGCGAGGTTCCTTGCCCTGGCGAAGAATACCGGTATAGTGCGCTTTCATCTTGTTGTAATACTGATTGATCGATTTAACAATCTTGCCCTTCACGATGATCGGTTTCGCTCCAGTCGTCGTGACGATGGTTGCAAGATTGACTACGCCAAGATCAATCGCCAGCATGTGTTCTTGTATCGCTTCCTTCTGTTCGAGCGGACAAGCGAAGATCAATTCGATCACGTATTGTCCATGTCTTGGGACGACACGTACTTGCATCAGTTGTCCGTCGGTACAGCCCAGCTTGCCTATATTCAGTTGCAGCTTGGTCTTTGGAAACTTGAGAAATTTCCGTTCTTTGATCACACAATCTTGATTGGAAAATATGACTTCCTTCACTCTGTTCCGAGCGTACCCCGGAATATGGGGCTTGCCGTTGTACTTCTCAGGATGTTGGCGGTAGTCCTTGATGCTGGCAAAGAAGGCTTTCCAATTGTGGAACACTACTTTCATGATTCCCTGACTGCACTGCGTCGGGAGCGCCCGATAATCGATTTGATTCATCACCTTGAACAAAGCGTCCAAGAAGTTGTAATGAACAAAGGGAGTTTCTTGCGACGGTAGCTTGAACGGATGAGAACTGTTCTTTTCACTTCGTCGTTCGTTCATGACGTCAATATGTGATGCCAGCGTGTCCATAACTTGCTGTTGCAACGGCTGAAGCAGCTCATTCTTCCCAAAGGCGGTAACGATCTGCCGGATGTAAAAGTTGGTCGTATTATACAGGTTCTTGGCATCTTCACATGCTTGATCGAGGTACGAAAACAAGCGATGGCTTGGCTTAATCCACACTTGATGGGTTCTATACATTGTATTTGAATCTGACAAAACTTCACCCCCTTCCAGTCGCGTAATGCGAATATACGTTCTATTCCTATTATACCTTTTAAGATTTAGGAAGGGAAGAACATCTTGTCGGATTATTCAGGAGGTCGCCGATTCACCTCGCCACTTGTAGAAGTGGGAGTCCTCTCGGCGAAAACTGATAGACTCTTCCGTTATACGTCAGTGCGAAGGGATCGGCGCCCAGCTTGTGATCCATCAGCGGATTGGAATTCCCCGGCTACTTGGCCGTGGCATTGTTTGCAGCATACACAGACATCATAGGCAGACAGCTCAGCAATAAAACAAAGGTCATTGCAATTACCAAGAGCTTTTTAAACATCGATATCCCTCCATTAAGAATGATTTGTAATCCCTTTCAATCGAATTCGGCACAAATGCCGGTTGCCTGGCAGACACATTGATTTTTTTACCCTTGTAATCACTAATCCCATCTCCTCATCGTGTAACTTCTGCCAAACCCTCCTCTTGTCACCTCCTGTCTGATTGAAGCGGCAGCTGTATCTCACAAAGGTTGTCCCATAGTTCTTGAAGCACTTGCAGGCGCTTCCCTATTCTGTATTATATTAAGTATCTACTGTATAATCCTTGCAAATAAACGATACTACATTGCGCGGATATCTATAATTCCAAAAGATACAATAAAAGGAATGGTCGCTATGAATAAGGATACAAACTATATTTTCGCACCTATTAAAGAAGAATTGATTTGCTTTCATAAAACAACAGATACAGAACTTATCAATCCGGCTGCTTGTATTCATCAACACCCTGTATCAGTCTTCCACATACAAATCGAACAATCACATGCCAAACCTGGTCAGCAATACCATGACCTATATCAAGGAGCATACTGGACTTACGATACGCTCCTACATTGTCGACAAGCGTATTTCACTGGCCATGAGCCACCTGTCCACCGGAAAGACCGTTGCTGAAGCCTGTGAGCTTTCCGGGTTCAGCGACTATGCCAATTTCATAAGGAGCTTCAAAAAAATAGCCGGCATGCCTGAGAGGCAAGGTCCCCCCCTCCTTCCTAAAGGCAAAGAAAATAACTTGTTCCCTGCACAGGGAACAAGTTATTTTCTTTGTGCTTGTCTTATATTCTTACCAACGGCTATTTGACATTCGCTTCCCAGTAATCGCCAACCAGGCCTTCAATAATACTGCTGTTGGTCCAAGCCTCCTTCGGGGTCTATAGCCTTATCCGCATCAAGCGGGGTTCCATAACATTCCATCCGTTTAGAATTTATCAATCTTGTACCAGAATAGGGGTAGCGGAAACCATCCTATAGGCGCAGGAACTGCCATATAACGGCTGTGTTGTGTAAGCAGAAGCGCCTGAGCATGCTGCTTACTAAGGACAACTGCACCTGGCTTAGCAGAGCGCTCGACAGTCACGCCACCCGCATCCACTCGCGCAGTAACCGGCTGACCGTCCATGACTGCGGAGAATTCCCCCTGGACAATCCCAGTGGTCTTAAACTTAAGCGTCAGATAAGCCTTCAATACGTTGGCAAAATCCAGAATATGATACATATCGGATGTCTCGATAACAAAGTCTTCAGCAATGCTGCCAAGAGCCGTATTCAGCGAAATGTCATATTCCGGCGTATAAATAGTTATTCGTTCTGCTCTGCTATATCCCCTATAAGCCTTGATCGTCCGTGCAATATCGTCCGCTTTTTCCATCGCGAATTCAGATATTTCATCGCCTGCTTCGTTTACGATCAGATACCCGATCAACTTACCTTGGTCCAGAACGCCCAGCGCATTTTGATGGAGGGTGTTGAAAATAATTGGCAATTTCTGTGCGTTACGTTCAATATAAGCGAGCCGCGAGGTGTTCATGCTATGCGCAAAGGCTTCTGCTCCTTCAACCTCGAATAACGGGCAGAAGGATATTCCTGTGTCGTTCACATGTCTTAAGCCATGGCGCACATTGGCCTCTCCCACGAAATACTTGAACTTCACACCGCCAAGCGTGAAGCCAAAATACTCATATCTCTGTCGCTGGCCATATAATACGACCATATCACACGTATTGCGCAGTTCTTCAAGCCACATGTCCATGAGCGCCTTCATATGCCCTTCGCCACGCGCACGTGGATGGACCGATACGGTACCCAAATAGCAGGTTCGGAGAGTATAATCACATACCGTCAGAGGCGCTGGGAAAACGGCCACCTGTGCGCGCAGCCTGCCTTTCTCATCCACAGCAACCTTATGCATGGCTGAAGAATCTACGTTCTTTCCATACGCTTTGGGCATCAGGGTTTCAAAATCCAAGCGAAAAGCATAGTTGGCTAAATCTATGCATTCATCGCGTTCATTCGGAGTTGCCATTCTGTATTTAACCATTTGTCTACCCTTTCAGTCTATATATTTAACTACCTTGGCCAGTGCCGACCAAATCCTTCGCTTGCTCATGCCTCAGACTCTTCCATTTCGGCGGTACCAACTCCCGGTCAATCATTTCCCGGACTTAACGAAATAGCACACAATTTCCGGACTCACGGAAATATTGTATCAATTGCTCAATGGGCTGTCGTCCGCATTTCAGTTGTTCCCCAAGGCAGTCAATACACAGGAAATCTTGCGCGTTGCGCGTAACAAGCTTCAGGTAAATCGCCACATCATCTGTCACAAGGGGAACTCCGCATTTTCTGCATGTTCTATTCATATTCACGCTCTTCTTTACACCAGTTTAGCCCGCACAATTAGACAATCATGAGCCGGAACCACTGGAGCGTATCTTTCTCTGAATACACCGATTTCTTTATGCTCCCAGCAGTCATACAACGACAGCGATTTTCCGGAAGCATAGGGAAGTCCGACATCCCAAAATTGCAGCGACATTTCCCTTTGACCATCGCTCAGATTGAAGAAGCCTATAGCAAGGTCTCCGTCGGTTAACACTTTTACTAGCATAAACACATCATCCGCATGAAACCACTGCGGTTCCGGCTTGATGCGATAAGCACCTCGGCCTTCCACATCCTGATTAATCGCAATCAAATCCTTGTTCATCAGAATATCCCTAGTGGCCTTATTGGCTTTCCGGATGTCGCTGCCAATCATCAGCGGAGACCCCATCATACTCCATAAAGAAAAATGGGTCTTGTACTCCACATCACTGCAACCGCCGATTTGACTTCCGATAAAGTCGCTGTTGCTGCCTCCGTACATGCCGACAACCAGCATATCCAGATCATTATGGCAATAGGCTCCGGTATAGCAGGCTTTATCCAGCTGAGATAAAGCTAAGCTCTTAATTGAAACCCAGCTATCCTGAATATCTCCTGTGGACCGATACATATGCGCGCCTGATTCACGAATCCATTGATGTACATTGTCCTCGCCCCAATTGCATGCCGAGAACAGAATGTCTCTTCCGCAGTTTTTAAGCGCGAGGCTCATTCGCTTGTACAGCAGTTCCCCCGACATATGTCTGGGCTTAAAGCAGTAATCATACTTTAAGAAATCAACGCCCCATTCTGCCAGTGATTCCGCATCCTGAAATTCATGTTCAAAGCTCCCCGGATACCCTGCGCAGGTATGCGTTCCTACACAAGAGTACATCCCGAATTTCAGTCCCTTTGAATGAATATAATCTGCAAGCGCCTTCATTCCACTAGGGAATTTGACTGCATCGACGACCAGCTTGCCATCCTTGTCCCTTTCTTTCAGGCTCCAGCAGTCATCAATAACAATGTACTCATATCCCGCATCCTTGTACCCATCTGCAACAATAGTATCGGCGGCTTCCCTGATAAGTTGCTCATTAATGTCCCATGTAAAAGTGTTCCATGAATTCCATCCCATAGGCGGTGTCAAGCCGAGTTGTTGTATGTTCATTATAATTTTTCATCCTTTCGCATAACCTCATAATTAGGTGCAAGAACAGTTGCTGTACTCTTTATGTATTTAATCACACACGACTCTCTGAATCTATAGCTTGACGTTGCTTTCATATCGACATTTGTTGCTTTTCTCCAGAAGAAAACAAATTCGGCCTTCGTACTACATGGGCTTAAATTCAGGTTAGGCTTCAAAATAAAATAATATATAAAATTTAATTATTCACAAAATATGTTAAATAAAAAGGTTGGATTGTATAAATATTGATTTTTTGCAATTACATCTAACAATAGATCAATAATTGGTGAGGATAGGTCATTGTTTGAAGGGAACTGATAATTTATTATAGTTTCGTAGGTTGTAAGCGTTATCAACTAATGGGTCACGAAAAGGAGTGACACGATGCGTAGTCAAAGCATGAGAAGCAATTCTATCAAAAAATTTCTTTATATTTCGCCCTTTATGGCTTTACTTGCTGTCTTTGCATACTACCCACTCTATGGATGGGTTTATGCGTTCTTTGACTATATGCCGCCGATTCCGCTGTCACAAGCGCCATTTGTCGGTTTCAAATGGTTTCATTCCTTGGTAGAAAACCAGGTAAAGGTCAATCAACTACTTCAAGTAATCAAAAACACGTTCGGTATCAGTGGAATGAGTTTACTTTTCTCTTGGCTTCCCATGGTCTTTGCAATCTTCCTAACGGAGATCAAAGCCGTACGTTTTCGAAAATTCATCCAGACCGTAACCACTCTTCCAAACTTTATCAGTTGGGTATTGGTATATTCATTGGCATTTTCCATGTTCTCAAGTGAAGGTATCTTCAACGGCTTTTTGAGTCAGATGGGGCTTATCGAATCTCCTGTACTCCTTCTTCAGAAATCGGACCATGTCTGGATTACGATGTGGATATGGGAGACATGGAAAGCATTGGGTTGGGCGGCTATTTTGTATATAGCGGCGATTATGGGAATTGATGAATCCCTATATGAAGCGGCTCATGTAGATGGCGCAACAAGAATGCAGGTCATCCGGCATGTGGTTTTGCCAAGTATGCTACCGACTTATTTTGTATTATTGATGCTTCAAATTGCCGGCTTTCTAAACAATGGATTGGAGCAATATTTCGTTTTCCAGAATGCATTCAACAAAGACACCATACAGGTGTTGGATCTATATGTATACAACCTAGCCATGGGGGGCGGTAGCTATTCCGTTTCCGTCGCGATCAGTATGCTGAAGAGCCTGATAAGTGTTGTTCTTCTCTTTTCCGTAAACGGGCTGTCCAAATTGTTAAGAGGAGAGGGCATCGTATGAGTGACAACCAAACAGAACTAGCGCCAATTTCCACAAAAAATAACAGCCGCGTCCCCAAAAAAATTAAAATGCAGACTAGTACAACTGACAAATTGATTTCTGTTACGATCTATTTCCTGTTTTCTCTCTTTGCATTTGTTTGTGTTTTTCCGTTTTACTCGATCATTATCAATACGATAAGCGCCAACGATCTCAGTGCCAAAGGTGAAATTGTGTTCTGGCCGAAGCAGATACATTTCCAGAACTATATTGACGTATTTAAAATACCGGGACTATGGAATGCATTTGTCATTTCTGTGGGGAGAACGGTAATAGGCACAATGTTGACGGTTGGCGCCTCTGCCTTTTTGGGATTCATGTTTTCTCAGGAGGATATGTGGGGGAAAAAATTTTGGTACAGGTTCACCATTCTTACGATGTTCTTTAATGCCGGCATCATCCCTTGGTATTTGACCATGAGATCCTTGCATTTGACCAACAATTTCCTTGCCTACATCCTGCCGTCCATTGTAGCTCCATTTTTTATCATTCTTGTAAAAACGTTTGTGGAATCCACACCGAAGGAATTGCAGCACGCGGCTAGCATTGACGGTGCCGGAATTCTAACTACCTTTTACAAGATTATCTTGCCCATCAGCAAACCGATATTAGCTACAGTCGCCATATTCTCGGCAGTGAACCAGTGGAACTCCTTTCAGGATACGCTACTGCTGGTTACAGACAGCAAATTGTACAGTTTGCAGTTCATTCTGTATAACTACATCAATCAGGCCAGCTCCTTATCCACCATGGTCAATCTGCAAAATGCTGGATCAACCGCCATGGCCAGTCTGTCCACCAAGCAAACCACTACATCCATTCGTATGACAGTTACTATTATCGTTGTCGCACCTATTTTGCTTATTTATCCGACTTTTCAAAGATTTTTTGTTAAAGGAATTATGATTGGTGCAGTGAAAGGTTAATCTGCACTATTATGATAAATTAAACAATTGGGGGGCTGTAAATGAATAAATACAGTAATCTGGTAAGAAAGCCTATGTTGCTCTTTGGCACTACTCTTCTTCTGGGAATGACAGTACTCAGTGGATGCAGCGGCAACTCCAACAATGCAACCGAGTCAGCCGATCCGGGTGCAGGAATCGATCACAGTAAACCTCTGACCATCACCGTGTTCAACAACGCAGCAAATTACCAGGGAGAGCAGACCGGTTGGTACGGAAAGCTCGTTAAGGATAAGTTCAATATCACTTTAAATATTCTGGCTCCCCAAGTTGCGGGCGATCAGCTATACAAGACAAGGTCGGCATCGGGAGATCTGGGTGACCTCCTCATTATTGATAACAGTCAGTTGGAGGAATTAATACCGGCGGGTATGATTATGGATATCACGGATAAGATCAAGAATACGGAGCACCTGTCCAAATATATGGACAATCACTTTAAGCCCTTTAATGCTGCATTCGAAAGTATAAATCCTGAAGGTAAAATCTATGCCTTGCCGACTTTTACATCGGACACTTCCCCAACGACATTCTCGGAAGAAATCCCTTACTCCAGTCCAATTATGCCTTGGGATTATTACAAGGGAATCGGATCTCCCAAGCTGAACAATCTGACTGATCTGCTGGATGCACTGAAGCAAATGCAGGAGAAATACCCCAAGACACCGGACGGAAAAACGATCGTTCCGATCACCCTTTGGAAGGACTGGGACAATGGAAGTATGGAAAACGTTCGTTGGTTGAGCAACTGGTATGGCTATGAGCAGCCGGACGGAACCTCGACCATTCTGTTAAATGCTAAAGGCGATATCGTTCCGCTCGTTGACGACAACAGTATGTACAAGAAAATTCTAAAGTTCTATTATGACGCCAATCAGATGGGGCTGGTTGACCCTGACTCACCATCCCAGGATTGGAATAAAGTCTCAGAGAAGCTGACTAATAAACAGGTTCTGCTCTTATGGTATTCCTGGCAAAGAGGCTTTTACAACACTATTGAAAGAGGTAATACAGGGGACGGTAATGTTTCCGTTCCGATCGCCGATACCCACATTATCCAGAATAGTGATGCCTTCTTCGGAAACGGGAGAGTATTTGCTGTTGGTTCGAAAGCGAAAGAGCCTGAAAGAATCATCGAATTCATGGATTGGATGGCATCTCCAGAAGGTCTTCGCTATTATACCAATGGATTCGAAGGCTTTAATTATGAAAAAACGGCAGACGGCAAGTATAGTTTGACCAAAGTAGGCCAAATTGCTTTCCAAGAAAACACCCCTGTTCCTGACGAGTATGGAGGCGGAGGATATCAAGATGGTCAGAGCAAGATCAACACTATGATTATGAGCGATTTTGTAGAAGATCCGGAAACAGGTGAATTCTACAACAACAATTATTGGAGCTCAACCATAGAGGCGAATAAGACAGCTCTAACTAAGGAATGGCAGAATACTTATAATGCAACCACCCCGACAGAGTACTATCAGAACAACAATATGATCGATATCGTACCAAATATCAATACAAGTCTCGGGTCGGATTCGTCGGAAGTTAAGAATAAACGAAGCCAGATCTCTGACTATGTTAAGAACACTTCATGGAAAATGATATTCGCCAAGGATCAAGCGGAATTCGATCAGCTCTGGACAAAGCTGAAGACCGATGTGGTCGGTCTCGGTTGGGATGATGTCATTGCCGTGGATACGGAAAGAGCTCAAAAAATCGTTAAACTGCGTGCTGATGCAGTCGCGAGCAAATAAAACATGGCTACACCAAGCGATTGCAATATCCTAATTTAATCAAGATAAGGGACGTTCCAAACAGCCGGATCAGGTCTGTGTGGAACGTCCCTTTTGAGCAGTGGGCTAAAAAATAAGCTTGGAGAACTGATATAAACCGTTCTTCCAGACCGGCCAATCATGGTCGCCATTCTCCTCCACCCAGATATGCGGCACGGAATGCTGCGACAAATAGGCATGCGTTCGGTCGCTGACATTCTTGAGACTGTCCAGATCACCGCACGATAGCCAGAGCAGACTGAGCTGTTCTGCGGACTTCTGCGGTTCCGGGACCAACAGCTCGGGCAACTTCGTATTGGGAGCCGGGGAAAATGCCCCAATCCAAGCGAAACGGTCCAGATTGTTCAGACCGATATTCAGGGACTGTCCTCCACCCATGGATAATCCGGCAATGGCGCGGTGCATCCGGTCTGTCCGGACCGAATATTTCTCTTCAATATAAGGGATAAGATCGTGGAGCAAATCTCTCTCGAATGTTTCGAACGCCTGTACTTTGTCAGGAGCAAACATATCCCCTTCCGCCCGGTCGTTCAGCATCGCTCGACCGTTAGGAAGAACGACGATCATGGGCTTCAGCATTTGATCAGCATATAGATTATCCAGAATGATCTGGGGCTTGCCGTGAGTGTACCACTCATTCTCATCTCCGCCAATCCCGTGCAGCAGATACAACACGCTGTATTCCTGCCCATCGGAATAACCTGGCGGCGTATATACCCTTGCCTTCCGGGTGTTGCCTAGTGTCCTGGAGGGATACTCTATGGTCTGTATCACCCCCCGGGCAATGCCTTCTCTCTCCTTGTCGTATCCGGCTGCTGCTGTTTGCATCTTATAATTCTGCTGGCTCTCGTTCATTGTCGCTCATTCCTCTCTTATATATGAATAGACTACTCCTTGAAATATTGCTCGACCAGAAATTGCATGACTTCACCGGGAGGCTCCTCTACAAATTCTGCTTTGTCTGCAAAAATCATACCGTAAGGTTCTTCCGGTGTACACGGTTTCCAGAGAGGCAACTCCTCGCCGGTAGAATCTTTGCCGTTCGGATTGCCTGTTCCAATGAAATAGGATAGATAATTGCACATTTGGCGGGCAAGATCATAATGCTTACCCACAAAAGGCCGCCAGCATTTGGCCAGCGTTTCGAAATGAAACCACAGATCCACTGAATGAAAGGTACCAGGATTATCCCAGCCCGGAATGTCGGCATCAAAACTGTAATAATACATCGGGACACCGCTGCCGGAATCGCTGTTTGCCTTAACAGCAACACGTGCCGCATATTCAATATTGTTCACGGAAGCTTTATGGATCATTTCCTCCAGATTTCCTGAATCAACGGCGCATAGCTTAAGGTATTTATCCGCTTCCCCGCCAAACATTTCAACAGCCTTGGCTCTGAATTCATCTACGCTATCGGCGTCAGGAACACTGAAGAACTCGGACGAGGTATTTCCCAGCATGACCGGTACCTTTTGGTGCTGTCCTTCCAAAAGAAGATTATATGGATTGCCAACACAGTATTTCTGATCCACCGCCGTTCCCCAGAACTTCCCGTATTCAAGCATTTTATCGCGGAGATATACGGCATCCAGCTTACGGGCCTCTTTCAAATTCAACACACCCAGATATTCAAAGAATGCTATCCCCGCCTCTTCTGCCTCCTTGAGGGTTTGGTTACGCGGAGGAATCGGACTGTTCGGATACAAAGATTTAAAGATCCCGCTCATAATGACGGCCCGCTGAAACAACCCATCATTCTGCGGCGAGGTCAGCTGGCTCAGCACACTTCCGCCGCCTGCAGATTGTCCCCCAATCGTGATTTGGTCAGGATCTCCGCCAAAAGCAGCGATATTGCGTTTCACCCACTGCGTACCCGCCTGCTGATCCAGATGTCCGAAATTCGCGGGAGCATCAGGCGATTCCGCAGTAATCTCGGGATGGCTCAAAAAGCCAAATGCGTTCAGACGGTAATTTATGGTTACTACAACAATCCCCCGGCGGGCAATACGTTCGCCGTCAAACTCCATTTCGGCCGTATGACCCACCTGAAATCCTCCGCCAAAATACCATACAAATACAGGAAGCTTCTCATCAGCACTGACGGCCGGTGTCCAGACATTCAGGTAAAGACAGTCCTCATTCATCGGAAGATCCGGATCGACCGACCATTCGCGGGAATAAATATTATTCACATCTATGACGGTCGGGGCCTGCATGGAAATGGGGGCAAAATCATGTGCTTTCAATTTCCCTTCCCAGTTGTGCACAGGCTGGGGAGCACGCCAGCGGTTCTCCCCCACAGGCGGGGCCGCAAACGGAATTCCCTTAAAGCTGGTAATACGCGGATCAGCCGCCGATAGTCCTTGAACAATACCACTTTCAACACGTACTACTCTTAACATATTTATTCTCCTCCCGGAATAAAAGCGCTTTCTTGACTGTTTTACGATATAAACTATAGAGAAACCCTGAAATTCAAACAATGATATTTACTGACCATTAATTGATCTATCCGAAGAAATGACAAGCCAATGCCACCTTGCGCCACATCGTTATTATGGTAGCCCAGATCATCGTCCAAAATAATTTTCCTAGGATGAATTCCTCTACTCCATAAACTGCCATGATACGAGCTTAAATAATTCTGTCCCGGTCTTACCCGTAAACACCAGATACAAATCGCGGGTCCCTTCTGCTCCGCTAACCTCCGTCATGAACTCCACCTGTTGTTCCGGCCCATTGGCAGCGGGAACCGACAGTTCGCCAATCAATAGACCTGCCGGGTCATCCAGATGAAGTTCAATAGTTCCGCTGCCCTCAAGGCTTATGACAGAAGCACTGAATGCCACAGCACCTTTACTGAAATCTACCCCTGATAATCCAATCCAGTCGCCATTGTCAATTCCCGTTACTCTTCGTTGTCCCAGGTCTGCATGAGTTTCCGTATATACGCCTGCACTCCACCCTATCGTAGCCGCTGGCACGCGTTGATAAGGGCTTAAGAATTGGATTTGCTTCACACCTTTATAGTCTGCTTCAACCTCCCGAATGGAACCATCTTCGTTATGATTAAGGCGGTTGAGATGCGTCGAACGGTAGCCGTTCGCAATCCCCTGTGCTTTGGACAAGGTTTGTGCGTGATAGGCGATATACCATACGTCATGAAATTGGAAAATCGCATGATGGTTATTGCCTGACACTTCGAAAAAGTGTCCCGGATTCTTTAATATCGTCTCATGATATATCCAGGGACCCATCGGTTTGTCGCTCGTCATATACGCAATCTCTCCCGCAGGAGGGCTGCCCTCCGGACGTTCCCCATCATAGAAATTTGAGCAGTAGGTATAATAGTAGACACCTTCCCGTTTATGTATTCCGGCATCCTCGAACATGAACGGGGCAGGAATAACCTCTGCAGTCCCCACTACGCTGGTCATATCATCTCCAAGCTTCATCACCCGTGCCGTACCTGGCTCTGCGTATTCTCCTTCCGGCACTCCGCCTCCGAAATAGATATACCCCTTGCCGTCATCATCAACCAGAACCGCCGGGTCGAAAAGCCAAGTGACGTCCTCAACTCCCGGAGTCGAACGCAAAATGAGTGCCTCACCGATAGGATCAATCCATGGCCCCACCGGACTGTCGCTCGACAAAACGCCAATGCCGCTGGCATTATTGGCGAAATACAGAAAAAATTTATTCTTGCCGTCGATCACCTTATGGACCGCTGCAGGCGCCCATGATTGGGTAGCCCATTTAGCCGCCCCTTCCGGTCCTGCAACCGCAATTTCGCCATGATCGGTCCAGTTGACCAAATCACTAGAGGAAATTACCGCAATCTTGTTGATGCTGCTGTAAGTGTTTTCTTTTACCACACCGTTTCCGTCGTACTCCAGCGCGTCATTGGTCATGTACAGATAGACCCGGTCTTCGAACACCAATACATATGGATCGGCCCCATATCTGTTTGCAACTACCGGATTACCATTAGGCGGAACCTTTCCGATTGCTTGATTCAATTGAAATGTCATTTGATTTCCTCCATTTTTTTATATATTCAAACTTCATTAGGCCAAGGGTTCCATCATATTTATCCCTTTGATGTGAACGTATAGGAGCACCCGGCTTGTCCTGTGAACGAAACGGGGGCAAGGCCGGGAGCATCTAAGCGACAATGGCCAGAAACTGTGCAAGTTACAATCGCTTCAGTAACAAGCCCCTCTGTCCAGGCAAAATCGAGGGTATATCCACCCCTTGCCCGCAGACCCTTGACGCTTCCCTCGCTCCAGCTTTGCGGCAAAGCGGGCAGCAGCATAATCTTTTCGGTGTGACTTTGCAGCAGCATCTCGGCAATCCCCGCCGTCCCTCCAAAATTTCCGTCTATCTGAAACGGCGGATGGTTATCAAACAGGTTAGGCAGCGTTGAATGCTGTAAAAGAGCCCGGACATTGGCATAGGCCTTGTCCTGATCCTTCAATCTGGCCCAAAAGTTAATAATCCAGGCCCGGCTCCAGCCGGTGTGACCACCGCCGTTCGCAAGCCTGCGTTCCAGTGTTGTACGCGCAGCTTGAGCCAATTCCGGCGTATGCTCCAAGCTGATTGCTTCGCCGGGATAAAGCGCAAAGAGATGGGAGATGTGGCGATGCCCCGGCTCCACCTCTTCATAATCCTCCATCCACTCCTGGATCTGGCCATACTTTCCGATTTGCGGTTTGGGAAGACGCTCCAGAGCGGAAGCGAGTTCTTCGCGGAACGCCTCGTCCACACCGATAATCTCTGCACTGCGGATGCAGGCACCAAACAGCGCTTCTATAATTTGAAAATCCATCGAAGCCCCTGCGCAGAGCACTCCTGACTCACCGTTTGGCAGCTTATAGGTATTCTCAGGGGAGACGGAAGGGCAGGTTATCAGACGGCCTTTGGCGTCTTCCATTAAATAATCAAGCAGAAACTGTGCCGCCTCCTTCATCGTCTCATACGCCTGCGCCAGGAAATAACGGTCCTGACTGAACTGGTAATGCTCCCAGAAATGCAGACACAGCCAGGCGGCACCCAGCGGCCAAAAGGAAGCCGGCAAGTAGGTATCCTGCGGCGCCGTGTCTGCCCAGATATCCGTATTGTGATGCGCCGTGAACCCCCGGCAACCGTACATGACCCTGGCCGTGACCCTCCCCGGTTCCCTCATCCGCTCAACCAGATCAAACAAAGGCTCATGGCATTCAGCCAGGTTGCAGATTTCTACAGGCCAATAATTCATTTGCGCATTGATATTGATCGTGAATTTGCTGTCCCAGGCCGGGGTGAAGCTGTCATTCCAGATACCCTGCAAATTTGCGGGCAAGGAGCCTTGACGGCTGGAAGAGATCAGCAGATAGCGGCCATACTGGAAATAGGTCGCTATCAGACCATTGTCCTCCTCCCCCTTCTGAAACCGCTTCAGCCGCTCGTCGGTCGGCAACTCGCTCTGGTGCGGGTTCTCTGGCAGCATCAGCTCCACCCGCCCATACAGTCCGCGGTAATCTGCGGTATGCCGGGCCAGTAGCTCTTCATAGGGAACCTGACTCAGTTCCACCAGCCGTCTTTTGGCGTAAAGGTCCGGATCAGGATGGCGGAACGAGGTTCCTGCGGCAAGCAGCAGCGTAACCGAGCTTGCCCCATCCACAAGCAAATACTCGCCGACGGTTCGGCAGAGGCCGTCTTCCGTGACTGCCTTCAGGATAGCGGCAAAGGAGCTACCCTCTTTGCCGCCGCAATCACCGCTCATAACCAGACCATTGTTCTGCCACTTTCTCGTTTTCTCCAGATATCTCCAGTTGTGGCGGTTAAACCTCGCCTTTAAGGATATTCCATCCTTATTGTCGGTGGAGATTCGTATGACAATGGCCTGATCCGGGTAGCTAGCAAACATTTCGCGGGTATAACTCACCTCGCCGATTCGGTATTTGATCCGGGAAACGCCGTGCTCCAAATCCAGCACTCTCCTGTAGTCCTCGACAGGCTGCCCGTGGCCGCCAAACGATAGCAGCAATTCGCCAAGCGGCAAATAGTGCCGTTGCGCTTCAGGAAGTCCTGCCATCGACATTGCTGCCAACTCCTCCGCCTCCCGCAGCCTTCCCTCCATAATCAGCTTACGAATCTCGGGCAAATGAAGCAGCGCATCCTCGTTGTTTCGATCACGCGGACCTCCATACCACACGGAATCCTCATTTAGCTGCAGCTTCTCTTCGGCCGTACCGCCAAAAATCATGGCACCGAACCGCCCATTCCCTATCGGTAATGCCTCGTTCCACTCTCCTGCAGGTTGGCTGTACCACAATCGCTGCCTGTGTCCCGTGTTTATCATAATTGGTACACTCCTTTAATCTTCTAGCTAGCAAGTGTTCTTCCGCACAAAGAATCATAAAAATGGATTGCGGCAGTCTTATACTGGTCCGCGCTTATGTTATACCGGTACATCACAGCAACAATTCAGAACCCCCTCTTCGTTATTCCAAAGTAATTGAGGCCAGACCGGCGCTGCCGTTGCCGGTATACGTAAAATACAACGCTTGCACGCCGTCAGGAATGGCCACTTCCGCAGCGTATTCCTTCCAGACATTTGTGAAGCCTACCGGTATCCTTCCGATAGCCGGTCCGTCCCACGACGTTTTTACTTCAAACGCACCTTGGCAATATCCGCGTACCTTAATTTTGACTCTAGTGACTCCCTCACACGCAAAATATTTAAACCCGGCCGTAGCCGAATCTGTCATATTGGCAATATAGCCGATTTCTTCGTCACCATCTCTGCCGTCTTGGGTAATCTTCGGAAAACGGCTGTCCATCCACGCTCCAGTAGGGCCAAAACCACCCGTATACATTTCCTCATCTTTGCAGAACAAATGGCAGGCCAGGTATGCCGGATATTCCCCCCGGCCTTCAAGTGGCCCTCCGTTCGAACCGCAGGATGTGATCTCCACCTGTGGAATAATTCCATCCTCTCGGAATTCGATTCGCTCGATACAGCCCTGTCGGCAGAATGCCGTACCATTGGTGTGCCTGTGATAAAAAACGTACCATTCACCGTTGATTTCAACAATGCTGCCATGATTATTGCCGCCATAATACATCGGTTGGTTCGCCGGCTTGTACGTATCAATATGAAGATCACAATTGCTTACAATGACTCCCTGGTATGTGAAGTCTCTGGTCGGATGCTGGCTGGTCGCATAGCACAGTTCATGCATGGAAATAGAGGAATAGATAAGGTAATAGGTATCTCCCCTTTTGCGGATAGAAGGAGCCTCAAAGAACTCATATCCTTCGAATCCACTTCCCTTGCTGTAAGGCTGGCTCGGCGCAACAAATACAGGTTCTTCGATAATCGTGAGCATATCCGGGCCAAGCACCGTTGCGATTGCGCCATGTCGGGATTGGTCTCCAAACGCGCAGAATCCGGTGTACAGATAGGTGTTCTCTCCTTCGGTCAGCACGCCTGGGTCAAACTGCGGCTCGTCGCCTTCTCTCTCCCCCAAACGTGTTCCATCGGCATATCTTACATAGCCGTAGAACACATACTTACCGCCCGGCTTGTCGCAGACAGCCACCGAAACGACGGGAACCTTGTCAAGCACATAATAGAGATAATACCGCCCGTCCGGTCCCACCGTAACATCGGGAGCATACAGGCACATGTTGCCTTCCGGATTAAGAGGGTCATCCGTAGTCTGATAGATTACGCCCTCATACTGCCAATCGGCCAGATTGTCCTCCGGCGCCGACCAGCATACATAATCGTTCAAGCAAAAAGCGTGCCCATTAAAACGATCATGCGAGCCATATATATACACTCTGCCTTCAAAAACATTCGGCTCACCATCGGGGATATATTCCCAGGATGGGAGATACGGATTTAATCCTTGTTTTTTTTCCATCTTCATTTCACCCTTGTCATTTATTAATTTTGTCTGTTTATGCGTTCACAATCACTTCCATGGAATAATCGTCATGCCACATCCAATACCGGTTATTGTTCTTGCTTAACAGATTGTCCCTTACAGTATAGTAAAGCAACTTGAATAAAGTCCATGACATATTGCCACTTAACATTGATCTATTCTTAGATTATAGGCGATGTACGGAAAAATGAGTTGTGGAGCGAATGACAGGCTGAATCACCTATAATTTCTTAAGGAAATGCTTTAATTTCTACACCTCCGGTTATGTTATACTTTGGGCAAAACTTATCCAATGGAGGATTGTTATGAATTTCTTTAAAGAAGGCTCCTTCTATACCGGAGAATACAGAAACCTGTTTCAGGAGAACGGATTGTCGGAAGAGGCGATCGAGCAAAGGCTTGACGACACCTGGAACGAATTGTTCTACGGTGCGCCCGATGTCCGAATCTACCATCCTATGGATGACGATAAGGGATATATCGTGGATACAGGTAATACAGATGTGCGGACGGAGGGCATGTCCTACGGGATGATGATGGCTGTTCAAATGGACAAGAAGGAGGAATTCGACCGGCTCTGGAAGTTCGCCAAGGTATATATGCAACATACGGAAGGACGATACAAAGATTATTTTGCCTGGCACTGCAAGTTGGACGGAACACGACTGTCGCCCGGTCCGGCGCCGGACGGGGAAGAATTTTTCGCAATGGCGCTGTTCTTTGCCTCCAAGCGCTGGGGTGACGGCGCCGAGCCGTTCAACTATTCCGAGCAGGCCAGAATCATTCTACGCGCATGTGTGCATAAAGGGGAAGACGGAGAAGGCGATCCAATGTGGGACCCGGAGACGAAGCTAATTAAATTCATTCCTGAGACCCCTTTCAGTGATCCCTCCTACCATATGCCGCATTTCTATGAATTATTTGCCCTGCAGGCGGATGAACAGGATAGCGTTTTCTGGAAAGAAGCCGCAGCCCGAAGCAGAGCCTATTTGCATACGGCTTGCCATCCGGAAACCGGCCTTTCCCCCGAATATGCCAACTATGACGGAACCCCAACGGAACCCCAGCCGCATGGAGACTTCCGCCACTTCTTCAGTGATGCTTACCGAGTCGCGGCCAACATCGGGCTGGATTATGAATGGTTCCGTAGCGACCCTTGGCAGGTGGGGCAGTCTAACCGAATTCAACATTTTTTCCGAAACATTGAAGTTACCGATTACCGGCGCTACACTATTGACGGCCAGTCCTTTGAGGAGCCATCCCTGCATCCTATCGGCCTTCTTTCAACCCTAGCCATGGCCTCTCTGGCTGCAGATGGACCGGATTCAGAATATTTCGTCAAGTTGTTCTGGGATACACCGCTACGCACCGGGGACCGCCGGTATTACGACAACTGCCTATACTTCTTCAGCTTACTGGCTCTAAGCGGAAACTATCGTATCTATTCCTAAATAAATAATAAAAAGAAATCGCCCTTTGGTTAATATGGAAGCACCGCCTTCCATCCCAAGGGAACGATTTCTTTTTTTATAATAATTCAACTAGCTCTTACTTTACCAACTAGATAACCAACCGTAAACACCAGTAACATAGAAAAGTATGCAATGATTGTAATAGTTGTTCCATACAATACATCTGTAAAAAATGAGGTTATTTTTGCACCTGACCATATAAATGAAAGCATGTAATGTTGACTGAAAAGTGCTAATGATAGGCTTCTACTTTCATCCTCTAAAAGTACGAATTGCCATAAAAATAGTAAAAACGAAAGTAACCAAAAACTATTTCCAATTAAAAAATTCTTAACTTTGTTTCCACTTAAACGGGAAATCTTCATTCCGACCCAGAACCAAAAGACTGCAAAGACAAGTTGGGTCAACAATGAAGGTACTATTACAAAGGTGTTTGAAAAAAAGCCATAAACAAATGGTATTATAGCCCATATGAACATTTTTTTATTTTCTGTCATTTTCCTACCTCCTTATTTTCCTTTGACTTTGAAATACGAATTCATCCCAACAATCAAGCGCGGCTCGCTGAGCCATATGGGGGGGAGTACTTTCATTACTCGTGCCCGAAGCCCCCGCAAGACTCGCGGAAGATGAACGGCGTCTCGAACACGATCGATTTCGGTTTGCCCAAAGGATCGAGAATCCGCTCCATGACCAAGCGGATACATGCGTCAGCCATTTCTTCAACGGGCAGTTTCACCGTCGAAAGGGACGGAAAGCTGTATTTCTCTGCATCATGGTCCCCGTACGTCAAGATTTCCATCATGTCGGGAATTCGGATACCTGCGCTGTGGAATTCAGGAAGGGCTGCGACGGCCATGAGCCCCAGTGGGAAGAACATCGCGGTTGGTAGGTCACCGCCTCCCTCCACAATCTTCTTGGCTGCCACATTTCCGCCCTCCATCGTCATCGGAGCAGATTGGATATGCCGCTCCTCCAGTTCGAGTCCATACCTCATGCACGACTCGACAAATCCTCTGAAGCGCAGATTGTTCTCCGAGTTAACGAGATAATCCGGCACAATCGTACCGACCTTCTTATGCCCGCGAACCGCGAACAATTCAGCCGACTTGCTGCCAATCTCATACGTATCTACATAGGCGCAGCTATAGCTGCTGCTCTTGCGATTAAAGATTACGGTCGGCACGCTTAACGGATGTTCTTCCAGGTAACGTTGCTCCTCTGCGGAGATGCCCGTCAATATCGCTCCATGATAGCTGCCTTGGTCGCAAATCTCCTTAATTCTGTGAATGTGCTTCCGCTTGTATGGCTGGATTGTCATATCGAATTCAAATTCTTGCTCCAGAATCGAGCTCTGAGCACCCACAATGAACCGCCCCAACAAATCCGATGAAAGGTCAGAGGGCCAGAAGGTAGCAATGGCCGGAATGTTCCGGGCATTCGATTGTCTCAGCCTTCTTGCCGAGACGTTGGGCAAATATCCAATTCCCTGCGCAGCTTCCAGAATCAGCTGTTGCGTTTTTTTCGAAATCCGCAATTCGTCGCCGCGGCCGTTGAGCACGATGGAGACCGTCCCTGTTGAAAGCTTCGTTCGTTCCGCGATTTCTTTAATTGTTGACATACTCATCCGTCCCATTCCCAGTAGTAATACTCCATTTATACGGAATGAAACCGCTATTGTCAAGAATGCACCTCTTGTTCTCTACCCTTCCTCCGGATGCTCCTAATTCGCCGGCGTAATCGTATTTCCGACGCTTTTACCATGTAACATCTATGTTCCGAATTTTTAACATTTCACTGCCAATACAATATTGACTTTTTAAACAGCTGGCGTTACGATTCACACGTAAGCTAAAACGAAAATGCTAATAGGAAAGGTAGTGATTGTTGAAAGCAAGATGCCAATCTAATGTTGTTCGTAGGAAGATAATTTGGGATTCTGAAGAGCGGTGAGAGGACCCGGTGCGTGACAGACGCACTGACTCTCGAATTTAAAAGGAGGAGAACATTTTGAAGAATGGAACAAGGTTGTTGCAACCCATTATGATGATGTTAATTATTGTATCCTTGGTATTCATGAATTTTCTCGGTCCAATGCCTGACGTCTCTGCAGCTACAGCCAAGTCCAAACCGGCATTCAAACAGAAGGAAGTCATCACAGCAAAAATCATAGTTAAGGAGGCACCTGTGAAATCAGACCCTGGCAAAATATCCGTTGATAAGAATGGTTTGGATTCCAATGGAAGAATGGTAGCCTATTTCGGTTCACCAACCATTGACGGAAATGTTGATCCTCTATGGAATAAGGCGCAGCCGGTCTTACCTAAGCATGTATCCGGCAATATCGATACATCGGCTACGTTCAAAGCGTTATGGGATGACCGCGCGCTTTATATTCTTGCAGAAGTCAAAGATAAAAACTTATCCGTCCAATCCGGAACACCGTACATGCAAGATTCAGTGGAAATATTCCTAGACGAGAACAACGACAAGACAAAAGAATATGGCGCGGATGACCTGCATTTCCGCGTTAATTATGAGAATGCGCTGTCTGTGGACAACGGAGATGCCAACCTGTATTATACGGAAGCGAGAAAAGTGAAAGACGGATATGTTATCGAATCGAGAATTGCTCTGAAGACAAAACCGAAAAACGGAACTGTACTCGGAATTGAATTGCAGATTAACGATGCCTTAGGAACGGAGCGAGCTGGTACCCTTAATGTGTTTGATGCAACGGGCACTACATGGAACGATCCGACGAAATTCGGCGAAGTTTTGTTTGCCGGAAAGGCAAAGGATGACGTTAGCGGATTAAATCCGTATGATCTATTGAAATTGATCAATAGTACGCTGAAGCTAGATTTCAAGCTTTATAACAATGCCAATATCGTAACGGATGCTATTACTAAAGTTGTAATTGAAAGCGTGCTCAATGGCCATAAAGTCACCCAGAAACAAATTGACGGACAATTTGCTGCGATAAAAGTTGCAATTAGTAAGTTAGAGATGACGGAAGAAGCGGCGAATGAGAAATACTTCAAGCCGGTTCCGGATGAATATCGAATGGAGAACGACAAACCTGGAACAATTGAAAGCTTGCATTACAAAACGCCTAATTTAGAGAATGGAATGGACGACAAAAAATTGAACGTTTATCTTCCTCCCGGTTATGAGGCTTCTGCTACGAATAAGAAATACAATGTTCTCTATCTGATGCATGGCGGCGGCGAGAACGAGGATCTCATCTTCGGCGGACCCGGCCAGAACAAAGAAATGAAGAAAATCTTGGACAATATGGTTGCCAAAGGCGACATAGAACCGCTAATCGTAGTGACTCCTACTGTCAATGACGGTAAAAATGATGTCGCTCTCTTCCACGAGGAACTGCTCGACACCATTGTTCCGTTGGTGGAAAAGAAGTACAATACCTATGCCAAATCCGGAAGTTTGGAAGATTTGAAAGCATCTCGAGAGCATCGGGCATTCGGCGGATTCTCCATGGGTTCGGTGACTACATGGTATACCTTTATCCATGCCTTAGACTATTTCAAATATTATATCCCGTTAAGCGGCGACAGCTGGATAATCGAACAGCGAGGTGGCGACCTCCAGCCGGCGAAAACGGCGGAATACCTTGCGAATGTTGCAAGAAAGTCCGGATATAAGCCACAGGACTATTACATCTTCAGTGCTACCGGCAACTTGGATATTGCATATCCAAACTTAAAGCCTCAGATCGATGAGATGAAGCAATTAAAAGATGTCTTCATCTATTCTTCGGATACGAAGAAGGGGAATTTCTATTTCCTCGTAGCTGACGGCGGTACACATGCATGGAATTGGCAGAACCAGTACATTTACGATATTTTGCCTGACCTGTTCAGTAACTAAGCAACCGACATCGCTTATGCTTAACGTAGAAGCTCAGGGCCAATTGTCCTGAGCTTCTGCGAAAAAAAAGCAATCCCCATTTAAACAACTATTCATGTTTCGTTTATTCCTCATTATTGGCGTAGATTAGGTTTCTATCGTCATCGCATAAAGCTCTCTATAGGTTGTGGGGGTTATCTTCTCATATTCCATAAACCTTTTATTGAAATAACTGACACTTGGGTAGCCCGCTTCATTCGCGATTTGACCGATAGAGCTATCACGGCGCTCCAGTAGCCATTGCTTGACCAATATTCGAGCAGAAAAGGTTCGGTAGCAGAAGATTGCATATTAGGAAGAAAATCCAATATCTTTTTATTACTTCCCCCTTGCTTCCGCTCCGTTAAAGGAATAGCTTGCTCATAGAACCACTCACCACTTAACCGACCTTACGGTCTGTTTGAAGTGGGAGATTCCTAAGAACACCAACCTAACGGTTCGTTTTTAATTAGGCGATCCCCGTCATTCCAACGGTTAGAAGCCTGATGGCTTCATTTTTAAGATTGATTCCTGCGTTAATATCTCTTTGATGATGGGTATGGCACTCTGGGCAGTCCCATTCACGTAGTCTGAGATTTTTAACATCTATGTTTTTGTAGCCACAACTTGAGCAGAGCTGGCTGGAAGGAAAGTTTCTAGCAACGGTAACGACTTGTTTTCCCGACCATTTCGCTTTGTATTCAATCATACTCTTGAATTGTGACCATGATACGTCGCTGATGGCTTTAGCCAGTTTGTGATTTTTAAGAATGGCTGTTTTCGTAAATATTATTGTTTTTTACAAAATGTCCTTTTAAGATTATTCGTATATAATGAGATTAAGTATTTCGAGTTGGGCGACAATTGATATTTATAGAGGAGGATATTGTTTTGATAAGTGTCTTAGAAAACATATATGGACTTTCGATAGCAATACTACTTTTATGTTCATTCTTTTATGTTAGACAGTTAAAGAAAGTTAAGCGAGAAAGAAAACTTACAACTTTTGAATTTGCAATGTACCTAATCACACAAATAGCAATTTTCCTATGGGTAGGAAGTTTCTTCCTTCTGAGATATGGGATATAATTTCTGATGATAATGTTATTTGAATAACAAAGTAATGAAAAATGGATTTATAACGTAAACTCTGAAAAATGTAATTCGAAATCTTTAACGGGATAGCAAGTGCTATCCTTTTCTTATATTTCAACACTATGCACTTCTCAACATTTGAACTGTATTGTGATTGGATTTTTGGCACGCTGAAATAAGCATTTGCTCTACCCGATTTTCAAATGATAAATTCTTGCCAAGGTCAAGCCAACGGAAGCAGTAAAGGTAGTTGTCAAGGTACTTAGTGGCAACTCCTTGAAAACGTGCCATCCAAGCCTTTAAATGATTGTGGAAGTTGTTGACGTGTTGGATGTGATAAATCCCCTTCTTAACACGTTGTTCTTGACGTTCATTTACCGTTTCGTGCTTGAGTTCCTTTATTTTGGCGAACTTCTTGTAGTTCGTGGCTGTATCCGTACATAGCAAAGCAGATGCCTTTGCGCAAGCAGTTCTTCAAGGGAAGCCACTCCCCTTTGCTGCGGTAGATCCGGTTTACAATATGAAGATTATTGATGCTTGTATCGCATCGGCTACGACAAGAACGAGAATAGAACTTAACGTATAGGGGTGTTTACTATGGAATATATACACATTGCAGGATGCCGTAAGCCAGTCTCACGAATGATGAAGGGTACTGATTATTTTGTCCATGACAGCTATGAGCTTGTGCGCAACAATATGGATGCTTTTATTGCAATTGGTGGTAATTCTTTGGATACTGCACATGTATATTGCGGTGGTCAAAGTGAAGAAGTGATTGGTAGATATTTAGAGGACCGAGGAAATAGGGACGAATTAGTCATCTTGACCAAAGGTGCACATCATGATCAACATGGGCAACGATTAGCTAAAAAAGATATTGCCTATGATCTTTCACTTAGCTTGGAAAGATTACGAACAAACTACATTGATCTCTACGCTCTGCACCGTGATGATCCCAATACACCCGTAGAACATATTATTGATGCATTAAATGAATATATTGAGGCTGGCACAGTGCAAGCGATTGGTACTTCGAATTGGACTTGGCAGCGCATACAAGAAGCCAATGACTATGCCAAACGTGCGGACTTAACTGGTTTTACTTTCAACAGCCCTAACTTAAGTCTTGCCAAAACAAATGAGCCGTTCTGGCAAGGTTGTGTTTCCACAGATGAAGAAACCTGTAAGTGGCATGAAGAAGTTCAAATGCCTTTACTATCATGGTCCTCGCAAGCTAGAGGCTTTTTTACAGGTCTGTTCACACCAGAAAATCGAGAAAATGCCGATTTGGTCCGTGTATTTTATAGTGATGCTAATTGGGAGCGTCTAAGAAGAGCCAAGCAGCTTGGGGAACAAAAAGGGCTGACTGCTATACAAATTGCTCTTGCCTATGTGATAAATCAGCCATTTCCAACTTGTGCATTGATTGGAGCACGCAGTGAAGCGGAGCTGTCATCTTGCAACGAAGGCGCAATAACTAATTTAACGAAGCCAGAAATGGACTGGCTTGATCTAACAGCAGATCAACAACAATAATTGATATAATATACTCACCGTCAACTGTATCTGAAGAAATCAAAGATACAGTTGACGGTGATTTTTACTGTTATATGTTGAACAATCGTCAACAACTGAATTCTTATCTCCAGTATCAAATTCCGAAACAATGCCTCCCGATTGGAGGTGAATGAGTTATTTATTTTCATAACGTACTAAGCCGTAGTTCATAAAAATAGGAACGATCCCCTTAGTATCTTCTCTGACCGCTTTAATTTCTTCATTGTTGATAGGAATTTGGATATCTGAATCATTCTTAATTTCCAGATCCGTCAGATACCATTTGATTAAGGTAGTAATATCACTCATATTGAGTATGTTCTTTTTATCTACCGCAATATAACAAATTCTAAAGTCATCTCTATCATTTTTTTGGATGGGGTACTTTTTCTAAAAATGTTTACGACTTTGAATTGTTAAGAGATATGGAAAGGAACTTGAGGTTTCGGGATTCTCTTATCCATCATTGCAAAATTTTCCGAAATCATCAATGTAACGAATTCTTTCGAAGTTATGGTACAGAAATCCAAAATCTTTAAAACGTACTGCTTTTCTTCTTCATGATTACCATTCAACACATTGCCTATGCTGGTGTCGTAAATAAATTCAGCTTCTTCCATTTTAATTATTAACTCTTTAGGATAGTTCATAAAAGAAAATCCTGCTTTCTCAGCAGACCTTGTTGAATCATTTACATTTCAATGTCCCTCGCAATATATTACTACCACGCACTCCACATGTGTAGAGTTGACAGGGAGTACAGACATTAAAATCGAACTGGAATGGCATTTGCACTTGTCATTATTGACGCCCCTATCGGGCATTTTTTCTTTATTCGGTAAATAGTATTCCCGGTGACGTACAACGTCATATGCGGCGAATGTGGGCTACTGTCAACGAAAGAAGAAGACGGTTCGGCGGGGAACGTCGTCCTTTCGCTTCCGATCGAAAGGCGATACGTTAAGTATAGCCGGGCATGCCACAATATGGAACACGACATTTCGAAAAATTGCGCATAAATTAAGTACGCCTTTTGTGGCGCTGACATACACTCGTTCCCCCGGTGTACCCCTTCACGATTACGTTTGAATTTCAGTTTCAAAAACGAATAGCGCCGATCATTTAGATCGACGCTGATTGGTTCTTCATAAAGGACGACAACCCACCTTTATTTCGTCACGATAAAGTTAGGGAGATTTTTTTCAAGATACTTAATTCTTTCCGAATAATCTTGTTTTGCAAGAGTTTCCGAAAGTATATTGTTCGACACTAACAAGTCATAAAATGATTTCAGCATCTGGGCTGATATAGCGGAAGTAATCATCATTCTTTGACCGTCGATCAGAACAGAAGATATTCTTTCAGGCTGTATAAGTTCAATCTGTACGCCGTTCCTGTCGATTATGAAATACATCTCCTTTACATTTTCAAACACTAAATGTTTTACTTCTGCCCCGTTTGCCAAGCGACTCTGAACTTCTTCCATTGAATATCCCGGAATCACATCATTTATCAGCAGCCATTTTGCAAAATCTTTTGCATCGACTTCATCTGTATCATATTTTTTCCAAACCGCGCCATTATCTTTGCTTATCTGTATTGTGTTATCCATCATGACACGAAGATATATTTCGTTGTCCATATAAACTGCACGATACTTTGAATCCATAAGGCTGTCTATCAACTTCGGTACATCATATTTCTTGTTGAATGTTAAATCGTGCGGCATTAAATCTGTAATGGTGCCACCTTGAGATAATACGGGCATTATATCTGTAGTGATTGCACCTTGATATAATGCGGGCACTATTTCGGCTGTAGGATTATCGACATCCGTAACAGCTTCCGTTTTGTCCAATGCAGAAGTCGCGAAGATGATAACGACACTGGCTACAAGCCCAATAGCGAGCAGCATCGTGGCGATAGTGATTTTCTTGGTTTTCATAATCGATATAATCCTTTCTTCGGTTGAGTTTTTGGAAAAGCTACTAATCATCGGCGACAAACCGATTTTCTTTTCTTCCAAACGTACAAGTGCCCTAGCATAAGTAGGTTTCTTGTTTTCTCCAAATTTCCGTATGACTGTTTCATCACAGAATAGCTCGATATCACGGTTGGCAAGGATATACATGACCCATACTAAAGGGTTGAACCAATGGACGCATACGCTAGTGGCAAGAATCCATTTTTTTAATGTGTCGAATCGCTTGATGTGCGTAAATTCGTGGGTCAGGATAAGCGCAAGTTGTTCCTCATCGTCATATTCTAAATTTTTAGGCAAGAGTACAACAGGCCTAAAAATACCGTAGGTAAGCGGAGTTGAAATATTATCTAGTTGCCTGATTTGAACATCTCGCCATAACAAATTTGAATGCTGCCATTTTCTTGTAAAATCATTTCTAATAGGAACAGCCATTTTATAGATTTTGCGACACCTTAAATGCGGAATGATAAAAAATAAAGCACATAACGTAAAACCAACTAACCACCCCCATAGAATAGGCGATATTTGTGAAGCTGTCTCCAATGGTATAATCGGCGCAGTCAAATGTTCTGTAATTGGGGGCATGATTACCGTAGTTCCATTAACAAATGTTGAACTTTCTGACGTGGGAATCAATTTGGGCACTGTAAACATTCTGCTTAAATGTTCCACTGCCGTAAAAATGCTAAATTGCGATTGAACTGAAACAGGTACAAGCAATTGAACTAGTGCAACACCCCAAAGAAACATAAAGGTCATTTTGGGCAGCTTATGAATAAGCAAGGAACGTAAGAAAATAACTGCAAGAATAAAGACAGAAGCCGAGATACTTATTTGAAGTAACGACATTCCCTCACCTCATTCCATGCTATCGATAAGACGTTTCAAGCGTCTAATTTCTTCTGTCGACAGTCGTTTCTGTCCCAATAATGAAGCAATCAGTCTGTCGGGGGCGCCATCATACATTTTATTAATCAGCTCTGTCGTTTCGTGTTCTTGTGCCTGCTCTCGTGTAACAACCGCATGGCAAACGAAATTAGGCTCTTGCCGCTCGATCGCCCCTTTATCGAGGCACCTCTTGATGATGGTATAGGTCGTTGTCTTGCTCCAACCTATTTTTTCTTTTGTAATTTCTGCAATCCTCTTTGCAGCGGTATCGCCATCTCTCCACAAGATTTCCATAATATTAAGCTCGCTATCGAATAGCTTCATAACCAAATGAAAACACCCCATTCATATTTATTCTACTGCTGTAGAATCACATATTTGTATTCTACTGAAGTAGAACCTTTTTGTCCATAGAGTCGTAGAATTTTATTACACCACTTCCCCAAGTACGTCCCCTTTCGCGATCGCTTTTGAATTTTATTATTCAAAACGAAAAAGACGCCGATTATTCGACGTCATTCCATCATTTCATATCGTCCAAAAACGCCCATTCTTCGGTTCCATCGTCCACCCATACGATAAGGGCTTCGCGTCGATCTCGACGACGTGGAAGGCGTTTCGGGCGCCGTTTAGTATCGCTGTCGTTCCCTTCGGCGTATGTATTTCGTTAATTGCATCGCATCATAAACGTACCATTTCGTAAATATGTTTTTGATACGGGGATCGTACCGAAATAAAGGGCGAAAAGGGGACGAATAAAGAAGATTCGAAGTCGTATCATAAACGAAGGAATTGAAGCGACTTGAAAAGCAAATTAACGAGACTAACGCCCGCTTCGATAGCTTATTGACCTCGCACGTTGACAAGGTAATAACTACAGAGCAGTTTAAGCAACAGAACGAACATATTACCCAACAGCAACAAGACCTTACTAATAAAAAGACGGAGCTAATATTAGCGATGGAATCGAAACAGAATTGCGACCAACAGTTACATGCATTCAAAAAAGAAGTAGGACGTTTCATTACGCTTGACTTCGACGACGAGCAAGTAATGAACCAAGTCCTGCAATGGTTAATCCACAAAATCGAAGTGTTTGAGGGCCAAAAGATTAAAATTCACTATAACCTTTCCAACCCTCTTCCACAGAACTAAGATACAGTCTAATCGGCTGTGTCTTTTCTTTCAACTCTTACTGTACACTCCACATGTGTTGTATGCGGAAACATGTCACATTCAGCAGATCAGCCGATCAAGTGTAACTTTTATATTTAATTGAACAAGAATCTCAGCAAGCAATCTACATATAAAGCAACCTCCCACTAGAATAAAGGGAGGTTGTTTAGTCAGTTTTGATATGCACTTCCACGGCTACCTATCTTTAATACAAGGATGATAAATTTCATCTCTCATCTGATTAGGATCATCGAAGATCTGAATATCATATTCAAAATCATAGCTATCCGCATTCGCCGTACTTCGAATATTCAGTACATCATCGATCCAAGCTAGATATCCATCCGAGCCATTACATCTAAATTACGAATCTAGCTTCATCTCGACTAACTTTGCACCTATCGACTTTGCATTCAGACGATGCGCTTCGTACCCTGTCATGGCGTCACCTCCTTGCTGGGAAATGAGCCGACATCCTTGAGTGCCGATGGCAGACAAAGATGATGGTTTCACATCGAAATATTCCATTATACGATAAAAAAATAACTGTTGTCAATTCAATATTGGAAATATATTAGAATATATGGTAATATATAATTATATGAATATTTAAATAAGACTAGGATAATCGTACGCAACTTCTTTATGACAGATTTTGATTGCGGTTTTTTTGATGTGAGAAACCATTTTCTCACTCCATTTCATCTATTGAAAACAAGCTAGCCAGAAAAAATAGGTGTTAATTAATACCTAAATATATATACGAGGAGAATGTGTCAGTGAACTTACTCAATGAAGAAATAACTCATAAAGTCTTTGGTATTGGAAGTATTGTGGATCAAAATGAGTCTGTCATCACTGTTGTTTTTAATGATTATATTAAAAAATTCGTTTACCCTGATGCCTTTGAAAAGTTTATCAAACTAAATGACCGGAATACCTCGAAATCTTTGCAGAAAATCATTGCCAATGAGGAAATAAGAAAAGAAGCACTTGAAAGAAAAGTTGAAGAAGTAAAGGCGTTGCAGGCGCTTGAACAGCAGCGTAGAGAAAAACTCAAAAACCTTAAAATTCATGAGAGCTCACAAATTGTTTTGTCGCTGGATGAAGAGGAACAACAAAATGTATTTACCGACTGGCGAGCGTCTACTGGCAAGGTTCAAAACGGAAAAAATAAAGGCCAACCAAATAGAGTAGCTCGTTTGCTTCCGAACAGTGCATGTCTTCTGACTGCAAGAGAATCGAATCAACCAGAAACAGAAAGACGTATTCTCGGCCTCTACATGGTAAACGAAACGTTTTTCGGCGATCTTAGCCATGATGAAATGGTCCCCGCCCATATGGAATTTAGAATTAAGCTCACAGATCAAGAAGCTGCAAATATGCTTTTCTGGAATTATTATATCAATAAAAACTTTCCTCAACGCTTGACCTGGAATTCTGGTAAATATCGTTACTTCGATAACATTTGGACTGCTCAAATCTTAAAAGATATCATAGCATTAAGAACAGATGAAGAAGAAATCGAAGAAGCTAAAAACTTCCTGGAATACTTCTGTCACATAAATCTACTTGACATGGATAATATCCCAAAGGCGCAAGGAGCTTTAAATCAATAATACTCAGATGACATTTAGAGACGGTCCGTATGCTTCATCTCATCATGAGACAAAGCATACAAACCGTCTCTTATTTTTTTCCCCAAACTATGAAAGCTGTCTCAATCATCTAAAGATGTCCGGCTGGGTTTCACTTTTTACCATTAGAATAACGATCTTAATTTTTCTTTAATACTATTAATAATCTTTTGTCCAATGTTCATTTCTGTAAGCGTAACGTCCCACAACACGACATTTGTAATCGGATTTGAATCATCGCTCGTTATTTTTATGGCGAGTTCATTTACTCCCTGTAGAGGAATTTGAAATGAGTCACGCTGAATTCTCCCGTTGCCGCCTGGTAAATTCAGTATCCCATAACCAATTGAATAAATTTCTGTTCCATCTGCGATAAATGAGATTTCACTTCTCCCGTTTACTGTACTGACAACATCGTCTGGTATCGCGACATATCCTGCCATATTGGCATACCCGCCGTTTAAAACATACGAAAACTTATTGGTCTTCGTGTTTTTTCTACTGTAAACATTTATTTGCGGATCAACCTTTGTTAGACCTGCCGAAAAACTGGAAAGTCTTTCATCCCACAATACAGACCCCTCTTCTAAAGCAATTTCATGCAGGGCAACGATTTCTCCGCCCCCCTTTTCTAAATAATTATTGATGCCACCAACAACAGTAAACGTACCAATTGAAATTACAATCGCTATCAGCATGATTCGAAAAATCCCTTTAAATTTATCTCGATCACGGTGCACTAACCGCTGTGCCCAAAATCCTACCGCCGCCCCAAGTGTATTAATTATGATATCGTCAATATCAAAGGATCCTAAACGAGAGAGCATTTGTAAGATTTCAATAATCGTAATAGACAGAATAAACAAGGTAATAAAACGAATGAAATTACAACGAAACAGAAGTGGGATGAACATCCCAAAAGGTATAAATGTTACAAAATTACCCAACTCAAAAAACCTTGATTGGAGGTTCCATCCAATTGGAAAGTGTAAAGGAATCCCTCTAGGTATTAGATTATACCGCATGTTAGAGTCTTGAAGAAAAGAAGCTCTGTTGAAACCTATATACAAAAAATAGAGCATCAAAACGGTATATAATGCTAACAGTATTATCGTGATTTTACGTAATTTTCCTTGATACATAATTACATCCTTTCTTCTACAAAACGGCTGCCTCATGTACAAATACTTATGATACCATTTTAGAGAACAAAGATTAAATATTTGTTAATTATCTCTTAATTTTCACTAATGATTGCTTGCCCTTCTCATTGTGATGGTGATCGTCCTTGTTATTGAAATTGCGCTCCTGATCATTCGTTCTCTATACTTTGTGAAGTACTGTCACATCTCAATTATTCATTAGAACATCAACTACTTTGTGCAGATTTTTATATTATTACTGCAAAAAGTTCATTTATAAATTTAGCATTTCTGATAACATATTTCTTAGATATACTTGTAAGCTAATATTATGAAAATAGGGGGAAATATGAAATGAAGTATGTATTAACAACGATCTTGCTTTTAACACTTTGCCTAAGTGGATGTAACAATAACCAAAATACCGATGCAGAGGTTGCTTTAAATGAAAACATATCTGAAATTGTAACAATCGATGTATCATCTGAATCCTTGACGGAAGATGGCAAATGGATAACGACCATAAATAGCACAAATGCTAAACCAGCAGGTTCCAACCTCTCCCCGCAGATAAGTTGGAGTGAAGTAGATGGAGCGAAATTATATGCTGTGTATATGATAGATATATCTGCCGGTAATTGGCTTCATTGGAAAGCACATAATGTAGAGGGAACAAATCTAGAGCTTGGAGTTAAGATAGAGGATAGCGATTATGTAGGTCCATATCCCCCCAGCGGTATCCACGAATACGAGATCATTGTATACGCTTTAAAAGCTGCTCCCGACAACTATGCTGGTTTCTTTAACTCTAGCAATCCTAATTTTCAAACCATTGAAGAAAAACTCGATACAACAGGAGATAAACAAGGCAATATCATCGGAAAAGGTAGCGTTATCGGCACTGTAACAGTTGGAGAAGCAGTAAAATAAAGTCCCTCATAGAAATCCTTTCCTGTATTGTAACGGAGTGGAGCTATATGTTGACTTAAATGTTTTTGAAAAATAACTGGCATCCTTAAATCCAACTCGATATGCTACTTCTTCTATTGGAATCTCGGTATTCTTTAATAATAACGTGGACAGCTTAAGTCGCATCTGCAAAAGATACTGTATGGCCGTTTTATTAATTGTTTTAACAAAAATTTCATTTAAACTGTTCCTATTCATACCGAACCTCTTTGTTAATTCACCAAGAGTAATCTCTTCACTTATGTTTTCATTCATATATGTAATAACCTTTTGAACCAGTTCAAAAGACTCTTTCTGAGCTGTCAACTCAATAGAAAGGGTCTTTTCCATTAACTCAGTTTGATAATTCCTATCTATAAAAAATAGAAGTTCCAAAAAATACGATCGGCTTCTGCATGGCCAAAATCCATCTTGCTGCTCAATCAATTCTCTCTCAATATGATTAAATAAACTTTGTACGATAAGTAAAGAGCCTGGATTTAATGGCAATACTTTTGTAACCATTTTCCCAAACTCATAAAAAGCATTTAATAGATAGCGATCCTGCAACGTTGTTATACTATTAGTATCATCAGTTTCACCTTTTAGCACGTAATATTGTAAAGCATCACTAATGACTTCAGGTCTGAAATAGATAACATCACAATCCAAAATATTACTTTTCTCATATTCAATTTCATCTTCATGGTTTAAGAATAAAAGTGCGGGAGCAGTAACATTTATCTTTTTCTTATTACAAAACACCACTATGTTTTCCTTATATATTAATGCTATTTTACATGTCATAGGATCATTTATATATGTAAACAAGTCGTCTTGTCTATTTATACATAAATACACAATTCTATTCCTTTCTTTATCATAACTTCTTGTCAATAGTTCCATGCTCTCACCACCTCCCCCTATAAATCCTGCACATTATCCCTTGCTAACAACGCCACCGCATCAAGCCGTGTAATGAAATCGATCCACTTCATTCGATCCCAAAAGGAGAAAAGTAAATCTCCGGACCAATCCAAGGAAGTGATATAGCTATGATGCTAAGCCGGATAGACACCGTTTATCTTGCGGTTGGCGCAACAGACCTTGAGAAATCTATTGATGGTTTGTTTGAAGTGAGAGAATCCTAAGAACACCAACCTAACGGTCGGTTATGGATTACATCTGATGGTGGCACTCAATATGCGACCTTCGACTTCACGACTTTTGGCAAAGCGAACACATCCAAGTTTAGGCAACTTCATGCGATTTTCTATGATACCTATATTTCCATTCGTATACTTGGTTGTATAAGATTGAACAGGTTTCTTTTTTGATTTAAAACGTAGTTGTTTGTTTTGCTTTTTGTAATAGCGTTGGAATGAATCGCTTAAGTTTTCGACCGATTTTTGAAGGGAAATACTATCTACTTCTTTAAGAAAAGAATAGTATTTTTTTAATTCACGCACAGCTTTGACAGACTCATATTTATTGAAAAAGGCACCTTTCCAGTTGTTTGATGGTAATTGGCCATTCTGTCTCATTTCTTCAACGATGTACCAATAGGCATCTTTTTCTTTCTGTTTGGCAAGGAATAAGTTGAAGACGAACCTTGAACAACCCATGGTCTTATGTATGAGTTCTGCTTGTTTTCTGTTTGAATAGATACGAAATTTGTATGCTTTATGTACTAACATGAGTCATACCTCCATCATATCGAGAACGTTCGTTCTATTATATCATACAAAGGAAGTATTTGGCTATCGCCAACCGAAATTCATCTCCCACCTACTCACTGAGCTTCGCCCTTCACATTCATTGAGGTGGAAGTCTTCTTTCGGAAAATGATAAATTTGTTTTTGCGAAAAGATATCGAGATCAAAAAACTCTAAAAATCCATCGAGTTCTACAACACTATTCACGGATGTACACGAAAAAACCTCCCATTAATGAAGAGGTCTCATAGTTTATGATTTATACCTACCCAATTGTTCTTCGCAAGCTTTGAGAGTTCTTCGACAAAGCATTCTTCTGGTGTGATCATTGAGATCATGTTCGCAACCTTCGACCTCGTAATTTTCTCGACTGGAAGTCAGATTACTCAGATTGAGGAAATCTACTATTCTCCAAGTTTTTGATTGATTTAATTCTAGAGGTAATACCAGCTAATATCATCACTAAAACCCCCGCAATGATAAATAATAGACCAATCCCTCTACCGGGACCTGTACCGATAATTTCCCCGATGCTAGGGGCAAGAAGTCCCCCATCGATTAATAATGGATTAAATACATGGTCTGCTAGGAAACCCGATACACTGTATGCGGCAACAAAACCAAGCTGTGAAAGTATCCCGATAATGCCCCATACCCTGCCTTGTTTTTCATTAGAAATATTCTGCCGAACCAACACATCAGCGCTGGTATTGATGAATGGCAGTGCTGATAGGAATAAGAATCCAGCCCCTATTATAAAGTAAAGGTTGGTTGTTAGCCCCAACAACGAAAAGGATAATCCAGCGAGAACCATCCCCAGTACAAGCATGCGGGAATACCTCTTGCTAACGCTAAATATGCCGATAACTAGACTGCTTATTATCATCCCTATAGCACTAATAGACTGAAAGGTTCCAAGTGTTCTCGCATCTGAAAACGACAGTATCATGGGTCCGATCAAAGTCTGCAAAAAACCGAGATAAAAAGTAATAATTGAGACAATAGTTACAAGAAGCAATATCCCCTTTGTAGAGGAAATCGCATTCCACCCCTCTTTTAAATCTGTTAGGAAATTTTGATTTGCAGATTCTTTAGATACTGTCTGTAAATTCTTTTTAACGACCAAAACTGCAAATATAGCAACTACAAACGTAGAAATATTAATAATAAGAATATTCTCTATCTTCGTAATGCTAAGTAAGAATCCAGCTATGATCGGGGAAAATAGGAATTTAGCTGATTCGGCCAGTTGTACCAAACCGCTTCCCTTTGAAAATTGTTCCTCCGTTAATAAATCTGTAGCTGAAGCTTTGTAAGCCGGACTTTGTAAGCCAGCAAAAATGGAACTGATCGTCACACCAATATATATTTGCCAGAGCTGAATATCTCCTGTCAACATTACAATCAAAATGAATAGAAGCCCTAAAGCAGAACCTAGATCACCAAGAATCATCATAGCCCGTCGATCATATCGATCGGTTAATACACCACCAACAGGTCTTAATAAAATGGATGGCAGGAAGGAAAAAAGCGTAATTAGAGCTACACTTGTGGCAGTATGTGTTTTCTCAAAAGCATAAACCCCCAGAGAAAAGGCTGTCAAACCAACCCCGATAGACGATACCATCTGGCCCATCCAAACAACAAGAAACTTCTTAAACGATTTATTATTTACAACCTTCATTTTTTTCTCACTTCCTTTCTATTTCTGAAAGCACTTCTGAAATGACAACGATCCTCACGATTCAATTTGATCTTTCAGCATCTGCTCATACATTTCGGGTATATAACTGAAGCTACCCTTTTCCGCCCCTAACGTAGTTTCGATAATAAAAGCAAAAGCCTTTGCTTTTTTGATGATTTCCACAGGCTCCCATTGGAATAGACCTGTATCCAGCAAAAATTGAGAAGATACTAATAAAAACTCAACCACTTCCTTTGGGGCAGGTGTATTGAACGTTCCCTCCTTTATTCCTTGTTCAACAACAACAGCCAAAATCGGAGTCAGCAACAAGATGGTTTCAACTAAACTTTTCTGATGCATCTCGGCATTATCTACCCGGTGTAGCTGTTCAATAATATGGTTCTTCCGACTGCTGTCCTGATTTTGCGCCATAATTATTCTATAAATTTTTTCATGAGAATTAAGTTTTGGATTTGCGGCGATAGATTTTGCATCTGCCAACCCAATGTTCATATAACGCATTACAATTGCGTTCATGACTTCTTCTTTGGATTGAAAATAGTAGTAAAAGGTACCCTTGGCGATTCCAATCCTTCGCAGAATGTCATTTACTGTCGTTTTTGAATAGCCCTTTATTCCAAAGAGAAGCTCAGCAGCATCCAGAATTTCATTTCTACGTTCTTCAGGCCTTTTTAAAACCCTCATTAGCATACCTCCATCGTTTGTAGACCGACCCCCGGTCTACAAACGGTCAAAATTGTTCCTTCTATTATTTATTTTATAAGCCCATTTCCATTAGCCATCTCGAAAGTTTATTTTCTCTCGCTTTAATATCATTTTTCTCTTTAGAGTATTTCCCTAGTTGTTGCTCGGCAACTATATTACCGTCCAGCATGAAGAGAATACGTTCTGTTTTGGCTGCAACTTTAACATCATGAGTCACAATCATAATTGTTGTGCCCGAGTCGTTGATATCTGCCAGAATTTCCATGATTTCAGTAGCCGACTTGGAATTCAAGGCACCTGTCGGTTCATCACCAAACACAATATCAGGATTATTAATAAGCGCTCTGCAAATGGCTACTCTCTGAAGCTGTCCGCCCGAAGCCTGGGTAATATCATTATTGGCAAGCTCAGAAATTCCAGTCTGCTTCATTAATCGGACGGCTCTTTGATTGATCTTTTCCCGACTGCTAACCTTCGACATATATGCTGACAGGATGATATTGTCAAAAATGCTCAGATTCTTTAACAGATAGATGTGCTGAAAAATAAATCCCATTTTATTCAGACGTAATTTGGCCAATTCATTCTCGGAAAGAACTGAGATTTCACGCCCATTAAAAAGGACACTTCCTGAAGTCACATTGTCCATTCCGCTAATATTGTAAAGCAATGTAGATTTCCCTGAACCTGAGGGACCCATCACAGATACGAATTCACTCTTTTTGATTTGCAGATTCACATTTTTAAGGATGTTATGCTCAGTCTTATTATTAACAACATAGGTTTTATTCAGTTCCTTGGACTCTAATATGTTATTCATTGATTTCCTCCTTATTCTACAATCATCTCAGAGATACTGGATTTTTTTATTGATACGATGCTGATTAATGTTGTAATTGTCACAACAATCATTAGAACAAGCGGGCTAATAAGGTAGGCTTGAACAGGATCAATAACAAATTTAATTTGTGATGCACCAAAGAAGGAAAGAATAATACTCACAATTTTTTGCCCGATCGTGTTTGAAATAATTGTACCCAGGATGATTCCGACATTAAGTACCAATAACGCCATGGTTACATATTTTATTCGGATATCTTTTAAGGAAAAACCAATACTTTTAAGAATAGCTATTTGAGCGTAATCTTTGGCCACCAACATTTTTATGAACAAGGATGTTATTAGGATGGATATAAAGATAGCAATCATAATAGCCAGAACTGTAATTAATTTGAGCTGATCAATTGTATTCCCTAAGGTTTGGTCTAAATACCCCTGAAGATGGGTGACTTTGGCCGGGTAGAATGCCTGTTCATATTCAGCAATTTTTTCCTTGATGTCGATATGATCAGATACATCTAAGCTTACTACATACCAAAGTACAGTATCCGCATTGAACGGCATAAGTGCTTTGGCTGTTCGGCCCCCATTGGTCACGTCTTGGTAAATACCGCTAACCACCATTTTCTTTTCTGCTCCGTTGATTACTAGTAGAAGCTGATCGCCCGTATTCTTTTCCATGTCTTTGCCGTTAGCATAGGAGAGAGCAATTTCATTGTCGCTTGTCGGGGCATTCCCATTCACATAATCCAGAGGGAAAATAGAAAAGTCTCCAGTTTCGATACTGATGTTATCTAGAGCACCTTCATTATTTATTATCTTAAACTGACTGGTGACCAATGGAGAAAACTTCTCAACATCTTTATCGTTCTTGATATAAGCATTCATTTCCTCATATCTTTCAACGATATTATCTGTCACACGCAAATCTATCCTGATGTCACTTTGCCCTATCCCCATATAAGAGATGAAACTCGGCGACTGGATCGTGTTCAGGAAGTTCACAGGAATGATGATGATGAATGAACTCACTAAGAAAACGATCAATAGTAATCTAAACATCTTATATCTTTGAAAGACATCCTTTATCCCAAGGAATATTGGAATATTAACAAACTTGCTTTTGTGTAAAGGCAGAAAACTCGTCTTAACCTGTGTATCTCCGATATTTCCAGATCGCAAAGCTGCTATTGCTGTTATCTTATTGAAGCGTCTGAGTACTAAGCTACAAAATAAGACCACCATCAAAAAGATCAAAACTACAGCAATAAAGGAAATCAGGTGTTGAAAGACACTCTTCGGTGCTGTTCCTATATAAAGCATAATATTAGCGGTGAACAAGCGGTTTAGAAATATGGAGGCCAGAAATCCGATTACAGATGCTGATCCTGCCATAACAACATACTTAGTCAGGTACATTTTTTTAATATAACTTTGACTTATTCCAATCGCCTTCATAACTCCAATTTCTCTGTAATCTTCTTCGATTGTGGCCAAAATTGTAAATCTTATGCACAGAATGGCTATAACATTGAGAAGAATACTTACAAATATAACAACCGCCGCTACAGCACCATCTGTAATTGAATTTAAAGTCTTGAACAAACTGTAGTCAATAGCAGGCCCCTTCTTGGGTAAGTTGGAGGATTGGTACGCATTGCTAAATTCGCTAAGCTTGCTTAAATCATTTAATTGAAATTCAATCAGGTATTCAATTTCACCGACATTACTTTTCAGCCTCTCGAAATCGTCTTTATGTACTACAAAACGCTTCGAATGAATGATGGAGGGGTTCATCTGGACATCCCTGACAAAGTCCATCACTGTGAATTCCATGTCAAATGATTGTGAGGTAATTTTGACTTTGTCTCCAATATTCATATTTTTTTGCTGCTTATAGTAAATGGGAACTGCAATTCCACCTTCTGAAACTTGGAGAACTTGGCTTTCCAGGTTAAGTAGCAAATCAAATGATGAGTTCTGCTGGACAAAATCAAGATCCATAATACTATTCTTCTCTGACTCAGCATCGTTACCCAAATATAGATTGGATCCATCTATATTGATCATTTCTACAGTCTGCTGATCTTTCACAAGGTCATTCTTAGAAGCCCAGTCATCAATTTCCGACTGATTTAGTTCTCCGGAATGCATCTGGACGAAATGCGGAGCTTTCGATGCCGTAAATAGATTATTCAAAGAATTGGATAACTCCATAATCATGCTTGAACCCGCCGAGACAAGTAAAGCTGATAACAAAATAAAAATAAACAATGCAATCGTTATGCCCTTTTTTCTGGAGAAATCTTTTTTTAGCATGTTTAATAACATCCAGTCACCATTATTCCTTTCATTAGTTCGAATTTATACAGTCTGTCGAAGTACAATATTAGCAAGATGTTCTGCAACAACCTTTGCTTTCGTGGAAATAAACATGTGGGTCCCACCCTCAATTGGGATTAGCTTGATCTCATTACTAAAATACTTCATCCACAAGATGACCGAATCCATTGGGACTACTTTGTCATTTTCACCCCATAAAAAGAAGACAGGAATATGTAATGGCTTAAATTCAAGGTTCGAAGCTGTCTCCAATACTCTGAAATCGGCACGAATAACCGGTAGGAAATATGCTAGCAAGCTTTTCTCATGAATGAGTTCCTCCGGAATTCCATCATAAGAAATAAGATGATCGATGAGCTTATCGTTGGATATATCAAAATAATTAGTCCCCTTAAATTCACAAGGCGTATTGCAAGCGGATAATACTAACTGGAGAGAATTTGTTGTATATTCACCGGAATTCAGCAGACGTTGCGCTAAAAAGTAGGCGATAATCCCCCCCATACTATGACCTAAAAAGATACTATGAGGTTTGATTATGGCTTGCAATTCTTTGTAATACATATCCAAAAGAATTCCAATATCCTGCACAGGTTCACTTGTGCTTAATCCATGCCCTGGCGGATTTAACGACCAGACTTCAAATTCCTCGTCCAAAGCATTTGCCAAGTCTAGATAGGAATTTGCATAACCTCCTAGGTAGGGGAAGCAGATAATCTGCCACTTCCCCTCTCCCGGTCTCAATTGTTGAAATATTTCAGTTATCATAGATCCTCCTGAATAATCAGATTTTGCAACTTACGCTTTTAAAAAATCAGGGAAAACCTGTAACGGCTGAGCGACTTTCTTTTTCTTAAATATAAAGTGTATTACAATAGCCGCAATAATAAAGTAGGCGATCTGCAACTTTTGTACATCAGGATTGAAGAAGTATAGTTGGATTTGACTTCCTGTCGCAGCAAGCCAGAAGGCAAATAGATAGAACAGAAGGTTCCCTTTTGTTGCGTTAAAAATATAACTTTGGAATACAACAAAAGCCATCAACTGCACAACATAATATAAGTAGGATGTCGATGTTCCGAACGAAGATATAATGTAACCCGGTAGAACCCATAGTCCAAATAGAAAACCTGTTAGCAACGCACTTGTAATATTATTCTTAAATTTACCTTGTAAGAACGGTAATAAAAAACCGATCCATCCGAAAACTCCACCGATCAACCCTGTTTCTTTAATGAAATTTACCAAGGCCGCTATAAACATTTCTGGAACAGTGAAGGTGATATCCGGGACAGGTAATCCAAATAGCAAGGAACCATAATGCATCGTCAATCCAAAGAGTATAAAAATACCCAAAATGATAGGAAACCAGACCAGATCTTTCTTTCTAGGTATGAGTTTGGAGAATAATCCTTTTAAGGCTTCGGACCCACCCATAACATAATAGGTAATAATTCCAGCAATTGACGGTGAATACAAAGCGATAATGGCAATCGGATGCATTAAGGTAAGTTCACCGGTAATTGGAACGAGGAAATCTTCAAAGACAATAAAGGATATGGCAATTCCCCAACATACGGCAAAGGAAATACCCAAATACAAGTACAGATACTTATTATTACTTTTCATCGACTAATTCTCCTTTATTAATAGTTTCTTATTCATCAAAGCTGTAAGATTGTTTATCGTGCTGAAGTTCTTGAGATCTAATTCATCATTTTCAATCTCAATCCCAAACCTCTGTTCCACAAAATCTACTAATCTCATGGCAAAAAGGGAATTCACAAATCTGAGTTCAAAATAATTGTCATCATCTGAAAATACAACTTCGTCATCGTCAATGGATAGGTTCTCACCAATAAACCTCCTGATTTCTTCTCGATAATTCATAAAACCCTCCCTGGAAAATAAAATTTATTCATTGATGCAAATGTCTATATAATCAGGAAAATTCATGATGTTGTTCAAATCATGCTCCAAGACATAATTACCATTCCCATCCGAGCTCTTTTCACGAAAACCGGCAAATCGGAAGCTCACATTCATCATCCGGTTACGTCCCGTATCCCGAAAATCTGCTAGTAAAACTTTGTTTTGATTTTTGGCTTCCTTCATAATATGGGTGAGAAGAACGGTACCCACTCCCCTTGAAATAACCCTACATGACATCAGCATCATCTCAAGTCTCCAATATTCATCTTGCATATGGATTAAGGCCAACCCGATTTTCCCATAGGTTCCATATTTATCTTCTAATTCACAGACAAGTAGTTGATGATCATCAGACAACATCAACCTATTTAATTCATCGTAACTAAACGTTTTTCCAGTGGCATTCAACTGATTCGTTCTTATGGTAAGTTCTTCTGACCGCATCAAATCATCTTGTTCAGCAGCGTAGATTGAGAATTTCATATTGAGTGATGCTAAAAAGGCATCTGAGGGTCCTTGGTATTCGCTTTCCGCTTGTTTTCTTTTGTAGTCAACTTGATACATTTTTCGCCTACGTGCCGAATCCACGGTTATAAACCTTGGATTTAAGCGAGGATTCGTTAGAAGTGTCAGGTATTCGCTTGAATTAAGCAGATTTATCAAAGGATGTACATTTTTCACCTCCTCAAGTTCGAATTCTTGATCATCCACAAAGAGAATGGCATCCATTCCAAAATTTATATTTTTCTGAATTTGTTCCAATGAAAAGGACTTTGCATTCCAATGAATCTCTGGATATAGAAAGTAATCATTCAAACCAAATTCTTCAAGCTTTGACATGGCTAGATCATAGTCATTTTTACTCGAAATAGAGTTAAGGATTCCCCGCTCATCCAGTGTTCTGATGATATTGATAATTTCAGGCTTTAGCTGCACATCATTGGATTCTATGAGGACGCCATCCCATAACGTGTTATCTAAATCCCAAACTACACATTTAATCTCCTTATATTCATCCATATACATGCCCTTTCTACTTCAATATTCATAGAAACCCTTTCTACTTTTCCGCCCCCATTGACCTGCGTCCACCATTTTTTGCAATAATGGACAGCATCTATACTTGGGGTCATGATAGCTGTTGTACAAAACATCTAGTGAATGGACAACTGTATCCAGTCCAATTAAATCGGCCGTTTCTAGAGGTCCCATTTTATGATTGAAACCTTGTTTGATAATGTTATCTACTTGTTCAGCGGTAGCAATTCCATCCTGCACGATAAAAGCGGCCTCATTCATGAACAGGTGCGAAAGGCGATTCGATACAAACCCCGGTAAATCACCAATGACAATAGAACTTTTCCCCATGCTTTTTAAGAAAAGAACTACTTCTTCCTTAGTTTGATCTGAGGTATGATAGCCTCTCACTACTTCAACCATTTCCTTAAGGGGCACAGGGTTCATCAGATGAATGCCAATCACTTTTGTTGGGTCCGGCAAAAAGGAGGCAAGTTTTGTAATAGATATACAGCTTGTGTTAAGTGCAAAAAGTGTATCCTTCTTGCAAATTTCAGTTAATCTCTTATATTCTGAAGTCTTTTCTTGCAAATTTTCACTAATATTTTCGATAACAATTTCGGCATTCCCAATGTTGGAGTAATCATCTTGGAATGTAATCCGTTTGAGGATCGTATCCAAATTCACAGTGGAATACTCCTTATTAAATAGACAAGCTGAACGATATTCCTGTTTAATTATTCTTGGGGCATTTTCCAGAGCGCTAACAGATATATCCTTCAGAATGACGTCATACCCATGTCTTGATGCTTCCAGTGCAGTGGCACACCCCATGACTCCAGCGCCAATAATAGCAATTGTTTGCTTTTGCATCTGCATTTTCTCCATTCTGATGATTCTTTGGTTAAATTAGCTCATCATATATCTCTTTTGTATCCAACAATGCCTTGCCCACTCTCTCACGAAACCAATTCACATCATTCATGTTAAGTGAAATATTAGGATATAATCGGGAGATGGATGAGACAAGGATACCGTTCTTAGATAGGTTATTATGTAAAATAATATCTAGCGACATGATTTCAAAAGTGTAATCTGCAGTGGTTTGAATAATATCATGACAGCAATGATAAGATGCGCAAGCAGGAGGACCCTGAATCACAAGCGGAAGCCCTACAGCTTCAGCCTCAGTTTTTAAAATGTCGTGGATCATAGTCATTTTTGTATTCATTTGCGTCATAGCTAATCCATTATTTCTGCTTAGGATTTCAAGGGTTGTTTTGACTGCTGCTGTGCCTAATGGATAGCCATTAAAGGTTCCAGCATGAATGACTTTCTTGTCTACCAATAGCTGCATAATCTCTTTTTTACCGACCAGTGCTGAAACAGGAACCCCTCCTCCAGCGATTGCTTTACCCAATGTGGTCAAGTCTGGAATCACATCGAATTCTTCCTGCGCCCCGCCTAATCCCATTCGAAACCCGGTGATAATTTCATCGAAAATGAGCACAACATTATATTTATCGCATAATTCTCTCATTTTTTTCAGATAGCCGGGAGCTGGCATTACCCCTCCTCCATTTACACAAACCGGTTCAGTAATCACTGCTGCGATCTCATCCCCGTTATTGATAAAAAGCTCTTCCAAAAGGCCAGCATCGTTCCATGGCAATAGGTATGACTGGCTTTCAAGTGAATCCTTGGCTCGTCCAGCAGTTCCTTTTAGATCTCCGAAATAATCAGAAGGTATCGGTTCTCCGGTTCTAGGAACTCGCCCGCCCATAATATTGTCTGCGTTTCCGTGATAATGACCTTCAAATCTGACAAAACGGTTTTTGCCAGTCCAAGCCCTCGCTAACCGAAGGGCATTTTGTACGATTTCAGTTCCCGATAGTCCAAAACGAATCATTTCAGCAGATGGGATATATTTTGCGATCAATTCCAAGGCTTCGGCATCCATATCACAGTGACTCACAGAGAGAACTCTATCAATGGTTTCTTTAAGGCTCTCATTGTATTCCTTATTTCCGTGACCAACGATCAGTGCACCGAATCTCGCATACAAATCCAGGTATTCTTCACCATTCATATCCCAAACCCGACTTTCATTTGCTTTCACAAAGTGAATTGGAGTTTCCTCCCAAGGTAGATGGAAATTATAGTGCACACCTCCTGGCAGAAGTTCCTTCACTCGGTGGTTGTAATGTTTCATACTGGTTGGTGTTATCAATGGATGACCTCCTTATTCAAGATTCCATAAAGTTTCTTCCGGTCTTCTTCATCATCAAACGCTATACAGAGCGGCAGCTCAGGATTCTCTTTCACAAGGTTCCTTATAATGGGCTGCGGTCCGATATCTATGAATAACTCTACTCCTGAATCTCGCATGCTTGAGAGAACCTGATTCCACTGGACAGGTAGGACTAATTGGTTGCTGAGTATGTCTGGAATGCATTCTGCCGATTCAATGATTTTACCAGTTACAGTCGACCATAGATCAAAGCTTGTCGGCCCGAACTTGAGGTTTTGTAGGGCTTCTTCCAACTCGGGTTTTAGATAAGTCATCAAAGCAGTGTGATAAGGAGCATCTGCTTTCATAGGCATCATCCGAAAAGGAATAAATTGCCCTCCATATTTATCTACTTCCTTTTCCAAAGACCGAAGCGCACTTGGATAACCGGCGACAATAAATTGTTTGGGGGAATTATAGCCTGATATAGTCACATAATCATTCGGCTGAATTGAATCAATGATGTTGTTCAGAACCTCATCATTCAGATCAACCACAATACCGGCTCCGCCCTTTTTTTCTTCAAGTGCATGCTGCATGATCGCACCCCTTTGTCTGGCGTATGTGACACCCTCAGAAAAAGACAACGCTCCTGCAACAATAAGCGACGAAATCTCACCCAAACTATGACCTGCACTACAATAAGGCGTCAGTCCTAATTGATCTTTAAAGACCCGATATAAGGCGTAGCTTGCTGTGACAACCGCCGGTTGAGCATTTTCTGAACGTGTTAATTCTTCCAGACGTCCATTCATGATTAAAGAACGGATATCAAAACCCAAGCTGTTGTTAGCCTCTTCAAAGACCTCAGTCGCAACGGGGAAGTTTTCAATCAGATCTTTGCACATGCCAATGTACTGACTGCCTTGCCCCGGGAATAACACCGCAAATCTCATTTCTTTTTACTCCTTTTGTTATACTTTTTTAATCCGAAATGGGAAATAATCTCCTGCTGCATTTGAGATGATCCTTCAATAATCTCTAAAACCTTGGCTTCCCGATACAATCTTTCCACCGGATATTGATTGGTGAATCCATTTGCACCGTGGATCTGTAGGGCATCATTGGCCACATCCACCGCTACTTTAGAAGTGAAATATTTAGATATCGTCGTTTCAATGGAAGCGTCCGGATGCTTTTTCTTACGTAATTCACCAGCTCTTAAGCAAAGTGCCCTTGCAGCATGTAACTTAGTTACAGCGTCCCCAATCATTCCCCTGATAAGTTGAAAGTTGCTTATTTTTTGATCAAATTGTGTACGGCTTCGAGAGTAAGTAACCATTGCATCCAATGCTTCCTGCGCAATTCCTAGTCCCGCCCAAGCTATGCTGTAACGCCCTTGGTCAAGTGCAGCGGAGACAACATACTCGAAAGCGAAATTCAATTTCCCGAGCACATTACTTTTAGGAACCTTGACGTTATCAAGGTGGATCTCCGCAAGATAGGTTGCACGTGCAGCCAATAATCCTTCGATTCGTTTCGTCTGAACACCGGGAAATGACCTCTCGACTAAGAATGCTGTGCTCTTACCGTTGTTAGAGGCAATAATGATAAAGACATCCGCTATATGACCGAAAGTGATCCATTTCTTAGTCCCATTGAGAACATAATAATCATCCTCTTCATGCCAAGCTGTCTTGATGCTTTTTGCATCCGATCCAATATCCGGCTCAGATAATCCAAAAGCAGATATGACTTCACCGCTAGCTAATCGCGGTAGCCACGTCTCTTTTTGCTCCTCCGAGCCAAATCGTAATAGGGTCTCACTTACAAGGGAAGTTTGTACGGTAATCAAACTTCTTGTAGCCGTACATGCCTTACCAAAAACCTCAGTAAACAAGCCGTAATAGACCGGATCCAGCCCCAAACCTCCATATTCTTCGGGAAGAGAAGCTGCTAAGTACCCCTTAGAGGCCATTTTCTTAATCAGCTCATGAGGGATACCTCCCTGTTCTTCAAACTCGTTCACATGTGGACGAATTTCTTCATTTACAAAAGACTCCACTTCCGCAATAATTGCTGTCTGTGTCTCTTCGTTCATCAAAGCACCTTTTCATTTAGACATTCGCTAAGGTAGCCTGCAAATTCAGATATCGTTTTGTATTCGAACAAGGCAACAGGACTAATGTCTATATCCAAGTTTTTTCTCGCCCGGTTAATAATTTTCAGTGCCTGAATGGATGAGATACCGATTTTCAAGAAGTTCACATTCTCATCGATATCATCAGGTTCCTGCCCTAAGATAGCAGCAATTTCTGTTTTCATGAGCTCCATAATTTCGTCTCTGTTCATAATCATTCTCCTCTCAATTCATTGATCCAATAAGCCTTCTGCTCAAATGGGTAGGTCGGCAAGTGAATGATCTTACCTGATCCATCAGGGTGAATATAATCCCAATTGAAATCTGCACCCGCGGCATACAATTCCCCCATGACTGATAACAAATTCCGTTCAAAGGAGGCCTCACCTTCAGGCTCTAAACATACTACTTTCGCTTTTCTTTTGAGCTCGCCAGGCAAAATACTTAGCAAATGATCCTCCGTTATACCCAGACCAAGTACAATATCTGCAGTATTTGACTTAGCTGATTGGTTCTTCTCTTCACTTCCTTCATTTAACAAATCAGCGAGAACTTGTCCTGAATCTATTCCACTCATCTCGGTGATATTTAACCCCGTTTGTTGTAGTTTCGATATAAATGAATGCCAATAGGCTAAATATATCAATTCATCCGTATTTTTGTTTTCGTCCACATCCGGGTTCACTTTCGTACTACTCACCTCCAATAAGTATTCCTGATAAGCAGTAACGGCCTCCTTTTTAAATACGCTGTCATCCCCACCATCACTACTTTTCAAATCCCCAAGGATAACAGCTACTCTGGCCGAACGCTTTTTCAGAAATTGTCCTTTACCTATGTGAGTTAGTATACCTGTGTGTTCAGCAGTTGAAATCAGGCATGCGGCACGATAACTGTAATGTTTTCTGTATCGATTACTCGTAAAACATAAATTATTAATATCCATATCCGGCGAATTTTTAAGTGAAATTTCAGTACGACTGATCATGCTCTGCAGTGCTTTTTCTGTTTTGGCCGACAAGGTTAAAAGATGTAAGCTTTGTTCTTTGGGAACCGTCACACTTTCTTTCCATTCCTCCAGTACGATATGTGCATTGGTTCCTCCTAATCCAAATGAACTTATTCCCGCTTTCCGGGTCTGCTTATTTGTGGTGGGCCAGTCCTCCACATCCTTAACAATATAAAGGGGCGTTTTCTCCAGCTGTAATGCCGGATTAACATCCTCCATATGCAGACTGGGCACTAATTTTTGGTTCTTCATACTAAGTAACACCTTTGCAAGACTGGCTCCACTGGAGGCAGGAAAGAGATGGCCAATATTCGTTTTTACAGATCCTATTCCAATATGGGGCTGATCTTCCGGTTCATTTTTTGAGAATAATTTAGTTAATGCACTAATCTCTATGGGATCGCCTATGGTAGTACCTGATCCATGTGCTTCAATATAGCTGATTTCATTCGGAGAGAGATTAGCATCTGCATAAGCATCAGCCAGAACCTGATATTGTCCCTTGGGATTAGGTGCCATGATGCCCAAGGAATATCCATCATTATTAATCGCAGTTCCACGGATTACTCCGTAGATATTTTTATTTGTATTTACAGCTTGGATAAGGGGTTCCAGATAAACAACGACAGCTCCCTCTCCTATAACTGAACCATCAGCATCTTTATCGAATACTTTAGTATGCTTGGTGGAAGAACATATTCCTGCTTGTCGTGATAAGGAATGTACAATAGAAGTTGCTACAACATTTGCCCCGCCAACTACTGCCCCGGAAATATGGTTCTGTCTGATCGCAGACACAGCGTGATGTAGGGCAACTAAGAATGATGAACATGCTGTATCGATAGCTAATGCGGGTCCTGTGAAATTATACAAATGTGAGATCAAGGCCGCGCCAATATTGGACATATTGCCAACCATAGCGTTTTGATGAATGTTTTCCAGTCCATTCTTTTCGATATAATCAACTACAAGCTGGTAATACGTACTCGGACTGATCCCAACGTATACACCGATATTACGTTTTTCATCTTCTGAACCCGCAATAACACCCGCATCCTCTAGAGCTTCATAAGAAACTTCCAAAAGAAGTCTTTGTTGAGGATCCATAAACACGGCTTCTTCTGCAGAGATTTCGAAAAATTCATTATCAAACTTATCTGCTTCTTCAAGCTCCCCTATCCATTCATCCCATTCCGGCTTACCTGCTTGTGCTCTTCGTTTAGAGCTAATCTTAGAGATACTATCCTTTTTCGAAGATAGATTGTCCCAGAATTCCTCCTGATTTTTTGCACTTGGAAGTCTCAAAGCCAATCCTGTGATGGCAACGGCCTTGTGAATATCGAGTTGATTATCTGTCTTCCAGTCCATAGAAGATTCTTCACTATTGGACGGCATAGCTTGGAGATAGTCGGCAATTTCTCTGATAGTCTTACAAAAGACTAAAACCTCTGATCCAATCTCCTTATTAAAATGTTTACCTATCAGGTCTAGCAATTGGTATGCTCGAATAGAATTTCCACCTAGAGATAAAAAAGTATCATCAATAGAAATTCTGTGCGCAGGAATACTCAAAATTTCAGACCAAGTGTTGTGAAGGTATATTTCCAATTCACTCTGAGGAAGATTGATGAGTCTATCATTTTGCCTGCAATCTACAAGATGCATTTGAATCTTATTAATAACATCGTTGAAATCCCCATTTTCGAAACCTTTTCGCAATTGGAACCGTTGCAGCTTCCCGCTTGTGGTCTTGGGTATTAATTTGATAGGGATAACATGAGTTGTCTCTATTCCTAATAATCCCAGCAGTCGGTCGATGATGCTTTGACGTATAGGCAGGAACTTCTCTACATCTGATTTATGCTTGACAAAGACAAGCAATTCTTCCTGTTGTGTCCTACTATTAAAATGTCCAACCAGCATAATATTTCCCCGTGGTATCGTCCCAAGACCATATATAACTTCCTCTAGATCATGTGCAAAGAAATTTTGACCCCGGACAAAGATAATATCCTTAATTCTGCCGCTTACGATCAAACCATTATCAACCATAAATCCAAGATCGCCTGTATGTAACCACCCGTCAATGAACAGATCTTTGGTTTCATGTTCAAGATTATAATAGCCTGAGGTAACGGAATCGCCCTTGATCTGAATTTCACCGATCATGTTCTCATTGAGGGTATTCCCTTGCTCATCTGCAATTCGGATACTGATTCCATCCGCTGCGTATCCCTCATGTACAAATTCAACACAGTCTTCATCGTCAGCATCTTTCACAGGAACAGCCAGGTTGTCGTTCGTCAATTTGGAACGATAAATCCTTTCAATCCTAGGCAAAACCCCTATTTCAGGCATCGAAACACCGACTGTAGCCTCTGCCATACCGTAAGCCGGGAACATCATGTTAGGTTTAAATCCACATTTCGAAAATTTCTCAGTAAACTTTTGTATCACAGTTGCGGATATCGGTTCAGCCCCATTTAACGTTAATCTTAAAGAAGACAAATCCAGCGTTGATAATTTGGAGTCAGGTACTTTCTGCACCATCCAGTCGTATCCGAAGTTCGTGCAGCAGAACCATTTCCCTTTGTGTTCGGTTATCTTTTTCAGAAAAATATACGGCGAGCGAATAAAGGTATACGGTGAGAACACCATAATGTCACTTCCACTCATTACAGGGGTTAGATGCTGACCAAACAGACCCATATCATGAGTGTGAGGCAGCCAAGTAAAAGCAATCTCATCCGCTTGTGTACCAAGACCATTTTTACAGGAGACAGTATTTGTAATTATATTTTTGTTCGTAAGCTGTACCCCTTTGGGGATACCTGTACTGCCTGAGGAGAACTGTAAGAATACAAGATCATTCGATTGGGTCCAATGAATTTCTTCCATTTCATCTGTATTTGCACTTAATTCATTTAACGAGATGAACCGAAGCTCTTCATAAGGAGAAACCTCCTGTAAAGATTGATACCGGGCCCGAAGTTGTTCTTCCACTAATACTACTGGTTTATTTAACACTTCCCATATTTTAGTGAACTTCAACAATCCCATTGAATGGGGTTCCCATGAGGTCGGCTGACTCACTGGCGCAGCGATGATTCCCCCGAAAATGCAAGCCCAAAATGTCCGATAAAATTGTTTAGAGTTGTCGATTTCTAGCATTACGATATCCCCTGACTTCAGTCCCTTGCGATAGAGAATTTTAAGATATTTACGCGCATTTTCGACCAAAGCCGGATAAGATTCAAAGTCTTCCTTTCCAGCAGCGTCCACATACGTAATACCTTTAAGAGGATATTTCTCAACGGTAACCATCATCATTCCAGCTAAAGTATCATACTCTTTCGGAAGTTCAATCGGCTTGCCATGTTGGATCGCTTTCTTAGTCATTTCCGGCCTCCAATAATCCATAATTAACGAATACATTTGAATATTGACTTAATTCTGTTTCCATGATTTGACTAAGCTTATCCAGATTGAAACCCATTGTGCTGTCAAGGATGATTTTTAAATTCTCCTCATCATAATTAACAGTGACCAATACTTTTGCCAATTCGTTCTGATCCTCATCTCCTTGTGAATTACTAAAGGCTTCCTGTTCTTCTTCAGATACAAACCCTTGGAAATTGAATAGAACAAATGGTTTGGGCTCCTCCAACACTTGATAAGCTGGATTTAAAAGGTCTGCTATCTTAGAGAACTTCTTGGATAAATCAGGATCGAATATTAAAGAGAGAAAGTTAATGGAATGGAGCTGACACTTCTTAATAAGATCCATTGGATGTAACTCTTGATTCCTTCCCCTTACAACCAAAGGTATGATATCCAGAAATTCACCGACACAGTTATAAAAATTGTGGTTATTGTAGCTTCTGCCGTAATTAACAATCGCTATCGGAATTTCTGGAATCCCCGTGTATTCAATGAATAAATTCACAATGAAATCAAATGCATTCCACCATTGATCTTCAATATCGTTATCCCCTAACGGGATATACAAATGTATTTCTCTATTGCATCGATTTGGGATTTGATCCAGATTTTTCATCAGAATTTGATTGCTATCATTCCAGACCTCCAAGGAATAGTGGTCAATTATTTCTTTTTCACCGATTCCCTGGGGGCCTGTTGCCAGCAGTGCTACATAGTCTTGATATTTTTGAGGAAGTAGTTTTCCAGCAGATTCAGCTGGAACAACTTCAGCTTCATTTAGTGAATAAAAAACCGCCTGCTCCAGCTGATGACGAATCACTTCCGCACTCATCCCATCAAAGGCCGTATGATCAAAACCCCAGATTACATAATGGGTATCTTGACTTAAGCGGAGACAGCAAAGTCTCCATGGTAATTCACCTAACAGATAGTCCGATAATAACAATTTTGTGCGCAGCTGATCTACCATTTTCTCTTTGGTATCAGGAGTATATTCCCGTAAGTCTAAGTACGGAATATTTTGCTGAATCAACGATTGAAGAGCCGAGATGTCACATTCGTTCCATACCATTTTCTTATCTTTATTGATAACACAATGAAGCAGTTGATTGTCGCGAATCGTGTTAAACAATATCTCGCGTATATTCCGCTCATCCAGCTCTCCTGTGATCCAGGTTGTAAACCCGCTTAGACTTGACCCGATTGAAGCGTGAGCTACCTGAACGGGAGAGAGTGGAAATTCATCCAACCGGTTGGATGAAGCAATCATGGTTGAGATCAAAGAACAAGTATTTCGGACATGAGCTACGAGACACTCTATTTGATTTTCATTAAGAGCTACAGTATTCAGGTTTATTTCTTTTTCTGGTGTGGCTGACTTGCTTTTAGCATCTAATGCAAATACCTTTCTGACTTCAGGAAGGGTTGCCAGCCCTTCAACCGTGGGATACTGGAAGATCTCATTTACTTTTACAGGGATACCTTCCTTTGATAAAGACTGAACCAAAGCAATTGCCTTAATGGATTGTCCGCCAAATCTAAAGAAGTCATCTCTAATCCCAATGTAGCTATTTTCGAGAATATCCTGCATTTTTGTAAGAATCATTTGTTCCAGTTCATTTCCAGGTGCAATATAGCTGGATAATTGATCTTTATATTCTTCAATAACTGGAAGAGCTCTGCGATCAATTTTTCCATTTAGCGTTAGCGGGAAGATATCCATCTTTTTCATCCGTGACGGAATCATATAATCCGGTATCTTGTCCATAAGAAGTTCTCTAATCTGCTCTGGTTCTAGTAGAGTTAGCCCCTTAACAGTGTAGTAAGCAGCAATATAGAGACTACCTGACTTATCTGTTTGCGATACAACAATTACATCCTTAACGCCCGAGAGATCTTTAATTCGAGCTTCAATTTCCCCTAACTCAACTCTAAATCCTCTGATTTTGATTTGGAAATCCCGACGTCCTATAAATCCGATATTACCCGAAGGCATACGCCATACCTGATCTCCTGTTCGATACAACTTTCCTAAGCTCTCAAAAGGATTCTGAATAAATTTCTGATTGGTTAGTTCATCTCTGTTCAGATAACCTATGCCCACCCCATCGCCTCCAATATAAAGTTCACCGGGAACATTGGGGGGGACAGGCTGACCTTGTGCATCAAGAATATAGAGAGTTGTATTGGATAGAGCAGTACCAATAGGTATAAAATGTGCATTCTCCCCTATTTCATCAATAGGGTAGTACGTTGCAAAGAACGTTGATTCCGTAGGCCCATAACCATTTATAATCTTGTTCGGCCCCAGTACCTCCAATGCTTTCCGTGCATGAATTAGCGAAGCTGCCTCCCCGCCAAATACAATCTTACGAACATTTTTCAGACAGGTAAGGTCCTCATCCACCAACATATTGAACAGAGCAGTTGTAATAAAGAACACCGAAATTCCTTTTTGTTCGATGAACTTAGACAATTGGGCGATCTCAATGGCAGCCTCCTTAGCGATCATAACTAGACACGCTCCGTTAAGCAGGGCACCAAAGATATCAAATACGGATCCGTCAAATACATAATTGGATAGTTGTAAGAGCCTGTCCGTTGGTTCAATCGTAATAAAGTTGGTTTCCTTGGCTACACGGATTACATTCCGATGACTAATGAGAGTTCCCTTGGGCGTGCCTGTCGATCCTGATGTGTACATAATATAAGTTGGATCTTCAGCACGAGCAGATGGAAAGGGACGATTCATTGTTATAGTTATATGTTCACTAGATTTCAGCAAGTCCGGCTCAATATCCACTAAAAGTGCAGGAATCATATGAGTAATACTCGATAGAAGCTCTGATTGAGTTAGCAACAAGCAAGAACCGCTATCTTCTAGAATGAAATTAACACGATAATCTGGGTATTCAGGATCGATCGGTACATAGACACAACCGGATTTCTGTATCCCCAGAATACTTATAATCTGCAATGGACCCCGTCTTAGTAAAATAGCGATTCTATCGCCGCATTTTACATTGTGCTTAGCAAGCTGCTCTGCGAGTCTATTGGCTCTATGATTCAAATCAATATAGCTAATTTCTTCGTTCCCCCAGATGATGGCTATTCGATCTCCGTTTTGTTCTACTTGTTCTTCGAAAAGCTGAATAATGGTTTTGTCTCTTGGAAAGTCTGTCACAGTCTGATTTAGATCCTGCAATATCCACTTTTTCTCTTCCGGAGTCATGATGGAGAGTTCGCTCAGCTTCCGTGCAGGTTCAACTGTGATGAGCCTCAACATGTACAGAAGTCTATTCCCGAAAGACTCCATGCTCTCGCGTGTAAAAAGAGCGGTGTTATACTCAATATCTGAATAATAACTTCCATCCTTATCCTGAATGGTCCATGTAATATCAAATTTGCAATCTATTTTTGCCATCGGCCAAGGTGTAAGTTTCAAATCGCCTATGGACAGTTCTTCAGTCCCCATATTAATGTAATTAATCACTACATCAAAAAGCGGGTTCCTGGCCATGTCTTTCTCAATCTCCAGCATTTCAACTAACATCTCATATTGGCAATCCTGATTTTCATAGGCCTTGATCATTTTTTCTTTCATATACTGCAGATGTTCAGAAACGGTTGATTCTTCATTGGTTTGTGTTCTTATTGCCAGCGTGTTCACAAACATTCCCACTATGGAATCAAGATCCGCATGGCGTCGTCCCGCAATACCTGTTCCTACAACCAGATCATTTTGTCCTGTATACTTCCACAAGACTAGCTTTAGAGCTGCCATAAGAACCATGTACGGAGTTAAACCATGTTCTCTGCTTAAAATATTCATTTTGGCACTGAGCTCTTCACCCATTTCGAGTGGAACACGATCACCTTCGAATGTCTGAATACGGGGTCTTCTAAAGTCTGTCAGCATGTTAAGCTTTGGAATTTCCCCAGTAAATTCATCCTTCCAGTACACCATTTGTTTTTCAATTTCTTTACTCTTAAATATTTCATTCTGCCAGGCTGCGAAATCCTTATATTGAAGGTCAAGCGGATTTAACTTCTCTCCACGATATAAGACAGCAAACTCCTGTAGCAAGATCGCAATAGAGCTTTGGTCAGAGATAATATGATGCATATCAATGAAAAGAACATGCTTTTCTGAATGGATGCTGATTAACTTTATTCTCAATAAAGGTGCTTTCGACAAATCGAAGGGTCTAATATAACTTTGTACTTCAGATTCAATCTGATCCTCAGCGGCAGTCCCAAATTCAACGATGGACGCAACATCCTCCTCGATAATTTGTACGACTTCTCCCTCGATCATGTGAAATCTAGTTCTTAACGATTCATGTCTGTGCACAAGTTCGTCAATAACCTTTACAAGCTTTTCCCGATCGACTAAACCATGTACCAGATAGATGGAAGCAAGATTATAAGGGACAGCATTGCCGATCATTTCATTGACTACATACATTCGCTTTTGCGCAGAAGAGACTTCATATTGACTTTTCTTCTGAACTGGTAGAATGCTCTGTGCTGTTTGTTCATGGACGTTTGACAATAACCACTCTACCATTTGATTAAAAACAGAGCGGGCAAAGATTTCTGTTAACGGCATTTCAACATCGAAACTCTTTTGTATTTGTGCAGCTAAGGAAATAGCTTTTAGTGAATGTCCTCCAAGCGCAAAGAAGTCATCCTCGGAACGAACCTCATCACAACCCAATATTTCATGCCAGATACCGGATAACTGCTGAATGACCATTTCCTCAGGGTTCTTCTCAGAATAATCCTCTTTAACTTGTGCCCGAGAAGTGTTGTCATGAGAACTGCCATCATGTGCCCTGCTAGCAAAATCGTATAAGGATACATCATTCTCATGAAATTTCTTATCAAAAACATAAGTAGGTAAAGGAACCCGTTTTCTGAAGGATTCTCCCTTTAACATATTCCAATCCAGATCTACACCCGCACACCAGAGTTGTCCAAGTATTTGAATGAAATATACCAAATCATCCTGTTCTTCTGCGAAATGACGAATCAGCTGTACAGCTTCTTCCCCATCTGAGTGTTGTGCAAGTAATGCTTGCAGCCCATTTCCAGCGCCTACTTCGATAAATATAGAATTCTTATCTGCCAATACTTTTTCAAGGCTTCCATCTTCATCTGAAACCAGCTGCACCCAAGGCTGATTATGCTTATATTGGGAGATATTCACTTCTGCAGTTGCAGCGATCAATGAACCTGTCTCCTCATGTTGCAGCCATCCCTTGTATTTTCTTACCAGATCAATGGCATCTTCCAGTTCCAGAACTCCAGCAACGGTGTTGGCGCATATTTCTCCAATATTTTGTCCCAGCACTCCATTAGGAACTACACCTGTCTGAATCAGGGTTTTCGCTAGTGAGTAACCTATCGTGAATGAAAGGAGTTGGTTATATCCCGTTGAATTGATCTCCGATTGAACTACACCGCCGGACAATATTTTTAGGAAATTCACGCGTTCATCTTCTTGCAAGAATGACAGAACATGGTCCATATAATGTCCAAATACCTCTGAGATTCTGCTTCTATGATCTGAGAAATACAGGCCGCGAGCCATCCCTTGATAGCAGCTTTCCTCTCCCGAAAACATGAAAATTACAGATTTTTTAATGTCCGGTATTCTCTGTCCGGGGTGATTCAAGAACCCGGCAATATTGTTTTGCTCTTTATTAAATGAAGAGTTGTTCACTACCAATACTTTTCTGTATTCAAATGCTTTTCGTCCATCCTGTAACGTCCATCCTACATCTGAAAGATTAAGAGCCTTGGTGTTCTCCAAGTAGTTCAGTACTGCTTCCGAAGTATTGGCTAATGCTGTTTGGCTTCTTGCGGAGAACGGCAGCACATTTACCGTGTCAGCTAAACTGCTCATTGGCTGCTCCAGAGGCGGTTGTTCCAGAATAACGTGAACATTAGTTCCCCCTATTCCAAAAGAACTCACTCCCGCTCTTAAGGTTGTATCAGTTTCTGTGACATACTTCGCTTCTGTGTTGATATAGAACGGACTGTTGTCAAAATCAATCATTGGATTAGCCTCATTATAATTAATAAGAGGAGGAATCGTTCTATGATACAGTGACAACACGGTCTTAATAAAACCGGCTACACCTGCCGCAGCATCCAAGTGACCAATATTCGCCTTAACAGATCCTATGGCACAATATCCCTTTTTATCGGTATTCCATGCTTGCTTGAGTGCTGCGATTTCGATGGGATCACCTAACTTCGTTCCAGTTCCATGAGCTTCGAGATAGTTAATGTCCTCTGGATCCATACCTGCCTTTTTAAGCGAGGCATCAATTACAAAGGCTTGTCCAGCTACACTCGGTGCTGTATAACCGATTTTCTCAATCCCATCATTATTAATGGCTGAGCCTTTAATTACCGCATAGACTTTATCCCCGTCCCTTATTGCAGCAGCAAGTGGTTTCAGCAATACAATTCCGCATCCATTTCCCGATACTGTTCCTGAGGAATCTTCGGCGAATGGGCTGCAATGGCCATCTTTGGATAAAATCATGCCTTCATGCCAGAGATACCCTTCTTTTCGCGGATAAGAAATAGATACTCCACCAGCTATGGCCATATCAGATTCTCCGCTAATTAAAGACTGGACAGCCTGGTGAATCGCTACCAAAGATGTGGAGCAAGCCGTTTGGATATTAAAGCTGGGTCCCTTCAAATTAAGTTTATAAGACACTCTTGTTGTCAGATAATCCTTTTCGTTTAAGGTCAGGGCTTCAAAAACACTTAAAAAGTCCTGCTGCTTCCCTAAAAACCGGGTCATCCAAGGCAAGCTGGAACCACTGCCGGCGAATAATCCTATTCTTCCTTTATAGGCAGAGGAATTATAACCTCCATGTTCCAAAGCATCCCAGACGCATTGATGAAGAATCCGGATTTGGGGGTCCATCATATTAGATTCCTGATAAGGATAATCAAAGAATTCAGAATCAAAGTACTCAATTCCCTCTAGAAAACCTTTAGCCTTTACATAATTCGGATTCGACAACAATTCAGGATCAACTCCGGATTCCAACAATTCCTCATTATCAAAGTGGGTGATGGATTCCTTTCCGGAAACTATATTTTTCCAGAATGAATCCAAATCATCCGCCCCGGGGAATTTACATGACATCCCTATAACGGCTATGTCCGTTGAATCCGGTTCAGAGTTCGAAACAATCTTGGGTAGCCTACCCTCACTTGATTCCCCTGTTGGAACACTCAAACTCTTGACCAAAGATTCAATGGTTGGATGCTGGAACAGCTGCATTAAAGGAATTGACCGTCCAATAAGCAAGTTCAGTTTATTATTTATCAAAATTAATCCCAGAGAGTTTCCACCCACATCGAAAAAATTATCCCGAACACTGAGGCGCTCAACACTCAATACTTCTTTCCAGACCTCCAGTAATGCTCTCTCCAATTCTGATGAAGGTGGTGTTACTTGCACCTCAGTTGGTCTACTTGTTTCTTGTGGGAGAATCAGAGCATTTCTATTTATTTTCCCATTAGGCAGGACAGGCATCTCATCTAAATCTATGAAGTAGGAAGGTACCATATAATGAGGCAGACATTCCCTTAGCCAGCCTTTCAGCCATGTACTATCTTCGCTGGAGAGCTCAATCTCTCTTTTTGTGCAATAATGCAATACAAGCTGTTTGTTATTCCTTTTGTCATCTATTACGGTAAGTACGGCTTGCCGAATATTCTCATGGCTCAAAACCACTTTTTCAATTTCAGTTAATTCGATTCTGTAGCCGCGTATCTTAATCTGAGAGTCCAGTCTGCCTAACAGTTCTATTTCACCATTGTCAAGAAGTCTGGCCCGATCACCTGTTTTATAAAGAAGGGTTCCAGGAAGATCAGAGACTTCAATAAATTTTTCCTTCGTTTCCTCGGGATTATTTAAATAACCACGGGCAAGGCCGTGACCAGCAAGATATAGCTCTCCATATACACCGATCGGCTGCAGTTTGCCGACTGTATTCATGATGTAGGCTTGAGTATTAGCAATGGGCTGTCCGATGTTAATCGTACTGGAATGAGTAAGTTCCTTTGTAGTTGACCAAATCGTTGTTTCTGTCGGACCGTACATATTAAAGATTCTTGCTTGGGATCTCTTTTGCAAATCATGCAATAATTTTACTGGGTAATTTTCGCCACCACTTAAGATGCACTTCAGCTGTTTCAAGGCCTGATCAAAATCAGGGTTCTCGACAAAGGCTTTAATCCGCGAGACGGTACTTAAAATATGGGTGACTTTGTGTTCAATGATCTTTTGATTGGCCAAGGAAGGGTCCAGCTGTTCATTTTCATCTGCCAAATAAATAGAATGACCTGTGCATAAAGGAACCAATGATTCAAATCCAAAAATATCGAAAGACAGTGTTGTGACGCTGATCATTCTGTCATCGTGATTCTGAAAAATCTCTCTGTTCTTTATGTCATGAATGAAGTTAACTACAGAGCCTTGATTAATTAATACTCCTTTCGGTCTCCCAGTTGAACCGGAAGTGAATATGACACAAGCCAAGCTGTTCTTATTTCCCCCTTGTGAGGGATTAATGGTTGATTTGAGGGGGCGATTTAGAGATTCACAATCAATTACTGTACCTGCAAAATTAATCATATCCCGGTACTCTCGAGAACAAATTAATGTGCTAATTTCGCATTCCGCAAGCATATAAGCAATTCTCTCTTCAGGAAATCCCGGATCAATAGGGACATACGCTCCCCCTGCCTTTAATACGCCAAGGATAGAAATTAACAAATATTCATCTCTACGGGGCATTATTCCGACAAGAGAGTCTTTGTGAATACCCAATTCAATTAAGCGCAAGGCTAGCGCATTGGCGTGATCATTTAACTCCCGATAAGTTAGTTTTTTGCCGCTTGATACAATTAATGCCGTTTTATCAGGGATAGCCTGCACATTGTGCTCGAACATCTCCTGAATGAGCAAAGTTTCATTAAACTCAAGAGTTGTCTTATTGTTGAATTCCTTCAGGATGAATTGTTTCTCAGCTTGAGGAAGAAGGCCTATGTCGGAAATCCCTACGTCTTTCTCTTGGGTAATATGGATTAGAATTTCCCGGAAGTGCTGAGCCATCCGTTCCACCGTTTCTTTTTTAAATAAGCCCGTTGAGTATTCAATAAATCCTGTTATAACCTGATCTTTCTTGTTTTCCTGGCAAGTCAGAACAAGGTCATAAGCAGCAGAATTCGTCTCGAAGGAATATGGTGTGAAGCGGATTTCGTTAATTTCCAGATCATAAACTTCCATATTCTGAAAATCGAAGCACACATCAAATAGTGGGTTACGGCTTAATTCCCGTTTGAGGTTCAGCTGTTCAACCAACTCATCAAATTGATAATTTTGGTTCTCAAATGCCTTTAAGGAATTCTCCTTCACCTCATTTAAGAAATCAATGAATCTCTTGCCGTTCTCCGGATGATTTCTCATCGCCAGCATATTAACAAACATTCCTACAGTTTCTTCTATCTCCTCCTGAGTTCTGCCAGCAACTGGAGTCCCTACAATAATGTCTTCTTGACCCGAATATCTGGCTAAGAGGATATTCCAAGCACTTAACATAATCATAAAGAGTGTGGCTTCTGAGGTTTGAGCCAATTCAACGAGTTTAGATGTTAATTGTCTATCCAGATCAAAATAAATCCTACTACCTGCAAAATCCTTCACAGGTGGTCGCTTAAAGTCTAATGGCAATTCAAGGGTAGGCAAATTATCACCAAGTTGTTGTAGCCAAAACTCTCTTTGTTCCTCAATTTCTTGCGATTTAAGGTAATCCCTCTGCCAGACAGCAAAATCCTTGTACTGAATCTTAGCAGGAGCGAGTTCACCGAAATAAAGATCATTAAAGTCTCTTGTTATAATTTCCACAGAAGTGCCATCCGCAATAATGTGATGGAGATCAAAGAGAAGCAAGTAGCTATCCACACCGGTGTTGATGAGCTCAACTCTAAACAATGGAGCCTTTTCGAGATCAAAAGGTTTAATGAAATCATATATTAGTTGACGGATATCCTCGTGGCTGGAGACGGTCTTGTCTGAATAGGTAATTGGAACTCTCGCTGTTGAATGAATAATCTGTACTGGTTGATTGTCTCTGATTCTGAAAGTAGTTCTTAAAGACTCATGTCGTTGTATCAATTTATCCAAGGCCTGTTCTACTCTTCCTTTGTCCAACGGACCTCTGATCATTGTGGCGGATGGAAGATTATAAGCGACATTCTCTTTATCCAATAATGAAAGTGCAAACATCCGACTTTGAGCCGATGACAGGGTATACCCGTCCATTTTCGCTGCAGGTCTAATGCTCATATCATTAGATTTACTAACTTCAGTTTCACTTAAAAAGGATGCTAAAGCGTCAGGTGATGGATACTTGAATAAATCGGCGATCTCTACTTTTATGCCCAATACATTTTTAATAGCAGAAGATAGACTTACTGCCTTAAGGGAGTCTCCACCTAGCGTAAAAAAGTTCTGATCGACACTAACGGTATCAAATCCGAAAACAGTTTTGTATGCTTCAACAACAGTATGCTCCAAACCGCTTTTACTTTGGAAAGGTATGGACCTCAAGGGAATAGAAAGCTTAGTATCTGAGATGTCGTGTCCGTTGAATGCCGATTTTTGCACAGAGTCCGTCTGGATATGAATAGGAAAATGGACCTTATCGAATACATAAGTCGGCAGAGATAGGCGCTGACGAACAGAGGAGCCCTTTAAAGCAACCCAATCCACTTGAATACCTGCACACCAAATCTCTCCAAATTTTTTATTTATATATTCTACATCATTTTCATTTTCTTGCGGATGACGAATCAAATTAATAAAGTGCTGCCCGTCCGCTCTGGATTCATGTTGTCTGGCGAACGTACTTAATGTCCGACCAGCCCCTACCTCAATAAAAACATCATCTTTATTTTTGAGTACTTCAGACAAATTTTTAGAGAACTTGACCGTTTTCAAAATATGTTTGGACCAATATTCAGGATTTGTCATGTCCTTTTCCTGAACCCATGTTCCGCTTGTATTGGAAACAATCGGTATTAGGGGTTCGTTCATAGGGTATTGGGAAATGATTTGTTGAAACTCTTTGGCTGCTTGTTCCATCATCGGCGTATGGAAGGCATGTGAGGTCTTAACTCTTACAAACTTCAAGCCAAGCTCCTCTAATTTCCGTTCAAAATGAACAATCGCCTGTTCACTTCCTCCAACAACACAACTGCGGGTCGTGTTCTCCAATGCCAGCCAGACATTCGGTTCAAGCTCTTTCTCCACTTCCCGGGCATCGGCCATGACCGCCAGCATAACTCCGGGTTCCTGTTTCTGCATAACCTGACCGCGAATCCTTACGATTTCGACTGCATCCTTCAGAGCAAATACACCGGCAACAGCGGCTGCAGTGACCTCCCCAATACTATGACCAATCATACCTGCTGGTTGAATACCTAATTCAATTAATGTCTTAGCCAATGCATAACTGGTAGCAAATAATGCGAATTGGCTGTATTCAGTTTGATTAATTTTATGTTGGTGCTGATCCCCATAGATTAACTCTTTAAACTCTACACGTTCCTCTTCTTTCAATAGGTCAAATACTTGGTCGATATGACGTTTGAAAATCTTGGACATCGCACTTCGATCCGCTGAATTATAAAGGTCACGACCCATTCCCTGATATTGGCTCCCCTGTCCGGGGAACATAAAATACACCTTTCTATTAGAATCTTTCACTTCATATAAGGCAGTATCACTTAGATTCTTAAGCATTCTTTCCGGCTCTTTCAAGAACTCTTCATTAATAACTAACGTGCTTCGATAAGGGAATGGCATTCTGCCCACTTGCAACGTCCAAGCTGCATCAGACAGACGAGTTCCCGGATTCTCAAGCAGATATTCTACTACCTTTTTCGAAGTTTTCATTAATGCCTCAGCGCTTTTGGCAGAGAATGGAAGTAAATTCACTTGTTCATCAGGACTACTTCCTCTAGTGGCCGGCGGCTCTTCCAGTACCATATGAGCATTCGTTCCACCAACACCGAAGGAGTTGATTCCGGCACGTAACAAACCTTTTGTTACCGGTTCCTTACCCCATTCAGTTCCATGTTCTTTAACCATAAAAGGAGTGTTTTTAAAATCAATTTTCGGATTCGGCTCTTGGTAGTTCACGGTTCCAGGAATATATTTATGCTTTAGACTAAGCGCCACTTTCGCAAGGCCTACCACACCGGCTGCCGTATCCGTATGTCCGACATTTCCTTTTACAGAACCTAGGAGACAGAATTGTTTTTTATCAGATGCAAAAGCCTTCGTTAAGGATTCAACCTCTATCGGATCGCCGAGTAATGTTCCCGTTCCATGAGCTTCAACGTAACTAACAGTCTCCGGATCGATTCCCGCCACACGATAGGCCTCTTGAATGACTTCGGTTTGACCTGTCACGCTTGGTGCCAGAAAACCTACCTTTTGATTCCCATCATTATTAATAGCAGAACCTTTAATAATGGCATAAATTTGGTCACCATCATCCAAGGCTTCATCCAATCTTTTCAATACAACAAGCCCCATACCATTAGAGAAAACGGTGCCTTGAGCTTTAGAATCAAACGGTCGGCAATGTCCATCCGGTGAGAACATCATGCCGTCTTCATACAAGTAACCCCCATCATTGGGAAGTTCGATCGTAATGCCGCCTGCTACAGCCAGATCACATTCCCCTAATATCAAGGATTGGCAGGCTAAGTGCGGTGTCACCAACGTAGTGGAGCATCCAGTAAGTGCTGAGAATACAGGCCCTTTAATATCCAATTTATAAGAGACCCTGCTTGCTAAAAAGTGATTGGTGCTGAGCGTAAAAGCCTGATATTTATTACTAAAGTCGTTGTCCCCGAATAGCACATGCTTGTACCACTCAAAATCATCGGAACCGCCCATAAACATACCGATTTTGGAGGATTCAGAGTTGGGGAAATAACCGGCATCTTCGAGCGCTTCCCATGTACCCTGGTAGAGCAAACGTAATTGAGGTGACATCATCCGAACTTCCCCCGGTGTGTAACCAAAAAATTGGGGATCAAAATAATCAACGCCTTGAAGCCTACCTTTTGCCTTCACATAATTTGGCGAATTCAAAAGATCAGTATCAATGCCCAGCTCCATTAATTCATCGTCTTGATAAAAGTGAATGCTTTCCTTTTCGTTTTTCAAATTATCCCAAAAATCAAAGATATTCTCAGCTCCAGGAACATGCACTGACATTCCTATAATCGCTATATCTTGGCGTACGATTTTTTTGTTTCTTTTAAAATAGGCTTCTCTATTGCCAATCACTTCCGTCTCCGTCTTAGAAAAGTACTCTGCAAGTAAACGGACAGTCGGTGATTGGAAGAATAGTGTGATAGTAAATTCAAGATCAACCAATTTTCTGAGTTTATTGTGAACTTGGATCAGTGATAAGGAATTCCCTCCGATATCAAAGAAATTATCATCTAACCCAACTTGGGGAACCGATAGCACCTCTTGCCATACGGTTGCAATCTTACTCTCCAATTCTGTTCTTGGAGATACATACTCTGAAGATGTTTCTTTTATAAATGCCAAATCTGTAATAAGTGCATTTCTATCAATTTTCCCGCTATTATTATGAGGCAGCTCTGTTTTATGTACATAGAACGAGGGGATCATATATGTAGGTAATGAATTTGATAAATGATCTTTAAGCTCTGACACAGGGATTTCATTCTCCGAGAGATAATAAGCACAGAGAACTCCTGGTCTCCCCTCTTGTTTTTTAACAACAACTACTGCCTGAACAATTCCCTCGTACTCAGACAACATATTTTCAATTTCTCCCACTTCCAGACGAACACCCCGCACCTTGACCTGAAAATCAATTCGTCCTAAATACTCAATAGTCCCACTTGGAAGCCAGCGAACAAGGTCTCCCGTGCGATACATATATCGATAGCATTCTGGATCTATTCCTTCCTCAAAAAAGGGATTCGGCACAAACTTTTCTTTCGTCAATTCAACCATATTCAGGTATCCCCGAGCTAAACCCACACCGCTCAAACAAAGCTCTCCTGGAATACCAATCGGTTGCAAATTATCATGGTCCCCAACCACGTACCAACGAGATTCATTAAGTGGCTGTCCAATGGGAACATTTGCTGCTCCATTGTAATCCTTAAGGGAGTAGTGAGAGACCCAAATGGTACATTCTGTAGGTCCGTATACATTTTCCAAGCTGATGTTTGTCTGAAGCGCATTAAATTTCTGCAAAATATCCGGTGTTACAGCTTCTCCGCCCACAAATATCCATTTAAGTGGATTTAACTTTTCCAGATTATCGTCCATATCAAATAACTCCAGAAAGAGCCTAAACATCGTCGGAACAAAATTAATATGAGTTACAGCATGTTTGCTGATTTCGTTTAAAATTAATTGAGGATTTTTCTCCCCATCTGGCTCTAATACCAATAATGCACCTTCCCCTATAAACCATCCGAAGAACTCTGTCGCGGAAACATCAAAGGTAAAGGATGTTTTGAGGAGATACACATCTTCCTTTCCTAGAGGGAAGCGTCTTTCCAAATCCATTAATGTATTCACTACACTATGATTCTCTACCATAACTCCCTTTGGTTTGCCTGTTGAACCGGATGTGTACATAATATAAGCCAAACTGAAGGGATCCAGTTCCCCTGCCAGATTACTATCATCACCGCTATAGGTTTCAGGATCATCAATAATAAGAAAATCCACACTCCAATCTTCTATATATTCGCACTCTGACGATGTTATAAGAAGTTTAATGTCCGCATCTTCAAAAATATATTTTTTTCTTGCCGCGGGATAAGAGGGATCTATAGGCACATACGCACAACCCGCCTTGAGTATCGCCAATAAACTAATTACCAAATCCATCGAACGGTGCATTTGAACACCAATGGCTTCATTGGATTTTCCTTTTTTTTCAACAATTTTTCTGGCTAACTGATTTGCTTTGGCATTCACAGAAGCATAGGTTTCTTTTTTCTCCCCTTCAATCAGCGCGATATATTCCGGATGCTTGATGACTTTGGAATGGAGCACATCAATAATATGCTGTGGCTGGTAGGGGAAGTACGAAGTAGCATTGAAATCATGTAATATACATTTCTTCTCATTCTCTAACAACAGATCAATCTGTCCGATTTGGATATTAACATTTTGTATTAAGACTTCAAGAAGCTTCAGAAATCTACGTCCCAGCAACTCTATCATTTCATCAGAAAAGATTCCTGACTTGTATTGAATTTTAATCATGTCCTCATTCGGAGTTTTATTTAAAACTACCATCAAGCTCCCCGGAAAAGTCACTATATCCTGATCTAGAATTTCTATTTTGAGATTGTTATCTTCTGTTTCTTCATAAATATCATAGACAAAAGACACATCAAAAATCGAAGGCGATCCGGGCATGGATACCAATTGACTGTCTCGCACAATCAAATTATTAGGATATCCAATATTCTTATATACTTGAATTAATTCTTGGGAAACCTGCTGCAGAATAGAAGTGAAGCAACTATCACTCTCAATGTTGAAACGCATAGGCAACATATGGACAAAACAACCCATGGTTTCTTCCAGATCAAAGCTAGGGCGATAGGCAAAGGGAGAAGAGAAGATGATATCATCATTGCGCGTATACTGATTCATAAGCACAGTAAAAGCTGCAATAAAAAACATGAAATCAGTTACTTCTTGGTCCATAGACAGATTATGAACAGCTTTAATCATATCGCTGGGTATTTCAAAACGTTTTTCTTTACTAATGCCTTGATCTTTGTGTCTTACTGAATAATCCGGTTGTAAGACCAGCGGCTCCGAGCCTCTCATTTTTTCCAACCAATATTCTTTTTGATTGCTATACTTTCCATTCAAGAGTTTAGTATTTTCCCGCTCAATGAATTCAGAAAAACCTGTATCCTGTTTCAAAACAATTTGTTTCTTGTTTACCAACCTGGAGTAATAATCAAGTAATTTCGCCTTGAAGATTTCCAAGGATAAACCATCGGAGATAATATGGTGGATGCAGATTATAAATAGATGCTTATCATCATCCAATTTGATCAATCTAGTACGAAATAAAGGAGCCACGGTAAAATCAAACGCCGTACTGCATTCTATCATAGTAATTCCGCTTAATGATTCATCTTTCAGCTCGACTTGACCTGAAAGATCTTGCTGTATTAATTCATAGGGAATTTGGTCATGAATAGCCAAAAAGGGTAAATCATTCACCATTTCGAGACTACTTCGTAAGGCTTCTTGTTCTCCAATTAATAATTTCAAAGCTGCCTCAAAGTGTTTCTCCTGTAAGTCTTCAATCAATAGAGTTGCAGATATATTATAGGATATAGGATTATCGATTTGGCAGTCAAAGTAAATGCCTTTCTGAGTTTCTGATAATTCCACTCTTTTTGTTATCACAATCTTACCTCCTCCGATTTTATCCCAGAATCCAGATTCCCCCTGCTAAAATCGACAACACTGTAATAAATGTCTGGTAAGCAATATCCATAATAAGGTTACTTATACTATCTGCATCCACCTTTTTATTCTTAAGCATCACATGTGTATGAGACCAAAGGCCACTGAGTCCATAGATGTACATCGTTACGAGAACCCCGATCCAAAAAGTACCTTGGAACCAAATGGCCAGTATCCCCATTATTCCTAAACCTACTTGAGAGAATCCATATTTAACCTGAAACGGTCCACCGGGCCATCCTAACATTTTCGCTGTTTCATCAGCCCTCGCAATATTAACTACGTAACCAATTACGCCAACTAATCCGAAAGTAACAACAAACTGATGAAGAAGAAGGATCGTACTTATATCACTAACACTGTTGGGAAACCCCAGGATAAACAAATGCACCAGAGCTGAAATAATTCCTAACACCCACAACGCTAAAAACCACACATTAATTCCTCCTAAAATGATAAGTGTATTTTTGTTATTATTCCATTTCTCAACATACCTGCTTGTGGTAGCCCCTCCCCTTTCGCTCTAGCAATTACCCTAACAACCCTTCGTTCTACTACTCGATAGGTAAGGTAGAATCTTTATTAAAAGTGACTATCTATTCAGTTCTATGTAGAGTCTTTTAGGTGAATACTTATGTGGTGTTTATGTGGTGTTTATGTGGTATTTATGTGGAGTTTTATGTAGATAAATATAAGATTCGAGTTAGAGTTTATGCTTCTTGAATTCGGGGTTATTAAAAAAGTTTATATATATCCTTATAAAGAATTACTTAGAATATTTTCCATTAATTATCTAATAACAAGACTTTATACTGAGATGTTATATTTGTCAATATATTAATTTTATTGATTATGTTTACTTTTTCAGAAAAAGATAGAGACATTCTTAATTAGTAATATTATTTGCGTTGTTTAGCGCTCGTCGTGTTGACTTTTATAAAGAAAGACTCTTTATGTCTATGTTATGGATGGTCTGGGTAAATAGTTTTTCTTTTGTACAAATAGCCAACTTATAGTTGGCATTCCAATCGAACTGTTTTAGATACCAAATATTATCACTACTAGAATTTCTACCTATTTTAGCTCGTAAGGATTCCCCGGGCTCTTGCTGTTCTATCTCAATCTCAAACGATTGAAGCGGGATGCTGAGGCCCTTTCCAACAGCTTTAATGTAACTCTCTTTAAATGTCCAAATCTCATAAAATCTATCCATACGTAATACCGGATCTCCCCCAAAAATATATCTATACTCCTGATAAGCAAAAAACCTTCTGGCTATTTCAATGTCTATATCATCCTTTTTTTCTATATCGATTCCTATCTCATCTTTATCAACTGCACAAACCACCCACTCTCCTGAATGAGAAACATTAAAATAACAGTGTGTATCTCCAGATATAAACGGTTTTCCAAACTCATTGTATTCCAATTTAATTTCCTCTAGACTGCAACTCATAGTTTCAGCACACATAGTTCTAGCAAGTAAGTCGGCAGCTAAAGAACGTATAACATCTTGTTGTCTTTTAAGTTGTTTTAATCGTGCTTGTTTCTCCTCAGAAAGCCTTTTCCACAGAACTTCAAACGTCTTAGCATCAATGTAAGCACCTACATATACTGAATACAATTTCATAAATTATCACTCCAATTCACAATTTATGTACACTTAAATATCTTTATATGTAGAAATTCTTAGCGTGTCGCTTGCGGTTATTGGATGTCCAAGTGGTGCCTCCTTTAGCAAAAACAACCTTCCTATGATAGTATTAAAATACAAATTAACCAACATTGAAGGATGGTAGTCCATGGAACTAAGACAATTACAATATGCCATACAGATTGCGGCGGAACGAAACTTCTCGCGAGCAGCAGAGAAACTACATATTGCTCAGCCCTCACTCAGTCAACAGCTAGCTAAGCTAGAGAAGGAGATTGGAGTGTTACTTTTCCAGCGCAATACGAGTAGTGTTGAGCTAACTCATGCTGGAGAAAAGTTTATAGAACAAGCGCAGAAGATCATTGATGCAGTTGAATTATTGCGGCAAGAGATGTCCGATATTTCGCAGCTTCGTGGAGGTAAGGTTGTTGTCGGAAGCATGCCTATCACCGGTTCTCATCTGCTTCCTTATGTGCTTCCAAGCTTTAAACTAGCTTTTCCAGATATTGAAATCAATCTTTTAGAAGACTCGTCAATGAATCTAGAGAAACTGACTGCACTGGGTCGGACGGATCTAAGCCTGCTCTCCCTTCCATTGGTGGAACCTTCGCTTGCATATGAGGTGATTGGAGAAGAATTGATCGATCTGGCTGTTCCCCCTCTGCATCCACTAGCTTTGAGAGCTACGAACAGCCTTTCGCCTGAACCTGTTCATTTAGAAGAACTCAAAGATGAATCCTTCATCGTACTCAAAAAAGGGCAAGGCTTTCGCACTATGACCTTCGATCTCTTTCAAAAAGCTGGATTCGTGCCACAAGTCGTATTTGAAAGCAGTAACATGGAGACGATACAATCACTTGTAGCCGCTGGAATGGGCGTAACTCTCGTGCCACGTTATATTGCGCGCGCGCCTAGATCAGAGTTCGTACCGGTCTATTTACCATTGGCTGAGCCTATTCCCTATCGAACACTTGTTGTTGCCTATCGAAAAGGTCGTTATCTCTCCAAGGCCGCGGAAGCCTTTATTGCGACATTCAAGAAATCTATGGAGGAATTAAAATAAACTGCTACACAAACCTATGCTTCATCTGTTTTACAAGTAGAAATGGCTTCGCCGTCCTTTTTCAAGGACGGCACCCGTTTCAGCGGAAATATAAGGATTAGAGTATCAAGTGAAACTTATACTCTAATCCTTATATTTTAATAAATATCTGGTCGACGATCTTGAAAGACGGGAATACGACTTCGTACCTCATCAACAAAGGAAATCGAGACTTCACCGATAACTATTTCTTCGTCTTCTCCACTTTCAACAACAATTTCACCCCATGGATCGATGATCATCGAATGACCGAAGAAAGAAACATCACCGCTCTCCCCTACTGTGTTACACGCGATAACATACATTTGATTCTCAATGGCTCTCGCCATGAGTAATGTTCGCCAGTGATGTAAGCGGGGATGCGGCCATTCCGCCGAAACAAACAGTACCTTCGCTCCATTCAAAGCCAAGGAACGTACCATTTCCGGAAAACGTATATCATAGCAAATGCAAACACCTGCTACACATTCATCATTCAGCTGAAAAGCAACCAATTGTTGACCAGGGACTAAATATTTCTCTTCATTCATCAGACGGAATAAGTGAATTTTTGAATAATCGGCAATTTGCAAACCTGCTCGATCAAACACATACATCGAATTGAATACCTGTCCTGCATTGGATTGGGCTATCGAACCTCCCACGATAAAGACTTGATGCCGCTTAGCAAAAGAACTTAACCAACTCTTGCTATGCTCACCATCCTCATCTGCAATATCTTGAATCTGCTCCAGTGCATATCCTGTGTTCCACAATTCAGGTAATACTAAGAGATCTGGTTTCGGGTTCTTTGCGACGGCCTCCTCCATTAATGAAAGGATGTGCTCTTCATTCGCAACAGGTTCACCTAATATAATTGACGTTTGAATCAATGCTATACGTAAATTACCATTCTCTGCACCTTTTATCATCAAGGTTCCCCCAATTCTAATAGATATGCTCATCATATCTTATAAAAGCTAACCCGTACAATAGTCTGCAAAATTCAATCTATCTACCTTTTACTCTTTGCAATGCAAACAGTTCCATGGTATTCTAGTTGAAAATAAACTACCTCTTATAATATACAAACGTGTTGACGGGACCCATAAATAAGGCTATTTCACGCCTCTAGAGAGTAAATTCCTTGGCTGAAAGAATTTACCGTGAACCTTATCTAAACCTACCCCTGAGCGGCCTACCACATCGGTGGGACAGAACCTTCTGTTACTAGGTAATCAAGTTGGATGATTTATTCATCAATAAAGGTGGTACCGCGGAAGCTATAACTTTCGTCCTTTGCTCGTCAAGGATGAAGGTTTTTTTGTTGTCAATTTATTGTTACAATGAATAATCATAAGGACGTGATACTTGTGTCATCCCGTATCGTCATCAAAATCGGTAGTAGCTCCCTTACTTTTGCCGAAGGAGCTCTAAATCGGGAAGCCATCCACTTTTTCGCAGGAGAAATGGCTTCTCTACACGCAGCAGGTCACGAAATACTATTAGTCACATCAGGAGCTGTAGCAGCAGGCTTCCGCGAGATAGGTTATCCCTCTCGCCCCCGTCTATTGCACGAAAAACAAGCAGCAGCAGCGGTAGGTCAAGCTCTATTAATGCAATCTTACCAGCAAGCCTTCGGGTCACATGATATTGTCACAGCACAGTTACTTCTTACACGGACCGATTTCTGTAGTCGCAAACGAATGAACAATGCTGGCATGACGGTTGAAGAGTTATTGAAGCAAGGTGTCATACCGATCTTTAATGAGAATGATACTGTCTCTGTAGATGAATTGAAATTCGGTGATAATGACACTTTATCCGCACTCGTCGCCAATCTAGTGAAGGCGCAGCATCTATTGATTCTGACAGATATGGATGGTCTATATTCAGGAGATCCCCGTAAACATCCAGATGCTGTTCGATTCGGTCGGATCAGTGAAATTACAGAAGAGATTTATGCCATTGCCGGTGGTGCTGGCTCTTCTCTCGGTACAGGTGGAATGCGCTCTAAGGTGGATGCCGCCAAAATCGCAACAAGAGGAGGGGTCCCTGTTTTTGTAGGAAAAGTAACTGCCCCTGGGGATCTGCAAAGTGCAGTTGATGGAGCTGGGCGCGGGACATACTTCGATACAGAACTTTCCTCTCTCTCCATGAAGAAGCAATGGCTCGGCTTTATGTCTACACCACTTGGTTCTATTACTGTAGATGAAGGTGCAGAACAAGCACTAACCCATGGGGGGCATAGTCTACTTTCAGTCGGCGTGAAGCAGGTCGAAGGTCACTTCCATGCAGGAGATGTTGTTGAAGTACTCAATATGGAAGCGGAAGTCATTGGAAGAGGTATCATTAATTACGATGACGATCAATTACGAGAGGTTCGTGGAATGTCTAGTTCGGATGTCTTCAAGAAAACAGACAATATTCATCGATTGGAAGTTATTCACCGTGATGAGTGGATTACGTTAAAATAGAGAGGTTACGGATTGTCCTTCCGATCGCTGTTGCCCCCAAATTTTTTTGAATATATCGCTGTTAGCGACAAAATTCAGGGGCAAAGCAAATGCTTCCGAAGTAGTTTTTCTACGAAAAACTTGTAGGCGAACACTTCGCTTCTTCAGGACAATTCCGTCCCCTCTACAACAATCTGTAGATTAAGCAAGGAAGCATTACCGCTAAGGCTGCTAAGCGGGTACGCTACAATAAAACTTTTAGGAGGTTATCCCATGATTACGAATGAAGTAAGAAATAAAGCAACACTCGCCAAAACCGCATCTACCGTGCTTAACCGTTTGGATAATGAGCAGAAGAATGAGGCATTGCGACTTATGGCCCAAGCTCTTAGAGATGAACAAGAGATTATAATTACCGCCAATCTCGAAGATCTCGAGCGTGGACGCCAACAAGGAACGCCACCTTCCCTTCTGGATCGTCTCGCGTTGAATCCAGAACGAATCCATGCCATGGCTGAAGGCTTAGAGCAAATTATCGATCTTCCAGATCCTATTGGTGAGGTACTAGAAGCCATCGATCGTCCCAACGGTTTGGCGATTGATAAAATCCGTGTACCCATTGGTGTTATCGGAATCATCTATGAAGCTCGCCCTAATGTGACTGTCGATGCCGCTGGCCTTTGTCTAAAGACAGGAAATGCTGTTGTCCTACGTGGTGGTTCAGCCGCTATCTCATCAAACCGTCAAATTATTGAAGTGTTGCATCGCGCACTAGCCTCATCAGCTATTCCTGTTGATGCTCTTCAAATCATTGAAGATCCAAATCGTAGTTCCGTTGATGAAATGATGAAACTGAAAGGAATATTAGATGTCATCATTCCTCGAGGTGGAAGATCACTCATCCAGAACGTCGTAGAAAACTCCACTGTTCCTGTGATTGAGACCGGTGCTGGCGTATGTCATACCTATCTCGACGCTTCAGCAGATCCTACTATGGCTACTGACATCAGCTTAAATGCCAAGGTTCAGCGTCCTTCTGTTTGTAATGCCATGGAGACTCTAATCATTCATAAGGATTTCGCAGCAATCCATCTTCCACTTCTTGCGGAACAGTTCAAGGAATCCAATGTAGAAATACGAGGCTGCGAGAATACTCTTGCACTCATCCCATGGGCTACTCAAGCAACGGAAGAGGATTACTCTACAGAGTACAATGACTATATTTTGAATGTGCAAATAGTCAATACGATGCAAGAAGCTCTCGACCATATTGCGAAACACGGCACACAACACTCTGAATGTATTGTGACTGAAGATCAAGATCATGCTACAACTTTCATTCAAGAAGTTGATGCTGCTGCCGTCTACCATAATGCATCTACTCGTTTCACAGACGGATTTGAATTCGGATTCGGAGCAGAGATTGGAATTAGTACTCAGAAATTGCACGCGCGGGGCCCAATGGGACTCCCTGCACTCACTACTACTAAATACCGTATTTATGGCAACGGACAAATCCGTCGGTAATTCCGGCAAGGAGGATCATATCATGAGTGAACAACATCGTTTATTTCAGAACAATATCGCCTTTTATGGAGCAGGCTCGATGTCAGAAGCGATTGTTCGCGGTCTTATTGCGCGTTCAGTTATTTCACCTTCTAACATAATTATGCTGAATAGAAGTAATTCAGCTCGGCTTGAGGAATTAAATCAACGTTACAATGTACAGACCAGCAACGATGAGGCTGCCACAATAGGAATTCTCCGGACTTCTTCAATCATCGTACTAGCCATGAAACCTAAGGATGCTGCTTCCGCCCTACAGCAATTGGGTCCCTTACTATCCGGAGGACAACTAATTGTTTCAGTTATTGCAGGTTTATCTATCCATACCATACAGCGTCTATTAGGTCGTAACATACCTATCGCTCGTACGATGCCGAATACATCCAGCTCTATTGGTCTTGGTGCCACTGGAATGTCATTCTCTGATGAAGTTACTCAAGATCAACGTCGGACCGTCATGACTCTTTTTGATGCCGTCGGTACGGTCACCGTCATCGATGAGATGCAAATGGATGTGCTGACTGGGATTTCCGGTAGTGGGCCTGCCTATATTTACTATATGATGGAAGCTATGATGGAAGCCGGTATTCGCGGGGGTCTGACGCAACAGCAATGTAAAGAATTAACCGTCCAAACCGTCCTTGGTGCTGCCAGAATGGTGCAACAGACGGGTGAAGAACCTAGCGCATTGAGAGCTAAAGTCACTTCTCCGAATGGCGCTACACAAGCGGCGATCCAAACCCTTGATGAGGGAAATTTCTTCGAAGATGTTGTTGCCGCTGTCCATCGCTGTGCCGAACGCTCTCGGGAAATGGGCGCTGCACTAGAGAATGAAGTATAGTAGATTTAATAATTGAATCACATACCAACCAAAAGCACCCCATCCTTATGATACATAGGATGGGGTGCTTTTTATGACGTTACCCTGTTTCGTGCCAATTGACTGATTAGATCTGGAATCCACGAATTCAATTGTGTGAAAGGGAATCCCGCTTCAATCCCCTTGGAATTACTCATGAAGAATGATTGCTCCACGCCATAAGGTGATTGATTCGATTCTGACGTATGTTGTTCAATCAAGGCTGACTTGCCTACTTCCTGTTCCATCAAAGCAATTATCTCAGCTAATGATATCTCACCCGTTGCACAAGCATTTAGAGGTCCCGTAAGAGATTGATCCTTAAGCCAGCATAATAATGCCGCAGCCTCATCCGAGGAAATGAAGTTGATCTTAGCATCTATCGAAGGAATTCCTATAGCAGTCCCTTCCTTAATCCGCTCGATGTGAAATTCAAGCCGTCGGGTGTAATCATCTATTCCCACGACGAACGTAAACCGTACGCTACACACAGGAAATGTAGCATGTTGCGCAAATATAGCTTCAGATAACGCTTTACCTGTACCATAATCGAAATCCGCGCGGCAACCCATCTTGATCGGATACGTGTGTGGATCCAATTCTGCCTCTGTGTGTTCATGTGATGCTGGCTCATATACGGACATGCTTGATGTATTAATATATCTCTTCGCCTTGCCCGCAAATACTTTACACGCATTCCAAGCGTCTTGAGGTGAATAACAGATGTTATCGTAAATGACGTCCCATTCATAACCTGCTGTAGCCTTTAATAAAGAGCTATAGTTCTCACGATCCACGATAAGACGCTCCACTCGATCTCCAAATGAATCTGATGCAATCCCTCTTGTAGCAATCGTCACATCCATGCCCTCTTCCAAAAGCAACTCTACTAGCTTCTTTCCGAAAAAACGCGTCCCTCCTAATACTAATGCTGATTTCATATAATTCCTCCTACTCATCCAGTTGATTACCGACGACCTCGGACTTGTTCTGACTTGTTCTTCATTTTCCTATTGCTGAGCGCCAACTTCAGTCCGCCACCAATGAGTAGTACCGAAACAATGAAGGTTTGAATATACGTACGTAACCTATAATCAATACGATACTCAGGGAACTGTCTTTCCAATACTGGAATAATGAATTGCGTACCTAAGTAATACAACCCCAGCACAAGTAACCCTATTCCTATCAAGCCACGATGATTATCGAGTCCTTCAACTAGCGGACGGTCAACTAGCGGTTCTTTGCCATAACGAGAGGACTGTTGAAGTCCGTCAAAGAAACTATAGAACCATATAACCGGGATGAGGAACATGAACAATGATAGTCTGAGAATATCTAGCACATAGATGGAACCCAAGAACAATACCATCAGTTGCAATCCTCTCTTTTGCAAGCCGAGATACATATGTCCCGCTCCAGGAAAAGCAGACAACAACGTCACTAATATTTTACTGCGTTTACCATCTTCTCGTCCTTCTTCAAATTCCTCAAATAATGTTCGATCGACTAATATCTCACCTGCCTGCTTCCGATTCATTTGTTGTACAACATCAAACATACAATATAACCAAATAATCGGGAGCACACCGAGAAACAACAGGAATACCGATGAACTTGTAATCCCTGTAACGAACACCATAATTGTTATTAAACCGAAGAATGATATTAAGAAGGATAGTCCTCTTTGCATCAAACCCAATTGTAGATGACCTAGTCCTGGGATAAATGATAATAGAATCGTATAAAAACGTTCACTATGCTCGCTTTTCAAAACTGCTGGTTCACTTATTAACTGTCCTTGTTCGTTCACTGCATGACCTAGTTCATTTCTCATCTGCGGTGCGCTCTGGAGTGAAGATGGTCTTCTTAGTAAGAAGATTATTAAATCTAGCATGCTAACGCACCAGAAGAATAGCGCCAGATAAATTCCAATGAATCCTTCACCACCACTAAAAACGAAAAAAAACAAACTTCCAACACCAATACTTCCAAAGAACATTAAGGGATACAGAAATCCCCTCGTTTTTCTTCCCAAGAAATAATGCCCCAAACCAGGGAACACATTTAATATAAAAGCAAAAAATCCACTTCGCTCATTATGCACACAGATCCGCCCTTTCGATTCATTTATCGTTTCAATTGGTCCAGCCAAGTTACTGTAATATCCATGATCTGATCACTATAAGACGTTGTATGTTCCTTTGTTATCACGTTCAAGTCCCCAGCCACTAACTTATCAAATATCCCGGTAGACAAAAACAACAAGGTCAAGCAAGCAGCCACTGTATAATGGAAGATCGAATGTTCAAACCATCGTCGTCGTTGTTCAACGAAGTCCAATTCTTTCCCATAGAGATGATCAGGAAGTCTATTCATGACATCATCCGTAAATTGTATTGCATCCACCATATCTGGCATCCTCAGTTCCATGGAAGATAAGAGTTGGATATGTAGTTCCATCGCTTCAGTATCTTCAAGCAGTAGAGATTCCCATGTCTGCTCTTGTTCCATTGTGCAAGTCCCATCTAAATAACACTGTCCGAGCTTTCGCTTATCGTCCATACTTAAATGATTCATTTCCATTCTTCCTCCTTCCATTTCTTCCGAATCCAATCTCTTGCCCGATATAACTTAGATTCTACAGTCTTCGGCTTCACATCGAGCTCTTCGGCAATTTGCTCGTAATTTTTCTCTTCTAAATAAAATGCCGTAAGCACAACACGATGATTATCCGGTATCATTTGTAACTTCTTCTTGAATAGTTCCTTTTTTTCCTGACGGATAGTCAGAGATAATGGATCTTCTTCATCCGAGGGGATCAAATCCATGTCGACAACTGGATATAGTTGTTTATCCTCACCCCGCCGTGTCTTCTTTCGCTTCAAATCAATAGCCTTGTTCGTAGCAATTCGAGTAATCCATGATTTAAATCCTTGGGATCGGTATTGAGACAGAGACTTATAGATCTGGATAAATGTCTCTTGGGCAACATCTTCCGCATCCTTCACATCTCGCAATACCGAGTATGTCGTATAAAATATATGTTTACTGTACTCATCTACAATGAGTCGAAAAGCATCCGTATTACCCCGAAGAACTTCTTCTATGATTTTATCCTCGTCAATTGTTCTCCTCTCCTTCCCTTAATCTTAGACGTTCATTTTATCATTACCCCTGCACTCCTTGTGAAAAGAATTTTGGAGTAGTGCTATAAACCGATAGAGTGAACAAAGATGTTCTCTTGTTATTGATGAAAGATAGAGCAAGCTAGCCTTTACTGTAAGTGACAAAATCAAATTTCTCTATTATAATGGTCTTCAAGAGACGAAGAACGTCCCGCTTCCATTCCCCCGCGAATGGAAGCGGGACGTTTTCTTTTATTCGGGAGGGATGTCGAGATGAATTTTGATGAGGCACATGCTGCATTTATTCAGTACCATTTACACAAAAGAAAAGGGGAGCGACGCGGCCGTCTGGAGCGAGGTCACCGCGAAGCAGAGAAGTTATTCTGCCGCAATATTTGGTGGCCACTACTTGGAAATTTCGATCATTTACATCCAGAGTTCGAAGTCCTCGATTGGCGGGGTCTATCCTATTTCTGTGATTTCGCCTGGCTTACGTGGGGTGTAAAACTTGTTATAGAAATCAAAGGTTTCGGTCCACACGTACGGGACATGGATAGACAGAAATATTGCAATGAATTAAATAGGGAAACTTTTTTATCTGGTATGGGATTTCAGGTCATTTCATTTGCTTATGATGACGTCGCTTACCGACCCGAACTGTGCATTACGCTACTACGCATGGTGCTTAGCCGCTACCAACCAGAATCTACTCCTAACAACTTGATCAATGTCATGGAACGAGAGATCATACGTCTTGCCTGTTTACTTACTCGCCCTCTGCGCCCAATCGATGTGGAAACTCATTTAAATATCAATCACCGCACCGCTGTTCGAACACTACAATCGCTCTGCATGAAGGGCTCGTTTACCGCTGTAGCCGGGGCGGAGGGTAAACATGTCGTGCGATATGAACTTCAGCCTGGCGCATTGATACGCTGGTAGAATACCTGTGATTCTACATCTATTTCTTTCGCTATTTATCGTATAACAACAGTTCCTGCAAATATACACCTTTTAACCTGTCAACCCCTCAATTCGGCGACTAATGCTTTAAATTCCTGCACAATTGTAGGTATTCTGCTAGAAAGTTCATTTCGAAGAAAAAAGCCTGCGCTTTCGCAGGAATATGGCCCTAAGTCAAGTATAAACGGCTTCGCGTCCTTTTTTTAAGGGCAGTACCCGTTTCAGCGGAAATATAAGGATTAGAGTATCAAGTGAAACTTATGTTCCCATATATGTCAAAAAGACTGAACGAGGCTCTCCCCGCTCAGTCTCATTCCCAGTCTCAAAATAATTCTTTCTCATAACCTGCACGCAGCACCGTCTAATGTTTTACAAAGTTATCGCAGTATCCAACGCTACTTCCATCATGTCATTAAATGTGGTCTGGCGCTCTTCAGAGCTTGTCTCTTCACCAGTCAATAAGTGATCACTTACTGTCAAAATAGTTAAGGCGTGAACACCAAACTTCGCTGCCAGCGTATAAATCGCAGTTGTTTCCATTTCCACACCTAGAACACCATACTTCATCAGTTTCTGTACTACAGAAGGATCGTCGCGATAGAACATGTCAGAACTGAATACATTACCTACATGTAGCTTAAGACCTTTAGCTATTCCTAGTTCATAAGCTGTTTTAAGCATGTTGAAATCTGCGATGGGCGAGAAATCATACCCTCCGAAATTGTGATGATTGACACTCGAATCCGTACAAGAGGCTTGCGCAAGAATAACGTCACGAACATGAACATCCTTTTGCATACTACCGCATGTACCTACACGTATCAGGTTTTTAACACCATATTCACTTATCAGTTCATTGACATATATGCTAGTTGATGGAATCCCCATTCCCGTTCCTTGAACGGAAATACGTTGCCCTTTATAAGTACCCGTGAATCCGAGCATCCCTCTAACTTCATTGTAACAAATCACATCCTGCAAATACGTTTGTGCAATAAACTTCGCGCGCAGTGGGTCTCCGGGTAAAAGTATCGTCTCAGCAACATCGCCAGGTTTCGCCCCAATATGAGTGCTCATTCGTGTTCCCCCTAAAAATCAGTCTACAGCCATCATAACATAATTGGCATACTATTTTCAGACGACCACTCTCTTTTCAAGATATGGAAAAAGGTACATCAACTATGCCTTTTGGACGGAGTCAATCTTTTATTCGGTTTACTCTCAAACGATGTTCTTCTCAGTATTTCTGGAGCCATGATTCCTAGTACAATCAAGATCATCCCCAACCATTGTAGGGGCGTAACTAATTCTCCTAGAATAATGACGGAAACTACCATGGCAGATGGCAGTTCAGCAGCACACAGAATCGTACCTAAACCTGCTCCAATTTTAGGCATACTAATGGCAAATAACAAAAACGGAACGACTACACCAAGCACCCCAAGCAGTAAACCATAGCCCCATAGGCTTGTCTCTGTTAATTGGGTAACAAGATGGATTGGACTTATTGTAAACGATATCGTTATAAGTGCTCCTGTACTAATAAAGAACAATCTTTTCGGAGCCGCTTCATGCGTTGCTACTCTTGAAGTAAGTACCAAGTATAGCGCAAAGAATAAGGCTGCAAGAAGACCAAACAACACACCTTTCATACTCAATGAAGTTAATGATTGACCAAAGATAGCTCCCGCCAACAATGTACCGATCACTAGTAACAGAATGGCTACTAATTTACTCTTACTTGGCCATGTTCTAGTCAATACACTTTCAATAAGAACGCCTATCCAAGTGAATTGGAACAGGAATACTACCGCTATCGAGGCCGGAAGTTCAGATACAGAGACTGCGTAGGTGATACCCACCAAAGCGGTCAGCATACCCGTAAATAATAATTGCCCTGCGTTTTTCCATGAAATCTTGTAGTTAAATGAGAACAGATAAATAGCAGCAATGATTACCCAACCGGTGAAATATTGGCTACCTACTAATTCTGCTGAACTAAAACCGTCTTTAAATCCAAGCTTAATCATCGTCGACAATGTACCATACGAGATAGCTCCCAATATGACAAAAATTGAATATTTTAATAAGTTCAAGCTAAACACCCCTTTAAAAAAATAAAATCGCCACCCGTCCAATGGACAGGTGACGACTGAAAAAAAGGTTTCCCTTTTAAAAATTTCGTCTCTCAGATATAACTGAGTTTGTGAATACTCTTATGCAACCTTTAATATTATAGATTAAATTGAAGGTACTGTCAATGCGAGAGCGCAAATGATTATATGGAATTATTTTACTTGATACGAATTTTATATGACTCACGAATATAGGCAGGATAGTCGTATACCGTTAACGTGAGTGGCTGTTAATAGGAATCTCTATATATATAATACAGTGAATGTTGCTCTTGTGGTCTTCTTCCATCGAAATATCCACTAATAATCTCTTCAAGATCTGCCGTTGAGTAACGCACACCATTCGCATCAGTAAATTCACTTTCAAACAGATTATACATCATCTTGTCTTCTGGATCGAGAATGCTAAGGCTGAAATCCAGTTTCATAGCTTTCTCAAGATTCGTCATCTTATAGAAATTGAGTTTCTCATCTGGTGCTTGAAGCAATATACCTTTCTCCGTATCAATAACGACTGACATCAGGTTTTTATCAAGCGCACGGAACCAACTTCCTTCAATGGTCAAAGACTTCGGCTCTTTGAAATAAGGGCTTTCGAAATGATACACCGGATGATTCCTTCCCACACCCGAACTCCCTGATATATTCCGCCAGACAGTACCTTCGTCATCTACTAATTGAATATTACCAGGTCCGAAAATTTGTTTGGTATTATGATCGTCATAATCCATATACAGTGATACACGTAATGGAGAAACAACCGCTTTAGAAAAGGTGACCTTCTGCCGCAAATACATCAAATGTAACAAAAGATATGATCGTAGGTAACGAGGAAATCCCTGTTACTGGACTTGGAGACGTGGGCGGAACGGAGTTCAACGTGAACATACCGATTGATCGAGAGAAGTTCGCCGCACTTCAGACCTAGTCTGATTGCTTCGAATTCAAGATTGTTCATCAAAAAACAGTACTCGTAATTCGCTAGATTTTTTGCTATATCCGTTTCCTTGGCGAATGAATAAAAAAAGCAGTTGCGAAGCAACCGCCTTCTTGCTAATGTTATCCGTTGGCTGAATAAAAACTACGTCAGCCTTTTGATCCTAACTGCCACTCATGATGATTGAATTGATAACGATACCGTCAGGTAAGTCTTCCTTAGATACACTAATTAGGGATCTTATAAAGACTTTCCCTTTCATTTTTTTATCTGAATTATTTTCATTCATTACAGGAATTACATCAATTTTCAGAATTGGATCTTTCCCCACATTCTCTTCTGACAACGTTAGCGATATAATTTCAAATCCCTTTGTAACGGATTCCTTTTCTCCAATGCTTACACATATGAAATACTCTGTGTCCGTTTCTTTTACAATAAATCCGCCAGGTACTGAAGTTTTAAACTCTCCATATCTATCTGCTATTTCTTGTGACAGACCATCAGAGTTATCTCGCTCCCAAGCAAAATTTGGTGAACTCTTCGAGTATAAATGTTGTTTATAAGGAATACTCTTCACTTTTCCATCAACTTGCACTATCGTTTCCGTCTTTTCATCCACGACCTGATTTCCATTCCCGTCCTCACCTGCACTACAACCCAACTGTAGACCTATAACAAACAGAATTATAAGCCCAGTCACCATTGGTAACAATCTTCTGCTCCGATCCATTTCTCCACTTCACCTCAAAGTCTCATCTCTTAACTAAATCTTACTTATTTTCAGCATCGTATTAGCACCCTTTTGAAATTCATAAGGGACAATTATTTCTTCAGTGGTACAACCTAATTTATGAATATCCCCAATCAATCCGTCCAAATGTTCATACCTCTTGCAGGAAAGATCAATCAAAGGAAATATACGAATTTCTTGCGAAGTCACTCGCAGCAGTTCCCGGATCGTATCTAAATGAAAGTTATAATCCAACCGATCAGCATACATGAACAGAAAGTGTGCAGAGAGCGTTAAATCGAATCGATTATCGTCAAAAGGTAACGTTGGTAGTTCTGCCGGAACATAACGGTTGGGAGAAATTTTCATATCCGCTGCACAATCCGTTAATCCCTGAATTCTATGCTTCTTAAGTTCATCAATTGATTTGAAATAATTCCATAAGTAGTTACCCTTTGCATTCTCCATTTGCTCAATGACATGTTCTATATCCTGAAATCCCTTTGCTTCAAGCAGTGAAAAATCGTGATAATACACTATATCAGTTGCAGTTACATCTGCTCCAAGCTGATTAGCTATCGCTGTGAAGGAACATCCTCCCGCAGGACAATCAAGTATTCTGCGACCTAATAAACCCTCCTTGGATAGGTTAAACATCGCCATATACTCATCAAAAGTTCTCCCAATAAACACAATACGACTTAAATCCAATTTTATCTCTTCTGTACTCATCTCAGCTCACCATTCCTCTTCTCAACTATTCTCAGCTCTTTACAATACAATGGTGTTACAAGGGAAATTGTACCATACCCTAACACTATTAATATCACTAAAGGGCGAATTGTTTCAACATGACGACTTACGTTATGTATTTTCCAAGTTTTAAGTTACCAAGATAGGTCTATTAACCTTTTAAACAGGGTAAATTATGAAGGTTAATAGCAGTGTCTTACAAAAGGAGATGTTTCACATGGACAACGAACCAAAGACTACGGCTGACTTGACCTATGAACAATATGAGACCTCACGTCCTATAAATCCAGAATTAGTCATTCCCCCAGATGATTTACGTGACGTCAATACCATCACCACTCAAAGTATTAGTGAATCACCTCTAATGAGTGATGCCGATGATATCCAAAAGGACAGCCCTATTGATCCTGCCGTACCTCCAATAGAAATTGTGCATGGCACAGATCTATTGAATGGATATCGTAATGAAGATCCTGAACAATCATGTAAATAATATTGCGTCTTTCACCACATCCCAAACCTGTGACCCTGTACAGGACTGAGGATGTGGTGATTTAAATATCACTCCCTTCTAGTCTGTACCGTCTCCGCTCAGTTATATGTTTGTATCCCCCTCATTATTTTTGAAATTCTACGTTCTAATCCCTTTGAATTTAATTCAATACTAATTTAATTTTACATGCTACACATCTTCAGACATACTGCCTATCAGTTCAGAAAAAGAAAACACATTTCTCACCAAAAAAATTGTATCTATTATCTTGAAATTAATAAGACAATAGTTTATAGTGATTAGTGTATATGGTGTGCATCATAACAATGCACACTTAAAGAGTAACGAGCAAAGAGGTATTCAAATGAAAATAATTATTAAAAATGCATCAAATCAACCCTTATATCAGCAGATCAAAGATCAAATCAAAGATGCTATTCTAAGTAATGAAGTAAATGGAGGTGAGCTACTCCCTTCTATACGTTCATTAGCAAATGATTTACAAGTTAGTGTTCTGACTACTAAAAGGGTATATGCCGAACTAGAATCAGAAGGTTATATCATAACTAAAGTTGGTAAGGGTACTTATGTAGCATCGGAAAATTTAGAAATGTTAGTAGAATCCAAGCGACTTATGGTGGAATCCAAGCTGACAGAAGTATGGAAAATGTCTCGGTCTCTAGGAATAGACAAAGAGGAACTTTATTCTATGATGGACCTACTTTTTGAAGAAGAGGAGGAAGTATAATGAAAACAATTTTGGAGGTAACCAATCTAGATAAGAATTTTAAAAATTTCAGTTTGGATAATGTTAACTTCTCACTACAGGAAGGTTGCATTACAGGTTTTATTGGTATTAATGGTTCTGGAAAAACGACCACGATAAAAGCAATCCTTGGACTTATTCTAAAAGATGCGGGTAACATTACATTTTTAGGTAAAGAAATGGGTGATCATGAGAGAGAACTAAAAAATCGTATTGGTGTCGTATTGGATGATGGCTATTTCTATGAAGAATTGACACTGAAGGAAATGAAAAGCATTATTGCGCCTGCATATACAAATTGGGATGATGCTATTTTTCTAAGCTATATGGGACGGTTTAATTTAAAATTAAATCAAAAAATTTCTACGTTATCTAAAGGTATGCGGATGAAATATGCTATTGCTTTAGCACTGTCTCATCATGCTGATTTATTGATTATGGATGAACCAACGAGTGGTCTCGATCCATTAGTACGAAGTGAGTTAATGAATATACTACTAGACTTCATGAAAGAAGAAGGAAAAAGTGTATTCTTCTCTACTCATATTACATCTGACTTGGATAAAATAGCTGACATTCTTATTCTAATTGATCAAGGGAAAATTATATTCAGTGAAGAAAAGGATCAGCTGTTAGATACACATGCCATAGTGAAGGGCGATCATATATTATTGAATGAACATACCCGCAAGTTATTTTTAACACTACGTGAGACTACATACGGATTTGAAGGTATTACCCATGATATTAATAATGTACGTCAACAAATGAAAGATATCGTCATAGAAAAACCAACGATTGAGGATATTATGCTGTCATATATAGGAGGTCATAATCATGTTATTTAATCTTGTGAAGAAGGATTTTATTATAGCAAAAAGGTATTTACTCATCATGATCATCTTTGCAGTAGCTGGCCCAGCCTTCATAGCTATCCAATCGGATGTTCTCAATGGTAGCTTCATTGGATTCCTTGTTACTGTGCTATTTTTGGAATATATTTTGTTCAATACCGTGTCGATGACAGAAGAGAAATACAAAGGTTCCGCACTACTCTGCACTACTCCATATACGCGAGACACTGTAGTAAAAGCTAAGTATCTTTTTATCTTTGTTATTTTTATTTGCAGCCTCTTTGTATACACAATAACATCAAATATAACATCGTTGGGCTTACAACGATTAACCATTACGAATATCGGAATATCTTTTCTAACGATCAGCCTGTTTTTCGGAATATTATTACCCCTACAATTTAAGTTTGGATATGAAAAGACAAGATATATTTCATTTGCTTTGGTTTTTCTAACACCATTCCTATTTGTACCCGTTGTACAGTGGCTTCAAACCAACCATATCACTATGGATCTCATGCTCCTTATCCCACAAATGATCCAGCAGTGGCTTCCCTATTTGATTTCGCTGTTAATTGTCTTTATTTCTATGATTACATCAATACGCATCTATTCTAGAAAAGACCTATAATTAAGAACCATTCGCTAGTGCAACGAGCTTGTTCATTGTTTTCCAGTTACGTATGGTCGAAGGTACATCCAACTTTTGAAGATTGTTCGCAAGCTTGGAGTTTCTAATACTATCATGGAATAAAAGATAGACCTCTCGACCTTCAATTCGGTACTCTTCATTTTCACTTTTGTAACCCTTTAGTCGTTCAATCCCTTCACCTGAAGGTTCTTCAAGCAACATAGAGACATAGAGGCTCTCTCCTACAGCCGACGCTTCTGCTTCGGATATATCCTGCTCAGAGAATGGGCAGTTCGCAACAATTCTGTTCAGCGCCTCGGCTGTTCTTAACACGACGCTTACCGCAAACCCAAATACCGCCTCAATCTGATCTTCGATCCGTTTGCGTAGCGGTTCTTCTTCCTCATTCGATTCAAAAAGAACATTACCACTCTGAATATACGTTTGAACCCGACACAGCCCCATCGTTTCAAACATTTTCTTCAATTCAGCCATTTTGATCATATTCTTCCCACCTACGTTAATTCCTCGTAACAGCGCAATATAGATCGTCAACCAACTCACCCGCCTCTTTATTTAATGGATTCAGTCAACAGGATACATCTCTTTCAAAAAATGGACGGATTGCTGTATTAACGCCTTCAATACCTCTTCATCGATGTCAGCCACTTTATTGATATACACACAAGCTTTCCCTGCTGTATGTTTACCAAAGTCTTGTAATAACTCATCACGTTTGGCGTCACCTGTCGCAAAGTATAAACTGATTTTGGCCTTCCGAGGTGAAAATCCGACTAACGCTGCATCCCCTTCATGACCCGAATCATATTTATAATGATAAGCACCAAATCCAATAATGCTCGGTCCCCACATCTTTGCTTCATAGCCAGTCGTTTCCGTGAAAATATCTAATAATCGATAGGCATCTTCACGTTTCTTAACATTGTCGACATTCTCAATAAACTCAATGACACTGTTATCGGTTTCTTTTGTTTTTGGTATATACATGTAAGGGGCTCCTGAGTTCATCTCAATTTATTTCTAATTCCGGCCATATTTTTTTCCAATTCTTCTTGTTCACTCTAAACTTATAATAAGATTCATCCTTAAACAATGGACTTCTTCTTACTCTGAATTCGAACAAATCCCCAAGCCCATACGGACATACTATTGAAATTTGATTGTCATCTTCTAATCTAATTCCTACTGCGGTAACTGTCTCCGGCCAATGACTTATGGCATCTTCAATTGATTGATAGGGTTTGTCACCATTCTGGGTATGCATTCTCGCTTGATTCTTAACAGACCATATGGAACTACCTGTTTGCCGTTCTAATATCCGCTCATATTCTTTCTCTACATCTTCATCGATTTCCTCCGTGTTGTAATATATGATGTCAATATCATTTAATGGTGTTCTAGTCGAATATCCATGTAACGTATCCCAAATATAGTTACGCACATACCCAGCTGCAACAACCCAATCGGGCAGGTTTAACGCTCTCATCATTTTTAGATCTTTCATAATCTCATCATTATTACTAATTAACTTTATTAACGTATTAGTATAATCCGACAGCCCTATCAACTCCTTCGTGTTCATTTCATTGTTCTAAGCATCAGGCTGTTCATTTGCCAAGAGCTGTTCCATTGTCCGATAAGTTACCACATGCCATAATTCTTCTAACGCTTTTCCCTTAGCTTCGTCACGGTCAACCATACCGCTCACACGAAATCGCTCTAGAAGCGCTTGCGCAATTCTCAAATAATATTGTGCTCTAAATTCTCCGCCGCCAATGATACTAAAAGTTATAGGTTTCCTCATGTAGTACACCGCCTTTTTGTCCTATTGAATCCTTAGTGTTCTTTCAATTATATGAGGACTTTGCACTGTATTCAAACTTAGTACGTTCGATATGTATGTTTGGTGAAGATAAGTTCGGGTAAGTTCAACCTACACTTCACCTATTCTCTTGAGTAACTTGAGAGATTGACTAGTCAAAAAGCAATATTGTGTAAAGTCTAATAATAGCTTTGCGCTTCCTATAAATTCTGCCTGCGTTATCTTCTTCTCTAGGAATAGGTTAGTATGTTCCCATACTCTGTAATCAATCTTATTGTATTATACTTTTATATTGGAGACTAGTGTCTCTATCCTTAAGCTATCTTCGACTTTCTAACGGAAATCACAGACACTATTCGATGGAAAAACACCTTTATAAAATTGTAACGGAAATGCACGCCTCTATTATGAAATAAACAGCCCCGATTCTGCAAAAAAGACCAAATAAGGTCTCCTAGATCCGTTAGAATTCCAAAAGTGGTGTTTTCGGTAAAATAAGGGCTTCTGCTTCCGTTAGGCTACATACAAGTAGAAACTTCTCAAAGAGCTTATGCTTCCGAAGCTAGCGATGCTTCGTATCACTTTAAGGCACCCGTTTCAGCGGAAATACCAGGATTTGAGTATCAAGTGAAACTTATGCTTTCTTATATTAAAAAAAGGACGCCCCAAAGCCATAAAACCAGCTCGGGGCATCCCTTCTTAACAATCCATATGATTAACTTCTACCACTACTACGGAATTTCTGCGTGTACGCTTTGGCGTCAGCCACATTCTTGACGCGGTTGCGGCTCCATTCAAGTAGAATGCGGTCGATATAACGGAAATGAACTTTACCGGCAAATACAGCTTCTTTCAAAGCCATTAGAATGAGTTCATCTAGATATCGATCCTGATCGAGCCATCCTGCTATCGTCTCACATTCCATTGGTGAAAGCGGACGACCGAACTCTTTCTCGAAGATTGTGAACATATTACGCTCAGCTTCAGGCTCGCTTGTGTCTGCTAACGCCTCTTCACGCTCAGCAGCAGCTTGCTTCGCCTTATTCTTTGCATCATTCGCCATACATATACTTAACTTATCATACAGCCCAGATACGTTGTAGCATTCGTATTGTATGCCACTATCTTCATCGACCTCTTCATCAATGCTGAGAAATCCATCCTTCATCAGTTTCTGCAAAGTAAGGGAGATCTCTGCCGTTGTTCCCCCTGTTAACTCCTGCATATCTTCTAATGTAGGGAACTCCTTATGCTCCACCTGCTTAAATGTCATCAGGTGCATTAACAACAATAGTTCTCTGTCATTTAACTTCAATCTGCGATAGTAACGGAATAACGCATATGGCAGCACGGCCACGCCCGCTCCCATTCCCGATGAAGCGCCCTCAGCCCATGTTCTCCATCCTGAACTATCCACGAGCTTCACCACCTCTTCATTTAAGGATACAGACGATACAATGTACGTGGGAAGGCAATCGTCTCCCGAACATGATCTAGCCCACAAATCCATGCCACAGTACGCTCAAGACCTAGACCGAAGCCGGAATGAGGTACGGATCCATATTTACGCAGATCCATGTACCACTGATATGTCTCTATTGAGAGATTATGTTCTTTGAAACGTTCTTCCAATAATGCTTGATCATCAATACGCTGCGATCCACCGATAATCTCACCGTATCCTTCAGGTGCAATCATATCCGCACATAGCACCACTTCAGGTCGGGTTGGATCTGGTTTCATATAGAAAGATTTAATCCCTGCAGGATAATGTGTTATAAATACAGGCTTGTCATAACTCTGAGCAATAGCAGTCTCATGTGGTGCACCGAAGTCATCACCCCACGGAATATCGAAACCTTGTCCATGTAGAAATTCAATAGCATCATCGTAAGTAATACGTGGGAACGGTGCTTGAATTTGTTCTAATTTGGAAACATCACGACCGACCGCTTCCAATTCCACGCGACAATTCTTCAGAACAGATTGTACAACATGAGTAATGAAGTTCTCTTGAACACACAAGCTCTCCTCATGATCAGTGAAAGCCATCTCTGGCTCGATCATCCAGAATTCAATGAGGTGACGACGTGTTTTAGATTTCTCAGCACGGAATGTCGGCCCGAAGGAGTACACCTTGCCTAAAGCCATCGCTGCAGCTTCCATATATAATTGACCACTTTGAGTTAAATAGGCGTCTTCATCAAAGTATTTCGTATGGAATAAGTTTGTCGTTCCTTCTGCAGATGTCGGAGTTAGAATCGGTGGATCTACCAAAGTAAAACCATTCGTATCAAAAAACTCCCGAACCGCACGAATAATCTCTGCACGAATAACTAGAATGGCACGTTGTTTGTTCGAACGAAGCCATAGATGACGATGATCCATTAAGAAATCTACGCCATGTTCTTTCGGAGTAATCGGATAATTCTCAGTGATATGTATCACTTCAATACCCGTTACGGTCATTTCATAGCCCGATGCACTTCTTGGCTCTTCACGAATAATGCCTGTCACATACAAGGAACTTTCTTGTGTTAAGCTTTTCGCATCATCCCATACTTGTTCTGATACCTCACTCTTTACAACAACCCCTTGAATATATCCAGAACCGTCACGTAATTGCAAAAATTGAATTTTGCCGCTCGAGCGTTTGTTGTTAATCCAGCTTCCAATAGTCACTGTTTCTCCAACATGCTGATTCACATCGCGAATCACACTTTTTGTAGACATCCTTGATCTCTCCCTTATGGACTACTCTTTCAATTCAATAACTACTTCGCTTCACTAACAATACGATAAGTATCTCGTGCAATAACCAATTCTTCATTCGTTGGAACGACAAGAACCTTCACTTTAGCGTTAGCAGTCGAGATCAACCTTGGTTCACCCGAACGAATCGCATTAAGTGCATCATCAATTTCTACACCAAGATAAGTTAAGTTCTCACATACTTTCTCACGAACGATGACGGAGTTCTCACCAACGCCAGCTGTAAATACGATGACATCGACACCATTCATTGCCGCAGCATAAGAACCAATATATTTACGAAGACGATATTCATACATTTCAAAAGCAAGCGTACAATTGGCATCGCCATTTGCCAAACCATCTGTAATTTCTCTCATATCACTACTAACGCCAGATATTGCCAAGAGTCCACTATGTTTATTAAGCATAGAGTTCACTTCATTCACGGTCAATTCTTCTTTATTCATAACAAACGGTACAATTGCTGGGTCAAGGTCACCACTACGTGTTCCCATCATCAAGCCTTCTAGTGGTGTCATACCCATGGAAGTATCCACAGAACGTCCTCCTAGTACAGCAGTAACGCTACCACCGTTACCAATATGACAAGTAATGATCTTCAAGTCCTCGATAGGTTGTCCAAGGAATTTCGCTGCCGCCTTACTAACATATTCGTGTGAAGTACCATGGAAGCCGTAACGACGTACTTTGTACTTGTTGTACAGAACTCTCGGAATGGCATACAAATAAGCCTTCTCAGGCATTCCTTGATGAAAGGCAGTATCGAACACAACGACCATCGGTACACCAGGCATGTTAGCTTCTGAAGCCGAAATCCCCATCATTGCCGCTGGGTTGTGGAGTGGCGCTAAATCAATTAAACGACGAATCTCTGACTTCGCATTTCCATCAACCATAGCGGAAGCCTTGAACGATTCTCCCCCATGAACAACGCGATGGCCCACAGCTTCTATTTCATTAACTGATTTAATTACGCCGTGCACTGGATCCGTCAATATAGAGAGAACTTTACGAATAGCTGTCGTATGCTCTAGAATCTCCTGGACCTCCGTTACTTCCTGTCCTCCAGTAGGGCTATGTGTCATGATCGATGAATCCATCCCTATCCGTTCTACAAGACCTTTAGCTAGAACAGATTCGTCTGTCATATCGTACAATTGATATTTCAAAGAAGAACTTCCTGCATTAATAACTAGAATTTTCATAACCGGTCACCATCCTTATCGTACTTGAAGAACCCCTCACCTGTTTTAACCCCTAAATTCCCTGCGCGAACCATCTTCTTAAGTATGGTGGAAGGACGATATTTCAATTCTCCGAATTCACGGAACATTCTTTCGAGTGCTGCTAGAACTGAATCAAGACCGAAACGGTCGGCCATTTCAAGCGGACCATTCTGGAATTGGTACCCTATACGCATAGCATCGTCGATATCTTCTGCAGAAGCAACTCCCTCTTGAAGAACATGTAATGCTTCATTAATTAACAAACAGAATAAGCGCGAAGTAACAAATCCAGGAGACTCATATATCATGACACCTTTTTTGCTCACTACTTCTTCTACGAATCTTTTTGTTTCTATGAAAGTAATATCTGACGTCTTCAACCCACGGATGATTTCAACTAGATCTACTTTACCAACCGGATGAATGAAGTGCATCCCGATAACACGTTCAGGATACATCGTGGAACTTGCAAGTTCAGTTAAACTTAGTGTAGACGTGTTACTAGCAAGAATTATATTGTTAGGACACACTTGGTCTAATTGTGAGAATATTTGTTTCTTCGCATTAATATCTTCATAAATCGTCTCAATCACCATATCACAAGAACCCAGTTCAGCGAAATGAACAACTTTATGAATTCTGCTTAAGATCAGCTTCTTCTCTGCTTGGGTGATTCCCCATTTCTCAAGCTGTTTGTCGAGACTTACTTCTATCATATTATAAGAATAATTTAACGTCTCTACATCTTTCTCAACGAGCAATACATCAATGCCTTTTGTAGCTAGCATTTCTGCGATACCTTGCCCCATCGTGCCACCGCCGATGACACCAATTTTTTTGAATAACATTCGGTATGCAACTCCCTTTTTGTCCTTATATTCGGTAATATACCCTTCTTGTCGAAAAATATATTATTCCACTCCAACATCTAATAATATCTTAGCACGGATCAAAAGTAAAAAAAAATAACCAGCATCATGTTTTATGCTGGTAAAAGGGAATATTCACGAAATAGACATCGAAATTGTTCTCCCGTTAGATTTTCCTCAGTTAAAAGAATATCCAGTGACTGATCAAAGATATTACGGTGCTGTTCAAGAGCCTCCCGAGTACGTGTCATTAATTGTTCCAAAATAATGTTATTCTCTTTCATCAACTCTTCTGTAGTCACCATTTGCATGTTAACGATACCTAGTGAAGTTAATCCTGATTTCATCATCGTCTGAACAATATTCAGTGCCTGTTCGAAATCATTGCTCGATCCAGTACTTCTTCCACCGTAATATATTTCTTCTGAAGCAGCTCCACCTAGCGCAATCATAATTTGTTCTTCTAGAAATGCTTTGGTATACAGATACTGCTCCTCTTGAGGATTATGGCGGACATACCCAAGAGCTTGACCTCGTGGACTTAGTGCTACTTGGCTCACACTTCCAGGGCGGACAATTTCAGCCATGATGGCATGTCCTAATTCATGAATGGCCACTCTCTTCTTCTCTTCCTGCGTTGATTCACGATCTGTCTTTTCACCCATCATCACTTTATCAATCGACATTGATAAATGTCGTTGTTCAATTTCGGACTTATTCTCTCTCATCATATAAATGGCAGCTTCGTTCATCATACTTTCAAGCTGGGCACCGGAGAATCCATAGGACTCTTCTGCAATTTTGTCCAGATTGGTGTCAGCGTGAATAGGCTTATTATTTGCATGGATTTCAAGAATATGCTTTCGTCCCTTTTTATCCGGAAGATCCACTTGAATATGTCGGTCGAATCGTCCTGGGCGAAGAAGCGCACTATCTAGCATTTCCTTGCGGTTAGTTGCAGCTATGAGTAATATTCTAGGACTTTCAGAATTATAAATGCCATCCATTTCCGTTAATAACTGATTTAAAGTCTGATCATACTCACGCTGTTGCCCACCTTCACGTTTACCACCGATGACATCAATCTCATCAATAAATATAACTGCACTTTTCTTGTTTTCCTTCATCGCACGTGTTCGCGCGTCACGGAATAAATCACGCACTCTCCCCGCACCAACACCGACATACATCTCAACGAACTCACTGCCTGATGCAGCAACAAATACAGAATCCGTATACTGACTAGCTGCTTTTGCAAGCAATGTCTTTCCTGTACCTGGTGGACCCGTCAGTAATATTCCCTTTAATGGGCGAATACCAAATTTCTGAATTTCTTCATGTCTAATGAGAAAATCAAGAGCTTCCATCAATTCCTCTTTCGGATGATCCTGTCCACCAATTTCATCAAAAGTTAGCTTGCTTGGAACTTTCTTCTTGCGCTCCCGATCTGCTATTGCACCTACTGCTAAGCCACCACGCTTATTCACAAAGGTTAGTATAACTACTATAAACGCTCCGACGAGTAGAATAGGAACAATATTCACACCAATATAAATAAGAAAGATAAGGAGTACCGGAGTAAATCCGATCAATATTTCTTTGCCCCACTTAGGCATTATTCCACACCCCCAATACCCCTGGCTCGCGTGGCAAGATAATAAACTTACTACTCTCTCCATCAGTTAGACTTACATACACATTCTTAGCATCCATTTCGGTTGTTACTTTTACCGTTGTATTGTGTTCCATCTTGTTTAATTTCTCAACAATCTGTGTATATTGTTTATTCTCCATCGCTTCTGCAACAGGGAACATGGCCTGATCCCAGAACTCATCTAATGTATCGTTCGAGTGATCAACTATATCGAGCTTTAATGTCTTTTTTCCAATAATTGATTTCCCTTCCGTCGTAAGTTGTTGAACTAATCCTGATAATTTCGTCCCAGGTATAACATCAAGATTCACAACGATCTCATTATTGGTAATTTTCAATTCGTGCTGATTAACACCTTCATATTCTTTAACTATATTGTGAAGCGGATTCTGCTGAGCTACCTGCCGATAACCGAACCACCCACCAAATAAGAGCGCACCTGAAATGACCACCGATAGTGCAATCGGAATAAATCGTAACTTCATATAACTATCTCCCTTCGCAAGTCATTCTGGGTAGAGTATATCAACTTCGTATATATTCACTACATGAATTAGTATATCATATCGTATACATTTATCTTCTGAAAATATATGGATTTTTTAAATGATGTCACAAAGATTGCGACATTCGCCTCCACCAATCACGCAGTTGCATAAAGCGCAATTAAATTCGAACGAATCCTCCTAAAGCTAAATTTAGTTGTATTCATGGTATCTAGTTACTAGAAAAATCCACTTTTTATCGTTTTCGCCACTTTTAACTGCCATTATTACATCTAATTCTGCTACACCCTACTTTTCCTACTAATTAAGTGTCCTTTTACAGGTATTCCTCGCACTCAGCACTCACCAATCAGCAATCAACCCCATCAGGGCCCATCCGAGCTTACCCGACCTCACACACAAACAAACAACAAAACCAGTTGGGTCATCCTCAAAGGATGACTCAACTGGTTTATTGATGTAGCGTAATTTAACGTGATCTAACGGTTCGGTAATGTAAATTGTTCGCCTATTTGCATACCATCACTGAATCGATAGAAGCGATAATTATAATGGTCTTGTTCTTTGTAGAACAGTTGCCAGGCAGCTGTTCCATTGAAAAGACCTAGTTGCAAATGTTTTTTCTTTATATTCGAAAGTTCCTTTTCGATAAGTGTCATCATTTGGGTTTTGGATAACCCATCCTTCAATAGTTCACTTTGAATCGCTTTCGGGGTATCATTCACTTCGTACTCACTCGTTAATGGGACCCAGACAATCATATTCTGATCGTCCTGATCTTTACCTTCAATGACCCAGACTACATTGTTCCAGACCGATTTGGAGGTACGAGTAACTTGAGTTAATTCACTATGCTCCTTCGCTGCAGCAATAGCCACAGCTTCCTGACTCCATTGATCCTGCATAATGTATATGTAATAGCGATAGAGTCCGAATAGCAACACGATGATGACAGCGACACTTAGCCAAATGATCTTCTTCTTGTCCATATACTTGTTCTTGTTCTTGTTCTTATTCTTCTTCAACCTGAACTTCCTCTCTTCAGGAATAAGGAGTAACTAATACCTTAACGGTTAAGTAAGCCCTCGAAAGCAGATTGCGCTTCATGGTGTATACGCTCTTCGTCTAGAGTAAGACAAGCACCATTCTTCACAACTTGCTTACCATCAACCCATACATGCTCTACATCTTTGGCACTCGCAGAATAGATCGAGTGTGAGATGAAATCCGTGTGGGGTAAGAAATGAGCCTGATCCGTATTTAGTGCAATGAAATCTGCCTTCATACCCGGAGCCAATCTTCCTACCGTATCTAGAAACAATGACTTTGCCCCATAAATAGTACCCATCCGCAGCGCCTCAGCAGCCGGAATAGCTGTTGGATCCCCAGATATCCCTTTGTGAATGAGGGCAGCCAGTCGCATCTCTTCGAACATATCCAGATTGTTATTACTTGCTGGACCATCTGTTCCAAGCGATACAGGTACTCCTGCCTTCAATAGGTCTGTTACACGCGCAATACCACTCGCAAGCTTCAAGTTACTTCCTGGGTTATGTGATACGCCAACTTGATGAGTTGCTAGAATCTCAATCTCTTCGTCATTCAAATGTACACCGTGCGCAACAATCGAAGGACGTGTAAACATGCCGAGTTTCTCCAAATGTTGAACAGGACGTAGACCATAGTCTGCTACGTTCTGTGCTACTTCACTTAGCGTCTCCGACATATGTGTATGCATCGGCAGATCGAGATCATGTGCAGCCTGTACAAACTTCTCGAAGTAATCTGGCGGGCATGTATAAGGAGCATGTGGCGACATCATCGTCGTAATTCTACCCTCTGCTTGTCCGTGCCAAGTTTTTGCAAAAGAGATCGCTTCCTGAAGCTTATGTTGTTGGACTTCCGCAGAACATAATCCAATAACACCTCTAGTTAGGACGCCGCGAATTCCAGATTCCTGAACTACTTTAGCTACCTGATCCATGTGATCATACATATCTAGAAAAGTCGTTGTACCACCCTTAAGCATTTCTAACACAGATAAGGAAGCTCCCCAGTAGACATCTTCAGGGGTGAATTTCTCTTCCATTGGCCACATTTTCTCCTGTAACCATACTTGTAGCGCAAGATCATCGCCATAGCCTCTAAGCAATGACATAGCAGCATGTCCATGTGTGTTGACAAGACCTGGTAAGAACAACAAATGGCTACCATCCACCTCTGGAATATCTTCATCAACTACCGGCTTGTCTTCACCAATATACGTGATCAAATCATCCTCTATGAGCATATACCCCTTCAATACAGGTTGTTCATTGTTCAGAACAGCGAACGTACCATTCTTAATGATCCACTTCTGAATTTTGTTGTTCATTTTCGTCTGAATCTCCCTTTCCATTAACCAAATAATAAGCAAGGCTAAGCATATCCGTAGTGAAATCAGCTGCATGAATACGAACATCCGCCGGGGCCTTTAATATCGTTGGAGCGAAATTCAATATAGCTCCAATTCCTGCTTCAATCAATTTATCGGCAACATCCTGAGCTTCTTGCTCAGGAACGGTAATGATTCCAATGCGAATATTATGCTTCTTAATTGTATCGAAAAGTTCATCCATAGGTTGAACTTCTATTGTATTAATACGCGTTCCAATCTTCGTTGGATATGCATCAAATACGGCGACAATCTTTAAATTCTCTTTCAAGTAAGCATTATAATTGGATAAAGCGTGGCCTAGATTACCGGCACCTACTAGAACAACATTGATCTGTTGATCCAAATTAAGAATATGTCGTATTTTTTCAATTAAATAAGCTACGTCATACCCAATGCCTTTTCTACCAAAATCGCCAAAATAAGCAAGATCCTTACGAATTTGCGCAGGATTCAAGTCTAGCTTTTGACCTAATTCCTGTGAAGAGACTGTAGCTACTTCCCGTCTTTGAAGTTCTGTCAGATAACGCAAATAAATAGGTAATCTGCGTACAACAGCTTCTGAAATTTTATCAGATTTCATATTTGCTCCTCCTAATGAATAGCTAATACATTGATCAAGGACGGTGTCCGTCTTGTAACCATTCCGAAATTCTTGGAACCATTTGATCCGTTGACATATGCTCCATCTTAGGACCAGGTAGTGAATATAGGAAGTACTTCCCATAATAAGATTCAATCACCCGTGTATCATATACAATAACGATTCCTCGGTCACTCGCCGTACGCACTAATCGTCCAAATCCTTGTTTGAAACGAATAACTGCTTGAGGTACTGAAAGCTTCATGAAAGGATTTTTCTTTTGTTGCTGTAAAAGTTCACTCTTCGCCTCTACAAGTGGATGATTAGGAGGCTGAAAAGGAAGTCGAACAATAGCTAAGCAAGTCAGTGCTTCTCCTGGAATATCTACCCCTTCCCAGAAGCTGTTTGTTCCTAGAAGTACCGAGGCACTACTATCCTGGAAACGGCGGATCAACTTACTTCGGCTTCCATTATCCACACCTTGTCCTAGTACCGCAATATCCGTAGAGGAGAGTGCTTTACTTAAAGGCTCATACACTTGCCGAAGCATACGGTATGAAGTGAATAATACTAACATTCGACCTTGTGTAACGATAGCTGTTTCAGCCAGTGATTTAACAAGTGTTTCGACGAAGAGCGCGTCGCCTATACTTCCCTTCACACTTGGGAAATCACGCGGGATAATCAGCAATGCCTGATCACGATAGCGAAAAGGAGACGGCAATTGCACAGTTACCAGTCGATCTTGATCCGAAGCTTCCTGAAGCCCCAAGTTTTCAGTCATATACTGAAAGGATTTGTCGATTGACAACGTAGCTGAAGTTAGAATAATACTTTTCTTTTTATCAAAGAATACTTCCTTTAGCTGCTGACTTACATCTACAGGAACCGCATACATCTGTAGGGATTTACTCCGATAGTGACCGTTAGCCTCCATCCAGTATACATTTCCTGCATCGTTAAGTGATACAAAGAAATGTAAGCCTTCACGCTGGGAAGCTAAATCTTTCACAAGGCCACTGATGTCCGTGAGCAAACTTTCAAAATTAAAATCCTCTAGATTTTCTCTGATTTCATTGATCATTTTATCCGAACTACGAATCACTTCGCCCAGCGTTACATAGATCTGATTCTCTATCTCTTGCAGCACTTCCCAATCCTTCGGTTTCTTCGCAGGCTGCAAACGTAGGACGAACTGCCCCGTATCCCCTGGAGCAGCATCACTTCGTTCAGGAAGCAGAGCAAATAACATATCGCTTAGTCTATCCCAATGTTCCTTCACATCAACTAAATCACTACTCATACGATCAGTCAATAGTGCCCAGTCGGCGGCCTTCTCATCGCTTGAAGATTGTAGCTGTTGTCGTAGAACAGGAAATTGACCGTTTCGGTTATCTTTGTAAAGTCGTGATAACGTGTGGATCACATTGAAATACCTTATATGAAGGCCTAGGTGTTTACCAGCGACTTCTTCTAAATGATGCGCCTCATCTATAACTAAATATTCGTAAGCAGGCAATAGCTGATGTCCTGCCTTTACATCTGAGAATAGCTTCGAATGATTGGTAATCACAACGTCCGCTACACCCGCTTCATGTTTAGCACGATGATAATAGCATTTACGAAACCATGGACAAGCGCGTCCCAAGCAAGAATCCGTGTCACTAGACACCGTCTCCCAGAAGTCCCCACCACGGGCTCCTAGATTCAGTTCCTCATCATCACCTGTCTCAGTCTGCGTTAACCATACCATCATTTGCGCAGCTAAGATCAAATCCTCTTTAGGATTCGTAAAGTCTCTTCTATTTATTTTATGTTCAAATTTTCTCAAACACAAATAATGTTGTCTCCCCTTGAAAATTGCCGCTTTAAATGGGAAAGGAACAACTTGAGTCAATAGTGGTATATCTCGCTCTCGCAACTGCTCCTGGAGGTTGATCGTATGCGTGCTTACCATAACTTTCTGTTCGCGCTTTACACTCTGATAAATAGCAGGTATTAAGTACCCTAGAGATTTCCCTGTTCCTGTTCCCGCTTCAATAAGGAGATGCTTCTCTTGCTCTAGTGCATTCATAACCTCAGTGAACATCATACTTTGAGATTCGCGGGCTTCATACTGTGGCATAATTGAGCGGAGTCGTTCCTCAATCTGCTCAAGATACTGTGGAAATTCAATGTTCTTCAGAGGGTTATCATCTGCATCATCTCGTGGTGTTGATATGTCCGTCCAATCCTCAACTGCCAAAGCCAATTGACGATAAAATGTATGACTTTCCAGATCCTGTGCAGGCTCCTTCTCTTTCTCCCTACATAACGCGTCGAAATACCAGGCTAAATCACTGTCCTCATCTGTAAATAGCTCACTAAGGCGCTGTAAAGTGATTAGTGGAAGACTGACCAATTCATCCAAACATTTCAACAGTACATGTGCAGTAGCCAGTGCGTCACTATCCGCTTGATGGGGCCGGTCATGCTGAATACCGAATTGCAAGGATACAAGCCCTAATTGATAAGTCGTTAATGACGGAAAGCATATTTTCAGAAAATCGATAGTGTCAAGCAGTCTTCCCGCGTATGGCAAATAACCACATCGATCAAGTGAGTTTTGCAAGAAATTGAAATCGAATGCGATATTATGACCTACCAGAACAACGTCATCTAATAAGGGAACTAACTCCATCATCATTTCTTCTAAGGAAGGAGCATTCTCAACGTCACTATTGGATATTCCAGTTAATTTACTAATAAAAGGAGGAATGGGGATACCCGGATTAACGAAAGATCCGTATACGCGGGATATCGATTGATCTTCCTCAATAATGGCAAGTCCCACTTGAATGATCTCATCACCGGGTTGGTTACCCGTAGTTTCAAAATCCAGTACAGCAAATTTCATGTTCTATTATTCCCTTTCAATCCAGTCTCTTTTACAGCATAACAGAAGTTCTCATTTTATTCATTATATGTGGTGCAAAAAAAAGACGACGCCTCGTAGCTCACGCTTTGCAGGCATCGCCTTATTATCGTCTTCCCGTTAGTTCAATGATATGAGTTGACTTCCATATTGGAGTTGGCCACAATTGTCGCTGCACACTCTTAAATTCACGATTGGATCGGCTAGTGTAGGATCATTTTGCAATGCCAATCTGAAGTACTCCTGTGCTTTCACCGTGTCTGAATGTTTAAACTGTATACAACCAATTGCGTTATAGATCATTGCTTTTAGCCTCTTATGTTCAGTTATGGGGAGGATCCATTGGAATTGCTTGAGCGCTTCCGTCGTCTCATCTAAGTGAAGATGCGCCATCGCTATATACGTTCTTGCAAGCAAACTGTCGGGAACATCCGATATAATTACGGAAAATTGCTGTATAGATTGACGATACATCATTAATTGGAAGTAACCTTGGCCTCTCACAAAAGACTCTGTCTCCATTTCAGGTGTAGTACCTAAAGGAAAAATGGGCGGTAACAACGTATATTCCCGAAAGATACCCATCTTGTCTTCAAAGGAAAGCCATTCCTCAATAATCCCATCACTCATCGCTTTAAGCATGTTCCATCTTTGGATCATAAGCTGCTTCTGCGTTTCTTGCGCTGTTGGATAACGCTTGACAATCTCCTCTAACATGTCGTTCATTTCAGCGAATACATGTTGAAACATAATCTGCATCCCACCTTTAACAATCATGATATTAGTGCGATCTAACTGATTAGTTCGTGTTCAACAAAGATGAATTTTTGAACATCCTCTAATATCATTTTTTGTAGATGAGACGCTTTTCATGCGCTGATACCATACATTGCATCTTATGTCGATTAAGCCTTGTTACATAATCGTTCCATGAACTTCTTTATCCATCAACTGAACAGGTTTATTGTTCGCATCGACAAAAACAACAGTAGGTTTGTGAGAACTTAATTCTTCCTGAGACATGATGGCATATGAAATAATAATCACTGTATCTCCTGGAGAAACTAACCGTGCCGCTGCTCCATTTAGACAAATAACGCCACTACCCCGTGAACCAGGAATAACATACGTTTCTAGACGAGCGCCATTATTGTTATTTACAATTTGAACTTTTTCATTCTCAAGTAAATCTGCCGCTTCCATCAAATTCTCATCTATCGTAATACTGCCTACATAATTTAAATTCGCTTCCGTTACTGTTGCTCGATGGATCTTGGACTTCATCATATGTCTAAACAAGAGAACCAGCCTCCTTTGGTATGAACAATATATTATCAATCAATCGGGTTGTACCGAACTTCACAGCTACAGCCATCATCACTTGATCACGAACGTCTGAAATCAATTCGTCATCTTGTAAAGGAATCAATTCAGGAAAAGTCAGCACTTGAACATAATCTATCACAGCCAGCGGAGAGGCAACAATCATCGATGTAAGCTTCTCGCGGATCTGAGAGGTCGTTACGGGCTTCCTACAATCGAACTCCCCCTTCACCTCATGAAGAGAACGAGAAAGCACCAATGCCTGTTTACGCTCCTCTGGACTTAGGTACACATTCCTTGAACTGAGTGCAAGTCCATCTTTCTCGCGGACAATAGGACACGGTACGATTTCCACATCCATGTTCAGATCCCGAACCATTTGCTGAAGTACAGCGATTTGCTGTGCGTCTTTCATCCCGAAAAATGCGAGATCAGGCTGGACAATATTCATCAGTTTACTTACAACTGTCGTCACACCGTCGAAATGTCCTGGACGCGATGCTCCACACAGTAACTCCGTTAGCTCAGATACGATAATCTTCGTCTTCGTTGGTCGAGGATACATTTCATCCACCGTAGGGATAAATACAATATCTACACCTTGGCGTTCCGCCAAAGCTAAATCTCGCTCTTCATTTCGAGGATATGTCTCATAATCTTCCCCAGGTCCAAATTGAATTGGATTCACAAAAATACTTACAACGACCACATCACTCATCTCACGAGCACGGGTCATTAGGCTAGCATGTCCATCATGAAGATAACCCATCGTTGGAACTAATCCAACTCTGCTGTCCCCCATGTGATCCACTTTATATTGCTTAAGCGCTTGTCTTAATTCATTAATACTTCTGATCACTTTCATGACTTATCTCCCTTTGTCGTCCCATTTCCATAAAGGGAATCCAATACATGATCATCCGCCAAGAATACATGCTCGGAAGACGGGAAGGAACGTTCCTTTACTTCTTTCACATAATTCCCTAACCCTTCACGAATTAAAGATCCTATATCTCCATAAGTTTTGACAAATCGTTTATTCATGTAGGGAGATGCATATTGGAAAACATCATGAAACACCAGTACTTGTCCATCACAATAACGGCCCGCTCCAATTCCAATCGTCGGAATGGTTAATTCCTTTGAAATAGCTTCTGCCACTTGTTCCGTTACTAGTTCCAACACGATTCCAAAAGCTCCTGCTGCTTCTAAAGCTTTAGCTTCATCCATCAATCGCTGAGCATCCTTAGCATCTTTACCCTGTATCCGATAGCCACCAATTTGGTTCACTGATTGCGGTGTAAGACCAATATGACCTAAAACAGGCACGCCCGATTTCACAATAGTCTCTACAGTTGAGCATATTTCCAAACCGCCCTCGAGTTTTACAGCTTGGGCATGCCCCTCCTGCATAAGCTTTCTCACACCGCGTAAAGTCTCATCTATACTTCCGTGATATGTCATAAAAGGCATGTCAGCTACGATAAATGTGTTCTCGGCACCTCTAGCAACCGAACGGGTATGATACACCATATCCTCCAAAGTTACAGGGATTGTGGAGTTATATCCCAGTACGACATTCCCAAGTGAATCTCCTACTAGAAGGATGTCTACATTCGCTTCCTCAGCTAACTTAGCCGTAGGATAATCGTATGCAGTAACCATACTTAGAGGAATTCCTTCCTCTTTCATTTTTTTCATTTTCACAATATTTAGCATTGATTTAATTGACATATTCATGCACTCCTTTCATTTTTAAGAGGTTGTTCAAAAAGTCATCTTTTGATCACGAAGTATTCCAAGAGGCCTATTCGACATCGAATATTGAATTCAGCCGGTCTAAGCATATGCTTACGAGGTATGTTTCCTTCGGAAACATTTCAGGTGCTCACGTAGGTACTGCCTACGCTCCGCTCCTCTCTCCCTTGCTTCATCCAATCTTCTCGGTGCTGAAAATCTGACTTTTTGAACTCACATCTAAAGACAACAAAAAAACCTTTTAGTATTTCCACTAAAAAGGTCCGATAGTCAAAAAAGAGTCACTTTCGATCGTCCCTTCTGTCTCGGTCCTTCCGGCTCAGAGCAGAATCCAACGCACTCACAATATTCATTAAGCTTCCAATTGAACTTAAGTATTCAGTACAAGTGCAGTTCGACTTCATTCGATACCGCCTAGAAATTAGTATAACAAAAACAATCTCAAATTTCACTATTTAAGTTTGACATCACCAGAAATAATTGGCATGATCTCACCCATTCCCATATCCACAAGCAATGCGCCACTGGGATCTAGACCAACAGCAACACCTTCACGTATTCCATGATGTGTGTTTACTATAACCTCTTGTTGATTGCTAATCGATAATGCTTCCCACAATAAGGAGATAGGCTTGAAGCCCTCCTGTTGGTATAGCGTATACAGAGTTTCGAATTCTTCCATAACTTCAGCAATCAATCCGATGCGATCCACTGGACTTCCACTCTCTATTTTTAAAGATGTTGCAATATCCCGCAATTCTTCTGGGTATTCTTCTACATCTACATTCACACTTATACCGATCCCAGCAATACAATAACGTACAAGCTCATCCTCAACGACCGATTCCAATAAAATACCACATATTTTGCGTTTATTGAAAAGAATATCATTGGGCCACTTGAGTCCAACATTGATTCCTGTCGTCCTTCTGATTGCTCGACAGACAGCTACGCCTGTAAGAAGAGTAAGTTGAGACGTAAACTTCAAAGACTGTTGTGGACGAAGAATAAGGCTCATGTAGATCCCTTTACCTTTCGGTGAGAACCACTTACGCCCCAATCTACCTTTTCCACCTGTCTGTTCTTCTGCAATGATAAGCGTCCCTTCAGCAGCACCCTGCTCTGCTCTCTTTCGCGCTTCCTCTTGCGTAGAGACCGTCGTTTCTACAATTTCTATATCCGCACCCATCATCTTTGACTTCAATGCGTTCTTTAACGTCAATACATCAAGCAAATCTGGTTTAACTAGAATACGATACCCTTTATTCGATACTGCCTCGAATTCGTACCCTAGGCTTCTTAGCTTATTGATTTGCTTCCATACCGCCGTCCGACTGATCGACAATCTTCTGCTTATTTCTTCGCCTGACATAAATTCGTCAGGATTCTGAAGTAATATACTCAATAAAGATATATCATTCATGATTTGTACTCACCCGTTTCATTTCAACAATTAGACTATCTTTATCGTTCTCGACGATCCCTGCTGCCACAACCAACAATAAATGTTGAAGCATCTCGCTCAGCCACGGACCTGCCTTCCGCTCCAATGCCTGTATGATTTCAACACCACTTACATTCAATTCTTTAAGATGGTGAACTCTCATTTGACTTCTCCACGTTGTAAGCATTTCCAAGACTTGTACAGAAATAATCCGTCTGTGCTCCGGAAGTACCTGTTGCATCATCAACCAGCCATCAGCAGTCGCTACTCCGAATGAAAGGACGAGCCTAATCCATGATAGCCTTCGCGTTTCATCAGAATCCACACCATCCCGTGCTACATATTCTGTCCTTACTTGTTCATCTAACCGAAGCAGTCTGCAAATATCATCCTTCTCCTGGTTGCTAAATGTCCATTTCCTTAAATTTGCCCCTGCTTCGCTAGAAGTGAAATTTCCAGCATAAAGAAGTAGCCCCCATCTAACACTTAATGCCTCTGAACTTAATACATGCAGACCCAAGAGTAACTCTCGATCAAATCTTGAGCATAATATAGGTACTTTAGCGAATTCTAATAAAAGACTGCGACTTAAGAGTTCGAGCCCTCTTAGGGGATTCTCACCACGCATGATCTTTTCCATCTCAACTCGAATTCGTTCCAACGCTATGTATTGTAAATTACTGCGCTTAGATAATAAGCCCTTCCATGTACCCTTTGCGATCGAATATTCGAATACAGATGCAAATCGGACACAACGAACCATCCGCAGAGCATCCTCATCGAAACGTTCGAGTGGATCTCCAACAGCACGGATGATTTCTTTCTGAGTATCTTCTTGACCACCGAATGGATCAATGTATGTACCATCTACAGCCCTTGCGATAGCATTCATCGTGAAGTCACGACGCTTCAAATCCTCATTAATATCTTCCACAAAGGTAACCGCATCAGGACGTCGGTGATTGATATACGTCCCTTCTACCCGATACGTAGTCACTTCAAATGGATAGCCCTTCATCATCACCGTAACTGTACCATGCTGAATACCTGTAGGAATGGTGTGATCGAATAACGCCATCACTTCTTCTGGAGTCGCCGACGTTGTCAGATCCATATCATGAATAGGACGACCCATTAATTCATCCCTCACACAGCCTCCTACCCAATAGGCTTCGAACCCATGTTCCAGTAACAATTGCAGAAGGATTTCACTTTGTTCCGCCATTCCCGTCTCCGCATGATTCCATTTCACCAATGACAACTATCCATACACCTCATTCAAACATTCTGTATTTGGAATCTCCCGTCCCAGAACACGATAATAAATTTCTTCATATTTCTTCGTAATCAATGTATCACAGAAATCTTCCCTTGCACGTTGCAAACATGCCTTTCTGAATCTTTCACCTAAAGCAGCATCAGATAATAGCTGAATCGTAAAGTCAGCCATTTCAGCGACCTCACCAATAGGAGCAAGGAACCCCGTCTCACCATGGATGACGAGTTCAGGAATGCCACCCGCTTCAGAACCTACCGTAGGTACACCACAGGCCATCGCTTCTAATGCCACCAGACCGAAACTTTCCTTGGAAGATGGTAGAAGCAGCACATCCGCAAGTGAAATAACATGTGCAATCTCATCTTGTTTACCGAGGAAATGAACCCTGTCAGTTAACCCCAATTCTTTAATCATACATTGAATTTTGGGCAGATCCGGACCTTCTCCAACTAACAATAGTTTTGATGGAATCACTTCATTGACCTTTGCAAAAATATCAATCACATCTGACACGCGTTTCACTGGGCGAAAATTAGATATATGCATCAATATTTTTTCATCAGGCTGGGCGAAATCTTGTCTTAAAGCAGTTGTGTCACGAGGGTAGTATACCCGTTTATCTACGAAATTGTATGTCAAGTCAATGTCTCGACTAATATCCAAGACATCTCTAGTTTCTCTAATCAAGTCATTCGATACTGCCGTAACTGCATCACTTTCATTTATGGCCAATCGAATAAGATCTTTAAGTGTTTCGTCTTGTGCTAATACAGTAATATCTGTTCCATGTAGTGTTGTTACTACTTTCAATTGATCCCCAACCATCTGCTTAGCTAGAAAAGCACATACCGCATGAGGCACAGCATAATGTACATGAAGGATATCAAGATTTTGTATTTTGGCGACTTGTGCCATCTTAGTAGCTAGCGCTAAATCATAAGGAGGATATTTAAATACATAATAATCACTCACTTCAACTTCATGATAAAAGATATTTTTCTGAAACGTCGTTCCTAATCTAAATGGAACACTGTGAGTAATGAAATGAACCTGATGCCCCTTCTCAGCTAACAACTTTCCTAGCTCAGTTGCAACCACACCCGAACCACCTAGTGATGGATAGCAAGTAATTCCAATTTTCAAAAATTTACCCATTAACGTATTCCCCCTTACCTCTTCGGACTCATAACCCCATACTATGCTTGGCAGGAGACAATTATATAGCATACCAACATTCAGTTGGTTAAGTTAAAAAACGTTCTACCAAGAACGGTGACTTTACAGCGAAACCTTCAGCATACGGAACAAGTCTACGTTGACCCACTAATCGATCACGAGACTTCACGCGTTCGATATATCCTTGAGTAAGAGGAGTATCGATCGCCTCTTCTGTTAACTTTTCAAATTGAGATACATAACATGAAAGTGCCTTCTCCTTCATTTCATAATGATTTGAAATATCTACGATGAGATCCGCTTGTCCTAGATCATTAATGAAATAATAAACCAACTGATCCACATTCACGACCGGTTGGTCAGGCATATAACGTCGAAGCTTTGCATTAAACACGGCCTCTTCAACTAACTTACTACAAGCAACATGATCAGGATGCCTGTCCTCCCAATAAGGTGCAAACACGATTCGCGGCGCAAGTCGCCGAATTTCTGCAGTAATCGCCTCTATATTATTCCGAGTCATAGTTAAACCTCGATCAGGAAGACCCAGATTACTTCGTGAAGACAATTCCAATACTTTACCCGCTTCTTCTGCCTCTTGCTTACGAGTCTCCACAGTACCATTTGAAGACATCTCCGCAAAAGTCAAATCGCATATTCCTACTCGGTAGCCCGCCTCAACATGTTTATATATCGTTCCTGCCATGCCAATCTCTGCATCATCTGCATGCGCACCGAACACGAGAATATCTAGCTGATCCGTCATACATCATCACTAGTTGGCTTATACTTATGTACGAGTTCACGCCATGCAAAGTCACCACGGTCCAGCGCCTTAACAAGGATCTCAGCTGTAGCAATATTCGTTGCAAGAGGTATTCCTTGAACATCACATAAACGCAGAAGCGCATTAATATCTGGTTCATGTGGCTGCGCCATGAGCGGGTCTCTCAAGAAAACGATAAGATCCATTTCATTTTGTGCAACGAGAGCACCAATCTGTTGATCTCCTCCAAGGGGACCCGACATGAATCGGTGAATTTTTAATTTCGTGTTCTCCATAATTCGCAATCCCGTTGTACCCGTAGAATACAATCCATGACCTTCAAATACATGCTCGTAAGCAATAACGAAATTGACCATTTCTTCTTTCTTTCGGTCGTGAGCTATAAATGCAATTTTCATAGTTTCTATCTCCCCTATCTCCCTAGTTAGTCAATGAATTGTTCAAACCCATATACTAGCCCAGTGTACTCCATCACTTTTTGTATTCCTACTTTCACGCCAGGCATATATGCTGCCCGTTCATATGAATCATGACGAATTTTAAGTGATTGACCGAATCCAGCAAGAATCACTTCCTGTTGGGCAAAAATCCCTGGCAATCGAACGCTATGAATTCGAAATCCATTATAATACCCGCCGCGCGCTCCTTCAATCGTCTCTTTTTCCTGCGGATTTCCTTGTCGAAGCTCGTTACGATTCTCTAGAATCATTTCTGCGGTTTTGATCGCCGTTCCTGAAGGTGCATCAAGCTTCTGATCACCGTGATACTCTATAATCTCAAGATGTGGAAAGTATTTACTTGCCTGTGCAGCAAACTTCATCATCAATATAGCACCAATAGAGAAGTTAGGTGCGATTAAACCACCAATTTCCTTTTCTTGACACAGCTTGTCCAGTTCCTTAATCTCTTCTGGTGTAAAACCAGTCGTTCCTATCACTGGTCTCACACCATGTTTAATTGCAATTAATGTATTCATATACGCAGATTCTGGTGTGGTAAAGTCAACCATCACATCTGGCTTTTGCTCGGCAAAAGCAAATTCAATATCAGATGTAACCATAATTCCACTTAAAGGTAATCCAACTAAACTAGCAACATCTAACTCACCAGCAGACCGATCTACCGCGGCTACCAATTCAAGTTCTTGATCTTCCAACACCAACTTAACAACCTCTTTACCCATGCGGCCTCCAGCACCTATAACCGCCACTCTAATTGGAACTGACATGTCTCAGATCTCCCCGCTTCCTCATTATATATTGGATCCATTCATATAATCTTTAAATTTTTTTTTTAATTGTTCCAATAATTTATCCAACCCCTGCTCTGCTGGCAAAAGAAATAACGCTTCCTTTAACGTCGCAATCGCAGTCGCATGTTCATTCAACTCACTATATGCTAACGCTAAACAAACATAAGCTTCACCATATAACGGATCTAATTCGATGGCCTCTTTTAGTGAGGTAACCGCCTTATATAAATCAATTACAGTAAGATTCTGTAGTTGATCTAGTTGTTTCTTTGATTCTTGTACAAGATACATCGCTTTGAGATGTTGTAGGTACAACTGATAAACAACCTTATCCGGAGCTAGATGAAGAGCCCTTTCAGCGTATTCAATTCCCTTAACAAGCCGGTTATTTCTAGCATAGGTAATCGAACACTTATAATAAATCTCAGCATCTAACGGGTTTAAACTAATAGCTTCTTCGAAAAGACGGATCGCTTCTACAAAATCATTCTGTAGAATACAACGGTATGCCTGTTGAATATAGTCTTCCGATTTCATATGCTGTTCTCACCTTCAAATGGGTTTTATACAGCATATGTGCTATATACCTAATCTGTGTCTTTTTTAGTCCAGCGATTCGCATCACGAGTATTAAATTTATGCATGACAGAATCATGCGCTTTGCTCAAATCGATACCTAATGAGTTAGCGAAACACATTGTAATAAAGAGGATATCTCCAAGTTCTAGCTCAATTGAATTATGTTCTTCACTTGGTTTTTTAGGTTTTTCACCAAATTCATGATTCACTTCACGTGCTAATTCGCCAACTTCCTCCGACATCCTCGCTAACATAGATAATGGATTGAAATATCCTTCTTCAAATTGCGAAATATAGCGATCCACTTCGCGTTGCATCTCTGCCAATGATTTCTCCATATTTTACACAACCCCTTTAGATGTTGTTCAAAAAGTCATCTTTTGATCACGAAGTATACCAAGAGGCGTATTCGACATCGAAGATTGAATTCAACCGTAAATACAACATTTTCTTGTTACTTATTTTACTCCAAATGTGCTATTAAAGCTATTTTGTAATGATTTTTTTTAATATTCGTTAAAAAAGGTATACTACTAGTGACATAATAATCTATGTTTTTCCTATTTCTGAATATGTGGGGGATACAAATGAACTTAACGAACATTACTACACGATTTAAAATGGTTGTTCCCATCATTATGGGTACCGCAATTTACGCTTTCGGTCTTCTTTATTTTATCATTCCTAACCAATTAATGGAAGGTGGAGTCACAGGGATTACAATATTGCTTCATTATGCTTTCCAAATTCCACCTTCATTATCTACTTTAATTTTGAATGTCCCTCTTTTTATAATGGGATGGATGATTTTAGGTAAGAAACAAATGCTCTACACGGGGATCGGTATCGTATCTTTGACTTTTTTTCTTTGGTTTTTTGAAAAGCTCATAGAGCGTGGGCTTATTTCTCCTTTTGTGACCCAATATGACTATATACTAGCCTCTCTATACGCAGGAGTCACATTGGGTGGAGGGCTTGGAATTGTATTCCGTTTCGGAGGAACTACTGGGGGATCTGACATCATCGCAAGGATCTGTAGTCGTAAATTTGGGTGGAGCATGGGACAAGTCATCTTGGCGCTGGATGTCATCATCATTGGAGCTTCTTTATTCTTCATTCCTATTGAGAAAATTTTATACACTTTCGTTGCCGTTTATATTGCATCTAGAGTGATCGACTTTATCCAAGAAGGGGCATACGCCGCAAAAGCCTTCACAATTATTAGTGATCATGCTCCTGAGATCGCCGATCTCATTACGAAGGAAATGGATCGAGGGGTAACACTAATTCCTGCAATCGGTGCCTACTCTAAGCAAGCCAAATACATGGTCTATTGTGTCGTTTCTAGACAAGAGATTCGACGTCTCAGCCTGATTATTAAGTCCATTGATCCCCGAGCTTTCATCATTATTAATGATGTTCATGACGTTCATGGTGAAGGGTTCCGCGAAGATCATAAGTGAAGTCTACTACCATAACTTATGCACCCCTTGGTATTTGCGATAACCTACATAGATAAGTGTAGACAATATAAATAATCCACCTATCCAGATTCCATTCTGATAGGAATGAAGGTCGAATTGCGCTGAGAAAGCAGGTTCGTCCTTTTTCTTACCAAATAACGTATTAACCAATTCTTCCCCTTGAATAACTGCACTTCGAATAGAATCTGCTTTAGACGTCTCTGATGCTGTCATACCACCTACAAAAGATATCCAGGAATCCATCATGCTGACCTCAAATGGTTTCTTCTGTATCACAACGGCTGGTCGAATTAACTCATAATGGGCTTGCAGACTGTCGTAGGCCTTTTTCAAACCTTGTTTATTATTCTCATTCAATCGGTTCTGCATCATACTTAAATCTTCACGCATAACTTTATAATATTGGTACCATAAAGGTTGTTCTTTATTACTTAGACTATCTGCTGCTAAACGTAGTTTCGCTGCAGATTTCAACCATTCTTCTGCTTGAATGGATGATTGAGTCGTTGCCATCTTCATTTCTACAATGCACTCTACAAGAGCTTGAATACCTTCAACTTCCGTCAGACCTTCGAACGAAGAGGACGTAAATATTTGTTCAACTCTCTCTGTTGCGAGACGAATCTCCGCCAAATTCCCATCCACAACATTACGGTATAACCTCTCTACAGCTATATTTAATTGCGTTGCTTGATCGATAGGTGCTGATGATGATCCTTCCGACCAGACCACACCTGGATTTGTAATAAACATAAATATAACGCTAACCATCAACCAAAGTATTGGGTGAGATCGTGTAATACGTAACATGGACATCCCTCCTACCGTAAATGTATGGTCAGAGGGATGCATATAGAACAAGATTCTATTGTTTGATAGCAGGGGTACGAAGCCTAGCATACCTCAATGTAATCCATGCTATTGCAACACTGATGATAGTCAGTCCTATCGTGAAGTTCTCTACAGCCTTTAAGTTGTCATGTAACACACCTGGGAGATAAGGATACACACCATATGTATAATCTATGAAATCATTCGATAGAGTCCATGCAGCAGCACCAATTAACAACCTAGAATTGAATCCAAATAAGCGAACATACACTAATGCCTCAATCACCATAGCCGAATGGGACACAACGAGCATCCAATCCTGCCATTGCAAAATATCCCCTTGATATTGGCCCGCAAATATCATACTACAAGCCCATATCCCATACTTCACCGATGTAACTACTGCCAATGCCTCAATGATATGACGAATGGTTTGACCCCATCCCGTTCGAGGCGGCATCAATAAACATCCAATAGCAACCGTAAAGAATAAGCTTGCCGTAGGACTATCTGGGACAAAAACAATTAACCATGACGCATAATGTGCTAATGTGTCTTCCATTTGGCCCCCGTACCATATATATCCATATACTGTTCCGACGAGATTACATAGAAATAGAAGCCACAGAAAACTTCGTTTACTCAGAAATGATGTGCTCCAAAAATAAGAAATAGACAATATTGCTCCTCCTTAGGTGATAAGAAAAAAACCTGATCTTTTTAAAGAATCAGGTTTTCATTTGATTTTACTATTCTGATTTCTGTTTCGCAAGCCAAGCTGCCAATTCATTAACGTCTTGATCCGTTAAACCTGCTGCAATAGCCTGGTCATACATTGGAGACATACGTCCTTGACCTTCTTTGATAACTGATAGAATCGCTGCCTCATCATAATTATCACCAATGCCACGCAATGATGGACCAGCATTCCCTTTCAGGTCCGCTGCATGGCAAGAAATACAACCTGCCAATTTGTAAGTTTCCATCGCTTGATCTTCTTTATCAACAATAGCAATTTCTTTGGTTACAACGGCATTGGAAGTAGGAAGACCCTTTGCACGCTTCGCTTCCGCATCTAGAACACGTTGATGAGTCTCAGGTATCTGATTTGTAGCTTCTAGTTCATTTATATAATGCGTCCAAGCTGAGTTTGTTAGAAACACGATCGCCGCTATCGAAAGTAACATAAGCGATGATGTGATAGGTCTGCGATAGAACCGGCGCTCTTTACCTGTATCTAGGAAAGGCGCTAGCAATAATGCCATAAAGGCTACTCCCGTAACACCAACGACTCCAAGAGCAACATAATCACCAGAGGCGTAAGGCAGTTTCAAATATTCATATAAGAATAAGAAATACCAATCCGGCATTGGAATAATCGTTGCACTTGGATTTGCTGGAAAACCAAGTGGAGCAGGTTCTGCAATCGTTAATACTAAGAATCCGACAAGAACGACAACCCCAACCATCCATTCTTTTAACAGAAAGTTAGGAATAAACGCTTCCGATTTACCAGGATAAGCTGTGTAATCCGGTGGCACAACAAAGCCTTTCCCCTTCTTGACACGAGAATCACCAACAAAAACTACCTTTTCTTTCGAATCTTTTCCGTGCGCCATCAATATACCTCCCTTCTATTATAGTGGACCGGAAATTCCCTGTCTGCGGATCATAATGAAATGTCCAACCAACAGAGTTAACAATACGGCCGGGAGGAAAAATACGTGTAATGCAAAGAATCGAGTTAACGTCTGAGCACCAACGATCGTACCACCTTGCATCAATTCTTTCAGAACAGGCCCTAGATATGGAACAGAGTTTGCGATTTCCATCGTTACTCTCGTTGCAAAGTAGGCCTTGTTATCCCAAGGAAGTAAGTAACCTGTTAGTCCTAGACCCAACATAACGAAAAAGATGAGCATACCTACGACCCAGTTCATTTCACGCGGGGCTTTATACGAGCCCGTAAAGAATACACGCATTGTATGTAGAAACATCATGACAATAACTAAACTCGCTCCCCAGTGATGCATTCCTCGCACAATTTGACCAAATGCAACCTGTGTCTGCAAATACTCAACACTGTTATAAGCATTCATAATATCGGGTACATAATACATCGTCAGGAACATACCTGACAAAATTTGAATGACGGTAATAAAGAATGTCAATCCACCGAAGCAATAAACAAATGCAGAAAAGTGATGCGCCGGGTTAACATGTTCCGGAACTTCATGGTCTGCAACGTCTCTCCATATCGGCGTGATATCAAGACGTTCGTCAATCCAGTTATAGATATTCTTAAACATCCGAAATATTCGCCTCCTATTTCACTTCCGTATTTGGTTCAGTACTTCCTAAATATACCCATCCATTGTCAATCGATATTTTGTAAGTATCGAGTGGTTTTGGCGATACTGATAGGTTCTTGCCGACTTTCGTATAACGAGCTCCGTGGCAAGGGCAGTGATACTCGTCTGGATATGATTTGTTATTATTCCATCCCACAATACATCCCAAATGCTTACAGATGGGAGATAAAGCATAAATCTTACCGGATTCATCCTTACGAATCCATGCAACTAAGTTAGCCGTACTTGGATACCAGCCATCTTGTTGTTTGAGTTCAAATTTAAACTCTTGTGGTTCATTAGTAATTTTACTAACTTCAACAACTTTAATGAAATCTTCATCTGTCTTCTTCTGCAGAATTGGATCTACCGCAAATCGTACCATTGGCAATATTGCACCAGCAGCCATATAGGCTGTCGCGCCTCCCAATGTATACGTTAGAAATTGTCGACGAGACATCTCCTTGTTACTATTTGGTAGGTATTCCTTTTCTTGATGATCATTTTGGTTGTTCTCCATGTCTTCAACCCCCTTTTCAACCCGTTCATTAAGTAATTCAATGATATTTATCACACCAATTACCAAGACAACTTAATAATATATTAGCCTCTTAAGACCGTCAACAATTCATGCTCATTTTCATGTCAACAAAAAAAATTCTTAACTGCAAAATGTCGTAATTCTGTCACATTTAGCTTAAGCAGTTCCTTTTCCAGAGGTTTTCTACTTTTTCTTGTATGATAGATGATAGCGACAAATGTTGATCCACTAGTAATTCTTCTAATTTCGGCTGTGATAATATTAAGTCAGAATGAGTACATTGGGGTGACTCTAAATAGGTATCTGCTGTCATAACAATAACATATTTAAACCCACTTTTCTTAACTTTGTGACAAATATCATTTAATAGTTCACAATTTGCTTGTCCTCCATAATGAAATGCAGGGTATGTGACCATCCTCCCATTGTAACGAGATTCAACTAAATCCATCAAATCACGTAATCTTTCCAATGCCGCCGTAGCTTCGATAGGAGATTCCACACCCGTCAGACCTGTAAAAGGAATCAGACAAGTATCTAAGTAAGGTTGCAGTTCTAACCATGACTCAGGAGATATTTCGCTGAACTTCATAATACTCATCCCTTCTATAATGATATATGAACTTAAATCTAACCTAAAAAAGAAGAAATGCAAAGATGCATTTCTTCATTTCAAAGTCCTTAGCACTTCGGTAAGTTCTGTAAAAGCCACCTTATCTCCGTTGGCCAACGCTATATCAATTTTCTTGTAGACCTCTTCGCTACGATATATACGGACAGCTTCATCTAGGACCATCTCAGCTGCTAACCCCAACATCACTTCGTTAGTAACTTTCAACTTATCCAATTGAATGCACCCCCACACTTTAGATCTGAACTATTTCCTTACCTCTTACCGTCATTTTCACAACAATTCCCTTTTCTTCACTTTCACCAATGCGGAGAAGCCCTAGATGCATCATCATTTGAATGACACGTTCTTCCATAATCATCTGTGACGTATCGTAGTAGAACGGCTTAATCAACCAGCCTAAAGCCTCATGTAACGATGTAAGCGTAACCCAATCACTACAACATTGATCAATCCAATAGACTAAAGACGATAAATTAGGAATCGGTCGTTTATACAGTCTTAACCAGAATTGAACCATTCGTACCATTTCCTCACTTTCTCCTTGCTCCAACCATTCCAGCCCTAGCTCTGTTAGTTTTAATCTATGATCTAACTCATCAATATACCCCTTATGGAATGCGTAATCATAGATTAAAGCTAATCTAACTGGATATACATGAAAGGTCCTTCCATATCCAAATCTCCATCCTCCTTTTGATAACAAAGGTTCTGAAATATGAAAACTGTCCATAATCTGTTGCTGATTCCTTCGATACATCGTGTACTCCTGATTCATTTCAATCTCCTGCTGTTGAACATAACGCAGAAAGAATCCCAAATCTTCTTTCAGAAGGCCCTGTTCTTCGCGATAGACCGCTGGTTCACTTGAACTTATAATCATACTTTTCAAATAACCGCCTAATTCCTTGCGGAATCTATCCTTCAGATCGCGTGGAATCTGGAAGAGATACTTTGTATCCTGTGATAACCCATTGAAAATCCAACCACTTCTTTTGAATCGAGCAATCGTGTCTCGAGGATTTAATTTCTTCACCTGTACATTCGAGCTGTCTGCCTCTACGCTCTGAAAGGAAGTTTGGCTAATAATTGCAATGAACTCCTCCAGATTGAAGAATTGTCGATCATCGAACAGAATAGCGTTAAGAAATCTCAAATCATCCACGGAGAGACAACGAATCTGTTGCCCTATAAATTCCCTATGATTCAAAGTCACTAAAATACTTTGAATTAACTCATGTTTCGAATTCTGCTTGCATTCGCATTGGTAGTGGCTTGCAATCGTTGTCAGCTGCCCAATATCAGCAAACGTGAGCATATCCGCTAGATTCATGGTTCGATTCATGGTTCATCGCCTCACCGTTTTAGTACCATTATTGGTAGTTACTCCTCATTTGATACCTAAAAAAAGAAAAACGCCTTCAGCATAATTGATCGGGGGTTCGGAGAATTCAGGTAGTGGGAGTAATATCCCTCTAATCGAAACAAGCTGATATGACGAGAGTCTCCAACTGATTCCGCGATGTTAAGCCAACAAAAAAGACTATCCTTAGTCAGTTTATGACTTATAGGACAGCCCAATTTACTGTATCTTCAGTAAATGACGATTACAATTGTATAATAGAGGCTTCCAATTCAAATCCTCTTTCTCCAAAATTGTTAATGATAAATTTCCAATTCTCTCCGTATATATATCGTTGTACATCGCTATATATAATTGGGCAAGAAAAGCGCCGTGACTTATAACGAGAATATTTCTGTCAGGATACCTTTTCCACATGTCTTCCAAAAAGGCAAGACCTCGCACTTGAATGTCTTCATCCTTTTCCTGACCGAGATCTAGCTGATTCCAATCCTTACCCCACTTCTTCTCCCGTTGCTCGGCTGTTAACCCCTCTACTTGTCCGAAGGAGCGCTCTAACAGTCGTTCATCAGGTTCCATTACGGGAATGGACAATATCGATGCGATAATAGCTCCTGTCTCATCTGCACGTGTTAGTCCGCTGCTAATCACAGAATCCCACGTATAGGATTCTTCTCTTAGTCGTTCGCCTAAAGCTACGGCCTGTGCCCTACCCTCATCATTCAAGGGAATATCCGTTTGACCCTGAATCTTCCCTAATGCGTTCCAGTCCGTAATTCCGTGACGGATCAATCCTATCTTCATCCTCTTATCCTCCAATCCAAATAACGTTTCCTAAATCAACGACGAATGCGACTTAACCTTCGTAGGGAGTATAGCGCTAGAGCTACACTTATAGTAGATAGTACCATCCAATAAAGAGGATGCGTAGGACCCATATTGATCACCAGAGGTTCAATGATTCCGCTATTCAACTCAGGAATAATATAAGTTGCTTCCGTAGAACTTCCTGCAATCTCAGTGGGAAAGATACCATTCGATGATACGATTTCAATCTTAGATTTAGATGGATCTAGCTTAATAAAAAATAAGAAACTTATAAAGAACAACATAAGGCAACTAATAATCCATACTGATAGTCTCTGTCTTGTCGCTACTGGTACTTCAAATGGCTTACTCTGATCCTGTATCAACCACGGAGATTCGCTAAATATCCGATCCATTACCTGCCGATTGATAGATTCCGATCTTAATTCTGTCCATTCATCACTTAAATCATGCATTAGCAATCGGCTTTCTTCCCAAAGCTCGAATTCAGCTGAACACTCGCTACAGGTTGCTATATGTTGTTCTAACATAAGCCTCTTCGGATGATCTATGGATATATCCCACATCAACCCGAATAATTCCTGAGCCTCACAGCATTTCATCTGTTCGTCATCCCTTCGAATTCGTCATTAGTGTCGTTATAATAGTAAGGTTCCAGTTGTATTTTCACACTAGAGCGTGCTCGAAATAAAAGCGATTTCACAGAACTTACACTTTGTCCGAGTATATTAGCGATCTCCTGATAGTCTAATTGATCATATTCTCTTAGAATTAAGGCAGAACGCTGCTTCTCAGGCAAATTGTTGATGGCAGATCTCACCATATTGACTTTTTCATTACGAAGAATCGCTTGTTCTGGTGCCACTTCAAAGGGTGCAACAGGAACAAATCCACTCTCATCAAGCGGAATATTTACACTACGTTGTTTACGCAATTCACTTAAGACCGTATTCCGAGCGATCGTATATAGCCATGTGGAGAATGAGGCATCCACCTCTCTGAATGTATGGAGACTGCGGTATGCTTTGTAAAATGTTTCTGAACAAAGATCCTCCGCCATAAGCTCCATATTAGAACTCTTTAGCATATGATAGACAAACGCTAGTATTTTACGCTGATAACGACGCATTAATACGGAGAAAAGTTCGACATTCCCCTCTTTAATCTCTCGAATCATCTGGGAATCCGACATATGTATGCGACCTCCTCGCCAAACATCCACTAAATTTGTGCCATTTCAAGCCATTATGTATAGACAAATTTCCCAACAATCCAACAATCATTCCTAAAACATTGTAACATAAACTGCATTGATAGTCAGTTAGATTGATAGATTCCCCCATATTACCAATTATATATCTACATATCCTTCTTTTAATTTTCGGTTACTTTCACCGCCCCAATCATCATCTTGGAGCACCATCGCTTGTATTTTCACGTCAGCTGGAACAAAAGTTAATTTATAAAAAGTGTTCTCATCTACACAAACCTCATAATATAAGTCGTATAATTTTTTCTCATGAAGGGGCAATTGAATAGGTATAGCAGTACCCACAGATAAAACCTCCAGCTTATCCCGTTCTAATACTTCAAATGGAACTACAAAACATCTCTGTGTGTATCGACCTAATGTAAATTGCTCTTTAAACACCAAGCAAACCTCCGCTTTAAAATTACCATCGAGTAACGGATCAAAGGTAATATATCCAGGATGAATAATAACCCCCTGTTCTACATTTCCATCCCCCCATTGACACAAGGTCTCATCAAATGTCCTAGAGCGAATTTGAATTTGATGATGTGAAATATGAAGCTGTATCCTTTGCATTTCTTCCTTCATCTCTAGCCTCCTAATATATGTGTATGCACTCTGAATCAAAGTTATATTAACTCATTCCGTGTTTTCAAATACTTATATAATATGATACCTGCGAATGAACATATAAGAGCACATAATCCAATAAATCCATATCCAGCTTGCAATCCACGTAATAAACCTATTTCTGTATCGACTCCGTATACATTCTTTACCCCATCTGTAATCGCTCCAATCAGATAATTACCGATGACGCTGCCAACCCCCATCATGGTCACAGTAAAGGTGATCGCTGTATCACTTCCAGTTGGATATCTTTTAGCAATAAAGGCCATGACCGTAGGATATATAGGTGCAATACCAATACCCGCTAAAGCAAAGAAAATCGCGGCCGGTTCACCTACCAGGATAGCTATAAAAGTACAAATACCAGCAAATGCTGATAATATGATGATCGAAAGATTAAATCCTATTTTATCAGTAACAGGTCCTAAAAAGAGTCTTGCCCCCGAAAAGAAAAGAAAGAAGGTGGATAGCATCCCTGCCGCAGCTGTTGTATTCCAATCGTAAGATTTCTCAAGAAAATTGACAAGCCAGCCGCCAACTGCCAACTCAGATACCACTCCGAAAGAGAGTATTGCAACTAATAGCCATAGGGCCGGGTCTCTCATTAATACTTTTAACGGAATTCGATCCTCTTCTAATAAATCGTCCCCTGGGAAGCGACTCATCAACGCCGGTATCATAGGTATGACCGATAAACATAACATCACGAGATACATTCCTCGCCAATCCAATGTATGATTGAATACAGTTAACGTCATTAACCCGGAAGCCAGCAAGGGTGCGACTGTAGAGCTAAGCCCATAGAAGAAATGTGACAAGTTCATCATCGTTCCCGTATTTTTCACAAAAATCCGAGCTCCAAGTATAGCTAATGCGATCTCAAGCATTCCATTTCCAATGTACATCAAGAAATAAGATGCAGAGAAGAATGTATAGGTATGGGAAACAAAAATAAGAATCCCGGAAATAATCATAGATCCAAAGGCAATCATACTCGCCCACTTTATTCCTATTTTTCTTGTTAATATAGCTGTGAAGGAACACGCAATAAGATAACCTAAGGCATTCAGTGATAATAATGTACCTAGCTGAATTTCGTCAAGATTGAAGCTCATCTGTATTCGTGGAATGGCAGGTCCCTTAATATTTTCAGAAACACCAAAAATAATGAACCCAATGAATATCGTAGCTAACTGTAAAGAATAATTTTTATTGAATACTTTTTTGCGTTGAGTTTTCATTTATAACTCCCCTAATCTGATGTTGTAATATGTATAATATCGTAATCTAGCTGTGTATGCTTTCATTATATTAACTTGTAGTTTAATTTTGCTATCCTATCGAATGTAACTAACACTATCAAAACTGGAATTATCAACGCAAAATTTGTATAGTTCTATATGAAAGAGTTATACAAATGACTTAAGAAACGAAAGGTTGATTACCATGTTATCATCAGTTGAGATCCACCGTAGTGAAGCACCTTCATCTGTTCGTTGTATGATTATAACAGTCTCTGATACGCGGACACCAGAAACGGATGCAAGCGGTGCCTTATTAAGGGAACTCTTGGAATCCTCTGGATATGAAATAACAGACTATCAAATTGTACCCGATTCATACGAGCAAATTCAGTCTGTTATTGGTGAAGGTATACAGAATCCTTCCGTAGAAGCTATTCTTCTAAATGGCGGTACTGGAATTGCCTTAAGGGATACGACTTATGAAGCCGTTTCAGATATCCTCGACAAAGAAATGCATGGATTCGGAGAAATTTTTCGCTATTTAAGCTTTACTGAGGATATCGGAACAGCAGCTATTCTAAGTCGAGCCATCGCAGGTGTATGTAATCATAGAGCCATCTTTTCGATGCCTGGATCTACGGGGGCGGTCAAGCTTGCTACAACTAGAATTATTATCCCTGAACTGCGACATGTTATGAGAGAAATTTATAAAGATCTATAATATCGGCTAAATAGCGAACATAGATACCAGTAAGAAGAATACGACACTTACAATTTCAATCATACCCACTTTCATCGGGCGCATCTGCTTGCCACCGTATACGAATGAACGAATGAGCGCAAGACTATACGACAACATCATCCATGGGATACCTACAATCCAAGGTATAACGAGTAGGATCACATGGTAGATGCGAGTGGCCATCAGCCAGCTTTTATCTCCTCTTTTGCGAAAGACAGATTTCACGAAAAATACAGTGCCTGTAAAATATAAAAAGTTAAACAAAATAACGACCATCATCGTATAGTCCCAACTCCCACCACCCACCAAATAGGCAGCCGCTCCTCCAAGTGAAAAGATAATAATAGCGCAGAGGTCGTTAACGATCTCACGTTCAGATCTTTGCTTGGCATGCCAAATATTAACTAGCAGCAAGCCGACAAGTGGAATTGCGAAATACAATAACTCCGTGTACATATAAAGTGGTAATCCAACACATATTAGGGCAATCACGGCGTATATAACACCCCATTTAATAAATCGTCCACGATTCGATTTTTTCTTCATCGCTTGTAGTAATGGATATGATGCCAAGTATAAAAATAACCAAGCTAAAAAGAGTAGCAGGTGTAACCACTGAGGTCTACCTGCCATCATTCCCATTATAAAAGGAACACTCACCATAGCCCATCCACCATGTTCATGGGGAATTACGATATTTCTCTTCACTACATGATCACTCCATCCTACCTAATTTATTACATCAGATTATACCCTTCATTCATCCTTCCTTCTACCCGTTAGCAGTAGCAACATGAAGGAGAAGAACACCATTGAGCCCGCCCAAGCGAAGGCCATCGTGTTATTCCCACTGTCTACCGCCACATAAATAGCTGTCGGTATAGTCTGAGTCTTACCTGGAATATTGCCGGCTATCATTAATGTAGCTCCGAATTCACCCAATCCACGTGCGAAGCTAAGGATATAAGCTGTGAGAACAGATGGAACCGCTAATGGTAAACAAATATGCCAAAAAAGCTGCCATTCATTAGCCCCTGCCGAACGACCTGCTTCTTTCAAATCTTTGTCTACTGAGGAAAATCCCAGTCTCATCGTTTGATATACAAGCGGAAACGAAACTACAATAGAGGCTATTACAGCTGCCCACCATGAAAAAATAATCGGTGCCGAAAAGATCCACTCCATAATGACACCGATGATACTTCTTCTCCCCAATGACACTAATAGAAAAAAACCCACTACCGTTGGCGGAAGCACCAGTGGTAGCATAAATGCTGTCTCCAGCAATACTTTTCCTTTAAATGTCGCCCTTGACATCCACCATGCGATCGCTACCCCACTAATCGTTGCTACTATACTTGACAATAACGCTACTTGCATAGACAACCTGATGGGATCCCAATACTGTTGCCAATTCATCACGGCTGTGTCGTTTGCGATGCAGATATTGTAAATCCATACTTTGTAAATACATTCAAGGCTTCCTCAGAATGGAGATAAGACAATAGATTTTCTGCTTCCTTCTGATGCTTCGTCTCTTTTACGATTCCGAAAGGATATTCCGCAGTTGTATACGTTGAAGGATCTACTGTATATGCCATTTTCACATTGGAAGTTAATAGTGCATCTGTTTTGTACACGAAACCAATATCTGTATTTCCTGTCTCTACATATTGAAGTACCTGGCGCACATCTTTCGCTTGAACTAACTTCGGCTGTAGCGCATCCCATACATTATCATGGGCCAAAGCTTCTTTGGCATAGTTCCCAGCAGGAACACTTTCTGGAATTCCAAGCGCAATCTTGCTAATTCCATCTACAGATAGATCTTCCGATTTCTCAATCGTTAATTTACTATCTGTAGGAACGATTACAACGAGTTCATTCATTAGAACATTCATTTGCTGAGCCTCTTCGATGAATTGCTCCTGGACTAGCTCATTCATCACCTTCGTAGATGCGGATAGGAATAAATCTGTTGGAGCTCCTTGCTCAATCTGTTGCTTCAGAGCACCCGATGCACCAAAGTTAAAGTGAAGCTTAATATTCTCATTCCCCAACTCATAAGCTGTTTGTATTTCATTCAAGGCATCCGTCAAACTGGCTGCAGCTGAGATCGTTAATTCTACCTCTTCAGGTGCTACTGTTGCCGTATTACAACCAAACAATGATATTAACATGACAGCTAGCAACATAAATAACATCATATGGTTAATCATTTTTTTCATTATTATAGCCTCCTTATCCGCCAATTTGTGACATTCTTCGAATAGTCGGAGTCTGAGTCGTCTGTTCGTCTAGTAAATGCTTAGACATTTCATGAGTTTCTGGCTTGGTGCCAAGAGCTTCCATAAACAATTGACGAATGGCTTCATCATCGCCAATCACTCGGCGAACTTGGAATTGCTCAGACCATGCCAGACAAGGTTTAATATATCCATCCGCCGTAAGACGGAGTCGATTACATGTTTGGCAGAAATGATTACTAATCGGATGAATGAGACCGAAGCTTCCCTTAGCCCCATGCAGTCTATAATTATCCGAAGGTCCATTACCTTGAAGCGATGATACAGGATCGAATGTCCAATGATTGTCCGTGCACACGTCAAATACTTGTTGTAAAGGCTGGTATAAACTTTTCCACTGTGAATCATGGTGACCAATGGGCATATATTCGATAAAGCGCACGCTAATATCTCGTTCCAATGTCAGCGCAAGGAAGTCCGCGATTTCATCATCGTTGATTCCTTTCATCAGCACGACATTCAATTTAATCGGTGAAAGTCCTACTCTCAAACATTCATCAATGCTCGCTAGTACTTTATTAATATCGCCACCACGTGTAATCGACTTGAAACGATCCGCTTGCAAAGAATCCAGACTGATATTCACACGGGATAATCCTGCTTGCTTCAAGCGCTCTGCTCTTTGAGCTAGAAATATCCCATTCGTAGTTAGTGCGATATCCTCAATACCTGGTATTTGGCCAAGCATTCCTACAAGGACGTCTAATTCTTTACGAACAAGCGGCTCTCCACCTGTCAAACGTAATTTGCGTACTCCCATTCCTGCTAGCACTCTGACTACTTCGGTAATTTCTTCATAAGTTAAGAGATGTCCTGCTGGCTCAAATTCCATTCCTTCTTCTGGCATGCAATAGATACAACGTAAATTACAACGGTCTGTGACCGATATGCGCAAGTAATCATGTTTCCGTCCGAATGGATCGATTAATGATGAAACCTCCATATGCTTATTCCCCTTTCGAAAGCGTGACAATGACGTCGCATTATGATCATTCATTCCCTGCTTCTATTTGCGGCTGTCCATCTGGATATGCATTGTGTCCTAATTGATCTCCAATCCACTCTGAGCCATCTTCCCACTGTTCTTTCTTCCAGATTGGCACGATCTGTTTGATTCGTTCGATGATATATTCATTCGCTTCATAAGCTGTCTTCCGATGTGGAGAGGATACAGCAATAACAACGGCAATATCGGAAATATCCAAATGCCCTACCCGATGAGTAACAGCTGTTTCGCTATCTGGCCATCGTTCGCGCACTTCCTGTCCGATCCGCTCTAATTGAGCGATGGCCATCGAAGGATAGGCTTCATATTCTAGATAAAGCGTTCGTTTACCGTAAGTAATCTCGCGAACCGTACCTAAGAACAGCGTAATGGCTCCAGCTTCCCGTCGCTTGACTTTACTTGTTACTTCTTCCGGAATGATAGGCTGATCGGTAATGACATACCTTGACTCGTTCATCTTACTTTCACCCCTCTCCATGCTAAATGGCATGACGGGCATAGTCGCCACTCTTTCCACCGCTTTTATGCTCTAGATACGTGGGACCGAGAACCATATCTTTATCCACGGCTTTGCACATATCGTAAATCGTTAATCCGACGACTTGGGCAGCCGTGAGCGCCTCCATCTCTACTCCTGTAACACCGGTTGTTTTAACAATTACGCGAAAAGACAAAGTCTCCCCATCCACCTCAGCGAAAGTGATGTCAATCCCTGTTAAAGGTAACGGATGACACATCGGAATGATGTCCGCTGTTTTTTTGGCAGCCATAATACCCGCTACTTGCGCCACGGATAGAACATCACCCTTGCCGATCGAACCTTCTCTAATTTTGTTTAACGTCTCCGGACGCATTTGAATTTGGCTTTTGGCGATAGCTATTCTTCGAGTCTCTGTTTTGTCACTGACATCCACCATATGCGCTCGACCCTGATCATTGAAATGGGTGAAATCCGAATCGCTCATCATCGTTATCCTCCGCTTACTGGTGGTATAAAAGCTACAATATCATCTGGCTGAATGAGATAATCTCTATCGACGAATTGTTCATTGACCGCAATCATAGACTGACCTATCGATACGTTCGGATAACGTTGTTGAAATTCCACCAGCATGTCTGTCACAGTAATTGGTCCAAGCTTTAACGACAGGCTCGAAGCCCCGCATTCTTCTCTCAAATGAGCAAATAATAACACTTTCATTTCTCCACCTCCATTGCGCTATGAACCAATGTAACGATAGTATAATTCCTTAGCCAACTCTGGATCCGCCGTCCCATGAATCAATGCTCTGCCATCCTTAAATATAACGAGACGATAGCTCTCTTCATGGATCTGAACTAAATACGGATTATGGGTCACCTGATCACTTCGCTTCTGTGCAGCAATAATCAATTGATCCATATTTAATGGTGATACACGGGAAGGGCGAATCCATACCGTTGATCTACCACATAATACTTCTGTTCTCGGCGAATCATCCTCTTGCATATAAGGGTACGTTGGAGAATTTCCACAAGTTAAACATTCTTCTCGCCTTAGACCTGTACTAACCTTGATGGATTGGAACAGATTGGACCATAGATCGAACACCTGATATTGATTGGACATACTCTCTTGATTTCCCGTCAGCCATTTCAAAGCTTCAGCAGATTGCATGGATACGACCATTTGTACTGCAGGTGCAATGATTCCATTCACTTCACAATTCGCCGCTGAGTGAGGCATGCTAGATAATAAACAGTGCAGGCACGGAGTTGGCTGATCAGGTAGGAAACAACACATTACACCATAGCTTCCCGAACAAGCACCGTATATCCATGGAATGTTATATTTGTAGGCAACGTCGTTGATCATATAACGAATGGAAAAGTGATCCGTCGCATCTATCATCAAGTCCACCTTAGACGACTCAACGAAACGAGCCAAATCAGCTGCCGTACAATCCAACACATGCGCCTCAATGTTGATGGTAGAATTAATATCTTGAAGTCGCCGAGCTGCCGCCACTGCTTTGGGCAATTGTTCCTCGGCATCCTGCTCGCTATATAGTGACTGTCTCTGTAGATTGCTCCACTCCACATAGTCGCGATCGATAATCGTAATCTTGCCAACGCCTGAACGAGCTAATATTTCTGCGTTACCGGAACCAAGCGCCCCAGCTCCCACAATCAGAACATGTTTATTCTCAAGTTCGATTTGCCCAGAAGAACCAATCGATGGAAAGCTTTGTTGTCTCATATATCTTTCACTGCGCATACCGGTATCCTCCTCATTCAATCTCTCAACATAGCCAAATACTGCTCTGGCGTATCGACATCCTGGGTGAAATCAAGTGGGATACCATGAGCACACCAATCGGATTCTTTAAGTTCCAGCCATTTAATCAATTCCAACAGCACTGAGAGCCGATACTGCTTCGTTTCGATCAGATGGATGATAGGACATAGCACTGCGTCAGGTCGATAGACCCCATGAAGCATTTGATGCTTACCGCCTATGACAGGTATTGCAGCAGCATAATGACTCTGCTGCAATCGATTGACCATCAATTGCGCTGCATGAGTAGATAGATTAGGGTAATCGCATCCCATCACCCAAGCAAATTCTGTCTGTATTTTCAAACAAGCCGTATGGATCCCTGTCAATGGTCCTTGGCTAGCATAAACATCGGAAAGATACACAATTTCTCCTAGTGAAAGTTTTGTATATACAGCAGGTTCAGGTGTTACGATGATTATTTCTTGGCAAATGGTTCGCATCATTCGTACTTGCCGTTCAATAAGCCGTTCTCCCATAATGGGTAACAACGCCTTATTGTATCCGTTCATTCGCGAATTACGGCCACCCGCCAATATGACGCCAGTCACCATGGGAACACCACCCTTTATTTCCGCTTGCGGTACAGCACATAACTTCGTCTTAAATATTGGATAGGCATACTCAGCATGTGGACAAGTCTAGTAAACGGAAATACTGCGAAGAGAGCTAGACCCAGCATCACATGTATTTTGAAAATAAGCGGAACATCACTCATCAACGTACCATCTGGCGAAAAAGTCAGAACACCACGTATCCACGGTGATATCGTCTCGCGATAATCAAAATCGGTATTGCCTGTTGCATTAAATATCGTTGCAGCCATCCCAACTACAACGATAATCGTTAACAAAATGATAGATAACATATCGCCGAAGCTACTTGTCTTACGTACACGTGGATTAGATAAGCGACGATATAGAAGAATTAGACATCCCGCCAAAGTTAGAACACCTGCAAGACCGCCAGCATAAATTGCCATCGAATGATAGAAATGATCACTGATTCCAATCGCTTCAAGCCAAGCTTTCGGGATGAGAAGCCCTCCTATATGCCCGAATAATACAAGCATAATACCGACATGAAATAGAATACTTCCATAGCGCAGCATCTTCTTTTCTAATATTTCACTTGATTTGGCTGTCCAGCCGAATTGGTCGGTCTGGTAGCGATAATACAGTCCAAGGAAGAAAATGATAACAATCATATACGGATAAATAACCCATAGAAACTGGCTGCCCGTCGACATTACGATTGCCCCCGATCTACGCGATTCACCTCTTGATTGCCAAAAGGTGAACCTCCGCCATATCCTGCAGCAGCCCACATCGGACCCGGACCACAACCACCCGATCCCGCATCATTCCCGCTATAAGCGATAGAAGCATCGAAATGGAAAGTACCTTCCTTCACGGACGATTGATCGATCAACATCAATATACCTGCAAGCACATGGCGATATGGACTTTCCGCTGCAGTAAGCGCATCCTGAACCGTTTCTAGCGCTTTACGGAAGGAGATCAGTAAGGAAATACCTTTATCCTCTTCTGCTACGGCTACATACTCCAGCACGAGTGGCAAATAATCAGGGAGTTCTTCACTAGTTAAGAGCATGTCTTCTTCCTCATAAATTTGTTTCAGTTTAAGCAAAGCAGGCCCCCGCTCACGTTCCTCACCGAGCTGACCGTAAGTTAAATATAGATTAGCTTTTTTACTGAAATCGAATGTTCTCACATAATTCTGAGTGATCGTCTCCGAGTCCATACCGACGAACTCGGCAATACAATCACTAGCCAAACTCTTGAGCATCTCTACGCTATTGGCATCATCTTCCTGAAGCAGGTGACACCAATCAACGAACATCTCATCTGCTGACTCCTGCCACTCAATATCTGGATATTGCAACAGAAACGACATCATCATCCAACTCGAACGGAGCGTCATATCCTTCATTTAAGATCATCCTCCGCACGGGCCTGGTCCGCCCGCCATATTTGTAAATCCGCATGCTCCTTGCTCGGTATACAGGTCAGCAATTTCTTCACGATGCGCTGATGGAATAACAAACCGATCTTCATACTTCGCAATGGCTAGTAAACGATACATCTCTTCTACTTCCTTCGCTGTCAAGCCGAAACTTTCCAGTAGTTCAAGATTAGGTTCTTTCTTCAGATTGCGTGAACGCATATGAGTTCGCATGATGGCCATCTTCTTAAGCACAGTCTTGATAATCTCTGTATCACCTGCTGTTAATAGATTCGCTAAATATTGAACAGGAATACGCATATCATCAATCGCTGGGAAAATATCATCCTCTGTCGCTACCGCACCTTTCCCTTCAACCAAATTCGTAATTGGACTAAGCGGTGGAACGTACCACACCATTGGCATCGTTCGGTATTCCGGGTGAAGCGGAAGGGCAATTTTCCATTCTACTGCCATTTTATAAATAGGAGAGCGCTGAGCAGCATCAACCCAATCTTCCGGTATGCCCGCTTCACGCGCTGCTGCGATCACTTCAGGATCAAATGGGTCTAAGAAAATATCAAGTTGCGCTTCGTATAACTTCTGTTCATCCTCTACCGAAGCAGCCTCCTCAACACGATCTGCGTCATAGAACATCACGCCTAGATAACGAATCCGACCAACACATGTTTCAGAACAAACCGTTGGTAGACCTTGCTCTATCCGTGGGAAACAGAGTGTGCACTTCTCAGCCTTATTCGTTTCCCAGTTGAAATACACTTTTTTATAAGGGCAACTCGTTACGCAGAATCTCCATGAACGGCAAGCATCTTGATCCACCAAGACGATACCATCTTCCTCACGTTTATACATCGCACCTGAAGGACAGCTTGAGACGCAAGATGGATTGATGCAATGTTCACAGATTCGTGGGAGATACATCATGAACACCTGTTCGAACTCCATACGAACCGATTCTTCAAGTCCAGCCATATTAGGATCACGCAAGCCTGTTTCGTGAACCCCTGCCAGATCATCCTCCCAGTTCGGCCCCCACTTTATTTCCATATGCTCCCCCGTAATTTGCGATTTCGGGCGTGCTACAGGTTGGTGCTTACGCTCTTTCGTTTGATTTAATTTCTCATATTCATAATCCCAAGGTTCGTAATAATCATCTATCGTAGGTTGATCTGGGTTATGGAAAATATTAATCAACCGTTTGGCACGGCTTCCAGATTTAAGTTCCAGTTTGCCCTTCTTAAGCTCCCAGCCGCCTTTATATTTGTCTTGATTCTCCCATTCTTTCGGGTATCCGATTCCAGGCTTCGTCTCGACGTTATTGAACCACATATATTCGGCACCCTTACGGTTAGTCCAAGTATTCTTACATGTAACGGAACATGTATGGCATCCGATACATTTATCTAAGTTCATGACCATACCAATCTGCGCTTTAATCCTCAAGCCAATTCACCTCCGTAAGTTTACGTATCACAACATTCAAGTCACGTTGGTTACCAGTAGGACCATAATAATTGAAGCCGTAGCTTAGCTGTGCATATCCACCGATCATATGTGTCGGCTTCACGTGAATCCTTGTAGGGCTGTTATGTGTTCCCCCCCGTGTCGATGTTACATCCGTTGCGGGAACGTTGATTGTCCGATCCTGAGCATGATACATGAAGCACATTCCTCGTGGCATCCGGTGCGTCACAACTGCACGAGCAACAACCGCACCATTCTGGTTAAAGCATTCAATCCAATCATTATCCTTAATATCCGTATCCGCTGCGTCATCCTTATTCATCCAAATCGTAGGACCTCCGCGGAACAATGTGAGCATTGGAAGGGAGTCATAATACATACTATGGATCGACCATTTACTGTGCGGAGTCATGAAATTCAATACGATCTCTTTGCCTTTCACACTCGGTCTCTCCTTAGCGGTATGGAATGGTGCATGTTTCAGTGTTGGCTTGAAGATCGCCATATTCTCACCGAATTCCGTTAACATCTCATGATCGACGAAGAAATGTTGCCGTCCTGTCAACGTGCGATATGGAATCATTCGCTCCACATTCGTTGTAAATGGTGAGTATCTCCGACCATGCTGTTCCGTTCCGCTAAATGCAGGGGAAGTTATGACAGTCTTTGGCTGTGCTGTAATCTGGGCAAAAGTAAAGCGCTCGTCCTCACGATCCTCAGCTAAGTCCTTCAGCTTCAGTGCCGTCTTCTTCTCCAGCGATTCCCACGCCTTAACAGCCATCTTCCCATTGCTTGTTGAAGATAACGTCATAATCGCCTCTGCCATATGGAGGTCAGTTACTAACTTCGGACAACCTTCGCTCACACCCGGCTCATCGACTACACCGTTGAGTTTCTTTAACAGCTCATATTCATCATCCGCTGACCAATTCATTCCTTTAATTCCATAAGGTTTGTCCTTCACTTGTCGTCCAAGCGAGATCATCTTCTTATACACTTGTGCATAATCCCGCTCCACGATAACAAACTTCGGCATCGTTTTACCTGGAATGGCTTCGATTTCTTGCCTACTCCAATCGCGTATTTTACCGTATGGTTGCGCCAACTCGTCAGGCGTATCATGCAACAAAGGTACAGAGACGATATCCTGTTGCGGTCCATCAAATTGACCTTCTGCCATTTCAGAGAAACTTTTGGCAATCGTCTTGAACGTTTCCCAATCCGATCGTGATTCCCACAATGGTGGCACTGCTGGGTTGAATGGATGTATAAATGGATGCATATCTGTTGATGACAGATCACTCTTCTCATACCATGTCGCTGCGGGAAGTACGATATCTGAATAGACAGCCGTACCTGACATCCGGAAATCAATATTAACCATCAGATCAAGTTTGCCTTCTGCCGCTTCATCTCTCCACGTAATTTCTTCAGGACGAATGGTATTCGTATCATCATTAAGTAGACCATTGTGCGCACCAAGTAAGTACTTCAAGAAGTATTCATGACCTTTACCTGAACTTGAGATCAGGTTCGCACGCCATACGAACATCACTTTCGGATGATTCACTTCCGCGTCTGGATCTTCCATGGCAAACTTCATTTTTCGATCCTTTAATTGCTGCGCCACATACTGTGATATTTCTTCTGGTGTTGTTGCACCAGTGGCATTGGCTTGACTCACAAGATCAAGTGGGTTCTCATCGAACTGCGGATAAGATGGTAACCAGCCAAGTCTGGATGCGAGCACATTATAATCGGCATAATGCGAATAGCGTGCTTTATCCACAAGCGCTGAGGTATGTCCTTCTACCGGATTCGATTCGAACCGCCATTGATTCGTTGCAAAGTAAAAGAAGGATGTCCCGTTCATTTGACGAGCAGGCATCGTCCAATCTCTTGCAAAGGCAACGGTAGCCCAACCTTCTGCTGGACGTAGCTTCTCCTGTCCAACATAGTGAGCCCAACCTCCACCATTGACACCTTGGCAACCTGTCATTAATACCAAGTTCAGAATGCTGCGATAGATCGTATCGGAGTTATACCAGTGATTGATTCCTGCACCGACGATAATCATCGAACGCCCTTGACTTTCAATGGCATTGGTTGCAAATTCACGAGCAATTTGAATGATAGACTCCCGATCAACGCCCGTAATGACCTCCTGCCATGCTGGCGTATAGGCTGTATCTGCATCGTCGTAACTGCCTTCACCAGATGCGTTCACACCATATTGCGCTAACATGAGATCAAAGACGGATGTCACTCTAATCGTAGAACCATCCGCACTTGTAACCGTCTTGAACGGAATGCTACGAGTTATAATCGTTTTGCCATCGTCATCAAAGTAAGGCAGGCTAATATCTACATTTCCATTCGCTGTCTGACCTAGGCCAAGCTGAGGAGTGATATCTTCACCTGTGACCGTATCAACTGGATTCAGGTTCCATTTCCCATCCTCACCCCAGCGAGATCCAATCGATCCATTTGGAATATGAAGTTCACCTGTATTCTCATCGATTAGTACCGTTTTCCATTCCGCATTATTCGTCTCGATACCTAAATCCTTCGCCGTTAAGAAGCGATCTGCTGTACAGACGCCCTCTCGCTCTTGCAATATAATGAGAAATGGGAAATCTGTATATTTTTTCGAGTAATTCTCGAAATACTCCGTACGTTGTAACACATAGAACTCTTTCAAAATAACATGACCCATCGCCATTGCCAGTGCTCCATCAGTACCTTGCTTCGCTTGAAGCCACTTGTCGGCAAATTTGACGAATTCCGCATAATCCGGACTGATCGATACGACCTTCGTTCCACGATAGCGTGCTTCAGTCATGAAATGAGCATCTGGTGTTCTCGTCATCGGAAGGTTAGAACCCCATACAAGCAAATAGCTTGAATTGTACCAATCGCTGCTCTCAGGTACGTCTGTCTGGTCACCCCAGATTTGTGGTGAAGCTGGCGGTAGATCCGCGTACCAATCGTAGAAGCTAAGCAATGGTGAACCGATCAAAGACAGAAAACGGGAACCAGCTGCATAGCTAATCATCGACATCGCTGGAATGGGCGAGAATCCAAAGATTCGGTCTGGACCATATTGTTTGATCGTATACAGTAAAGACGCAGAAATAATCTCAGTGACCTCTTCCCAAGATGCGCGAACCATCCCACCCTTTCCTCGGGCGGATTTATAGATAAGTTTCTTATCTTCATCCTCAACAATAGAAGCCCAAGCCTTAACAGGATCACTCGAAATTTGACGAGCTTCTCGCCACATATGAAGTAATTTGCCACGAATATAAGGATATTTCACCCGAAGTGGACTATACAGATACCAAGAGAAGCTTGCTCCACGAGGACAGCCACGTGGTTCAAATTCTGGCATGTCAGGACCGGTTGTCGGATAATCCGTCTGTTGTGATTCCCAAGTAACAATGCCGTTCTTGACGAATATTTTCCAGCTACATGATCCTGTGCAATTGACACCATGCGTAGAACGAACGACTTTATCATGCGACCACCGATTACGGTACATGTCTTCCCAAGAACGATCAGCCGTTGATACTTCGCTCCATCCTTCAGCATTCTTTTCTCGCTTGCGGAAAAATGTAAGCTTTTGCAGTAGTGGGTTGTGCTTCTTCATTCATTCATCTCCTTACGCCTTATTCTACTTATCATTGTAGACTTTACAGTTGGCATAAAAGAGAGGGGAAAACCCTCATTCTTTCAAGGGATTTCCCTAGTTTTGATAAAATCCTGACATCAATCTACATTTTTAATGGTTTAAGGTTGGAGGGGAGTAAAGATATGGCGAGCGAGCACACGCTGTTCAGGACAGCCTCTTCGTCATGAATGGAGATGATTGGAGTATTGCGGAATTTCTTCGGATTCAACCAACTGACCCACAGACGTACGTCAGTTGTCTCTTGAAGCAGAGCCTCCATTTGCTCCGACTCTCGTATGAGTGCGATTTTGGGGTATGGTGCACTTTTAAATCCTTCTGCAATCAGAATATCAACCCGACCGATCAACAATTCAGCAATTTCCGGTAATGTCGTCGGCTCCTGGCGCATCCAGCGGGTAGCGGTATTTGAAGTGAGGACTGTTTCCACAGCCCCATGTGTTAGGTGCTTACTACTATCCGTTCCAAGTTCATCTAGTTGGAATCGGTGGGCATCATGCTTCGCCGAACCGACCCTTAACCCAGAAGACGCAAGTGCTGCGATCAGCTTACATGCAAGTGTTGTCTTGCCACTATTTTTGAAGCCTACAATTTGTAGCACTGGTAAGGGTAATGATGGGGATGTATCATCCAAACTTAAATTCACTGACATTAGGTTCTCTCCTCTACAACGGAATGACTTCGATAAGCGTACCCGCCTCGTAGCCCTTAGGTGAACCCGGGAGACAGATAAGACAATTGGCATCGCGTAGAGATACCGTTACGCTTGACATGTCACGGCCTACTGGTGTTGCTTCCAACATTCCTTGCTTACTGGAAATGACACCACGAACGAATCGCGTAGAACGATCAGATTTCAAATAATCGACGGTTAACGTAGCAGTCATACGCTTCTCAGCAATAAGTTCAGCTCCCATCATGCCGCGGATAGCGGGACGAAGAAACAGCCGGCTGCCAACGTAGCATGCTGCTGGATTTCCAGACAGTGCAAAGAGCGGCTTACCATGCCATAGCCCATATGTTGTAGGGCTACCCGGTCGCATCAACACTTTGTTAAACTTCAAATCTCCGTCCCAAGCTTGCATCACGTCATACATAATGTCATGATCCCCAACCGATACTCCGCCCGTCGTTACGACGACATCGTATGCTTTAAGGGCAGCAGTCACCGTCGTTCTAGCTAATTCAGCATCGTCCGGAATACGATCCAACACGATGGGAATCCCACCATAATCCATTACCATTGCCGCAACCATATACCCGTTACTGTTGCGAATTCGACCTGGTTCAAGCGGGTCCCGAATATCTAATAACTCAGCTCCCGTCGTTAGAATGGCTACTCGCGGCTGCCGATATACTTCAACAGAAGCAACACCGAACATAGCAAGTAGAGCCATTTCTCCCGGTCCAATACGAACACCCGGTCGAAGAACAGTCTCCCCTTCGCCAATTTCAATTCCTATGGGAGAGACATTGTCACCTGAAGTAACTGTTCCCTTCACACTACATGACTCTTCATCCGGCAAGTCTATGCTACCTTCCTCGGTCATCTCGTACTTAATAACAGCATCTGCTCCATCTGGAACAGCCGCACCCGTCATAATCCGCGCACATTCCCCCGTTCGCAATCTCAATTCCGAGGTTGTCCCTGCTGGAATATTATCCACCACTTTTAATGTTACTGGCGTTTGAATTGTGGCATGAGATGTATCAGCACTCAGAACCGCATAACCATCCATACCCGCACGACGAAAATGCGGGACAGGCTGAGGTGCAACAACTTCTACTGCCAAGTATCTTCCGACACTTTGCAGAATCGTCAGTACCTCTGTATCCATTAAACGAACGGAGTCTAGCACGATATCAGTCGCTGCTTGTACACTAATCCCTTTTCGCATAAAGGTCTGCTGATGCTTTCTACCACTCATAAGATGATCCTCCTCGTGCCCGAACCTTTGTTGTTACTCAGTCCCTCCTGTTTAAATCTTTCAGAGGTTGGCTCAACTTCGCTGAAGACTCCCACGTAGTAACTAGCTTCTCCAACGTCATTGTGCACCGTATTGATGCTAATATGTTGCAAGAAAAGCTCGCCACTTTTCTTCTTGTTCCAGATTTCCCCGCTCCAAGCATGATTCTCCTTCAGTTGCTTCCACATCGTTTCATAGAAAGTCTGATCATGACGACCTGATTTGAGAAAACCTGACTTTTGTCCGATGGCCATCTCTGCTGTATAGCCAGTAACTGCTGTATACGCAGGATTAATATTAATAATCGTTCCTTTTTTATTCGTAACAAGAATAGCCTGTGAGGTGCATTGAATAATCTGTTCCGCTAGTTTCACTTGATCCTGCCAGTACAGATAGAGTACAAGTAACAAGCTGGATAGGGCGACCATAGACAGAGCCATGAAACCAATAGCATAATGACCCGTTATTGCGAGTAATAGTGACAGCATTAGCGGCGGGAAGAATCCTCCGAGACCCCCAAGAGCAGAGATCAGTCCGTTAGCGATACCTGCTTGCTTCGAGAAGTATAGCGGCACCAATTTAAATAGCGTACCATTCCCCGTTCCCGCACAGAATCCAATGAGTAAACATCCCACCGAATACAACATAATGGATGGCGAGAATGCGAGCAGGATGCCCCCGATCGTCAATCCACTAAATACATACGCCAATATTTTAAATGGATTAAGCTTATCTCCAAGCCAGCCGCCAATTGGGCGCATTATTGTAGCGAGTAGCACAAAGCCCGCCGTACGTAGTCCAGCATCTATTTTGCTAATTCCAAAGTGTTGGACAAGGTGATTCGGTAGAAATACAGTGAAAGCTACAAAAGAACCAAATGTTATAAAGTAAAAGAAGCACAAAAGCCACAATTTCTCATTTCGATAAATCCCTTTAATCTGCTCCATCAATGGCGTTGTCAATTTACTTTCTTTCCGATCTCCCACGAATAAATTAGCAAGAGCGAATACGATGAGTAGGATCAGATAGAACTGTACCGTCGCCCGCCAACCAAACTGTGTTGCCAATATAGGTGCGAAAAATGTGCTCAGCGCTGAGCCGATATTTCCAAGTCCGTAAATCCCATTGACGAATCCATGTTTCTCCCTTGGGTAATATTTAGGTAAAGAGGTAACGCCTACAGAGAACGTTGCGCCTGCAATCCCAAGAAATAATCCACCCACGATGAGATCGGCAAAGCTCGTAGCTTTACTGATGTAGAACACCGGAACCAATAGGACGACGAAGCTAATCAGAAACATCAACCGAGCTCCATATTTGTTCGTCCAATAACCAAATGGTATCCGTAAAATGGAACCGAGTACGATCGGTACCGCTGTTACTAACGATAATTGACCTGGTGTTAGCAGTATGCCTTCCTTAATAAAAACAATTAGTGATGATAAGATGCCCCAAACAGCAAAGCCTAGCACAAGACTTAACGTTTGTAGTGGCAGTATTGCTTTGGATGGTTTCATAACCATGCCTCCCCATTAGACGAATCGAACTACTATCCATTATCATGCGAGCATGTTACGAAACAAAGTGGGGAATTCCCTCATTTATGTGTAGGAAATTCCCCATTTGCAATCTTTTTAGTTATGCCAATTCATTTCATCAAGTAAAAAACGAGTAGGAATGGTAAAGCGAACGGATTGCTTTTCCTTCTCAATCACGATTTCCAGATCACATTTAAGTGATTTAAGCTGTGGCATGACAGGTAAGAAAAGTTCTTGTGATGCGGGATGAAATAAATAACCCTCAAATTCAATCAATGTCTGTCCGAACTCGTCTTGACCGATAACCAACTTGGCAGGTACGGTTGAAATATCACACTCTTGTATCAAAAATGCTAGAATCTCTAAAATTTCTTCTTGTCGTTGAGAGCTTAATCTTGTTATTCGCTGATCTAACAGTTCACAAGTCATCCCTGCTGCCTGTGCTTGACGAAGTAGCTTGCGAAAAGGTCTAACTGCCTCCTTTGTTGTAGACTCCAAGTCACGATCTAACGTATACATTCCATTCATCTCCCCAGAATCTACACAATCTATCGGTTCTTCATCATACAATAGGGCAAGAACGCTAGCACATGTCTGTACACTCACAATATCTTCCTCCGCAAATTCCCGCCTGCTACGCTGACCAACGAGGAGCACCCCATAGGCTTGCCGATCTATATGTATGGTAGATTTTATTGTAACACCCACGCCTGAGGATAGAGATTCTACGAGAAATATCGGGTATTCTAACACTTCATCCTGCATCCCTTCAGGAAATTCAGTGACAACATGCGGGGTCATCCCTTGCAACACCTTGCCCGCCATTCCCCTGCCCATTCGAACCGCAATCTTTTTGTATCGCTCTGAGTAAGCCCCTAGCGCGAACCGCCAATAAATATCTCGATATTGACCATCCGTCAACGCTACAGCCACGAAATCCAGCTGCATCTTCTTCTTAAGTCTCTCCAACTCCCTTTGAATCCTCCGTTGCAGCGTTGTGCTGTTAATCAATATCCAACAACCCCCTTCTATACGCCAATTTGATCAACTCACGGCGGTTGTCTAACTGCAGTTTTTCCATAATATTGGCTTTATGGTTTTCAACCGTCTTCACACTAATTAAAAGCAATTCCGCCACTTCTTTATTCGTATAGCCTTTTGCAACAAGACTAAGAATTTCCTTCTCACGTTCTGTAAGTGATTCGAAAAGATCCTTCGGATCTCGTGTCTGGCCTTGCAAATATCCTTGAACGACCTTCTTAGTCGCTGATGGGTGCAAATATACAAGTCCCTGGTGAACTTGAGCGATGGCAATGACGAGCTCAGATAAAGGCGCCGATTTCAATATATAACCTGAAGCACCTGCTTTGAGCGCTCGAAATAGGTACTGTTCATCATCATGCATCGTTAGAATAATAACCTTTACCTCAGGCATCGATTGCAAAAGTTCCCTCGTCGTATACAACCCGTCGCGACCGTTCGGAAAACTCAGATCCATCAATACAATATCTGGTTTAAGTTCAAGCGCCTGCTTGATGCAGGATACACTATCCGCCGCTTCACCAATGACTGTAATATTTGTCTGTGCATCAAGCACAGCACGTAGCCCGCTTCGTACGACAGCATGATCGTCTACAATAATAACTTTCACTTTCAATATAAACCCTCCCCAAATTGCTAACTAACAAGGTCTTTAATTGATATTTGTACTTGAATGGTAGTTCCTTCTCCAAGCGTAGATTGAATATCAAATGAGCCTCCCAGAATTTCGACCCGCTCTTCCATACTATATAATCCAACACCTTGTCGTAGCTCAGAGGTGATAACAAAACCGAGTCCGTAATCCCTTACTTTTAACTCCGCAGATGCAGGTTCAAGCTTTAATTGAACATCGATTACATCGGTTTGTGAATATTTAGCGGCATTCGTAAGTGCTTCTTGAACGATGCGATAAAAAGCTGTCTCTATTGCAGCAGGCATTCGCCCACCATCCTCTTCCACTTTGAAATGAACCTGAATACCAAATTTCTGTCCATACATGCGAAAATATTTGCGTAGTGCTGCGATCAACCCGATGTCATCCAGCGCAGACGGTCGCAATTCAGCGGATAAATCACGAATATCCTCGATGGTATTGCGAATGGCATCCTGTAATGTATTCATTTTATCATCAGACATCTCAACATCCATATTCTGTTTCAACACCTCGGATTGAATCAGAATGCTATAGAGTGATTGTCCGATTCCATCGTGTAACTCGCGTGATATAAGCTTTCGTTCATTCTCTTGCGCGAGAAGAATAGAGTGCGTAATCATCTTAGCAATTTGATGCTGCTCTTGCTGACGCTGCTCTTCAACTTCTTGTATACGCAGTATGCTTAAGGGACCATGCATCGAGTCTATGTAATGCGACACACTTACATTGACAGCTCTAGCCCCTCCCTGTGGAGTGACTACCTGTAACATGATCGGCTTGTGAGTGGAATCAAAGACAAAACAATCTTGATAGGAACACAGCTTATTCAAGCCTGGATAATTCGAACACATATTGCAGAAGCTGATCGACATTTCTCCTTCATCCAATTTCAACATTTGTCTTGCAGCAGGATTAATTCGCTTTATATTCATCGAGCTATCCAGCACAAGAACACCATCCGAAATATGCTCAAATACATTGGCAAGTTGCTCCTGCTCTGATCTAAGCTTCCGCCCTTGTGAGTAAATGATGAAGAAGAATACAGTCGTAACAGCTAGTACGAACAAAAATATCATAATAGAGTGTTGCCAATTAGTATCCATATTCCCTAGCATAACTCGAATTGAAAATACTATAACGAGAGTGGTGACAATCGTTAATAATCCATTCCTCACCATAAACCCGGCCAATCCTAGTGATTTCCAGAATGATGACATCTTTAATTCCCCTTCCATACATAAGTAGATCCATTCCGCACAATCGATTCATTAAGGTGACACCTAAGTTGCCATCTATGCCTGATCACTCACCAGCAGTTTTAATTTCTAGTCTACCACTAGGTCACAATGATTGTGAATTTCTTTTTATAATCGTAGTTCAAAATATATAGAGTCAGTACAGTTTCTACGCCTAGCCCATAAGGAAATTAACTTATTTTAGAAACTAATAGACACTTGATCCGTATATATTCATTAGATTTCGATAACACTTAGTCAAAACTAATCACCTAGAAAGAAGATTAACATCGGAGAGGAGCTGTAATGATGGAATTCTATCGAAGCAGCGTTGAGGAGAGTTTACAAGAAGTAAATAGTGAGGAAACAGGACTTTCTTCTGCGGAAGTTGCAAAACGAATCGAAATGGACGGTTACAATGAGTTAAAAGGTAAGGAAAGGGTTCCCATTTGGAAGTTATTTGTCGAAAACTTTAAAGATCCTATGGTTATTGTCCTAGTGATTGCAGCAGTGGTGCAAATCATTCTGGGTCAGTTCATGGAGTCGCTAATTATATTCACTGTACTCATATTAAATGCTTTGATTAGTGTGATTCAGACTCGTAAAGCCGAGAGTTCACTTGATGCATTAAAGAAGATGTCAGCTCCAGAAGCAAAGGTCATACGTAAAGGGGCAATGAGCTCCATTCCTGCCAGGGAAGTTGTACGAGGAGATATTGTCCTATTAGAAGCTGGTGACTATGTACCTGCTGATGGTCGCTTGATTGAGTCTGGTAGTCTGAGGGTTAATGAGGGAATGTTGACCGGAGAGTCAGAGGCTGTGGAAAAGCATACTCAGACTATCAAGGCTGACTCCCCCCTCGGAGATCGCAAGAATATGGTGTTCAGCGGTTCATTAGTCGTGTATGGACGTGGAAGCCTAGTAGTTACCGGCACAGCTCTAAATAGTGAAATAGGTAAAATTGCCACATTGATAGAAAGTGCTGAAGCGAAGCAAACTCCACTTCAGCGCAAGCTCGAGAGCTTTAGTAAAAAACTTGGTGTCGCTATATTACTTCTATGTGCCCTTATCTTCTTGGTACAAGCTGGACGCGTATTTTTCTCAAATGATACCCAAAATATTACAACCGCTATTCTTGATGCTCTAATGTTTTCTGTAGCTGTAGCCGTAGCCGCAATTCCAGAGGCTCTCTCTTCAATCGTAACCATTGTACTTTCCGTAGGTACAAACAAAATGGCAAAACAAAATGCCATTATTCGCAGATTGCCTGCGGTGGAAACATTAGGTTCAACTAGTGTCATTTGTACAGATAAAACAGGTACATTAACTCAGAACAAAATGACAGTTATAGACTATTTCCTTCCTCAAGGAACCAAGGCTAGTTTTCCGGATGATCCTGACAACTGGTCCATGGGAGAACGTCGGTTACTACATATTGCCGTTCTATGTAATGATTCAAATATTAATGAAGAAGGAAAGGAATTAGGTGATCCGACAGAAGTAGCTCTAATTTCATTTAGTAATAGTAAGAACAAAGACTATAAAGAAATTCGAGATAACTTCCCTCGTGAAGCTGAAATTCCATTTGATTCAGATCGTAAACTAATGTCAACCTTACACACTTTTGCCGGAAACAGGGTCATACTTGTAAAAGGCGGACCCGATGTTCTCTTCAGCCGTTGTACTAAAGTATTAATGGGTGAAGAAGAGATTCCTTTTACAGATGAAATTCTTGAACAATTAAATCAAGCAAACGAAAACTTTTCCAAAAAGGCACTTCGTGTACTAGCTTATGGTTATAAGTCAATGGACAATACCAATTTAGATATTGGACCTGAAGATGAACAGGATCTGGTCTTTGTCGGCCTAACCGCGATGATAGATCCCCCAAGAGAAGCCGTTTATGCTTCTATTGAAGAATCAAATAAAGCAGGAATCCGGACGATTATGATCACGGGTGACCATAAGACAACAGCACAAGCCATCGGAATTGATATTGGATTAATGAAGAAGGATGATATTGCCTTAACAGGCCAAGAGTTGGATGCACTATCTGACGAGGAACTGGATCAGCAATTAGAAAAGATCAGTGTCTATGCTCGCGTCTCCCCTACTAATAAGATTAGAATTGTACGTGCATGGCAAAGAAAGGGTAAGATCACAGCGATGACAGGAGACGGTGTGAATGATGCCCCCGCACTGAAACAAGCAGATATAGGAGTCGCCATGGGTAGTGGAACCGATGTAGCGAAAGACTCCGCTGCCATGATTCTTACGGATGATAATTTTGTATCCATTGTAAAAGCAGTCGGTGTAGGTAGAACCGTTTTTGATAATATTAAAAAGGCTATTTCTTATTTATTTGCTGGTAATCTAGGTGCTATCATTGCGATCCTATTCGCCTTATTTTTTAATTGGATTAATCCTTTCACCGCAATACAGCTCTTATTCATTAACTTAGTTAATGATTCCATCCCCGCCATCGCTCTCGGAATGGAAAAAGCAGAACCTGGTGTCATGTCACGTCAGCCACGAGATATTAAAGAAGGTATTTTTGCAGGCGGTACGTTGAGAGCTGTCATCACACGAGGTTTGCTAATTGGTATAGCGGTTATTATTTCGCAATACATCGGGTTACAGCATTCACCTGAAATGAGTGTCGCAATGGCATTTACGACGTTGATTCTAGCACGTACACTCCAAACTTTTGCAGCTCGTTCTAATACACAAAATGCATTCCAAGCTGGATTTTTCAGTAATAAATATGTTATTGGTGCAGTATTGATCTGCTTCTGTTTCTATGGCATTACGGTTCTTCCAGGAGTCCGTGGAGTCTTCTCCATACCAGATACATTTGGAATGCAACAATGGTTAATTGCTGCTGGTCTATCGTTGGCAGCCGTTATTGCAATGGAAGTTATAAAATGGATACAGAATTTGGGAACTAGCAAGAAATAGGAGGAATGACTTATGACTCTCAGACATGTCAAAGAACATGAGCTTAAACAAGCAGCAATGTTAGCGGAGGATGTATTCTGTAAAGATGGCGATCGTTATATGGAATCATCCTTCCCAACACTTTTTCGACCTGGTGTAACTCATTCTTATGGTGCTTTCAATGCCGAGTTATGTTCGCTCTTATTCGATCCTGACTCCACCATCAATCAGCCCGGAGACGCTAAACTAGCCACTCTGCCACTTCCCTACATGTACGGGGTTTACTATATTTAGCTTTTATCTATACAAAGGAAGAAGGCTACCGACCATAGGTCGATAGCCTTCTGTTATTTAGTATTTCATAATTAACTGCAAAATTTTTAGTTCAAAATATCTAAATCCGTTACTGCCCCTTTGGATGAAGAGGATACTAATGCAGCATACTTCGCCAATACCCCTGATGTATACTTAGATTCAGGCTTAACCCAGTTCTGTTTCCTTGTTTCTAATTGTTCTGGTGTTACATTGAATTTTATTTCTTGTGTTACGCTATCAATAGTGATGATATCATCGTTCTCTAAGAAAGCGATTGGCCCACCGACTTGTGCTTCTGGAGCCACATGCCCAACTACAAATCCATGCGAACCACCGGAGAACCGTCCATCTGTAATGAGCGCTACATCTCCACCCAGTCCTTTACCTACAAGCATAGCTGTAAGAGAGAGCATTTCTGGCATCCCAGGTCCACCCTTCGGGCCCGCATAACGGATAATCACGACATCGCCCTTTTTAATCTCATCATTTACAATAGCTTCTGTCGCTTCATCTTCACTATTGTATACTCGAGCTGGCCCCTCGAAACGAAGATTCTTTAATCCTGACATTTTGGCTACGGCACCATCAGGAGCAAGATTCCCTTTTAGAACGACTAACGGTCCACTTGATTTCAGTGGATTGTCAAAAGAACGAATGACTTGTTGATCTTTTTGCAAAGATGGTAAGGTAGCCAAGTTCTCAGCTATTGTTTTTCCAGTAACCGTCATACAGTCACCATGCAACAATCCCTGTTCCAACAATAATTTCATCACCGCAGGAACGCCACCAACATTGTTAAGATCCTGCATGACGTATTTCCCACTCGGCTTTAGATCGGCCAGATGAGGAACTTTGATCCGAATTCTATCGAAATCTTCCAATGCAAGGTCAACTCCAGCAGAATGGGCAATAGCTAGTAGATGAAGAAATGCGTTCGTTGATCCACCTAGTGCCATAACTACCGTAATGGCATTCTCAAATGCTTCCTTCGTCATAATATCTCTTGGTTTAATATCTTTCTCCAAAAGATTGATTACAGCCTCTCCTGCATTTCTACATTCCACGGATTTACCAGATGAGATAGCAGCCGTAGATGATGAACTCGGCAAAGTCATCCCTAATGCTTCTGCCGCTGAGGCCATCGTATTCGCTGTATACATTCCGCCACATGCGCCCGCACCAGGACATACACTGCATTCGACTTTGTGTAATTGCTCTTCGTTTATTGTACCTTCGTGGTAAGCTCCAACCGCTTCAAAAGCAGTAACAATATCAACATCATTGCCATCTAACTTTCCGGGTTGAATCGTTCCCCCATAAACATAGACAGAAGGTATATTCATTCTACCCATCGCCATCAAACAAGCTGGTGTATTCTTATCACAGCCTCCAATTGCGACCAATCCGTCGAAACGTTCTGCATTGGTAACCACTTCGATGGAGTCAGCAATAACCTCCCGGCTTGGCAAAGAAAATAACATCCCTTCATGACCCATAGCGATACCGTCAGATACGGTAACTGTATTGAATATTAAAGGAGCTCCACCGTGTTCTTTAATACCCTCTTTCGCATCCCGTGATAACACGTCAATATGGACGTTACAAGGCGTAACTTCACTCCATGTACTTGCTACACCGACCATCGGCTTTTTGAAATCTTCATCTGTAAATCCAACCGCTCGAAGCATCGCCCGGTTCGGAGTCCGATTAACACCTTCACTTATATCTTTACTACGTGTCCGTAGATCCTTGTATTCCTTCATCGTTCACTCAGCTCCTTCATATCATTAAATTAATTTATATAGTTCATTCATAGGTCTCAACAAGTTTTGTTTCATAATTGCAGAAGCTGTCGTAGAGTCACGTTGTTCCATGGCTTCGATAATTGCAGTATGTTCCTGAACAGATGAATAGGTAGAAGTCTCATGTTGCTTCAGAAAAACATACTTAAATCGACGAATATGAGTTTGTATCGTCGTACTAAATGAAGATATATACAGGTTATCTGATAATTCTACAATGAGATTATGGAACTGTTCATCCATCTCCATTGCTTGATAAGGTTGTTTATTCTCAATGGACTCTGCAAACTTTGCATTTAACATCTTTAACTGCTCAATTTGCTCAGGAAGGATCAAAGACGTCGTTATTTCTGTTGCCAATGCATGTAACGTTGCAAATACAGGATACAACTTTAGAATATCGTCTTTATCTATATCCTTCACTATTGTAGCCTTGCCAGGGTGAACCTCAACTAACCCTTGAACTTCTAGTAAAAGCAAAGCCTCCCTAATCGGAGTTCTACTAACCCCTAGCGCTTCTGCTAATTCAGCATCAATTAATTGTTCTTTAGGCTGAAGCGTTCCATCAATGATCCATCTTTGAATTTGTGCGTATGCTCGTTCTTTGGCAGACATTCTACTTGGTGATGAGAAATCGCTCGGTATAGGCATGTAATCCCCCTCTCATATATGCAATATATCGCATATATATATTAAAATCAAGTGGGATAAAAAAAGACCACTTTTTTCAAAGTGGTCTTTGCTCAAGACAGAGCAGAATTATTTGGATAGGAGTGGAGAGAAACCATACTGTAAGTTCATTGTAATGTATCCGTTTTCATTTGTCAATAACTTCTTCAAAAGTTAATGTAAACACTTACGGTTGAACGGCAACGACGCCTTTATAAAGGATGGAGCTGCCGTTTCTGCTGAAATATAAGGAATAGAGTTTCAAGCGAAACTCTATTCCTTATATTTTTGATGAATCACATAAATACAGTGTACCCTAGCTCTTGCAGTAAATTTCTTGCCCGTTCCATATCCTCTTCCTGGCGGAATGAAAGGCGCATCACACCGGGAACATCTTCTCTGCTCTCGATAATTTGTATGTTGCTTAGATTAATTTGTTTGGAACCAAGCTCCGTAGCAATCTTCCCGATGATTCCAGGATGATCTGGTACATTCAAATATAAATCAAGCAATGATGTAATCATTCCTTTTCTTCCTTCTGGAAGTTCGTTGCGAAAGGCATTGGCTTTCTGGAATGCTTCCTCAATCGCTTTTCCATTACTATCCGTAAGCATGTCAATAAAGCTTGATATCCCTTCATTCCAATCTTTAAGTAGACGAAGCATTACTTCATTGTTGTTCAGAAGAATATCACGCCAAATGACAGGATCACTAGATGCAATACGAGTGATGTCTCTAAATCCCCCGGCGGCTAATCTTCGATATAGTATATTAGATTCATTATAGTCACTTATTTGGTTGACCAAGGCTACAGCGATAATATGTGGCAAATGACTGATGGCGCCCACTATTTCATCATGCAACTTGGGATCAACCTTTACAATATGGGCTCTAGTATAGGACAACAACTGTTCTAACGTCTCCACAGCATGCTCTGGTATGTTCGATGATGGACACAGTACATAATAGGCATTCTCAAATAGAAGGATCGATGCAGCCTCTACACCAGATTGTTCCGATCCAGCCATTGGATGCCCACCAATGAAATATACATCTTTAAATCGCAATGCTTCGGCTGCTGCAGATATACTAGCTTTGGTGCTACCCACATCCGTAATAATACAACCTTTCTTCAAAGGCAATTGACTTAATTGAGTCAAATATTGTTCCAATTTACCGACAGGTACACATAGAAATATAAAGTCAGCATCACTAGCCGCTTCTTCTATCGATAACGTCGCTGAGTCCACAACACCTTTGCTCATATACTTATCGATTGATTCTGGGCGGTGGGCATGACCCACGACTGTGATATCAGGTTTATTTTTAAAACATAAAGCCAGTGAACCCCCGATTAATCCTACTCCAAAGATCGCTACTTTTGTCTTGTTCATAATTCCTCACTTCTATTCATCATAGATTATCATAGATTCATTTAATATTATGTTATACCGAAGTTAAAGCTAGTACCTGCTCTAGTGATTGAATAAACATTGTATTCTGTTCTGGTGTACCTACAGACACTCGGATATAGGTTGGATATTTCTGATGTCCGGCACGAATAATAATGCCTTTGCGTAGCAAAGATTGAAATACGTCACCGGATGGTCTACGAACATCTACCATAATGAAATTCCCATGAGCAGGTAAATAGGATAGACCTAGACGATCAAATTCCCCCTGTAAATAAACCAGTCCTTCAGCATTCAACTGTTTACATTTACCTACAAACTCTTGATCTTGTAACGCTGCAATTGCAGCAGCTTGAGCAACACGTGACGTATTAAAAGGTTCCCTAACTTGATTGATTAATTTGATCACGTTAGCATTACCCACACCATACCCTATACGCAGGGAGGCTAGACCATATATTTTGGAGAATGTACGTAGAACGACTATGTTTGGATATTGATCTAATAAAGTTATACCATCTGGGTAAGAAGAGTCCGTTACAAATTCACAGTATGCTTCATCCAACACAACCATCACATGGGATGGAATCGCGTCTAAGAATGTTGTTAATGCACTTCCTGATACGATCGTTCCTGTCGGATTGTTAGGATTACAGATCCAGAGTATCTTTGTACGCTCATTCACAGCTGCAAGCATAGCGTCAAGATCATGGATTCCGTCTTTCAATGGCACTTCGATACATACAGCACCTTCAATGTCAGCGTTACTCTTGTACACTGAGAAGGTCTGATCTGCCATAATCGTCTCGTCACCTGGCACAAAGAATGCCCGTGTAATCAACGCAATAACCTCATCAGATCCACAACCAAATATAATCTGATCATTATTCACGCCCAAATGTCGGCCAAGTGTCGTCGTTAAATTAACCGCACCACCGTCTGGATACACACTGATATTCTCAAGTTCAGATAGAATAGCATCCTTAACTAGAGGTGATGAGCCATAAGGATTCTCATTAGAAGCTAATTTAATCACTTCATCCAAACCTAGTTCACGTTTCACTTCTTCAATAGGCTTACCCGGTTGATATACAGGTAGATTAACAATATGGGATTTAGGCTTCATAATATCCCCCTCACTCTCTCTAATTTATCCTTTTAATTGTGCCACAAAATCATGTATTTGCAAAAGTCCTTGTTGTCTTGTATTTACATCATTTAATAATGGAATCACGGATTCAATTTCACGAACGATCGCACTACCAACAACTACACCATCACAGATTTGAGAGAAATGAGCCACTTGCTCCTGTGTAGATATCCCGAAACCTACGGCAACAGGAATATCTGTATACTTTCTGACGGTTTGAATAAATTCCTCTACCCCTTGATGAAAGGTTGAACGTTCCCCTGTCACTCCTAAAGAGGATACACAGTATACAAATCCACTCGCATTCCCTACAATTCTCTCAATTCTTTCATGCGATGTCGGTGCTACCAACGGAATAAAACTGACTCCCGCTTCATTCGCACGACGTCGCATATCTTCGGATTCTTCTATAGGAAGATCTGGAATGATCAATCCACTGATTTCATGAGTCTTTACTTCTTCGAAGAAACGGTCCAACCCCATCTGTAACGCTGGATTGTAATATGTGAATAAAACAAACGGCATCTTGACGCCTGCCTTACGCGCTTTCACAGCTGTCTCCATACAAGTACGAATCGTCACACCATGCTTCAATGCACGCCCTGATGCCCGTTGGATGACGGGTCCATCCGCCAATGGATCCGAATAAGGCACACCTAACTCAATAATATTAGCGCCTGCTGCTTCCAGTTGAATAATAATTTCTACCGTCGTCTCCACATCAGGATCGCCTACGGTCAAGAATGGCATGAGCGCAGTTTGATTCTGACTTTTCAATGCTGCAAATGTCTGTTCCATTAATTTCATGACTGAACCTCCCCTGTATAAGCCATGATGGATTCGACGTCTTTGTCTCCTCGTCCCGATAAACAAATAACTACGATGTCGTCCTTCGTTAGCGTTGGTGCAAGTTTGATCACTTGAGCAACAGCATGTGAAGATTCAAGGGCAGGAATGATTCCTTCGGTGCGGCATAGAAGTTGTAGCGCATCGAGCGCCTCTTGATCTGTGATCGGTACATATTGTACTCGTTCAATATCTTTCAAGTAAGAGTGTTCCGGTCCGACTCCTGGATAATCAAGTCCCGCTGAGATGGAATGAGCTTCCTGTATTTGTCCATGTTCATCTTGTAATAAATAACTCATAGAACCTTGGAACACACCATGTGTTCCGTGCGTCATCGTCGCAGCGTGGAAATCGGTATCCACACCTTTCCCAGCAGCTTCGACTCCAACCATAGCAACGGACTCATCTTCAATAAATGGATAGAACATTCCAATAGCATTACTTCCACCACCAACAGCGGCAACAAGTACATTCGGTAGACGTCCTTCACTTTCAAGAATTTGACGTCTCGTCTCATCCCCAATCACTCTTTGGAAATTCCGTACCATCATAGGGTATGGATGAGGTCCCACTGCAGAACCTAGAATATAGAATGTATCTTCTACATTGCTAACCCAATATCGAAGCGCTTCGTTACACGCATCCTTGAGTGTGCGTGTTCCCGAAATCACTGGAATTACTTCCGCACCTAGCAGTTTCATCCGAAACACATTCAACGCTTGACGCTTCGTATCTTCTTCTCCCATGAATACTTTACATTCCATGCCAAGTAGTGCAGCCACTGTAGCAGCAGCTACACCATGTTGCCCAGCGCCGGTCTCAGCAATGACCTTCTTCTTGCCCATACGTTTAGCAAGAATACCTTGAGCGATGGCATTATTTATTTTGTGAGCACCTGTATGATTTAAGTCCTCGCGCTTCAAGTAAATTTTAGCTTCACCTAAATGTTGACTCAGTCTTTCCGCATAATAGAGCGGAGTCTCACGACCTGAGTACTGTTTCAACAAATAATCAATTTCCTCCTGGAAACTAGCATCTGCTGTATTTTGTTTATAAGCATCTTCCAATTCTAAAAGTGCGTTCATCAATGTTTCAGGTACAAAACGCCCCCCGAATTTACCGAAACGACCGTTCTCATCTGGCATTTGTGTCATATTTGTTTCACCCTTTCAACAAAAGCTCTCATTTTCTCTATATCTTTCATGCCATTACTTTCTACACCACTAGAAACATCAACCCCATAAGGACGATATTTCGTAACCAATTCACCCACGTTCGAAGGCTGTAGACCACCTGCCACAAAAAGTGGAATTCCCTGCTCCTTACTCCACGATTGATATTGTGGAATTTGCTCCCAAGAAAAGGTGTGCCCTGAACCTCCACCATAGATAGGGTCGAATGTGTCCAGTAATAACGCATCAATAGCACTAACATATTCCTGTGAAATAACCTGTTGTACGAAAGAGTCCGAAGTATTCTCCATTCCTTTGCCTTGCACTTGTATCACTTTAAACACCTTAACGCCAAATCGATCTTTCACCTCATGACAGAACTTAGCATTTTCTTGCCCATGCAACTGAATAACATCTAAGGGTGCTTGTGCCATCACGCTTTCTAGAAACTCCATCTTTGGATTCACGAACACCCCTACACTTTCAGGACGCGTCTCATTTTGCCAATCTTTAAGTTGCTCTATAAGTTCAGCGGCACGTTCTGCAGTCACTTGTCTACGACTATTAGCGAATACAAATCCGACATAGTCCAGCGGTAAGTTTAACATCGATTTTAGCACTTCAACGTCCTGAAGTCCACATATTTTTACGACTGTATTCCCCATGCTAGCGGTATTCCATATGTTCATCCAGTGGTCCCATCAACTCATTCACAGCTATCCCAACATCATTTTGACGCATGAAATACTCACCTATCAGCACGCCATTTGTACCTGCTTGTCTTAAGTAATTCATATCTTCAATGCTGGAAATCCCACTCTCGCTGATGTTCGTAATCCCTTTTGGAATCATAGCAATAAGCTTAGCCGTCGTCTCAAGTGAAGTCTCAAACGTCTGAAGATTACGATTGTTAATGCCAATTAATGATGCTTGATCCAAATCTAATACATGCTCCAATTCTTCAGCGCTATGAACTTCTATCAACGCATCCATTCCAAGTGCTGAAGCTTCCTTGATGAATGAAGAAATTTGCTTAGGCTTCAGTATGCTTGCTATAAGTAGAACGGCATCCGCTCCTAGCAACCGTGCCTCATAGATTTGACGTTCATCAATAATGAAATCTTTACGTAGCAGGGGCAACTTCACGGCCTCACGAACAGCTCTCAAATATTCACCACTACCTTGGAAATAATCCACATCTGTCAGTACAGATAGACAGTCCGCTCCCGCCTTCTCATAGGCTAACGCAATCTCTACAGGATCGAAATCTGGACGAATTAACCCTTTGGATGGAGATGCTTTCTTCACCTCAGCAATTAACCCCATATCTCTACGATTTCTTTCGGACAATGCCCTTTGAAATCCTCTAGTCTGAGGCATGTTAGCAATTTCTCTTTCGGCAATCGACAAATTAAAAGCTTTCGCTAACTCTTCCACTTCTTTTACCTTAGTAAGTACTATTTTATCAAGATACATGGGACTCTTCTCCTGTCATTTGGATCAATTGATTTAATTTTGCATAAGCACTACCGTTATCTATCGCATCTGCAGCAAGTTTTACACCTTCTACCATACTATCAGCAAGTCCTGATATATAAATACAAGCTCCAGCGTTAGCTAAGACAATATCTCGGTAAGGACTCTTATCACCTTGAAGCACAGATCGAATAATTTCGGCGTTCAGAGCTGCATCACCACCTAATACTTTCTCTAGAGGGTGCATTTCAAGACCTAAATCATGCGGATTAATTTCATAAGTAGTTACAATACCTTTTCTTAATTCAGATATTTGAGTTGGAGCTGAAATGCTAATCTCATCTAATCCATCTAGGCTTGAGACAACCAAAGCACGCTTTAATCCAAGCTCCTTAAGTACATGTGCAATCGTCTCTGTCATGTTCCGATCATAGATTCCTAATAGCTGACGATCCGCACCAGCAGGGTTGGTCAAAGGTCCTAACATGTTAAATACGGTTCGTACACCCAGCTCTTTACGTGGTGCCGCAGCATGTCGCATAGATGGGTGGTAAATTTGCGCGAACAAGAAACATATCCCGATCTCATCCAAACAGCGCTTCGCTTGTTCAGCTGTAATGTTAATGTTCACACCAAGAGCTTCCAACACATCCGCACTTCCTGCACGTCCAGAAGCTGAACGATTGCCATGCTTGGCTACCCGTACAGACACAGAGGATGAAATAATCGCAGATGTCGTCGATATATTGAATTTATGAATCCCTGATCCACCTGTACCGCATGTGTCGAGTAAATGGGCACTTTCTGTCAACATCCTAGCGCCCGCTCCCCTCATCGCTTCAGCAAAGCCTGTAATCTCTTCAACAGTCTCCCCTTTGATGCGAAGCGCTGTTAATAACCCACCGATTTGCGCCTGCGTTGCTGCACCATCCATAATACTTTGCATCACTAGACGCGCCTCTTGTCTTGAAAGGCTATTTCCTTGTATCAGGGTCGATAGGTTCGATTGAATCAACGCTGTTTGATCCACTTCAACACGGTCATGTCCAACAACACTCAACTTTTCTGCACTATTCTCCACTATGCTCATCTCCATATTATTTAATTAGTATAAATAATCTTGATTAATCGTATCGTCATCTTTCTTCAGAGGAGGAAACATCAACTCTGCCGTACGAATTGCTTTTAATAATGCTTTAGCTTTATTAACCGTTTCCTCATACTCTTTCTCTGGCACGGAATCCCATACAATTCCTGCACCTGCCTGTATATAAGCTTTGCCTTTACGGAAAATTAATGTGCGTATCGTGATACAAGAATCCATGTTTCCGGAGAAGCCCAAATATCCGATAGCACCAGCATAAGCACCGCGTGCTTCTTTTTCTAACTCAGCAATAATCTCCATGGCTCTTAACTTGGGTGCTCCTGATACCGTTCCCGCGGGTAAGCAAGATAGAAATGCGTCGAAGAAATCTTTATCTTCACGTAGCTGACCTGATACATTCGAAACGATATGCATGACATGTGAGTACTTCTCTATCTCCATAAAAGAGTCACATTTCACGGTTCCGAATTCAGATACTCTTCCCAGGTCATTACGACCAAGATCGACTAGCATTAAATGCTCCGCACGTTCCTTCTCATCTGCCATAAGCTCTTCAGCCAAAGCTCGATCTTCAGCATCCGTCATCCCACGAGGTCTTGTGCCTGCTATAGGACGAGTCTCAACTCGACCTCCATCCACCTTAACAAGTGCTTCAGGTGACGTTCCTACAATAATTTCTTCGTCCATTTTTAAATAATACATATAGGGCGAAGGATTCAATGTTCTAAGGACACGGTATACATGAAGCGGTGATACTTCTGTCTCTATATGAAAACGCTGGGACAATACAACTTGAAATATATCTCCAGCTCGGATATATTCTTTCGCTTGTTCCACATTCGAAATATACTGTTCTTTGGTCATATTCGATTTAATATCACCCAATTCCACATCCTGTGGAATGCTATGACGATTCACATTTTCACGTGGGCCTTGTTCTTGTAGTTGCTCAGCGACGTCTTCTAGCTTACGACTAACGGCTTCGTATGCCGCTGCAATATCAAGATCGGTATCCCCGTCCTTGACATGTACGTTGCCTATTAATAGAATTTGCTGCTTCACGTGATCAAATACAATAATAGAATCACAGAACATGAAGCGAATATCATCCATATGCAGATCATCTACAGCATGCGCTGGTAAATTCTCATAATATTGAAGCAGATCATAACCAAAGAATCCGATGGCTCCACCTGTAAATGGTGGCATCTCCTCAAGCTTCGGGCTTCGATAAGAACGTAACAGCGCTTTGAGCTCTTCCACTGGTTTGCCCTTCATGACCTCTTCGATACCATTCTTTTCTAGAACGATACGACCTTGTTTGCCGGATATCATTAGGAATGGGTCGGTACCGATAAAGGAATATCTTCCCCATTGACTTCCGCCCTCTACACTCTCCAAGAGAAATGCATGATCCCGCTGAGCATATCTCTGAAATATACGAATCGGTGTCTCCATATCAGATAAAAGACGTTTCACCACAGGGATCAGATTATATTGACTTGAAAGTGTAATTACTTGTTCTAAACTAGGGGTCATCATGACCATCCCTCCCTCATTATATTGTTCATGTAAATCGCACTATTGCGATATTTCTTTAAGGGACGAGACCCCTTACTGCGAGAAATATAAGAAAAAACCTCTACAAAAGTAGAGGTTTTTTGGTCATAAAGTATATGAAAGAGTCCGGTCACTAATCCATTCTATAACCCTAGATTCCCATCCCATATAGCTAACGCTAAGGAGTAGGTTCTAGAATCAGAATATGATTCAGTACCGAATTAAATAACATATGGACTCTGCTCGACTATACTCATCTCAACTAAACTCTACTCTACTCAACTAAGAACACTATACATGATACCAATTACTTTTGACAACCCGGTAAACGAATTATTTAATAGATTGTTCAAAAAGTCATCTTTTGAACTCTCAATTTAATTAGTCCCTTGACCCGAAAGGTCTGGGCGAAGCTTACGAGCATCATTTAAATACACATGTTTCATTTCCTTTTGGCTCTTCTCCGTATTTACCTGGATCATAAAGCGAATACAATGGGGTAGACTCCCCTGAACAGGTATCTCTACTGAACACATTAAAGGAACTAAGTCCCATCCTTCCAGTTGACGAATGGCTCTTGCAGGGAATGTTGCGTCCAAATCATGTGTCATCGTGATCCACACACTGCAAATATCTTCCGGCTCAATCTCATTGCGAATCACAATTTCTCGCAGAAGCGTCATCGTCTCCTGGAGTATTTCCTGTTCGTCATTCTGAGTAACACTCGTTGCTCCACGAATACCTCGATTATACAAGAGTTTCCCCTCCTTCTCTAAGAGTATCGATCGTATCACGAACAAGCTGTTCCGGTATATCCTTCACAATACTTACGGATCCAATCGACTCAGGTATGATAAAGAGCATATGCCCTTCTCTAAACTTCTTGTCATGCTTCATGGCGTTCATAATGTCATCCGTAGATAAATGCGATGCCATCGTAACAGGAAGACGTAGTGATCGAAGCATACTAACCGTTTCATCATAAATACTAGCATCACGGCCTAGACGAACAGCAAGTAAGGCTGAGCCTGCCATTCCAATCGAGATAGCTTCGCCATGCAAATATTCACCATAACCTGCAACGGCCTCAATCGCATGCCCAATCGTATGTCCCAGGTTAAGGATCGCGCGTAAGTCATTTTCCCTTTCATCACGCGATACGACATCTGCTTTGATTGAACAACCTCGTTCTAATCCATATCCTAATGCTTCGGGATCAAGTGCCAATAGTTCAGTAGAATGCTCCCTGCACCATCTGGCGAAATCTCCATCCAGAATCAGTCCATGTTTCACCATCTCAGACAGCCCTGCAGATACTTCACGTGCTGGTAAAGTCTGCAATGTATCTAAGTCATAGAGCACTAGCTCCGGTTGATGAAAGGCTCCAATCATGTTCTTAGCCAGTGGGTGATTAACTGCCACCTTTCCTCCCACACTACTATCATGAGCGAGAATGGTTGTCGGAATCTGAATGAACTTAACTCCCCGCATATAGCTGGCAGCGACGAATCCAGCTAAATCACCGACAACGCCACCACCTAATGCAATAACCGCCGAGTTACGGTCAAGACCACCCTCAATAGCTGTAGTCATGACTTCTTCAAAGACAACTAAAGATTTAGACGTCTCCCCTGCCTTGACTACTTTGGATACCGTTACATAACCAACTTCCAATAGTAGTTTCTCTACCATAGCTAAATAATGTGGTGCGATATGCTCATCCGTTACGATCATTAATGGGCTTTTTGTAGATATGTTATGGTCCTTGAAATACTGACCTATACGGCTTAACAAACCAGTTCCAATATAGATCGGATACGAACGTTCACCCAAGTCCACATTCACTGTTCTCATATTTAGTAACTCTCCAATTGAGCAAGATAATGGTTATAATTCGCTTTAATCTCGTCCATTGAGTCTCCACCAAATTTCTCCAAGAATGCCTTAGCTATTTCCCAAGCAACGACATGTTCCATCACGACACTTGCAGCCGGTACAGCACATGCATCTGAACGTTCGACTTGAGCAGTAAATGCTTCCTTCGTATCGATATCAACACTTTGTAATGGCTTATACAATGTTGGAATAGGCTTCATGACACCTCGAACGACAACAGGCATTCCATTCGTCATACCACCTTCAAATCCACCTAATCGATTGCTTGCTCGGTGATAGCCTTGCTCCTCATTATATAGAATCTCATCATGGACTTGTGAACCTCGTAGAATTCCTGCTTCAAATCCAATCCCAATCTCCACACCTTTAAATGCATTGATAGACATGACGCCTTGAGCAATTCTCGCATCTAGCTTGCGATCATATTGGACATAGCTACCAAGACCAATCGGTACTCCTTCGACAATACACTCGACAATTCCACCAATAGAATCGCCATCTTCCTTAATCTGATCAATATAGGCTTCCATCTTCTTCTCTGTCTCAGCATCTACTACTCGTACAGAAGAAGCTTCTGTCTGTTCAATCAATTCATCAATGGTTAAGTTATTCGGAGGAGCTTCTATCTCTCCAATTCGAATGACTTGACCTGCAATCTTAATCCCGAACTCTGCTAGAAATTGACGTGCAATCGCTCCACACGCAACACGAACAGTTGTCTCTCTTGCACTGGAACGTTCGAGGACATTTCGTAAATCTTTCAGATTATACTTAAGCCCACCATTCAGATCCGCATGTCCAGGACGTGGACGGTGTACACGGCGCTTCTCTTCATCTGTACCTTCAACGGGCTCTATATTCATAATATTCCGCCAATGGGTCCAATCATTATTGGCTACAACGAGCGCCACAGGAGCACCTGTCGTATACCCATGCCGAACTCCTCCTACAATTTGAGCGGTATCTTTCTCAATTTGCATACGTCTTCCGCGTCCATAACCCTTTTGACGGCGATGTAGTTGAAAATTTAGTGCTTCGAAATCCAATGTTAAATTACTCGGCAGACCTTCAATAATAGCAGTGAGTTGGGGTCCGTGAGTCTCCCCTGCTGTTAAATAGCGTAAACTCATGTTGTTTTCCCCCTTTATACTTTCATACTGTAAATGGCTAAAATCCGATAATATCTTTGCTTATTATAGTATAGGACATAGACTTTGACAAGAATGGGTATCCTCATTTATAAATACATACAAGTAGAAACGGCTTCGCCGTCCTTTTTTAAGGACGGAACCCGTTTCAGCGGAAATATAAAGATTAGAGTATTAAGAATCAATTTCATAATTACGCAACCCGATTTAGCCGCATCGGCGATTATGAAATTGATTCATGTGAAACTTATACTTACTTATATTTTCAAAAAAAAAGCGTCGTTCCTCTCGTTCAAAGGATACGACGCTTATGCTAAAAGATTAGTCAACTATTGATCGGTTGAACTGTAATTTCAACATGGTTACGATCATCCACGAAATCAAATATCAATCGTTTGAGTTGAACCTGCTCTAAACCTAGAATTTGTCCACATTCTTGAATCGTAATGAAACCACGCTGATAGGCTGTAATAACCTTTCGTTTATCCATGCTGCGATAATCCCTCCACTTACTCCAATATGTTCTATGGATATTAGTATCGCAATCTGGACAGCATAATATACCTTTTCAGAATACTTTCCGAAATCGAACTTACACTTTCTTACGATAGAAGAATGTTTCTGTTGGCTCAAGGCCGTACTGCGCTGGCGAGAAAATCTGTTCAGTACTACCTACGAACAAATATCCACCTGGACGCAGACTATTAGCGAATTTATGATACAGCATATCCTTGGCCTCTTCTGTAAAGTAGATCATCACATTACGACATACAATGAGATCACAGGAGTCATCAAATGTATCCAATAGCAGATTCTGCTTCTTAAATTGAACAGATTTCTTCAAAGAATCATGAATTGCAAACAGCATACCCTCTTGATTAAAATGTGCCGCAGCTACGTCTTTCGGAACATCCTTCAATGAACGTTCGAGATACTTCCCCTGTCGCGCCTTCTCCAATGCACCCTCATCAAGATCAGTAGCTATAAGTGTTGAATTCGATAGCATCTTCTTGTCTGAGAGAATCATAGCTAATGTATAAGGCTCTTCTCCTGTAGAGCAAGCTGCACTCCATATTTTGAGACGTCCCCTACTACTCAGTACAAGCTCTGGTAGAATAGTATCCCGCAGTACTTCCCAACGATTCGGGTTACGCCAGAACTCCGACACATTGATGGTCATACGATCCAGAAATTCATATAGTAACTTCTTATCTTGCTTCATAGCATGAAAGAATAATTCGAAAGAATCATACCCATGCTTAACACGGAGCGTCGTTAATCGACGCTTCATTTGTCCTTCTTTATATTGCGAAAGATCGATTCCAGTCGATTTCTTGATCGATTCGATAAAATGAATATAGTCAGGATCGACGGTTGTATTCTCCGGGTTATGACCTGGTTCGAGTAATTGATTCTTCATATCCATGACGCTAGTCCTTTGGAATAATTCACAAGTTCATGAGCTTCAAAGAAATTTCCAATCTCTCTCTTACTGCTCTCCACTGAATCTGAACCATGAATCAAATTATTAGGTGTATGTGCGGCGAAATCTCCACGAATCGTACCTGGCAGTGCTTCTTTCACATTCGTTTTGCCAATGACTATACGAGATAATGCAATGATGTCATCGCCTTCCCATACCATCGCAAAAACAGGTCCTGAAGTAATAAACTTCACCAGATGTGGATAGAAGTCCTTCCCCACATGCTCTGCATAATGGAATTCCGCTTGTTTGGTAGTCATTTGAACAAACTTACATCCCACAAGGGTAAAGCCCTTATCCTCCAACCGACTCACTATACGTCCAATTAATCCACGTTGAACACCATCAGGCTTAATCATTAGAAAGGTTTGTTCCATGATCTCACTCTCCATTTTCAATAAATCAATCCTAGATAACTTTAATATGATCTTCTCGTCACGAAGTGAGCGATGTCTTTCAAATTACGTTTCGTTTTGAGATCGGGAAGCTCATTCAACACATCCAACGCCTTACTGATATAGCGTGTAGCTAATTCTTCCGCTCGACGAATCCCTGAGCTTTCCTTGATAAGTGTAATGGCATTGGCTACATCGCATTGACCATTCAGTTTATGAATGCGAGCTATTTCATCAAGCAGCGCCTGACGCACATCAGGATCCTGTAGTGCATAAATCACAGGTAACGTTATATTACCTTGCCGAATATCACTTCCAGGCGGCTTACCGATTTGCTTCTCCGTCCCACAAAGATCCAATAAATCATCTTGTATTTGAAAAGCCATCCCCACATAATAACCATATCGGTATAAAAGGTTGCTAACTTTAGAATCAGCCTCGGCAGCAACAGCTCCGAGCTGGCAACTTACAGCAATCAACAATGCTGTTTTGCGACGGATCCGTAACATATACCGTCGTACACTTTGTCCAGTATGAAAGAAATCTCGAATCTGCTCCATCTCTCCAATGGACATCTCAACCAATGCTTTGGAGAGTATCTGATGGATCTCAGGATTAGGAAGTTGCGTTACAATTTCCATTGCTCGGGCATAGATAAAGTCCCCTGTATACATGGCGATTTTATTATCCCACTTCGATTTAACTGTTAATTGACCGCGACGGGTATCCGCGTCATCAATGACATCATCATGAACGAGTGAAGCCATGTGAATGAGTTCCAGTGGGACAGCCACACGCATCAGCTTCTCAAGATTGTACTCTCCGAATTTGCCACCCAGCAATACAAAGACAGGGCGAAGCCTTTTACCTCCCGCCTTGAGAAGATGAAGCGATGTTTCGTGAAGAAGCTCATCACCACTAATGCTGCGGTAGAGCTCCTGTTCTATGTATTCCATATCTTTTTTCAACAATCCAAACATATCTAATCTCTTCATTCTTTCACCCGAATTCGCTTATTCTCTTCCCACATCTCCATGCGTACTTCATGCTGTATCAGTCCAAGTTCATACGCATAACGGAAATATAGTTCTAACCCCTGCCGTTGCCGTACACCATAATCGTAACATAAATTCTCAAAGTATTTTCGCCAATATTGCAGAGTCCCACCGATCTTTATCGTGGCTTCCAGAATAATTGGAGTCAGATCTGACAAACTACGATTCTTACTTTTCTGCAAAGCTCGTACAATTTCCTGTATTATTTCGGGTTTGTTCTTAGCAGTATCACGATGAACTGCCCATACCGCAAAGGTCATACTATGCCCTGTCCATTGTTTCCAATATTCACTTATATCCGTCACATATAGCCCGTGATCAGTCCAAGACGCCTTAATAGCATGATCTCCTATCAACAGTGCTGCATCTGCAACGTCCATCATAGTCTTAAGGTCAGGATCCATTGCGATATATTTCGGACTCCCCTTAAGTGCTTTTGTCATCAATATCTTTAACAGATTAGTTGAGGTCGCTGATGTATTTGTCACAGCAATAATACTATTAACCATGTACTCTATAGGTTCCTTGGAAAATAATAAGATGGACTGTACGGGCCCATCTGCACTTACAGATAAATCTGGCAGTAGAAGTAACTTATTGGATATTTCTCCGTATGCAAATGAAGATAATGCCCCAATATCAATGGACCCTTCGCTCATACCCTTATTTAAATACGAGGGAACAGCAGTAATCATCTCTACAGGACCTTGCAATGAATCCGGATCAAAATAATGAAAAACAGGCCATGCATTCGTATATTTAATTGTACCAATGATTGTCTTATTATTGTCCGGCGAGGTCACGATCATCCCTCCCATCTTTTAAATAATTGATGATCTATGCGTAGGTTATCAAGCACCTTACCTACAACAAAATTAATAAGATCGTCCATCGTTTCTGGGTGGAAATAAAAAGCCGGCATAGCCGGGATCATTCTCACACCAAGTCTCGAAAGCTTCAACATATTTTCCAAATGAATAGCATGAAGTGGTGTCTCTCGAGGTACTAATACTAATGGTCGTCCTTCTTTTAACATCACATCTGCTGCACGAGCTAGCAAATTGTCTGAGGACCCATTCGCAACAGCAGATAATGTGCCCATTGAACAAGGAACAATAATCATTCCTTCGACCTGAAAAGATCCGCTTGCAATCGACGCTCCAATATCAGCGACTGGATGATAAACATATGATGCTGGATAGCTTCCGAACTTTTCTTTTAGCGTACCTTCACGATCTGTACTACTCCAACCTAACTCTTCATGAAGCACGCGCCAGCCAGCATTAGATATAACAATATGTACATCCATCTCACTAGCTAACAGCGTTTCGATTAATCTAATGCCATATATGGAGCCACTAGCTCCTGTAATCCCAACAACCCATCTCTGCTTCTTCTCAAGTTGATTCAAGCGGTTTGCACCACCAGTTCAATCAAGGTAAAGGTAAAAACAACGATACTTAGAACACTGTTCATCGTAAAGAAAGCCGTTTGTAGCTTACTCATATCATTTGGAGAAAGAATGAAATGTTCATAAATTAAAATTCCGCATGAAATGATTATCCCTACCAAATACCACCAGTGTAGTGATGCTGTAAAGTAGAGAGCTATAAATCCGATTGCAGTAATTACATGAAAAACGCGTGCTATCTTAAGAGATGTATGAATACCGAATCGTGCTGGAATAGAGTATACTCCTTCTTTTTTATCAAATTCCATATCTTGAATCGCATAGATAATATCAAATCCAGCTGTCCAGAATGAAAGAGTAATATAAAATATGAACGCACTGGAATCCACACTATTCGTAACCGCGACCCAACCTCCCAATGCTGCCAGTGATGTAGTCAATCCCAAAACAACGTGACAGAGCCATGTGAAGCGTTTCGTATAGGAATAAATAACAAGCATGAACACTGCGATAGGTAATAACTTCACGGAAAGCGGAGTTAACTCAAATGCAGCCCAGAATAACAAAATGAAGGATACGATCGTAAACACGAACACTTCCATCGTCTTTAATATGCCAGCTGGAATGGCACGATTAGCCGTTCGAGGATTCTTCTTATCAATCACCTGGTCAATGATTCTGTTTAATCCGAACGCTGCACTTCGAGCACCAAATAATGCCATTACAATCCAGCCAATCTGTGCCCATGAAGGTAGTACCCCATGAACTGTTACCGATCCGAGCAAGGCTCCCATGAACGCAAAAGGAAGGGTAAACAACGTATGTTCAATTTTAATCATTTCAAGATAAGCACCAATCTTCTTAAACATTCTAATTCTCCTTAATCCCAATGTGTAACGCTGATATACCGCCAGTTAAGGGATATGCTTCGACATGTTGCAATCCGACTTGCTGAAATTTTTCTACCAATTCATCTCTTCCTGGAAATAAAGCAAGTGAATCGGGCAACCATTTATACTGTTCATATCTGGATGCGAACAATTTACCTAGACTTGGTAATATTTTTTGGAAATAGAAATAGTATATCCCTTTGAAAGGTTGCCAAGTCGGCTTTGATAACTCTAGACAGACCACCATTCCGCCAGGCTTAACCACTCGCTTCATTTCATGAAGCACCTGAACAAGGTCTGGAACATTACGTAATCCGAATCCTATCGTGGCATAATCAAATTTGTTATCTTCGAAAGGTAGGCTCATCGCATTTCCTTCAACCAACGTAATGGAATCCTTTCGTTGATGATTCTTCACTTTTTTACGTCCTACTTCAAGCATGCTTGGGCTGAAATCCAATCCTACGATCTCACCAGATCCACTCGCCTCCGCCAAACTAAGCGTCCAGTCACATGTACCGCAGCATACATCAATAGCCGTCTCTCCCGATTTCATATCCATTCTTGCCATCGCAAATTTACGCCATGATTTATGTCTTCGAAAACTTAAAATATCATTCATTAGGTCATATTTCGTAGCAACACTCTCAAAAACAGATTGTACGAACTGTTCCTTGGGCTTGTCATTCTCAATATTATGAATAGTTTCAACATGTTGACCTGGGCTATTCCGTTCCAATCCCATTACCCCTCTCCTACAACGGCTCTAGAACTATTCAAGTATAACCGGAATGATTCTAATACCTCTCCAATATATAAGGATTGTCCATCCCCTTTGAGGCTATTGCGTATACGTTGTACTCGTTCAACCGATTCATGTAAAGTGTTCAACAAGTGTTCATTTGCAAAATATGGATAAGTCCCTGCATTACGGTCGAGTTCAATCATCACGGTCTCACATAGAGTGAATTCACGTAGTAACTTTTCCCATGATTCCTTTAAAGAGTTTTCTATCATGGGTGAAAAAGAAAGAAAAAGCTGCATATTTAGCTGCACCTTTTGTTCCAAATATTGTTCTGATGTCAACTCCCGTGCTTGCATGGAGCTGTAAAAATTCATCTTCATCATATTCAAATCACAAATGGCTCTACTCAATTGAGTAATTACTTCGATCTGTCCTTCATCAGACAATAGTTGATAAAAGCGACTGCTATAATAATCACCTGCCAACACTTTCAATTGACGAGAACGCATGTGAATTTCAGCTTGATTACCTTGTTCTGTATCAATCGTCTCATGTGTATCCAGTCCCATCTGAATCAAGGATGTAACCATAGCATAGAGCTCTATGTGATCAATTGATTTGCGACTACCTATATTCAAAAAGATATATAGTAAATGAACACGAGCATCCGGAAATTTGGGCAATTTCGTATATTGTTCTATCATGTCATACTCGATGTAGCTACTTGCGAGTTGGGGTATGCGGTAAGATTTCATCATTAGCCTCCGAGCTGATAACTTTAAGTGGTTATTCAAAAAGCCATCTTTTGATCTGAAAATCTGACTTTTTGAATACACACTTTAATACTTTTTCTTCGTTAACAATCTCGACTATTATAGCACATGTTAATTCAGCGCGCACTGTGGTTATTCTATCTTTCTCTCATGATTACGGTCTCTGAAACTGATTCTGCCAAAGTTTCGTTTCGGTCATATGGAAAGTTTGTTTCAATTGAACTGGAAGCGGCGTCTCTCCGTTACTTTTTAACACTTCTGTCGACTCCGAACTCCACTGCTCTCGACTCACATCCGCAGCCAATAGTAAATGACGTGAATTCAACCACTTATTCTCCGCAACAAGTCTAAGCATTAATCGATCTACATTAGGCGTATGTTCGAAACAAAAAGAAATCGCTTCTGCCATATTCTCATAGATTTCTGTCGCTGTACTTTCCGATGTCACGACTTTCAAATCTAATGTCAGAGTGGATTCACTCCATTCCACTCGACTTATGGGCACTGTTAAAGGTAATGCACTGAGACGGTCAACCAAATTCTCGTTGTTTAAAGTTGTGCTTGAGTGAGGATTAAATACGGAAATATTCTCTTTCATTTGTGCAAGTGAGGTTTGGAATGTTAATAATTTGGGCAGGAAGATTACGGCCCCTATACATAGCAACAATGTGCAAGCCAGTACAATCCATCGATTCATCAGACATGCCCCTTTCATCGTTTCACTCTCTTTCGTATGCCATCACGATTAGAGTCCCTAACTCATTGTACAATCAAAAAAAGCAGGCTATGCCTGCTTTTTAACTCTCGCTCTCCACTTTACCATGTTTCGTTAACACTTCTGCTTTCCCACGGATCTTTACTGCTGAAGTATGATTAGTAAATTGAGCTATGAGCACTTCACCCTTATCCAATTTCTCGGTATGATGAAACTTCGTATCCTGTCCACGAGTGAGCCCGATGACCTGCACACCATTTTCTTTTGCTTTGATAACAATATAGTCGTCATCTTTATTGGTTTCCATGAAATCTATCCCTCCCACAAAATGAAATATAGACAAGAAAAAGCCGTGAACATACGTCACGACCTTCCTTTTGATCATTTACACTTGTTCTATGGATTTTGGAGAAATCTTATTTAATTCCGTCTTTAAGCGCTTTTCCTGGTTTGAATGCAGGAATTTTGCTCGCAGCGATTTCGATTTCTTCACCTGTTTGTGGATTGCGTCCTTTACGTGCAGAACGTTCACGCACTTCAAAGTTCCCGAATCCCACGAGTTGCACCTTATCGCCATTTTGCAGCGCTACGGAAATCGCTTCGAATACAGCATCTACTGCTTTAGTAGCATCCTTCTTCGACAATTCTGAAATTTCAGCTACTTGGGAAATCAATTCTGATTTGTTCATTTCTATTCACCTCCCCAGCAAGAAATGAGATCGATTGTTATTCTTTGTTTCCGTTTTCTCGCAAAATATACTTTACAATAGCTATTTACGTACAAATTTACGTACAAGAATCGCCTTTTTTAGTATCTAACTGTGAGTACGGAACAATTTTCATACTAATACAGCGAACCCATAATATCAAGCGTTTTAGGTCTATTCGCTGTATTATTAGATGAATTATGACTATTAGTGCCATCATTAGACTTAATCCAATACCCTTGGATTACCTCAATTTTTATTTATTTTAGAAATAAACAAATTGCATACCCATGAATTAATATACATTCCATTAGTTTATTTAAAATAATTAATCTGATACTTCATTTGATAAAGTCGCTAAATAGATATTTTGTAATATACCCTTCAAAAACTGCTAATTATTGCATTATGGTCTTCCAGTCTCCTCCTAGAGAGCAAACATCCATATCTTACACATGCTTATCCTAAATATGGAATCCGTAGATTCCACACAGAGAAGTCCTTTGTAGGAATTCCAAATAATGCATACATATACATTATAAATATAATGAGCACTACTTACCTTCCGCCTCACCATTCACTATTAATTGCAATAAGTACAACTAAATTTAACCCAATCCCTCTAAAGCTAACTTTAGTTGCATGGAGTACATCTAAATTACTGAAAACTCCACTTTTCAACGTTATCGCCATTTTTAACAGCAGGTTTGCAACTATTTTCTCTTCCTCTCATTTTTCCTACTAATTAGATATACTTTCTGTATCTATTCTAGCCTCATCTTCACTACCTTCATACGCGAAGCATTGCTCGTCACTCTAACATCCCACTCTATGCATATTCCGTTGATTTACATCCAAAATTTGAATTCCTTCATGGATTTTAGTAAGTGTCGTATCGCGCTAAGACACCCGTTTCAGCTGAAATATGCAATATAAGGATTAGAGTATCAAGTGGATCTTCTACTTTCTCACAAAGTAAAAAAGCTGTGTGTAGGAGTTGACTCCTACACACAGCTTTTCTAAATTATCTTAGTTAGTTAGTTAGTTATTTCGTTATAGAATAATCGCAATTAACCCGCCCGATCCTTCGTTAATAATTCTTCCTAACGTTTCTTGAAGTTTATATCGTGCGTTATCTGGCATCATTGCAATTTTACCTTGGATCCCCTCACGAACGATGGAGTGGAGTGAGCGGCCAAAGATGTCTGAATCCCAAATCTTTATCGGATCATTCTCGAAATCTTGGATCAAGTAGCGAACCAGCTCTTCGCTTTGTTTCTCCGTCCCAATGATCGGGGAGAACTCAGATTCCACATCCACGCGAATCATATGAATTGAAGGCGCAGTCGCTTTCAAACGTACTCCGAATCGTGACCCCTGACGAATTAGTTCTGGTTCATCCAGCGTCATTTCTGCAAGCGATGGGGCAGCAATACCATAACCTGTCGTCTTAACCATTTCCAACGCTTCTGCGAAGCGGTCATATTCCCGCTTGGCATGAGAGAATTCCTGCATCAATTGCAACAAATGATCTTTACCACGTATTTCCACTCCAACGACTTCCATCAGTATTTGATCATACATTTCGTCCGGGGCGAATAAATCGATCTCAGCAACACCTTGACCCATGTTCATTCCGCTGAGGGCAGCTCTGTCAATAAATTCATAATCCATAAACTGAGATACCACTCGGTCTACATCCCGTAATCGGCGGATATCTTTCACCGTATCGCGAACGGAGTTCTCGTAATTACTACGCAACCAATGCTTATCATTCAGAACCATAACCCAGCTTGGAAGGTTAACATTTACTTCATGAACTGGAAATTCATATAGAACTTCACGAAGAACACCAGTCACATCTTCCTCAGTCATCGTTGCTGCACTTAAAGATATGACTGGAATATCATATTTCTGGGCTAATTCACTACGTAATTGAAGCACTTCATCGCTGCGAGGTCTTGTTGAGTTAATGACAAGTACAAATGGTTTGCCTACTTCCTTCAGTTCCGCAATAACTCGTTCTTCTGCCTCAACATATGAGCTTCTAGCGATTTCGGCAATAGAACCATCCGTGGTCACAACTACACCCAATGTTGAATGCTCCTGGATCACCTTCCGTGTACCGATCTCAGCCGCTTCCTGAAACGGGATTGGCTCCTCGAACCACGGCGTAGAGATCATACGTGGACCATTCTCATCTTCATAGCCCTTGGCACCTTCCACAGCGTACCCTACACAATCCACAAGCCTAATGTTCACATCCAAGCCTTCAGCTACATTAATTTGCACCGCATTGTTAGGTACAAACTTTGGTTCTGTCGTCATAATCGTTTTTCCTGCTGCACTCTGCGGAAGTTCGTCTACTGCGCGAACTCGCTCGGATTCACTTGAGATGTTCGGGAGTACGATAGTTTCCATAAATCGTTTGATGAATGTTGATTTACCTGTGCGAACCGCACCGACGACACCCAGGTATATATCACCACCTGTTCGCTCGGCAATGTCTTTAAAAATATCTACCTTTTCCAAGAGAGATCCCCTCCTCATATTACTCCGAAGGAAAAATGCTTTATGAGCATCCGCTTCGTGTTCCATCTGAGGCCTCAACCATTGCAACGGATGAGCCGCCTTTTCATGTCGTTAGTAGTCCGCCGCCGGAAGTAATCATTAGGTCAGAACAGCAAAGCGGCGTTACTCGTTCGGGCATTTGGACTAGTATCATATTATGTACCTTAACAAAACAATATGACCGGTTTTCAATAAATATGGACAACTGTATTTACACTTACTTCTCTATCCCACTCAGATATATGCGTAATTTCAGTCCGATATGCCGAAACTACACTTATTTATGTATAAAAAAGAACGTCCTATAGCCTCATTCATTTTGGTTTTGAATCATAAATAAAGGCAAATATCCATTCAGTTTGAATGGATATTTGCCTTTATTGTGTGTCATTATGATAATCTAGCACTGCTATTGTATGCTTGCTACCGGTGCTCCAGCAACCCAAGAATAAGGGAGTGATTTAACGGGAACAAAGTAGGAATTATCAACAAGATAATCTCTCAAATCCTCATCACCCTGCGGTTCTTGACCACTTTTCTCAATTGCCTGCATAATATCAAAAGCATAATCAACATATACCTTGCCATTGGCATCCATCACAAACGCCATTTCCTCGTTAGAATATACACTTTGAATTTTAATTGAAGGGATTTTAGCCTTGGATAAGTCTACAGTATACACACTAGGGTATACTTCTTCTCCCTTAGGTAATTCATTATTATTCCCCCGTTTATATTTATCTACAGCCTGCTGAACATCATTTACTTTCTGAACCGTCGCTATATCCATGACCTTAACTGTAGGGTTGGACTCCTCATTAATAATAAGAAAATATCCACTTCCCCCTTTTTCAAATGCTGTATTCGGTATTTCATCTATAAAACCCGTGTTTTTCAACTTTTCCATATCCACTCTAAATTTCTCATAACGTGGAGTATCTTGATCAGCATTCATAATGGGTAACAATTCTAGTTCTTTCTGATAATCATCCACAGCCGATTGTATCCGTTTCACGCTCTCATGGTACGAGGGATTGCTTTCAGTCTTCTCAAATGGAGATAGACATGCCGTAGTAACCAACATAAGTATCATAACAGCCAACATTAATTTGAAAGATGAAATTCGTTTATATTTAATTTGAGGCTTCATCATACATCATCGTCCTTTGCGTTATAAGTTCACAACATCTTAATTACCATAACTCATCGGGTTCTTTATTCCTTGCAGCCTCAAGTTGTTTACGTACAGCAGCTTTGAGGGGATCCTCTGGAATGTTTACCTCAATATCACCCTGAATTGTCGCCTGACAGGATAGGCGGATTCCTTTACTATACAATGAACCCAATTTACGACGTTCGACATCTCCTATAGGCGAAAGAGCTGACATATGGTGTTGATTCACTACTATTTTACACATTAAGCAGCCCGCTTTACCTCCACAACGTGTAGAAATATGTACGCCACCTTTACGAGCGGCATTCAGCACACTTGTCCCCTGTCTCACTTTAAGGACTTTTCCCATCGGATGAAACGTTATTTCAGGATCCATAGCCATTCCCTCTCTATACTCAATTACGACAGATTAGACATATAAGAGAGCACACTCGGAGCCCCTAACAATATAGCGATCTGCTTGATATGGTGATCATCCAAATGATTCGTTCTTATTAATTTCTCTAGAAGGGGTAAATGCCGTGCTCTATCCTCTCTCATCGTTGTAGCTATCGCTTCATACCTGTCTGCACGTTCTCTAAGCAGATTAAATATGAGTTCGTGACTTAGAGGCATCAGACGCATGCGAACGCCTTCAAGCTCAATTTCAGAAGCATCAGACTGGAGTGCTTCTTCTACCTCCACCCTATATTCAAAGGTATTCGAAGCAATCCTGAAATCACCTACTAGCTCGATCTGCGCTTCATTTAACTCATAATGGCTTAGTACGGATGAATATAAACCAGCTGTATTTAAAGCTTGTTCATCCACTGACCAATGTGCAATTGCTTTATGAAGCTTTATGACCGATTCAGAATCTGCATATAAATCAATATCCCGAGGTGGACAAAGAATTTCTACCCCCTGCAAGATCAAGCTGCAGCTCCCCCCTAGCAACCACTTGCAATGGGTTGAATTCAAGCATCTTGCAGCCTGCTTTAATGCTTGCTGCAATTCGAATGTGAAATGATGCACTGATGTCACTTCCTTAAAAATAGGTTTTATTACGCGCTGAAATCTTGCCTATGTTTTTCACAACAGCTTGACAACCCAACCGATAGCCTTCTTCGAACTCTTCAGGATCGAGACGTCGATGTTCTGCTTGGGTCGGCTCCTCCAAGTGTTCAGAACCCTCTTCAATGTAACAACGACACCGAGCACATGTGCCACGAGTACATAGATGTTGCCAGTCAATTTTATGCGCAATCGCGTGCTGGAGAATAGTCTCCCCGAGCTTTAGTTCCACACTTTTAGTAACTGTTCTTCCAATAAGAGTTAAAGATGATTCCATTCAAACCTCACCAATCCTTTAGTATATTAAGTCAGAGAAACCAGTCCACCTAGAAATCCAGTGATCATAAGTAGAAAGGCGATTACGGACAATAATATTCTTATGATCCCTTTCGTTTTACTTCGTGCATATGTAATTAAAAAAACTGAACAGCCCATAATTAATATTGCAATGAGGGATACCCACATTTTTGTCATTGCGTCCATAAAGTTAAATCTCCATTCTGTAAACCATTTTATTTAAGCTATTATAACATGAATCTTGTCCCATTTCGCAAAAACAAGACAAAACACTATGATGCCAAAAGACATCATAGTGTTTTGTCCCTATCTTGAGACTCTATTAAAACGTAAGAAAATCCTTATTTCTTAATCATCATCTTCATCAAGGATTCCATGCTTTGAGGATTCATGCCACTTTTCTTAACTGCACTAACAATATCCTTTATTGTACTTTCACTAACAGGTACATTCGCCATGGCAGAGACTTGTTTAATTAATTGACGTAGCTGTGCCTCATTTTGCATTGTCGTTGGTTTGACAGTGTTAGCAAGCCTCTTAACTTCATTCTCAGAAATGCGTTTACCACTTTTTTTATTGATCGCATTGAGCGCATCCTTGGGTATATTGTTACTCAAATGTAATCCCTCCTCTGGCAATCTTCACAGTATTATATGAGGATTGGCCATAAAAGGTGACTAGCACTTATGTATGCCACTGTTCCCAAGTCTCCTGTCGCATACTCTCCATTTCCGTCTTCGGGTCGCGGCCCATCAGTGCTTCTACCGCTATTCTCGCATCCAGCTCTTTAAACAGCACTTGATAAAGCTGATCCGTAATAGGCATTTGTACACCATGCTTAATCGCTAGCTTATGAGCAGCCTGTGTTGTACGAATACCTTCTACGACCATCCCCATCGATTGTAACACTTCATCGAGATTGTTACCTTTACCAATTAATGATCCAGCTCGCCAATTACGACTGTGTTGACTGGTAGCCGTTACGACAAGATCACCAATTCCAGCAAGTCCGGAGAATGTAAGTGGGTTCGCTCCAAGCTCTACACCAATCCGTGAGATTTCAGCTAGACCTCTGGTCAATAATGCCGCCTTCGCATTATCACCAAATCCTAATCCATCTGACATTCCAGCACCAAGAGCAATAATATTCTTAAGTGCACCTGCCAACTCCACACCAACCATATCGCGATTCGTATAGACACGGAAATAAGAGTTCATGAATAAATCTTGCGCGGCTTCTGCCGCACTTTTATTAAGGGAAGCTACTACTACTGTTGTTGGGCATCTTTTAATAACTTCTTCAGCATGACTTGGGCCTGATAACACAACGATATCCCCCTCATCACATGCCAGTTCTTCAGCGATAACGGATGACATCCTTTTCAGAGTTTCTGTCTCAAATCCTTTGGTAGCATGAACAACCAACATGTCCTTCTTCCAATATTTCTTAAGCTCTGCAGTCACTTCTCTCATCGCTGAGGACGGAGCTACTATCACGACAGCACTGGAGTTCTCAACAGCATCCTTCATACTGATCGTAGCCGTTATATTCGAGGCTAATGTGACACCTGGTAAATACCGACTATTCGTATGGAATTCATTCATTTCGTTAACTTGCTCAGGGTTATGGCTCCATAGAGAAACATCCAAATGATTCGTAGCTAGAACGCTCGCAAGCGCAGTTCCCCAACTTCCTGCGACAAGAACAGTTACTTTGTTAGACAACGCGTTCTCCCCCTTTTTTAGATCCCCCTGATCCAAGTTTATTCTCACGGCGCTGTACAATCTTCACAATATTACTTCTATGACGCCAGAAAACAAATATTGCAATAATGATACTACACCAGAACGCTGACCATGGGTATCCACCTATTATGAGTAGACAGACGGGTGTGAGTGCTACAAAAATTAATGATCCAAGGGATACATATCTTGTTAATACAATCGATATAATGGCAATACTTCCTGCAATAAGAGCAGGCAAGAAACTTAATGTCGCCATGACACCTATTGTTGTAGCAACGCCCTTACCACCACGAAAATTGAAATAGAGCGGCCAGTTATGCCCAATAATAGCAGCAATACCACATAAGGCAGGGATCCATGCTTCGTCCCCACCTAACCATCTGCCGATCCATACTGCGATGATCCCTTTGAGTACATCGAGCAAAAGTACAAATATAGCTGGACCTTTTCCCAATATACGCAAAGTATTCGTTGCCCCTGCATTTCCACTACCGTATTGACGAATATCGATTCCTTTTAGTATCTTAGCCAACAGCACACTAAAACTAATTGATCCCAGTAAATAACTTAAAAAGAGTGAACTTATTTGCATTAACAAACCTTCGTCACCTAGCTTTCATCGGACTTACGCCGTGTGAATATCCGTATCGGCGTCCCTTCAAAATCAAATGCTCCACGAATTTTATTTTCTAAATAGCGTTCATATGAGAAATGCATCAAATCAGGATCATTTGCAAAAATAACGAAAGTTGGTGGCTTGGTGGCTACTTGTGTCGCGTAATTAATACGTAGTCTGCGCCCTTTATCTGTCGGTGGTGCATTTGACGCCACTGCATCTGAAACGACATCATTCAATATATGTGTCTGTACACGTAGTGAGTGCTGCTCTGCAACATGTTGAACGACTGGTAGTAATTTCTGAAGGCGCTGTTTTGTTTTGGCTGATAGAAATACGATAGGAGCATAAGTCATAAATAAGAAATGATCTCTGATCTTCGTCTCAAATGCCTTCATCGTTTTATCATCTTTTTCTACAACATCCCATTTATTCACGACAAAGATAGAAGCCTTACCTGCCTCGAATGCATAACCAGCAATATGCTTATCTTGTTCGATTATACCTTCTTCAATATTCAGAACTACAAGCACCACATCTGCTCTTTCAATAGCTTTCATAGCTCTCATCACGCTATACTTCTCCGTATTCTCATACACTTTTCCACGCTTACGCATACCAGCCGTATCAATAATGACATAGCGTTGTCCGTCTCGCTCAAATGGTGTATCAATAGCATCCCTAGTCGTGCCTGGAACGTTACTTACGATAACCCGTTCTTCTCCTAATATAGCGTTAACTAATGATGACTTCCCAACGTTCGGGCGACCTATTAACGCGACTTTAATGACGTCGTCACCATACTCTTCTTCTTCAAGATCAGGCAGATTATTGACTATCGCATCGAGTAAATCACCAAGACCTGTCCCATGACTTCCTGATATTCCGATAGGGTCACCGAATCCAAGACTATAGAATTCATAGGTGTCTTCCACCTTCTTGATATTATCCACTTTATTCACAGCTAAAACGATAGGCTTTCTAGATCTAAATAGCATTTGAGCAACTTCCTCATCCGCCAAAGTAACACCTGTCTTAGCATCGCACATAAACACAATAACATCTGCTTCTTCTATCGCAAGCTCTGCTTGCATACGGATCGATTTCAACATGTGATCATCACCGTCTAAATCAATTCCTCCAGTGTCAATAACACTGAACCCCTTACCATTCCAATCTGATACGCCATATATCCTATCACGTGTAATCCCTGGCTTATCTTCTACAATAGCCAGACGATCACCAATTAACCTGTTAAATATCGTTGATTTACCTACATTAGGCCTGCCCACGATTGCAACTACCGGTCTTGCCATTATTAACTCCTCCTATCAATTCTTACGATTATTATCATAGCAAAAAACACCAGTCTTGGCTAACCCCAAGAGAAACCGATACCAATATATTGCATATGACGGATTGTCAACACCTACCATACTCGGTTTGACAATCCGTCATATGCAATCATAAAAAATATCGGCGAACCCGCGGAGGGTTCGCCGATTTCACAAAGGTTCAGATCCTGATCACTTAAATTTATCGAGCTTATCCCCGAATAAATCGCCAAGTGTAAAGCTAAGACCTTCATTTGAAAGAGATACGTTAGGATTATTGAATTCCACTTTTGGTTCTCTGGAAGTTCTAGGTGATCTCGGTCTTTCAGTTCTTGCTTCTTGAGCAGGAGCCTCTTGTGTTTCTTTAATACTTAGGCTAACACGCTTCTCATCAGGGTTCAATTCAAGAATTTTCACTTGAACTTGTTGTCCCTCTTCCAATACTTCTTGTGGTGTAGCAATATGATTATGTGAAATTTGGGAAATATGCACCAAACCTTCCACTCCTGGAGTAAGCTCCACAAATGCTCCGAATGCAACTAGACGTTTCACTTCACCAGTCACAACATCACCAGCATTGAACTGGCTTGCTGCATTTTCCCAAGGTCCTGGTTGAGCAGCTTTAATACTTAGGCTGATCTTACCTTTTTCGGAATCCACTTTAAGAACTTTAACTGTAACTTTCTCGCCTTCAGAAATAACATCAGAAGGTTTCTCAACACGACTCCATGCAATTTCAGATACGTGAACAAGTCCATCTACGCCACCGATATCAACGAATGCTCCGAATTGAGTAAGACGTTGAACAGTACCTTCAATCAATTGACCTTCTTTCAAGTCAGCCATGATCTTCAGCTTATTGCCTTCGAACTCAGCATCAAGAACATCTTTTTGTGACAAGATCACTTTATTGTTCTCACGATCAAGTTCTTTTACTTTCACACGCAATGTACGACCTTTATAATCGCTGAAGTCTTCAACGAAATGGCGTTCAACCATAGAAGCAGGAATAAATCCACGAGCGCCTACATCTACTACTAAACCACCCTTAACAACATCAGAAACAACTACTTCAATAATTTCTTGGCTTGCAAAATACTTCTCTAATTCTTCCCAGCCATTCTCGCTATCAATAGCACGCTTGGATAGAAGCATTCTTTCTTTGTCATCATCAATGCTGACAACTCTACATTCAACTTCTTGACCAATTTCTACGGCGTCAGATGCGTTGTCTACTTGTACAGAAGACAACTCGCGAACCGGAATTACACCGTCATATTTATATCCAATGCTTACATAAGCTTGGTTATCTTCTAGTTTGACGATCGTCCCTCTCACTGTATCCCCTTTTTTCACGGATACCCCTTGGTCCAATTCCTCTTGGTTTGATACTTCTACAACTTCCTCTACTACTACTTCTTCGTTCTTGATTTCCTCTGACATATCAATGCCCTCCTCAGTTCAAAATCCCATTTATTTAAACCTGCTAAGCAGTGTTCAAAACAATTATATTGTAGTATCTTTCCATAAAACTTCACACTTCATGCACTGAAATCTAATGGCTACTTGGCTTACCTGTCTTCTGCATTTCATAAATACGAGACATGATGACTTCCGTTGCGGCTTCTAGATGATCGCCAGAAGAGCTTTCCTCCATAAATTCAGATAAATCTACAGGCGCACCGTATACAACCTTCATTTTACGTAAAAGCTTGTACTCACCAAAGATCGCAACAGGGATAACTGTTGCTTGGCTACGAAGCGCAAAGCTTGCAGCACCTTTCTTGGCAATTCCTGATGTAGAATTACGAGTACCTTCCGGAAAGATCCCCATCATTTCACCTTGTTTCAAGATATTGATGGACATACGAATGGCTTCTTTACTAACTCCACCACGTTTGACAGGGAAAGCTCCTAGTTGAAGAAGCAAATGTCCAAACACAGGAATGCCAAATAGTTCCGCCTTGGCCATGTATTTAACCTGTCGTTTCAACTTAATTCCGACCGTTATAGGATCCATCATACTGATATGATTTGCACAGAGCAGTACTCCACCTTCAGAAGGTACGTTATCCCTACCAACCGCTTCTAAACGATATAGAAAGGCGAAGATCAATCGTAATAATCCTCTGCAAAAGATATAAATCATATTATCTTCTCTCCATCCTTCTGACTTCTGCATATAGAAACAATCTTGTTCACTACTTGATGAATATCCATCTGAGTGGTATCCAAATGTATTGCATCCTCAGCACGTCGTAGAGGAGAAATCTCCCTCTGTTCATCCAAAGAATCTCGCTTAGCAATATCCTTCTCAAGTTGTTCCAGTGAAGTTCGATCTGCATCATTCAATTCATTGAAGCGACGAAGAGCGCGTTCTTTAACGCTGGCAGTTAAGAAGACTTTCACTTCAGCGTCTGGAAGCACAGTTGTTCCGATATCACGTCCATCCATCACAACACCCTTGTTCAAAGCCATCTGCCGCTGAAGAAATACCAAATGAGAACGTAACCCCTCAATTTGGGCATATTGTGAAACTAGGCTATTCACTTCTGATGTGCGAATGTAAGATGTAACATCTTCTCCATCAACCCATACCTTCTGTCCATCTGTATCGGGTCTTAATTCAATGACCATGTTAAGAGCGTACTCATGCACCTTATCAGGCAACTCTGGTCCTATGCCAAGCCTTGTCATAAACCATGTGACGGCTCTGTACATGGAACCCGTGTCGACATAAATATATGACAATTGATTTGCCACTAAGCGTGCAACTGTACTCTTTCCTGCACCCGCAGGACCATCAATTGCAATATTGATTTTGTCGTTCATTACTGTCCCCTGCCTAATCAATGGAGTATTCCTCCCATAACATAAACTCAAGAAAAAAGCAGGCATTGCCTGCAACGAATAAATTATATCACATATGGTGCATTGTTGCAAAATAGATCTATAAATACGTGTTCAATAGATAACTTTTGAACAACTTCTGTTAGTAATCTCACTACCAGTCGTTAACATTTCGTTCCGTCATCGGTATACCATCCATCTTGTATACGGAAGATACGTATGTACGCAAAGAAGGAATGTGTAGAGTAATCTGAAAACATATCATCAGACAGATGAGTATCCAGAATACATATTTGAACACATGACTACATGCTACAAATAATTCATCAAAAAGCGTTACATAGTGTTCGATTTGTTCTTGATCATCTTTCATCGTCTGATCTCCCGGATTTTTAGGTTAGTATACCAATAATGTATTGGTTACATACAGACCATTACCGATCCCGAAAATCCATTTGTCGTTCGAAACAGTAGCGAATCAGCTTTTGACGCTCTGTATTAATTATTTCTGTAAATCTTAGCATAACGATGTTGCGATTATATTCCCCATCCTTAATCCGAACAATTTCACCCTTTAATGGAATATGCTCAATCAAACCATTTTTATAATGAACTAGAACCCAACAGGATAACACTTCACCTTCTTTAAGCTCATGTTTAGATTCGGCAAAGAATGATATTCCACCTCCGCTTAAATCTTCTGTTCGAGTTATAAACCGTGTAGTATCTTCCTTTTGAACAGCAATCTCAACATTTGCATTTACTCGAAAGTAGGTACGTCGTTGAATTTTTGAAATCTCGTCTAGTTTCGGTTTCTGCACTCTAATCATATGGATAATATCTTCCTTGAAACCGAGGACATATGTATTGAAATAATGTTTGACCCCATCCTCCGTCAAAAAAGATACCGACAACTCATCACCCAAATGTAATCTTTTTAATTGACCATTATCTTCTTGCATCGGTATCTCGATTAGAAAGGACTCTTCTTCAACATCTGTAATTCTAGACTTATAACCTATTTCTGAATTTTTTTCATCTGATGAATTTATGTTCATATATAACACTTCATTTATTTTTAAATACAATCTACTCACCACCATCATTGGATTATCGTCTGTACATAATTATAGCACGGATTATTGCATAGAAAAATGACATTCGAATATGAAGACCATTCGAATGTCATTTAAATGTCTTTTAAAGCTTATTTAATGGGCGTTCTAATCTCTTCTACACTCTCTTCTGAGCCATCATCACCATTAATAAAGACACGGTAACTAGTCCCATTCACTTTCCCACCAAACTCATAACATAAGGCTTCTTTAGAATACTCATCTTTGATAAGGGATTTCCGATTGTAAGTCTCTTCAAATTCGACATTCAACCTCTTTCTTGCTTCTTCCAACGTTAACTTCGCTTTAGGGATGGCTCGGGCATCCTGATGTTCAACGACGAAGTCACTAGATTGAAATCCCGTTACTTCTCCATTATCAAGGCCTACACGGACCGTTATCTTCTCTGGGTAAATGAGAACTTCCTCCTGCTTACGAACATAAGTGAAGTTCCCCATATTCCCATACTCATCAAACATAATGGCCACCATATCTCGATACCCTTTGTTGGCTAGGAATTCACTCGCCTTCTTCATGGATTGCTCCATGCCCACTTGTTTATCCCCTACTTTCCGATCATCGGAATAGGAAATTAACAATCCACCTTCTCGTGTGAAATCCATAGATATGGAACCATCTTTATTAGCCTTATTTTTTACTTTAGCCGTAAAAGAAGCCCATTCCGTGCCTTTCCCATTCTCGGTGATTTGAACTTCTGAATCAGACGATACATCAGCAAACTTAATTGCTTTACGATGAATGTCTGCCTCTGTCATCGGTATTCCATCTAGCTTCTTTACCCTACGCTTATCGTTCATCGACGCTACAGAAGGACCCCAATCGTGCTCTGGGTATTCTCCTACAACTTTATCAACCGTTTTAAAACCATCAATAATGCTGTTATCCTCCACTTTCGTCTCATTGGCAATAGCTGTTTCAACATCCATCCAACGGAGTCTGTTCTTAATTACTTTGTCTTGTACCGCTTGTAAATCTTTTGCAATTTGACCCGAATCCTTATATAACACCTTTAAGGTATTAAATTCTTGGTCACTTAATGGCTCCTTGTCTAAATCACGTACCGAAGTCTGATACGAAAATTTAGATATTTTAGATAAAAACTCTTCTGTTTTTTTGAATGGTAGCAACGTTAGCGGCAACTGATTGATTTCATTCTGAGCTTCACTTGTCATCCGCCACACATTGATTAGACCTTTACGGTGCATGGATCGTGAGGTCGAATTAACAGCTAACGTATTCCCCAATTCTCCATGTAGTCTATCCATATGAGAAGACAAATCATGAAAAGCTCGTTGGTATTGATTCTCTGCTTTGATGAGAATAGCATTCTTCTCTTGATTCTCTTGATAACCCCAAACCATTGCACCGATCAACAAGACCGTCATCACTGGGAATAATACAGCGCTTAATCGCTTATACATATGTTTTCAAGTCTCCTTCCTTGTAATCCTTGCCTTATAGAGGAAGTTCAAAAAGTCATCTTTTGATCACGAAGTATATCAAGAAGCGTATTCGACATCGAAGATTGAATTCAGCCGGTCCTTCCGGTGCTCACGTAGGTACTGCCTACGCTCCGCTCCTCTCTCCCTTGCTTCATCCAATCTTCTCGGTGCTGAAAATCTGACTTTTTGAACATTTACCTATTTACCTATAGTGTGACAAGAAGAAAGGAGTCTTATGCATGAATACGAAGTCTTTCGTAATCAATTGTCAAACTGAGCTCAAAGAGGGCTTCATTATCCAACTTATCCAAAAGGCTGCTCTTCCATTTCAAAGTGCTGTTGGTTATCGCAAACACACTGTTTAAAACCCGTTTCAATTTTGCCTTGTACTTTTCGACCGCTTAGAATAAAGCATTCGCCACACTCTTGGCATACGATTTTTACTTTTACACGCAAAAAAAAGACACCCCCTCTTTGTAAATGACGTCAGTGTCATTTCTTCAGATCAAGTGTGTCCAACATACTCATGTATTAACCTCTTCTTCCCTCTTTTGGAAACGAAAAGGTGAACTATTATTCGCTCGGATCACCTTATTCATTCCCCCATACCATAGAATCACCATCAAAGGAACGATAAGCCAAAGCCAATAATTTGTTACGATTGTTAATATCAGATCATACATTCCATGAAAAAGCCAAGGGATCAAGAGTGAATATAGAAGATAACGCTTAGGATTCCCAACTTTGCTAAAGCGCGCTAATCCGAAATAATAGCCCATAATGACTCCGAACAAAGCATGCGCCGAAACGGGAAGCAGCGCTCTTATAAACATCGTCCCTATAGAAGCTTGACTATACCAGGCATACATGATGTTCTCTACAGTTGCAAAACCAAGAGAAATCGTTACAGCATATACAATGCCATCATAAGGTTCATCAAATTCTACATGATTATAAACCATAAAGTATAGAACAAACCATTTCAACAATTCCTCAACACCTGAAGAAACGATGAATGATTGAACCAAAGAATGATCACCTAATCCCCATGTCAATCCTCTCTGCACAATCAAAACCGGGATCACTATTAGCAACCCCAGCAGAAATATTCGCATGATGAAATGAATTGGTTCGGCATCATATTTATCTTTCAGATAGAAAAAAGTAAGCAAAGCAATACCCGGCGCCACTGCTGACGCAATAACTGAGAACAATAGCAACCTTACTCCTCCATCTCAAACCTTAACTGATATAATATTATTCCTGACGAGCGAAATGGTGGCAAATCACTCGAATCGCATCTTCTGGCATAATTATTTTACCATATTCCTCAAGAACGGCCTCAGTGGTTGATATAGACTCTCCAAACTCAGCTAAGACAGCAATCAATGATGGATGCTTATCCTCGTCCAAATCTCCTGGCTCTAAATACAACACCCATTTATCATTATAGCTATACAGTTTTCCAGCCTCTGTAATATTCCCTCGAAGAACATGAGCAGCTTCAATCAGTATTTCAAAATCGTTAAAAGCATATACAATAGTATCACTTTCTTCAAGTGTAACTTCCATTTCATATACATCTTCTGGAATTTCATCTTCACCGTGATTAGTATATTGATGCTGATCGTATTTCCCTCGAGTCACGATGACAACCATCCCCTGGGCGGGCAAGGCGAACACTTCGACAGCCAAAGGCCCCGTAGCATCGAAACCGACTTCATTATATGCTTGATCCATCATGTCAGTAAATAGTTCATGCACCTTCGGTATTTCTTGCCACATGTCTTCCTTCTGGATGCCGCGCTCGCTAAGATCATCAAACGTTAGGAAAATCCGTATCTTATCTGGACTTAAACGTTCTATTTTCATGACAGGATCCTCCTTTGCAAGCAATGAGATATAACAAAATATGATGTCTCATTTTAATTGTGCTGAAAATAGTTCTTATGTAAGTATCGTATCATTTTCTTTTCATAAATGCACGTTATAAAAAATAAAAAAAAAGAACCATTTAACCTGGACATATCTTGCCCATTAAATGATTCTAAATTCAAGCCACTTTTCCTATAGACCTGGTATAACCGTGTTTGTCTCTTTAAGAATCATATCTACTTCGTATTTGACCTCTGGATTTCCTTTAATGAAATCTTTAAGCATCTTCATATTGGATTCCTTCGAATCGGTCTGTGTCTGTAATCCGGATGTTGCGTTTGTTTCATACGTTGAATTGTGGCTTGTGCCCATCGTGGGGCCTTCACTTTCACGATCACCGCCAAGATTCATGCCCATCATTGTGAAATCCATCATTTTTCCTTTTGCCTTATCTGCCATGTGACTTATGGAACTATTCTGAGCGTTCTTGGACATCATGTTGGTTGCTGCTGCACCAATGACAATACCCGTTAAAAGTGACGAAATTTTCACATGTATAACCTCCTTATATGATAGAATCAACGCTAGTATTTACATAAAGTTAAAGACTCATACGGTTAATTATAGGAAAGTGAGATGACATCATGACGAAACAAATAACGACCCTTTTTCTTATTTGTACCTTCCTAATTAGTGCTTGTAGTAACTCGAACGAAGGATTATCGAATTCTGATACAGATCAAGGTCAATCGTCCCAAGTACAAGATGAAAGTAAAGCTACACAGAACTCAAGTCTAATTACAAAAGAAAAAGTGCCAACACTCATTGAAAAGGAAGATATTACCGGCACCCCCGAAACGGTACAAGAACCAACCATTGAATTGACCTATCATATGAACAAAAATTATGACATTATTCCTAACGATGAAGAAGCACCAAAGAAAGTTGTTTTACTCACTTTCGACGATGGACCAAAAGATGTAGATATGATTAACAGCTTGATTGATACACTAGACAAGCATCAAGCAAAAGCTATCTTCTTCGTGAACGGCTACAAAGTGAAGGAAAATCCAGATTTGCTAAAACTTATTCATGACCGTGAGCAAATTATTGGTAATCATAGTTGGGATCATATTGTCTTGAAGAATAAGCCCGAAGCAGAAGTGAAAAAGCAAATTGAAGATGTTCAAAAAGTAGTTTCAGATATCATTCAAGAAGCTCCTGTATTCTTTCGTGCCCCTCATGGTGCAGGTGGGGATGTCGCTAAGAAAATCGCCAGCGACAACGGAATGTTATATATGAATTGGTCGAATGGTTCATTAGATTGGGAAATGAAATCATCTGATCCAAATCATACAGAAGCCATCATTAAGAACGTTACTGACCAACTTCACTCTGGTAGTAATATTCTTATGCACGAACTCCCATGGACTGTCCAAGCTTTAGAGGCTTTGTTAACAGAACTTGAAGTGAGAGGTTATTCTTTTGTGGATCCTCGAAGCATTGAGCTGCAAATGCGTTAAATCATTGTGGATTGAAATATGTAAAGAGCACATCTTATAAGTTCAGTACTGAACTTATAAGATGTGCTCTTTTATTTAGACCGCAACGTAATCAGGTTCATTTCAGCAGGACAGCGAAATCTCAGAGGAAGGTGTCGATATCCAAACCCTCGACTGATAAATATCGTTGCTGTCTTTATTAGCGCATGTGGTTGTTCCCAATGGAAGAAGCCACTAGGAATATTTCGGTAACATTTATCTAAATGAATGGGACCAAAAAAAGGGAAAATAATTTGCCCTCCATGGGTGTGTCCAGATAATGTCAGATCAGCAGGTTTAGTAGAATAACGATTAATCCATACAGGATCATGCACCAGTACAAGGCGACAAGTATTCACTTCATTTAAAGGGAGTTTCGGCAGAGATGAGTATGACCTTTTACGAATACGAGGATAATCGACTCCGGTTAACCATATATGAGACCCATTCTTTTCTAATTTGACATTTCCATTTATTAACAGACCCACCCCGCACTGCGTAAGAATACTATCCAGAGATACGACATCTGCTTTGTAATCATGATTACCATGTACTGCGTACACAGGAGCAATACTCGATAATAGTCGCATATTTCTTTCCACACGTGAGTGAGGGACACCCTTCTCCATCATATCCCCGCCGAGAAATATCCAATCAACCTGACCTTTGAAAGTCACCAATAGATTCTCCGGTAAATTCCTGCGATGGATATCCGTAATAAAGAGAATGACGCTTCCATCAAATGAGCTTGGGAGTCTATTCATCTCTATTTCCACAGGTATAACTTGGTTACGGATAGCTTCATTATACATTTGACAGACAAGAAATAACGTCACTAGAGCAACAAAGCTAGATACCCAGATTAAAACTGTCATCTCCAAATCTCTTCCCATGGCGGTGCATCTTCTAATCCCCACCACAATAAAGCTGCCGTCAACATCACGAACAGAAAAATAAGTGTATTCAGAAAAATCCTACTTATTTTAGCATTGTTGGTGTTATACGTTTCCAAACGGGAAGGAACATGATCATCTTCAGTTAACACAGACTCATCCGTTGTTAAGTCGTGTACTGAATCTCGACGTCCCTCATTTTTACTTGAAACTATCCGAAACCATAGTTTCTTCCACTGTTTCTTCTCCAACTTCCCCTCAAGCCGACGTTTCTTCTGAGTTTCCACCCTACTTAATCCAGTACTCATTCTTCCCTCCGAAAACGAATCATTAATCCTGCAATCAGATCTATTAAGAAATGACATAGTATTGGAGCCCACAGTGTACCTGACTGGATATAAATAAATCCTAAACCATAACTGCTAAGAAATACCCACCCCGTAGGAAGCCAATGTCTCAAGTAGCGAATATGAATGGCTGCGAATATAATACTGGTCCAATAAGGCCCAATCGCATACTGAATCGCTCCACGAAATAACAATTCTTCACAAATAGCTACTATTGCAGCTATACAAATAATATGCCACACAGGACGTTTACCGAATAACATGTCATTGATACCGCCATCATCCATAGCGGATTCCGGCATAATTCTAGATAGAAAAAAGTCGATAATAAGCATGCAACCAGCTAATCCAAAACCCCACGCCATAAAGTTGCCATTTTGTTGCAAAGAAAATAGGTCAAACACACTTCTTTTCTGAAAAAATACCCAGATGATGCCGATAAACAAAGTAAGGGCTTGCGTTATGTAAAGATTGATCAGCAACAACTGATCGGTTAATTGATCCGAGGATACTTGTTTAATTTTTATTTTCGGTACTTTAAATTTAAATTTTTTCATTTCGTCCTGCCTGTCCTATATATTGTCTTATTTTTATGAAAAGGAGAATTTAATTATGAAAAAAGGTTCTTATCGCGTCGAATTGTACTTCAGCTTGACATTCATTCTTGTACTTATTTTGATATCTGCGGCTTTCTTGTCGGGCGTCCAGTTAGGGGCTAGCAAAATAGAATCCAAGTATGAACAGCAAAAAATTGCACCCTCATCACCCGAATTTACCGATTCATATCAGCAACAGGATTTAGTTACATTCTATCATACCGTATTTCTACCCTATCGAGAATTCAAATCTGAATGGGTCCAGCAGATTGACAAAATTAGTCGAACCGAAGATGCAACAAACATCAATAAAATTCTGAAGCAACTCCGTACTCTTGCCGATGAGAAGTACAGCGCCATAACCAAGACAACGATGTATTCCTCTTCACCGTTGCTTCAAGAGGCACAATCGGAATTCCTTAAAAGTATTCGTCTGTTCGGAAATGCTGTAGATAGCACTTCCTTATCTTCAAGTATACATAACAGCGAAGCATTATTGAAGCAGTTGAAACAAGATACTTTGTATAAAAACGGTGTGAATTATGGTCTTCTCGGTCAAAAGAAATACTATACTTCCATGATCAAGTGGAGTATCAAGGTAGATTCATCGCTTTCTAAAGAGTATGACTTCACCAAAGATCCTTCTTTCTCCTTATGGGAAAGCTATCCGTTAATTGTAAAGAACGCAGCTGTATCTTCCATATTAATGAACAAGTCTTTGTATGTAGCATACGATCCACAAGATTTGACCGCGAGAATAGATCATATGATCCAATCAGGTAATGCGGATTCTATGAAACTTACTTCCGTTGAAGCAATTATTAATTTACTTAATAATACTGACGCTGTAAAAGAGAATGATTTCAAGAAATGGAAGGTCAAATACTATAGTCAAGAACTACTTCCTCAATTATCTTTCTTTTATGAATAAATAGGTCTACTAAATTTAATAGTAACGAATCAACAAGACTAGTATTAAGAAGCATATCGAATAATAAGGGGGAATTCAAGTTTCCCCCCTTTATTCAGTAAACAGACTATTAACAGATCATGCTATTGACAATACTTGTGACACCATGATACATTATGAAAAATTAAGTTCAAGAAATCGATGATGGAAAAAAGATATGTTTAACGTCTTCAGAGAGTCGGTGTCTGGTGCAAACCGATGGCAAGAACCTATCTTAGCATTCCTGAGAAATTGCATTGAAGATACGTAGGTGCAATCGGATAAACTCCGTTATCAGTTATGGTCTTTTAGATGACCATTTGAGGCTGCTATCATATTGGCAGTGAATTAGGGTGGTACCACGAACAACTTTCGTCCCTTACTACGCAAGTAGTATGCGGATTGGAGGTTTTTTTGTTACTTTTACACCTTTATCGAAGCACCGCGTTGCTTCAGTAACACACGGTATTGCGGAATATGTCTAAACTAGACATGTTTCTAATTATATTCATGCTTCAGACATATTAAGGAGGAAAGAAATCATGTATAAAGTACTCGTATCGGATCCAATCAGTGACCTAGGAATTCAGAAATTAATGGATTCAAGTGATGTTACCGTTGTAAAGAATGTTGGTTTAAGTGAAGATGAATTAGTAGCTATCATCGGTGAATATGATGCACTATTAGTTCGTAGCCAGACTACTGTAACTGAACGGATTCTTACAGCAGGCACGAATTTAAAAGCTGTGGGACGCGCAGGAGTTGGTGTAGATAATATCGATCTAGATGCAGCTACAAAACGAGGGGTCGTCGTTATTAATGCACCCGACGGAAATACAATTACGACTTGTGAGCATACCTTTGCGATGATGATGGCGCTAGCCCGTCATATTCCACAGGCTTATGCCAAGACCATTTCTGGCACATGGGATCGTAAGACCTTCATTGGTGTAGAACTTAGTGGTAAAACATTGGGTGTACTTGGTATGGGTCGAATCGGTAGTGAAGTCGCTAAACGTGCTAAAGCATTCGGAATGGAGATTCTCGCATTTGATCCATTCTTAACTGCAGACCGTGCAGAGAAAATGGGAGTTCAATTGGCTTCTGTAAATGATATCATCCTGAACGCAGATTTCATGACCGTTCACACACCATTGACACCAGAGACTCGTAATATGATTTCACGTCCACAATTCGAAGTGATGAAAAAAGGAATGCGAATTATCAACTGTGCCCGCGGTGGTGTAATTGATGAAATGGCCTTAGTTGAAGCTATTGACCAAGGAATTGTTGCAGGCGCGGCCTTCGACGTATTCGAGCATGAACCACCACAAAGTGATCATCCTTTCCTGAGCCATCCTAAGATTATCGTTACACCTCACTTAGGCGCTTCAACCATTGAAGCTCAAGAAAATGTCGCAATTGATGTATCTGAAGAAATTCTGCACATCCTGCGCAATGAACCATTCAAGAATGCCGTTAATATTCCTCCGGTTGCATCTAGTGTCATGAAAAAGCTTCAGCCATACTTCTCTCTTGGTGAGAAACTAGGGCGCTTTGCGGCACAAATTGCCAATGAGGCCATTAGTGAAATTCATATCGACTATGCAGGTGATCTGTCTGATGTGGATACATTGCCATTAACACGATATATTGTGAAAGGTGTTCTATCACATCATTTGGGTAACGAAGTGAACATCGTTAACTGTGCTCACCTTGCCAAATCACGCGATGTGAACATCGTAGTATCCAAAGCACCCAAAACGAAAGGGTTCACTAACCTTATTTCGGTCACTCTAAAAACACAAAATAATCAAGATCGTCTTGTTGCTGGTACGCTACTTCACGGCTACGGAGAACGTATTGTATTGCTCGATAAATACCCAGTTGACATTGCTCCAGCCGGAAATCAAATCTTAATCTCACACAACGATAAACCGGGAATTATTGGACTCGTAGGTACGCTCCTTGGTGAGAACAATGTCAATATTGCCTCCATGCAAGTAGGTCGTACACTTGTTGGCGGTGCTGCCCTTATGATCCTAACTGTAGATAAGGCTGTCTCCAAAGATGTCTTGATCAAACTTGCCGCTCTACAAGAGGTCAATACTGCTCTTGAAATTGTTCTGGATTAAGCTACAAACATTGATGTATGCTACCGCTACGATGACGGATTGTCCTTCCGATCGCTGTTGCCCTCTGATTTCTTGATTATATACCGCTTAGCGGTTGAAATCAGAGGGCAAAGCATATGCTTACGAAGTAGCTTTCCTACGGAAAGCTTGTAGGCGAACGCTACCGCTTCTCCAGGACTATTCCGTCACCTGCGACTTCATCCAACTCAATTTCTATTATTTTGTGAAATAAATTTATATTAATAAAGGCGACTTCCCATTCCATCGTGAATGAAAAGTCGCCTTTATTTATGTTCTTCTCTAGCTTTAAGTGTTTGACCATTTCGATAAGATCTGATTGTAGTTGTACTCAACTAAACCTTATTCCAGTCTTAATCCGTTATGAAGTATCTTAAGAACCACCTTACTGCCGTTCTATAACGCTAACATCAACTGCCGTTTGGTACAAAGCCTGCAATAGCGCATCCTTTTTCTTCTTGATCTAGATATCTGATCCAAATTCCTACAATAATACATCTATTAACCTATTAAAGCGAGAAACTCCCCCACTTATGATTAAATACCTGCGTAATCGCAGGTATCTTCATACTATCGTTGGTATCGAAAGAAAAGCCTGCGCTTTCGCTGGAATATGACAATCATCTGAACAAGTAGGTTGGACGAATGACTCCTTCAGATGCCGTGACCGTAAAGACAATCGGTCACCGTGACAGCACCTATACTAACGTGTGTGGACTCTTTCAATAGATCATTTGAGACGGCTCCCCGGTCCACAAGCTACCTTTTGAATCAAACACATCGGATTCCTTATCCACCGTGCTAGGACGTAAATAGACCATGTGAGGCCTCGCCCTCTACATGGTCTATTTGTTCCACGAAGAACAAGATTAATCTTTCTTCTTCTACAAAAAAACACCTCAAAAAAGAGGTGTCATCCAATCATATTTCATTATTTCCGATATTCGACAGGAAGCCTTACGATAAAATTAGTACCTGCACCCAACTCGCTTTTAACTTTGATACTGCCATGATGGGCTTCAACAATACTCATGACGATAGAAAGTCCAAGCCCAGTCCCCGCAGATTCTCCACGAACACGAGCCTTATCTGCTTTATAAAATCGTTCAAAAATAAAGGGAATGTCTTCTTTCGGAATGCCAACACCTTCATCTTTAACTTGTATTTGCAAATACGAGGTGTGTTCGCCTTGAACTCGCTCAGCTACAATGTATACACTTTTACCAGTCGGTGTATAACGGAACGCGTTATCAAGTAAATTCGTCATAATCTGCTCTAACTTATCTTCATCCCCCGTTTGTATATTCAAATCATCTGAACGTTTCTCGTAATAGAGGTTCAGATGATAATCCTTTGAACGAACAGTGAACTTGCGATAAATACGTTCAAGCAATTCATCAACGTCCACAACGCCCATCGCTATATCGGCATGTCCAGCTTCCATACGGGCTAGAACTAGCAAGTCTTTAACAATTCTCCCCATACGCAGTGACTCATCATGAATCACTTGGATCAATTCTCGGCTTTCTTCTGGGGAGGTTGCCATTCCGTCCAATAATGCTTCACTATAACCTTGCATCATAGATAACGGAGTTCTAATTTCATGAGACACATTTGCAACAAAATCAGTACGCATTTTCTCCAAGCGAACTTCCTCCGTCACATCACGCATCACAGCCACTGCCCCGCGAATATCATCATCCGAATACAATGGAGTCATTATAACAGACCATACATCCTTCTTAACATGTACCAAAGTACTACAATCTCCACTTCCACTAAGCGTCATATTAAATAACTCATCTAAAGGTTGTGGTACTTCTAACGTCCGTTCCCGATGAATATCCGTAGATTCATAGTCCCAATCAATACTTCGCCAGAGTTCAGTAATACGATGACCTGGCGGATTGGTCAAAATAATTTTACCGGAATTATCAAAGGTGATGACCGCATCACTCATACTCCTTAGGACGCTAGCTAAATGTTCCTTCTCTTGATTTAGGTTACGAATGTTATCTTCGAGTTCTGCAGCCATATGATTAAATGTATTGGCTAACTCCCCAATCTCATCACTCGCTTCAACGGATACTCTTGTTCCATATTCCCCTTTACGAATGGCATCCGCGGCGCGAATTAACTTCTGCATCGGTTGAGTAATTCTAGTAAGGAGGAATAACCCGAAAAATGTCGTCATAGAAAAACCCACAAGTGATGTATACATAAATAAGCGCTTAATATCACCAGAGTTAGCAAAGTTGGTATCAATGTACGGCAACAAAAATAAACCAAGCGTAATAAGCACACAAGCGACTAAGCAAATAATAGTAATCCACAGTTTACCGACAAGAGATCGCCATAAATTCAATTTATTTCGCGACCTCTAACTTGTAACCTACGCCCCACACTGTTGTAATCATAGTCGCTGACTCTGGAGATACTTTATTTAGTTTCTCTCTTAGTCGTTTAACATGAGTATCCACCGTACGGAGATCCCCAAAAAACTCATAATTCCAGACATCCTTTAACAGCTCTTCTCTAGAAAATACTTTATCAGGTGAAACTGCCAAATAATGCAATAATTCATATTCTTTTGGAGTAAGACTTACTTCCTCTCCACCGGCAGTAACACGGTGTGCATCATGCTCAATAACCAAGTATGGAAACACAATGTCATTATTAGATAAACCATCTTTTGTTAAATAGGCCGTAGTGGAGGAGCGTCGTAGAATAGCCTTCACACGGTGAATTACCTCACGTGGACTAAATGGCTTAACGACATAATCATCTGCTCCAACTTCAAATCCTTGCACGCGGTTTATTTCTTCTCCCTTTGCTGTCAACATTAAGACAGGCGTTGATTTCACTTGTCTTAGTCGAGTGCAGACTTCAACTCCATCTATACCTGGAAGCATTAGATCTAGAATAATCAGACCGTAATCTGTTAACATCGCTTTTTGAAGAGCTATTTCTCCATCTTCAGCTTCGTCAATTTCATATCCCTCTTTTTCCAAATACATTTTAAGCAATCGCCGAATTCTTTCTTCATCATCTACAACCAATATTCGAATCAATTCATCTGCCATCATCAACAACCCCTTAATTTTCCTACTGATTCTTCCTTAAAAGACAATTATAACGAAAATCCGTTTCAACATTCAACATCAAATGTGAAACGGATCTCAAAAGGACCATTCAATCTGTGAGAAATGACTCAGTCCGTGCCTGCATAGGAGTGTAAACCGGCGATAATTAGATTAACTCCTACCAGAGTAAACATAACGATAATAAAGCCTAAAACAGCAAGCCAAGCAGACTTACGTCCTTGCCATCCACGTGACAATCTTAAATGTAGATAGGCACTATAGAACAACCATGTGATGAGCGCCCATACTTCCTTCGGATCCCAGCCCCAGAAACGTCCCCATGCAATTTGAGCCCACATCATTGCAAAGATGAGCGCCCCCAGAGTAAAGATTGGAAAACCGATAGCGATTGAACGGTACGTAATCTCATCAAGATCATCTGGATCAAACCCTTTGAGTAAAGGTTGAACAGCCTTTCCAATCGATTTGCGAAGAATAAGTCGGACTAATGCATATAGTATGATACCCGCTAATACTGCCCAAATAACCGTATTCAGCTTTCTACCAGCATTAATTCCATTCATCCACGACGGTGCCTCAAATAAAGGAGCATCCATCCCAAGGAAGGATTGATAACTCTCTACCGAACTATCATGCGGCGATACAATGGGAGGTAACTTATACTCCACACGGGAAATCGTCGTCGTCGCATCTTTACTATTAACAGCTTGTTCTTGTGTAAATACGGATTCATATCCACCTGCCCGGAAAGCAAAAGTAGCAATAATAAAGCCAATAAGGATAATGATAGAAAAGAACGTAAATTCTACACCACGCTGTTGGCGCCGTTCTTTCTTATCATGACTATTGAAGTCAACCGTTCGAAGCAAATACATAAATCCAGCCGCGAAACCAATCGCAAAGAATGATTCACCCAATGCAGCCATCGTTACATGAACTGCCAACCACCAGTGTTGAAGCGATGGAATTAGCGGTTGAACTTCCTGCGGAAATACAGCGGCGTACGCCATAATAAGTATCGCAATAGGAACAGAGAAAAGTCCCAAAACTATTTTTCTATATATGAGATATATAATAGTGTAAGCGATCATAATCATCATAGCTAGAGTAGACATGAACTCAAACATATTACTGACAGGGATGTGCCCTGAACCAGCCCAGCGGAAGAAGAAATAAATCAAATGAGCAGCTAATCCCAAAGAGGACGCCCAGAATGAGATTTTTCCCCATTTCTTCGTATGCAATATCGGATCACGATTTCTCCAATTACGTCCCATAATAGCTATTCCGTACATTATGAATGCTAAAGAATATACCAAGAACGCAATAGTGAAAAATATACTGCTGACATCTAAACGACTCATGCTCGATTTCCTCCATTATCTAGGGACTTTTCATCCACTTCAATATTCATTGTTCGTAAGAGTGCTTCAATTTCCCTCCGGATGCCGAACCAATTCTTGTTCGTGTGCCCCGCTAGAGTTAACGCCCTTTCATCGATACGGATCCAGATCCGACGATGCTGCCAGTAGAACCCGAGAATTAGTCCAAGCATAATGATTGCAGAGCTTACCCAAATAAATGGCATCACTTTATCTATCCGTATGTTTAAATACGTTGTCGACATGGAGAAGTCTACGTTACTCATGCCTTGCACGTCCAATTCGAGTGTATTATATTCTCCAGCTAGTTTCTGATTAATAATATCTTGCTGGAATCGTTGCTTATCCACCTGTTTAGGGAAATAAAAATAGTTAATGCCCTCTTCTGGTAAATTAGGACCCTTCATCACAAATAGAAATGCTGGGGCATTTGCAGTTGGAGATATCGAAATCGGCTCTCCACGTTCATTCATCCCGAAGTCCATATATCTCTCTACTAGTTTAAGATTGTACTTCCCTACTTGATAACTCCGCTCTGGATCACGAATATCCAATTTGAACTGACCTAGTATTTCACCAGTCTTAGTCTCAACTAAAGATGGTGTAACGGATCTTAAAATCGGTGTCATGTCAAAATCGAATTGATACGCCATGAGCCCCTTATAATTCAAAGGATCATTCACTTGAATCGGATGACGGTCTACTTCGACAAGCACAGGTTCCTTAGACGGGTCATTGCAATCCGAGGTACATTCATACAGAATCGCTTGCGTTTCAAATAATTTAGGGAGTATTTTCCCTTTTCCCTTAAATTCATCAGGGAGGTCATCTTCTGTGTAGTACTCTACAGTAAATTTATCATTCTCTAAATAGTAAGATGTGCCTGGAATGGGTACGATCTCTCCTTCAGGAAAAGATAAATGCTCATCCATATTTAAGCCAGGAAGTCCACGAGCAAGTATCGCCAGTAAGAAAATAATTAATCCAATATGAATAACATAGGGTCCCCATCGACTAAAGCGCTGTTTCTCTGCTAGTAAAGCACTTCCATCGGTATGTACACGATAGCCCTTTTTCTTAAGAGGTACCACAATCCTATTAATCCATTCTTCTCCGTTATTGTCCTCTAATTCTGTCTGATACACGACTTGCTGTCGAGTCATAAACTGCATATGCTTGCGAATCTTTCGTTTCGAAAGTGCCTTGTATAAGGGCAACACACGATCTAGACTACAAATGACGAGCGAAGCACCAATCATGACAAGCAGTAAGACAAACCACCATGACTCATACGTATGTGATAAGCCTAACTTATAATAAATCGTTCCAGCCGTTCCATATGTCGCTGGATAATACTTCGCTGGATCAATATTTAAGAACGTACTCTCCTGTGGGAAGATCGTTCCAAGCATCGAACCAAGCAAAGTAAGAATAATCATATATACGGCGATCTTTACCGAACTAAAGAAATTCCAAATGCGATCAATATAATTGGGTCTACTACGTTGGGAACGACGAGCCATCCCATCATATCTCATCTCTAACAATTGTGTAGATTCTTGATCTTCCTTACTTAAGGGCTTACCACAAGCTTCACATAGAACTGTTCCAACAGGGTTTTGATGACCACATTCACACTTCGTATTCTGAAATGATAATAATTCTTGGATCATCGGGTATTCACCAACTGTTCGATTTCATAATCTAGAGTACCTAGATCAAGTTCTCCAGAACGAATATTCCTAACAACCCCAGCCGAAGATACGAAAAACGTTGTGGGTAACGGAGAGATTCCATAGCTCCTAACAGCTTCTCTGTTGGGATCCAGTAGGATCGGAAAGCTAATTTTGGTCTGTTTCACAAAATTCTCCACAGACATGAGATCTTCACCCGCATTAATACCAATCACAACGACATTCTTGTCCTTCCACTTCTCAGATTGCGCTTGTAGTGCAGGCATTTCCTTCACACATGGCTTACACCATGTTCCCCAGAAATTAATGACCATAGCATTCCCTTTATATTCATCAAGGTTGTGAACCTTACCATCCAATCCTAATAGATTAAAGGAGGGGGTACTACTACCTACCTCAGGTTTTCCTTCTGATCCATATACATTGGAGATGATGGCATATCCCCCGAGAATGAGAATCAGAAGCAAAATAACAACCTGAACTTTTTTTCTCGACTTACCCAATTTCAAAACCTCCTCTATGACATTAATCATAACTATTTCATTCCATGTGAACATCCTATGAATAATTATAACTAACTTTGTCATAAATGTGACAGTAGTTTTTGAAATTTATGTGACCTTTATCATTACTTTTTCGGTAATTTAGGGGATTTTGCCAATTTCATTAAATCTTCAATTTCCTTTTTCGTTAAATGGCGGAATAATCCCCGTTTCAGATTCTGTAGTAGCAGATCACCAAAGGCAATTCTCTTCAGCTTAATAACAGGATGCGATATCGCTTCAAACATTCTCCGAACTTGACGATTACGACCTTCATATATCGTAATGGAAATCGTTGATTCTTTCTTTGCAGTATCAATATCCTTGTATTCAACTTCTGCTGGAGCTGTCATTCCATCTTCAAGCATGATCCCTGCCTTTAGCTTGTCCAGATCTGATCCGTGTGGCACCCCTTTCACTGTCGCCATATAAGTTTTTGGCACATGGTGTTTGGGATGTGTAAGCAAATTAGCAAATTCTCCATCATTTGTTAGTATAATCAGACCTTCTGTGTCATAATCTAATCTGCCCACAGGATATACTCTTTCTTTAACATCTCTTAAATAATCCGAAACAATCTTTCGACCCTCAGGATCAGATGCACTAGTGATAACACCTTTCGGTTTGTTCATTACGATGTAGACCTTTTTCTCATTGTGAATAGGTTTTCCACTTACCGTAATGATATCTTGGGCGGGATCCGCCTTTGTTCCCAGTGTAGTTACGACCTCTCCGTTAACTTCCACTTTACCTGCCACGATTAAATCTTCACACTTACGTCTTGATGCGACCCCTGCTTGAGCTAATATTTTCTGTAATCTTTCCATTATCAATAATTCACCTCATGCTAATGATACATATCAGCAGGTAAAATCACAAGTTGATTCCATGGAAAATGTGAACCTGGGCAGACTTGGGAATGTGGTTGAAGATAAAAAGGGGAAATTTGATATAACCTGGAGAGCTCCGTAATGAGTTTACTAGCCGCAAAAAGTTGATGTTTCGCATTCGCCGACATCAACTCATAGCCCTGATTGAAGCGTCCTTCCAAGAAAATATGAATGTACTCTGAATCAGTAACCAAGGGGGTGACTATGACGGAGGCATCCTTTCTAATACAAAAGTCGTACCCGTTTCCTTTAATTGAGGAACATGATGAATCATGAATCATGAATCCTTCATATGACATTTACTCACCTCATTCTACTAGACAGCGCGGAATGCTATAGCGTATGAAGTGTGAGATAAATGGGATTGGACTATTTCACTATCCAAAAAAAACTAGGCACACCGCTATGGCAGCAATAAAGCCTACAGCATCTGAGAACAATCCAACTTTTAGTGCATAACGCCCATTACGAATACCAACGGCCCCCATATATACAGTCAGTACATATAATGTTGTATCTGTACTTCCTTGTATTGTTGAGGCCATTCGTCCAATCATAGAGTCAGGTCCATGAACTCGAATTAAATCCGTTGCGAATGCAAGAGAGCCTGTGCCTGTTAGTGGCCGAAGAATTCCTAATGGAATAATCTCACTCGGAACACCTAGAGCATGAAGGAACGAGCCCGTCCAACCCACAAAGAAGTCTAGTGCTCCCGATGCTCGGAATACGCTGATCGCTACCATCATTCCAACAAGATGCGGAATAATTTGAATAGCTGTCGTGAATCCATCTTTTGCTCCATCAATGAAAGATTCATAGACAGGTACCTTCCGTGTAAAAGCAAATAAAGGAATAAAGGCGATAATTAAGGGTATCGCCCACGAAGATATCAGATTAATAAATGAGAGCACTGACCATCATCCTTTCACGCCCGGCTTTGAATGAGTGCCTTTCAACGGGGGGGTACGATCTTTATGAAGATACCATCTTCTACACCATCTATCCGCCACAACTGCAGCTATTGTAGCAATAGCCGTCGCTACCAAGGTAGTTCCAACAATGTCCGTTGGACTCGCTGAATTATAATTCATTCGAATAGCGATAAGCGTAGTCGGTATGAGTGTAATACTTGCTGTATTTAAAGCTAGTAACGTACACATTGCAGGACTTGCTACATCTTTGTCGGGATTAAGCGATTGGAGCTCTTGCATTGCCTTAATTCCCATAGGTGTAGCCGCATTCCCAAGTCCAAGTAGATTAGCACTCATATTAGAAAGTATATAGCCCAGCGCCGGGTGATCACGTGGTACATCTGGAAACAAGAAACTCACGATGGGACTTAGTATCTTTGCAATTTTGTTCAGAAGCCCCGAGTCTTCAGCAATTCGCATCATACCCATCCAGAATACGAGAACACTTATTAATCCAAAACAGACACTCACGCCTGTCTTAGCCCCGTCAAAAGCCGCTGTTGTAACCACCTCAATATTGCCTGACACAGCCGCGAATCCAAATCCAATTAGAATAAGTGCAAGCCATATTGCATTGATCATCCCATATACCTCCCAGTTCATACCATCTCTAATAGAAGTTGTTTAAAAATCAGCTTTGGATCACATATTAGTAAACAAACAATAACTCCCTAAACACCTTCTCCAAGGAATACAACCAAGTATTTGAATGTCTGCGATTCTCAACATTTTGTAGCATGACATCCTTTGTCGCTTCAACCTTTTCCGGAAGTTGACTTCCCGAAGAATACACGGGTACTTTTCCTACAATCGCATTATCTTTTACGATCTCAATCCTACCTCGTAGTCCAAAAGAAAGATCCACACCTGAATCTCTTTGCTCTGTTAAGACGAGTCGATTGGTTATTGAGCTTTGCTCTCCTTCTGCAGTTGGATATGAGAACGATTGACTAACGACAAGTTCGTGCCCGTCAACTTTCTGCCCACGTTTAAGCATCTCCACAAGCGGATAGTTTGTAAATCCATAATCAAGCATCTTCCGATGGTCGTTCCAGTCATCACCATCATTTATAGTTACTGTAACCAATTGTTGTCCATTTCTCGTAGCAGAACTAACAAGACAGCGAAGTGCCTTTTTGGTATAGCCCGTTTTCACACCATCCGCACCCTCGTAGAAGCGAAGCATCTTATTTTTGTTATCCCACTTATAGTCCCAGGATTCGGTTGGATTTGGAGCTTTTTTTACGGGAGTCTTGACAATTTCCTTGAAAATTGGATTATGCATTGCATACACGGTTAATTTCGCTAAATCATTGGCAGAAGAATAATGCCCCTCAGCATCCAAACCATGAGGATTCATGAAATGAGTATGCTTCAGTTCTAATTCAATCGCTTTTGCGTTCATCAAATATACAAACCCTTCTTCTGACCCACCAACATGTTCTGCAATCGCTGTTGCTGCATCATTACCTGAACGGAGCATCAGTCCATAAAGCATATTCTCAAGCGTCATTTGCTCTCCAAGCTTCAAATATATGGATGATCCTTCTTTACCGTAGGCATTCTTACTAACCTGAACCGGCTTGTTAAACTGCCCCTGTTCAATAGCCACAATAGCTGTCATGATCTTGGTTAAGCTAGCAATTCGAAGCTCATCATCGCCCTGTTTAGAATAGAGTATCCGCCCAGAAGTGACATCGATTAACGCTGCTGCCTGCGCATGAGTTGATAATGCAGGGATCTCCTTCTGCATTGGAGAAGCATTCACATTGTTAAAACCAATTAATGCTACAAATAGGATCGTCCATACTGCTACCATATATTTCAGTTTTTCGTTCATGTTTTACATTCCTCCGACCTAGTTCTAGGGAATCTTGTACAAGTATATGCTTTTCAGTAAATAGGTATGTCCCTGTTTACTTATTTAGAGGCAAACAAATAACCCCCTTCCGTTAAGATCTGGAAGAGGGTCGAAGGATAGTTAAAGAACAGTGTGATCTGATGCGTCCCGAACAGGTACTGTCGTTGTAGATGAACCTACATTGTTGTTATTCTTCGTATCCTTCTTCTGGCATATGGATTGGATCTTCTCCATCACATATGGAATCATGTCGATCACTTTCTCTTGGATATGGGTTTGAGTATCAAGTGGTAAAATATACACACCATCTTTACCTACAACTAGAAATGCGATCGGACGAATGGATACTCCTCCACCCGTACCTCCACCAAAGGGTAGTTTTTTTGATTCTTGATGATCGTTAGCCGAAGTTCCTGAACTTTTCGTACTACCCTCCACATGAAAATCACTACCCCCAGCCGCAAAACCAAACCCAACTCTACTTATAGGCAGAATCACACTACCATCTGGGGTTTGTACTGGGTCCCCAACAATGGTATTTACATCCACCATACTTTTAAGATTTTCCATTGCCGTTTGCATTAATCCTTTGATAGGATGGTCCTCCATTTTTTAACTCCTCCTTTCACCTTCAGCACGCGTAAGATAAGTACCAAGCCTGCATATATAGCGTATCCGCAAGAGATTTGGACTATGCAAGACACCTCACTGGTAAAATGCGGATGATCATCATATGTAGGTACAACAAATAATCGCGGAGATTTCTTCAGTTGCACATGATGTGACAACCACCCCACAATGAATGTCTTAGCACTCCATACCATGCCCGATGCGATTGCAGTATATGCAGCATCTCCGGCACAAAAATGCGTTGACCATTCAAACTTAGAAATAGACAATCGAGACAATGTCACTTCCAACCACACTTTTAGTGACTCCGTCGCCTCTAGAATTTGATGAGAGACGTTCAACCAATGATCTACTTTTCGTTTATCAATTTGGCTATCATTATGCGCCTCTTTTTCTTGACCAATATTCTTGCTCTTATCAACTTCTATCTCAATACCCTTTTCCAAGTTCTCAATCTTTAACATAGGCAATTCATAATGAAGTCGGATTAATCCATATAGCATCTTAATTTTGAATACTACTTCATCATCTTTCCCTGTCTTCCTCACCCATACATCTGCTTTAATCTTGGAGACAAGAATAACTGCGATGAGTAGTAAGATTACAATGACAATTATCGTAACAATCCACACGTATTAACCCCCATGTATCTGCGAAATTGATCTTTGTTCTTAGTATGGCAATTATTCATGGGAATCATTCCGGGAAAGTGAATGCCAAATAGCAGGTCAAGGTTAAACACCTCGACCTGCTATTTCAAGAAAAAAACCGATCGGCGTCCTTCGTTAAGGAATTTATGTAGTAGATCACCTACACGCCAGCCAACTTCCAGTAGTAGTCATCAAGGTTAGTTGCAAATTTGCCCTCTAAATCCACCACTATTCATCTTATTCTATGAATCTTTAACATCATCCAATGTCAATTGACGCCCATCTAGTCGATCAAAGAGCATTTGCGTCTCTTCTTCAAGATTGTCCTTATTCTCAAAAAGAGAGGGTTCTGGCAAGTCCTGTAAGTGCGCCAATCCAAAGTAATCCAGAAATGAGTTCGTTGTACCATATAGGATAGGTCGTCCAACAGCCTCCGCTCGCCCTTTCTCTTCAATCAAATCCTTATTGACGAGTGTATGAATAGCACGTTCAGACTTGACTCCACGAATTTCCTCGATCTCCACACGTGTAATCGGTTGGCGATATGCCACAATCGAGAGCGTCTCAAGCGCAGCTTGTGAAAGTGACACACGAGCAGGAGAATAAGCTAATTTCTCAAAATATTCTGCATGCTCTTGGTGCGTTGCCAGCTGATAGTTACCAGCAATCTGGATCAATTGTAATCCGCGCTGTTGTCGTATGAAATCATCCTTCATTTCTTCCAATGCATCTTTTACTAACTCATTACGTTGCTCAACAATTTCAGCAATTTGCTTTACACTAAGGCCTTCGTCTCCTGCTAGAAAAAGAAGCCCCTCAATAATCGATTTCAATTTCGGGTATTCCATGTAGTTCTTCTTCCCCTCTCCATTCCATGACAATGTCATCGAATAGTCTCTCCTGATAACACAATATTTGCTTCATCTTCATTAATTCTAGAATAGCTAGGAACGTCACCACAATTTCATGACGCACCATATCCTCATGCAGTAGTTTGGAGAATAGTAGTTTACTACCTTTACCCCCATGTTGTAGAGCTTCGACAACATCGCGAATGCGGCCCTTGACCGTAATCTCATCTCTGTGGATTCGAGAATAAGAGTTACGTTTAACTACCTTACGTAAGGCCTTCTGAAAAGCCGCGACTAAATCTGAAGTATGTAATCCCAGAACAGGATTCACAGATACGGTGGGCATCCATGTCGCTAAATCCTCTGGTTCTTTTGAAAACATTAGACTTCTGTCCCACTCACGTTCATGAAGATGCTCGGCAATCCCTTTGTATTTACGATACTCTATAAGCTTCTGTATCAATTCCACCCTCGGATCATAATCATCCTCCTCATAGAAATCGAAATCATCAAATTCTATGATGGGTGGTTTAGGAAGCAACAATTTACTCTTAATTGATAATAACGTTGCTGCCATCACGAGAAACTCGCTCGTAACTTCCAGTTCAAGTTCCTGCATATTCATCAAATAACTCATATACTGCTCTGTAATCTCCGTCACGGGGATATCCTGGATGTCGATTTCCGCTTTATCAATCAAATGTAGAAGTAAATCCAGCGGGCCTTCAAATGTTTCCAGCTTATATAATACAGACACGATATGTTCCTCCAACCAACCATAATCAAAAATATAGTACCCTTAATTTAAGGGTACTATATTAAATAAGCACTATTTAAACAGTTTCGTCAAGTTTGCCATTTCAATAGCCGAGATCGCTGAGTCATATCCTTTGTTACCTACTTTTGTTCCCGCACGTTCGATGGCCTGTTCGATATTCTCAGTAGTTACGACTCCGAATATCGTTGGAATACCACTCTTCAAGTTAATAGCGGCTACCCCTTTTGCTACTTCATTACATACGATGTCATAATGAGATGTTGATCCCCGAATCACAGTACCTAATGTAATAACAGCATCGTATTTCCCACTATCCGCCATTTTTTGAGCAATAAGTGGAATCTCGAATACACCTGGTACCCATGCAACATCAATCTCATTATCTTGTACACCATGTCTCTTCAATGCATCAAGCGCTCCATTAAGTAGCTTACTTGTAATAAATTCATTGAAACGACCTACAACTATACCATATTTCAATCCCTCGGATACTAAATTACCTTCAAAATAATGTGCCATAATAACTCATCTTCCCCTCAATTTATATTATATAGGTTGTTCGAACAGCTGACTTTATGAACTCGAACTTATCGTTTTAAATCTTCATCTTGCTCAATATCATCAAATTTCATTAGATGACCTAGTTTTGCCTGCTTCGTATGCAAATAACGTGTGTTATCCTTATTCTCTTCCATTTGAATAGGAACCCGTTCAACAACTTCGAGTCCGTACCCTTCTAATCCTTTTATTTTACGAGGATTATTGGTAAGCAGTTTAATCTGACGTACACCCAGATCCTTCAGAATCTGTGCTCCAATGCCGTAATCTCGTAGATCAGCTGGGAAACCTAACTTCAGGTTAGCATCGACTGTGTCAAAACCTTCCTCTTGCAATTTATAAGCTTTCAATTTGTTAAGCAGACCAATGCCTCGACCTTCCTGACGCATGTAGAGTAGAACACCACTACCTTCAGCTTCTATTTGGCGAAGCGCTGCCGCAAACTGAGGTCCACAATCGCAACGATGAGAGTGAAATACATCCCCCGTCAAACATTCGGAATGCACACGCACAAGTACGGGCTTACTCGGGTCAATCTCTCCCTTAACCAATGCAAGATGCTCTTTGTCATCCACTTCGTTGGTATATGCAATCGCCTGGAATTCACCGAAATCGGTTGGCATACGTACCGAAACTTCACGATTAACTAATCTTTCCTTATCATTACGATAATGAATCAATTCCTTAATATTAATAAGCTTCAAATCCTGTTCGCGAGCGATCGTAACCAGATCTGGTAATCGAGCCATCGTACCGTCTTCCTTGATAATCTCACAGATGACAGCTGCTGGATATGATCCACACATACGAGCCAAATCTACTGCTGCCTCCGTATGGCCTGAACGACGAAGAACGCCACCCTTTTTAGCAATTAATGGGAACATATGCCCCGGTCTACGGAAGTCTTCTCTAGTTGCATTTGGGTCCATAATAGCCTTCACGGTTAATGAACGCTCATTAGCAGATATTCCCGTTGTAGTATCTTTATGGTCAATAGATACTGTAAAAGCAGTTCCATGATTATCCGTATTGTGTTCAACCATCGGTCTCAAATCTAATTCATCAGCGCGTTCTTGGGTGATCGGCAAGCATACCAATCCACGGCCTTGACTAATCATGAAATTGATTACTTCTGGGGTTGCCTTTTCAGCAAGGGCAATGAAATCCCCTTCGTTCTCTCGGTCTTCATCATCTACGACGATAATGACCTTTCCACGCATCAGATCATAGATGGCTTCTTCAATTGGATCAAAAATAATGTCTTTCTCCATATTCATTTCCTCCTAAAATTACACAAATCCATTTCGAGCTAAGGATTCCATGTTTATTCCTGAGTGTTTACCCTCATCTTGCTTTCCTGAAGATTTATAATGAAGCAAATGATCTACATATTTACCGAGCACATCACATTCAATATTCACCGTATCTCCAGCCCGCTTATAATGTAGAACGGTCTGAGCCAACGTATGCGGAATAATCGATACTTGAAATGTATTTCCACTCGTATGGATAACAGTGAGACTGATGCCATCAAGCGTTATAGAACCCTTTGGAATAATAAATTTGAGAATATTCGAACTTGCTGGTGTAATCTCATATACAACGGCATTCTGATTCTTAGTCACATGATGGATTGTCCCGATGCCATCAACATGCCCCTGAACGATATGCCCGCCAAAGCGTCCATTAGCAATCATCGCACGCTCTAAATTTACCTTACTTCCCATCTGGAGATCTTTCAGGTTGCTATTACGATATGTTTCAGGCATAACGTCAACGGAAAATGATTGACTATCGATTGAGGTTGCTGTAAGACATACCCCATTCACAGACACACTATCTCCAATCTTTAGATCATCCATAATGATGGATGCCGTAAGCTGTAGCACCATTGCTTCTCCACTTCGTGTAATTCCTCGAAGTGTACCTATCTCTTCAACTAACCCTGTAAACATTGTATAACCTCCCTTCCAGCCGATTAGGACCACACAGGTATGCCACTAATACGAAGATTATCTCCCAATTGCTCTACTTCCATAGATTCTAATCTAACAGCATCCTTCATCCATTCGCTTCCCTCAAAAGAAAAACTACTAGGGGAGTTCAAGCCACCTACAATTTTAGGAGCAAAATAAAGTATAATTCGATCAACTAATTTAGCCGCAAGCATGGCACCATTCAAGGTTCCTCCTCCTTCGAGAAGAATTGAGCCTATCTTCATTGCACCAAGCTCTACCATCGCTATGGATAGATCTACTCGAGGACCTTCACCACAAACAAGTACAATGACACCCGCTTGCTTAAGCTGTTCTGCCTTCGCAACATCCATCTGCCCAGTAGTTAATATGATACTTTGCGCTAACCCATCATTCACAATATTAGATTCTAATGGCGTGCGTAACTGTGAATCCACAATAATTCGTATCGGGTTCAACCCTCCCGTTGCTAGGCGTGTTGTCAAATGGGGATTATCCATTATAACTGTCTCCACCCCAACCATAATGCCTTGATGACGATGACGGAGTGTATGTACCTGTTCACGCGCAACTTCGTTGGAAATCCATTTACTATCTCCTGTTTTGGAAGCAATCTTGCCATCTAATGTGCTGGCAGTCTTTAATGTAATGAATGGAATCCCTGTTGTAATATATTTAATGAATTTCTCATTTAGTTTCAGTGCACGATCTTGAAGTAATCCAACTTCAACCTCAATCCCATGATCACGTAGCATAGCGATCCCTTTGCCTGCTACCTGGGCATTAGGGTCTTGAGATGCGATAACGACCCGATGGACACCATCTCGTATCAAACGTTCACTACAAGGCGGTGTTGCTCCATAATGGCTACATGGTTCCAAGGTCACATAGACGGTACTCCCTAATGCCTTCTCGCCAGCCATATTCAATGCATGGACCTCTGCATGTGGGGTTCCAAGCTCTAAATGCGTCCCTATACCTACCATGACCCCGTCCTTTACGACAACGCAACCCACGACTGGATTTATATGAGTCTGTCCTTGAGCTCGTTCTGCCATATCCAGTGCGAGTGTCATGTAAAACTCATCATTCATAATTTCCAATGGTTACTTCACCTCATCCTTCTATACACCATACTCACATCAATACACTGCAAAAAAAATCAAAAATACCCCGCAACAGATGAAATGCATTCATCCGATACAGGGGTTAGTTGTGAGAATTATAAGAGTACACAAAAATAAAGCTATGAAATCAGTCAACAAATATTCCACAGATAACAAAGAAAAACATCATTGTGTATATATTGTGAAATCAGTCACGTACATCGGTGCCTTATTTATTATGTTACGATACGCGATCACTGAAGTGAATTGCGTAAGTTGCTCTCCTTCTCCCATCCAGACTATACTGTCGGTCCTAGATTCTCACTAGGTCAACCATATGCCAACTTCATCAGCATATGGGTCACGGACTAAGCCATATTATATTCATTAGTATGATCTATAAATACGGCAACACCGCCGGTAGGGAATTTCACCCAACCCCGAAGGATAAATCAATATGAAATTATACTTATGTTCGAATTTTACCATCAACAAAATAAAAATACAAGAGTATAACTATATTTAATATAGCAAGTTACAAATCCGCCGGAAAGCGAAGCGTTATCCCAAATTTCGATTGCCCTAGTAAGTACGTGCTTTCGCATAATTCAAAAAAAAAGGCTAATCCCCTAAGAGACTAGCCTTTTTATTTGAATTTAGAAAGTTTAAACTTTTACGCTTCGTCCCAAACTTTTACTTCCTTCATTTTGTCATTAGCTTTGATGTTATCTACATGTTCCATACCACTTGTTACTGTACCAAATACAGTATGAACGCCATCCAAATGCGGTTGTGGTGCGTAAACGATAAAGAATTGGCTACCGCCTGTATCTTTACCCGCGTGTGCCATGGATAATACGCCTTTAGCATGCTTAGTTGTGTTGTTAACAGCTTCACATTTGATTGTATATCCTGGGCCACCAGTACCAGTACCTGTTGGGCATCCACCTTGAGCTACAAAATTAGCAATTACACGGTGAAAAGTTAATCCGTTATAATAACCGCTATTAGCCAACTTTTCAAAGTTAGCTACTGTTCCTGGTGCTTCTTCTGGCAAAAAGTCAATTTCAACCACTCCGCCGTTTTCTAATTCAATTGTTCCTTTTTTCATTATAATTCCAACCCCTTAACATATTGTGTGGATCTTCATAAAATAATTATAGACACCCTATAGTTTACTATGAATGGATACCTGAAAGCAAAGAAACATGGAAAAGAAAACAATGAAATCATTCCTACGTAAATACGTATGGATTGATCCTTCGTCTGAAGCTATTCACCACAGTGCTAGCAAGCTAACCTAACGGGTTATTTCAACACCGCTTGCTTACGAATTCTCTCCGGAACAAGGTCATTCCCTATAATATCTTGGAAGCTTTCACGTTTCACTACAAGATCGCTCTGTCCACCTTTTACAAACACTACGCTAGGTCGACGAATACGATTATAATTGCTCGCCATAGAATAGTTATACGCACCCGTACAAGATACAGCTAACAGATCTCCACTTTGTACTTCAGGAAGCTTCACATCCCAGATTAACATGTCACCACTTTCGCAACATTTTCCAGCAATAGAGACCACTTCCGTCTCTTCATCATTCGCACGATTAGCAAGGAGCGCCTCATATTCAGATTGGTATAGTGCAGGACGCGGGTTGTCCGTCATTCCACCATCAACAGCAACATACTTACGCACACCCGGAATGTCCTTTTGTGTTCCTACAGTATACAGCGTCGTCCCTGCATCTCCCACAATGCTCCGTCCCGGCTCTACCCAAATCTCAGGAAGTTCACCTGAAAGATCCGCGAAATGCTCCTTAACCGCATCCGTAATCGCTTTAACATATTGGACAACTTGTAACGGTGTATCTCCCTCAACATAACGGATTCCAAATCCGCCACCAAGATTTACAACTTTAAAACGTACTCCAAGTTGCTGCTGAACCTCTTTCGCGAAATCAGCTACTTTTTGAACAGCCATCTGGAACCCTTCGACCTCGAAGATTTGCGATCCAATATGCGAATGCACACCAAGTAGCTCTATGTTAGATAAATCCGAAGCGACCTTGACACCTTCGTGAGCAGAACCATTTCCGATATCGAATCCGAATTTGGAATCTGTTTGTCCAGTCGAAATATATTCATGCGTATGTGCTTCAACCCCCGGGGTAACTCGTAAAAGAACATGAACTTGCTTGCCCTTCTCAGTCGCAATAGCCTGCAGCAAATGTAATTCAACCAAATTATCTACTACAAAACATCCAATTCCCGCTTCGATCGCCATGTCAATCTCATCCGGTGTTTTGTTATTACCATGAAAATGAATGCGTTCCGCCGGGAAGCCCGCTTGTAGGGCTGTATATAATTCGCCCTCAGATACGACATCCAAAGACATGCCTTCTTGTTCCACGACCGTGCACATTGCCATTACACAGAATGCCTTACTAGCATAAGCCACTTGAAAATTGAGCCCTGACGACTTAAATGCTTCAACATATTCTTTACAACGTTCACGGATCAATTGTTCATCCATGATATAGAGTGGTGTGCCGAATTGTGCTTTAAGATCAACAACATCGCAACCACCGATTTCTAAGTGTCCACTTGTATTTATTGTACTTGTACCATGTAAAAACATCTCTACAGTCCTCCACTTTTGATGGAATTGATATTCCACTTCTATTTACCTTAGTATATCAGAATCCTAAAATAAGAGTAAATGGATTTATGTGCAGAACATTTGTGTTATTCGACGCAATCGCTTCTCAAACTACTTTAGTGGCATTCGTGTATTATCTCGTGGTTTATTGAAAGAAGGCCGTTTCTTATTCGACAACACCGGCATACGGAACAGTATCTCAGCCATCGCCTTTGCATTAAAGGGGATAAATGGCCATAGATATGAAGAGTTATACGATCTATGGAGCGTCAACAAGAGAACAAGCAGTGTCGTGCCGATCACAAATCCCGGGACGTGAAAGATGGATACAGCTATAAGTAACACTAAGCGTACAATCCGATTAGCCAGACCCAATTCATAACTTGGTGTAGCGAACATCCCGATCGCAGCAATCGCCATATAAAGCACGACTTCATTGATAAACAGACCTGTCTTGACAGCAACATCCCCTACAAGAATAGCTGCAATTAAGCCCATGGCTGATGCGATTGAAGTTGGCGTATGAACAGCAGCAAGACGAAGTAAATCCACACCCAATTCCACCATAATAAACTGAGCTATGAGGGGGATCTTTCCCGTCTCCTGTGGGCCAATAAATTCCAAAGCAGCCGGCTTCAATTCTGGATTCAGAACAAGTAGCATCCAGAGCGGAAGTATAAACATCGAGAACAATATTCCCAGAAATCTAACCCAACGCAAATATGTGCCAATAAAAGGCGTCTGACGATTCTCTTCTGCATGCTGACACAAATCAAAGAACGTTGTAGGCATAATCATAACGCTTGGCGAGGTGTCTACGAACACAACAACTCTACCTTCAAGTAAATGTGACGCTACCACATCAGGCCGCTCTGAGTACCTTACTAACGGATATGGATGCCAACCCTTATTGATGATAGCTTCCTCAAGCTGTTTATCACCAAGGGGTATGCCATCTATCTTGACTGCTTTGATCTTCTCTCGAATGCTATCAATTTGTACCTTATCCACAATATCATCTATATAAGCAATACATACATCCGTCCTTGTCCGCCGACCAACCTGAACGACTTCATACATCAATCCAGGGTCTCTGATTCTACGTCGAACCAATGACACGTTCGTGAGCAATGTCTCTGTGAATCCATCTCTTGAACCCCTAACCACCCGTTCTATGGATGATTCATCTGGGTTACGAGAGGGATAAGTACGCGTATCTACCAAGAGCACCGTACTGTCACCTTCCATGAAGAATGCACTCATACCCGTAAGTACCTTGTTAATAACCTGACTTAATAAGTCCACTTTCTCCACTTGAATATGAGGTATGTATTTATCAAAGAAAGACTTCATAGCGTCTGAGCAAACTTCTCCTTGCCCAATATAGGTCAATCTTGTGAGGATCTCCGTCATATTATCGCTGTCTGTAAATCCACTTATAAATAATATTCCTGTTTCAATTCCACCAAAGTTCATTTTACGAAAATCAACATCAAATGAAGATTCGAGCCCCATCACCTCATTTAACACCTTTTCAACTTGATTCAGATCCCCAGAGAACTCATCACGCTCCTGCCAATAAATAATGGATTCCTCAATGGTATCTGACATTTCTTCGTCTCGCTTATCCTGACGTTTCTGTTTGCTTGAATCGCTCTTCTTTTCATTCTCGCTATGGTTTAATTCTTCATCTGACATGCTGTCTCACTCCCTTGATGTTAGCTAATTTCGATATACAAACCAATCAAACAGCGAACCCAACACCTTGCCAGCAACCATAGCCATCAACAAACCCACCAAGTAACTTTTCATATGAAGGCGTTTCGCTAGAATGGGAAGTACATTCAATACTTCTGTAAGTGCTGCTGCTAATAGTCCAACAAATATTCCAAAGAATGCTCCTATTATTAACGCAACTACGGGATTAAATGCTCCTTTCCACTGCCAAAAGTCACTTATTGTTCCAACGAGAGATCCTGTAATCAAGGCTCCTTCATACCAGTGGACTTTATGATAAGTGAAAGTTAATTGCGCAAGTCTTGGAACGATATCTAGAACTAGAATAAAGGCAATTACTCCGCTACCAACAGCGATTCCTCCCGCAATCCCTAATAATATTTCCACAACACCTATCATCATACTCATAATGAGCTCTCATCCTGCTTCCGTTGATTAGCCCCTTCTTTCTTATATTCTTCAGCCACTACGAATTGATCGATATTCTCTTGATAAAGATACATTTCAACTTCAAGCGGTGTCGGCTCCTCGTTCCACTTCTTCTTAAAGAGATGATTAAAGAACACAACCATTCCGAAGCCAATTCCTAAGGAGTACGCACTCTGAAAAAGATAAGGATGCTCATTCCGTTTTCCAGTGACCATCTCTACAACCCTAATGTGTACCTCCATCATATTGACGTCTGCATGAAAATTCATAATCGTTAGTGCTGACCCAAAGAACAACAATAACCACACAAGTACGAACAAGGATTTAGATGGCTTCTTTGGTTTTTGAACAATTTCAATGATGACTTGCTGCATCCCAATGGATTCGATATATACATTCGGTATGACAGTCTTAATTCGCGAGATAATCTTCATTAGATCCATCACAAGTAAGTTTCCATCTACCTGTTGCGGGAAAGATAATTCAAGGTTGTACAACTTCTGTTCCCATTCCGGTTCACTCAGAATTTGAGCGACTTCACCAAGAGTCACTATCTTCCCTCGAGGGATTAGAACACGTTTCTTAAGTTGGAGATACACCGTCGGAGTGGAGGTATATTCCATAACAGATCACTCCTTTACTGTTAAATTATCGTTAGTATGTGATTGAATAGTGTTTTTTAGTCAAAAGAAAAGAACCTGAGCACTTATGTCTCAGGTTCTCTCCATTCATATTCACCTATGCTGATCATTCTATTGCGCAATCTGCTCACGAATAAGCTGAAGAATCTTTTTCTCTAAACGAGATACCTGCACTTGAGAAATTCCAAGTCTACTTGCGACTTCGGATTGGGTCTGATCCCGATAATATCGGAGATAGACGATAAGCCGTTCGCGTTCGGATAACCCCTCTATTGCTTCATTCAGAGCTAGTTTCTCAAACCATTTATCTTGAGACTCATCTGCAATCTGATCCATTAGCGTAATAGGATCCCCATCATTCTCATAAACTGTCTCATGTATAGATGTTGGCGGCTTGTTGGCCTCCTGCGCGAACACTACTTCTTCCGGGGTGACTCCAAGATCCTCTGCCACTTCCTTAATTGTCGGCAGACGATTCAACACCTTCGAGAGTTCATCCTTCTTCTTCCGAACCTTATTGGCCATTTCTTTCAATGAGCGGCTAACTTTGAGTGTACCGTCATCTCGTAAGAAACGCTGGATTTCCCCTATGATCATAGGAACCGCATAGGTCGAAAATTTGACATCATAACTTAGATCAAATTTATCAACGGATTTCAACAGTCCAATGCAACCAATTTGAAACAAGTCCTCTGGATCATACCCTCTGTTCATAAACCTTTGAACAACGGACCAGACAAGACGAATGTTACAGTTAACTAGTGTATCTCGGGCAACGGTATCCCCCGTTTGACTAAGTGCAATAAGACGTTTGACTTCTGAATCTTCCAAGTAGGTTTGCGAGACTTTCTTCACTTCAGCATCCATTACTCCAACCCCTAATTATATAAAGCTTTCTTGGATTCAATCCTCTTCTTCATCCTAATCGACGTACCCGATCCCAATTCGCTAGACACTTCAAATTCATCCATGAAATTTTCCATAATGGTAAATCCCATGCCCGATCTTTCTAATTCTGGCTTAGAAGTATATAAAGGTTGCTTCGCAAGATCCAGATCTTCTATCCCATGTCCACGATCTTCCACGGTCATCGTGACCGTATCTCCCTTGATCTCAGCCGTAATGGTGACCATTCCAGTGGAATCAGAATTATACCCATGAATAATGCTATTGGTTACCGCTTCAGATATGACGGTCTTTAGGTCACTTAACTCATTCATCGTCGGATCCAGTTGCGAGACAAAAGCAGCAACTGTGAATCGAGCAAATGATTCATTCACTGATTTCGCGGCAAACTGTAACGTCATGAAATTATGTGATTGGGCTTGTTCTTCACTCATGACACGACCTCCAACCCCGAAAGCGCATCGCTCTCGTTTTCATAGATATTCATTATCTTGAACATACCTGACATCTCCAGCAGACGAAAAACTGGTGCATTCACATCACACACTGCCATTTTTCCACCTTTGCTCTTGATTAGCTTGTACCTTCCAAGAATAACACCTATTCCTGAGCTATCCATGAACTGTAAATCCTTCAGACTTAGAACAATATGTTCAGTCTGCCTAGTATGAATTGCTTCATCCAGCTTCATCCGAACATGATCTGCCGTATGATGATCAAGCTCTCCAGAGAAGCGGACGACAAGTACTTGACGGTGATGTTCCATTTCCATTTGAAGATTCATATTCTATTCACTCTCCTCCCTATCATGAACAAAGAGTTCTAGAAATGAAATTCAAATTCCTGCATCCCGACAAAACTAGAAGAAAACTGCTATCAATCTACAAAAAACAACTTAGCTGTTGTACGTTTGAACATCGTCCACCAGCCCGCCTTGTCAATCGTAGCAGGTGACTTTAATTCGAATTTCTTGATCACCTGGTTTCCTTGATACACCACCAGATTGCCTAGCACCTGACCCTCTTCAATCGGAGCTTTTAAATTGGGTTCTATTTGCATTTCATGTCTTATGTCTTTCTCTTTACCCACTTTTTTCATCAGAACACTGTAGGGTTGTCCCGCGATTAGCTGGAGTTCCTTGCTCTTCCCCTTATTAATCTCAACAGTACCCATCACATCTCCCTCTTTATATAGGGAATGGTTCGTATATTGCGAGAACATATAATCGAACATCGAAGACACTTCGCTATTACGAGTCTTTGTATTCGGTTCCCCCATGACGACAGATATAGCCCTTAATCCATCCCGAACGGCCGTAGCAGATAAGCAAAATTTCGCCTCTGACGTATACCCGGTCTTCAGACCATCTGCTCCAGTATAGAATCTCACTAATTTATTCGTATTAACTAGCCAAAATGGTTTATCCGAATCTTTACGTAAATGATCCTGGTACACTCCTGTATATTTTGTAATCTCCGGATACTTTAGCAACTCACGACTGATGACCGCAATATCATGGGATGATGAATAGTGGTTCTGTGCCGGAAGTCCATTGCAATTGACGAAATGGGTATCCTTTAGTCCAAGTTCTGCGACCCGTGCATTCATCATTTCTACAAAAGCTTGTTCTGTTCCAGCAATTTTCTCAGCCATAGCTACGGAAGCATCATTACCAGATGCCATGGCTATCCCTTTCAGCATCTCATCCACAGTCATCTCCTCTCCCGGCTCAAGAAATATTTGTGAACCACCCATCGAAGCAGCATATTCACTCGTTCTCACTTTATCCGTAAGCTTAAGCGTTCCTTCATCAATCGCTTCCATGATTAACAACAGCGTCATAACCTTGGTTATACTCGCCGGTGGAAGTTTAGCATGACTGTTCTTTTCATAAATGATCGTACCGGTATCCGCATCCATCAATACTGCTGACAACGCATTTGGCGCTAGGTCTTGAGTGGCTGGTTTCTTCTCCTCAGCGGCGTATCCCGTTACTGGACTACTTAGAGCAATGAGGCATAACAACGTTACAATAATTCGTAGCATCTTTTTCAACATTAGTCCCCTCCTTACATGTAATTGGCGAATGGTTATTAAGATAAACGGGTCATTGTGAAAATGTACCTTTCTTTCAGTGTCGTCAGGTTGGATGAAATATATTCCATCCAATCTATATTTCGATAGAAGTTATTTTCTGCAAACAAAAAAAGACGCCTTTCGGCGTCCTTGGTGAAAAAGTTCATATTGGAGTCAAAAACGCTGTACACCATCACGAGTAACAATGGCATAGATTAGCGGAGGGACTGAAACTTTTGTCTCCGAAATTCGGTAAGATTCCAACACTTTATTCTCTATTTCCTGTAATTTGGTAGAATCCTCCATATTGACATGGAGTACAGCTAGCGTCTCCCCAAGTTGTACAGCATCACCAATTTTCTTGGATAATCGGATCCCTACTGCTAAATCAATGACGGAATCTTTTGTCTCACGACCCGCTCCAAGTAGCATGGCCGCAATGCCGATCGACTCTGCCTGAATAGCCGAGACGTACCCAGCTTGTACTGCTTTCACTTTAATGAGTCGTTTGGCCGTTGGAAGCTTCTCTGGATGAACAATCTGATCAACATCACCATTCTGTGCATGGACAAGCTCTTTCAGCTTCTCAAGCGCAGAACCATCTTCTAGATGACCCTTAAGAATAGCACGCGCTTCCACTTCATCTTGCGCTTTACCACCAAGCACTAACATATGGGAGCCAAGAATAAGACAGACCTCATGAAGATCCTTCGGACCATGCCCATTCAATATTTCAATAGCTTCCTTAACCTCCAGTGCATTTCCTATGCCGAATCCAAGCGGCTGATCCATATCACTAATAACTGCAACCGTCTGCCGACCGACATGGCTGCCGATATCGACCATAGCCTGCGCAAGTTTAATAGAGTCATCCAGTGTCTTCATAAACGCTCCGCTACCTGTTTTCACATCCAGTACGATAGCATCCGCTCCTGCAGCAATTTTCTTACTCATAACAGAACTTGCAATGAGTGGAATGGAATCCACAGTTGCAGTAACGTCACGAAGAGCATATAACTTTTTATCCGCAGGAGTAATGTTGCCACTCTGACCGATCACAGCGGCACCCACTTCATTCACTTGTCTGAAAAATTGCTCACGATCTAGTTCTACAGAAAAGCCTGTAATCGACTCAAGCTTATCTATCGTTCCACCAGTATGACCTAGACCACGTCCTGACATTTTGGCAACAGGTACGCCTGCAGCAGCTACCAAGGGAGCGAGCACTATCGTCGTCTTGTCACCTACACCCCCTGTAGAATGCTTATCAACCTTGATTCCGAGAATAGGACTTAGATCCATTTGGTCACCCGATCGAGCCATTTCTAACGTTAAATCGCCCGTCTCACCAGCGGTCATTCCTTTTAAAAAAACAGTCATTGCCCATGCAGACATCTGATAATCCGGAATCTCTCCACTCACATAACCTCTCACCAGAAATGCTATTTCTTCACTGCTTAGTTCATGACCATCTCTTTTTCTCTGAATAATATCTACTGCTCTCATCGTATTGCCCCTCCCATACGCAATTCTACCTTAAGCCTTCATAGAGAAAGTCCAAAAAATCACCTGCTGAAAACCTGACTTTTTGAACTCTCATTCATACTCTACATTTGCGGAATAAGATCTACTACCAATCCTAAGAACTTCTCACGAACACGTTCCGCTGTCTCCATCACTTCATCATGGGATAAAGGTTGATCTAGAATACCTGACGCCATATTAGTAATGCATGTTATTCCCAGAACTTCTATTCCTGCATGCCGAGCAACAATGACTTCAGATACCGTAGACATGCCCACCGCATCAGCTCCCAGTGTACGCAACATCACTATTTCAGCTGGAGTCTCATAGGAAGGACCTAGAAGTCCGGCATAAACGCCTTTCTTCAATTTGAATCCTCTTGATTTCGCTGTATTCTTTGCAATTTTACGCAGACGTTGACTATAAGCTTCAGACATATCAGGGAAACGCACACCCAGTGCCGCATTATTGCGTCCAATTAGCGGATTAGTACCTGTCAAATTTAAATGATCGGTGATGAGCATAAGATCTCCTGGTTGAAATTCTTTGTTCACTCCCCCTGCCGCATTCGTTACAAGTAGGCTCTTCACACCCAACTCTTTCATCACGCGTACAGGAAAAGCAGTGACCTCTGGTCCATACCCTTCATACATATGAAATCGTCCCTTCATCATCACAACCGGACGTCCCTTAATCAATCCCAACAACAGTTCTCCCTCATGTCCCTCTACAGTGGATACAGGAAAGTGGGGAATGTCCTCATAAGGAATAGATATACCCTCTTCTATCAATTCTGCTAATACACCAAGCCCTGAGCCAAGAATAAGTCCTACCTCAGGAAGAATACTACTCTTGCTAGAAATGTATGCCGCCGCTTCTTGAATCATTTGGTCATTTAATTGTTCCATCATCTTTGTCTCCTTAGGGCCTAATAACTCTTGTAAAAAGCTTGTACCATACTTAGGTGCTTGTGCCCCGAAATTATCAGCAATCGTTGCCGCTACGTCCGAGAACGTTCCGCGAATTCCTAAGCTCGATGTTCCTTTTAATGAGGGACTATACACTAATAAAGGTACATATTCCCGCGTATGATCTGTTCCACCATGAGTCGGATCATTTCCATGATCTGCAGATATAATGAATAGATCATCATCATTTAACTTTGAGATAAGTTCAGGAAGTGACTGATCGAATACCTCGAGTGCTCTTCCGTATCCTTCTGGATCGCGACGATGACCATATAATGAATCGAAATCAACAAGGTTAACAAACAGAAAGCCATTGAAATCTTTAGATAACTGTTCCATCGTCACTTGAATTCCATGTTCATTGCTCTTCGTTGGATAGGATTCCGTTATCCCTTCTCCTGTGAAAATATCATGAATCTTCCCTACCGAAATGACATCCTTGCCCATCGCTTGCACCGCATCCAACACAGTCGGCTCTGGAGGCTTCACTGCATAGTCATGACGATTAGATGTACGTGTAAAGCTCCCAGGCTCACCTACATAAGGACGAGCGATAACCCTGCCTACAGAGAACTCAGGTGCCATAGTCAACCTACGGGCAACTTCGCAGCCTTTATAAAGCTCTTCCAGAGGTATAACCTCTTCATGTGCTGCAATCTGAAATACACTATCCGCAGATGTATAGACAATCCAAGCACCTGTCTTCATCTGTTCTTCACCATACTCCACTAGGATATCCGTACCTGAGGCTGGCTTATTCCCTATCACCTTACGTCCTGTTTCTTCCTCGAATTGCTTAATCAATTCTTCAGGGAATCCTTCTGGATAAGTATTGAATGGGGTCTGAATCTTAAGACCCATGAGCTCCCAATGACCTGTCATCGTATCCTTTCCGTTAGATACTTCTTGCATCTTTCCATAAAATGCTGTCGGCTTCTCTACGGGACTCAGGGGTGGAATCGGTGTAATATTGCCAAGTCCCATCTGTTGTAGATTAGGAAGCTTTAGATCCTTTACTCGCTCCAAAATATGTCCAAGCGTATGGGATCCTTCATCTCCAAATTTAGCAGCATCTGGTGCTTCACCAATACCCACACTATCCAATACGATGAAGCAAATTCTTTTGAAACCTTGATTAGAAGTAGCCATTGTATTTCACTCCCTCATAGACGACCGCGGATGGTGATCATCATATTGTTCTTTCATATTTTTCTTGAGCATTGAACTATACATTTGCGTTGTAGAAAGGTCAGCATGTCCTAGCATTTCCTGAACTGATCTTATATCTGCACCATTATCTAATAAATGCGTAGCAAAAGAATGGCGCAATGTATGTGGAGTAATATCCATCTGTATCCCTGTTTCATTAGCATATTTCTTAAGTATTTTCCAGAATCCTTGCCGCGTTAACCGACTTCCCAAAGTATTAAGAAATAGGGCCTCTTCTTCCTTATTACCTTTCAGAAGGTTGTCTCGGCATTCCTTTATATAGTTGTCCAAATAATGAGCAGACACACTATTCATGGGTAGAATTCTTTCTTTACCAGATGTACCAATACAATGTAAGTATCGAAGATCCGTGTGTACGTTCTGTATGTCCAGTGACACAATTTCAGAAACCTTCATTCCAGTCGCATACAAAAGCTCAAGCATTGCCTTGTCCCTAATCCCTTGTAATCCAGAAGTTGCTGGCGCTGATAACAATAGATCTATCTCTTCAACGGTAAGTACATGAGGCGCTTTCTTCACAAGCTTGGGTGTTTCCATTTGTAGAGAAGGGTCTTGATCCACTATAGATTCTCTCAGTAAATATTGAAAAAAGGAACGAATTGAAACCGTCTTACGTGTCACAGTAGCTGCGGCACGACCTTTTTGTTTCAGATCCCTTAAATATAAAAGGATATGACTTCTATTAATTTGTTTGAGAGAACTAATCTCTCTAGCATCTACAAACTCTAGAAACTGAGTCAAATCTTGCTCATAGCTTTCCAATGTATTCCGACTAAGCCCCTTCTCTTCATCCATGAATCGAATAAAGGGTGCCATATGCTGTTTCATGGGCCATTGCGCTCCTTTGTCAATGCGTTATAGAAGTTGTTCAAAAAAGCTATTCGACAACGTTCTTTATTTTCCTGCACCATTCCAATTATTCACCATACCAATAAAAAATGCGGAGACGCTCACTCATACTCATATCTACATTAGTTCCTCCACTTTCTAACTGGAATGCTTTAACAGCATAGCCTTGAGGAGTTCTATAAGGATCTACTGGACTTATCAGTTCCGAAAGCGCACTTAACATCCGGAATAGCAAGTAAGTCAACGCTAAGAAGATAATAGCAAATCGAATAAAAGCAAAGCATTTCCGCAATGAAATAACCATAGGAATCCCCCCCATCATTTCTATGAACATATGATACGATATCCAACAATATGATGGGTGGATAGAGAATTAAGTATACAGCAAAAAGCCCCCCAAACAAACTTATGTTGGCGAGAGCTCGATCTAACATCTAACTATTCATATAGTTACAATTACGTAAATTATTTATCGTTGTTATGATTATTATTCTTCTCGTTGCAACGATGACAAATACCATGGAAATCCAGTCGATGATCAGACACCGTGAAGTTATATTCCTGTTCCAAACGCTCTTCCAAAGGACCAAGCCAGTCTTCACGAATCTCATCCATACGTCCACATTGGACACATATAAGATGATGATGATGATGCTTCGCAGTATCTGTACGTAAGTCGTACCGAGCTACTCCATCACCAAAGTTAATCTTCTCAACGACATGTAATTCACTCAGAAGTTCAAGAGTACGATACACAGTCGCCAGGCCAATCTCAGGTGCTATTTCCTTCACTAACATAAAAACATCTTCCGCACTAAGGTGGTCTTCTTCATTCTCTAGCAATATTCTGACGGTGGCTTCCCGCTGGGGTGTCAGCTTATAGCCCTGGGATTGTAATTGTTGTTTGATTTTATCGATACGAGCTTGCATACTCTCCCCCCTAGGAAATACTGCCTAATTTAATCACTTCCTTCATTATAGGGGGAGATTATAAATAAAGTCAAACGCATTTCTAATATACAAAAGAGAGATTTGCAGGATCAACTAGCATTGGTGTTACCCACTTCATCATCACCGGACTCACCCAAGCTTCAAACGAAGATATGCCAACCATAAGTAGTGCCATAACCATGGTCAGCATGACATAATTAACGAATGGGCGGGCGAAATTGCCTTGACGATGCATCAACATCCTATTTTTAATAATATGTAGAGAGAACGTAATTGCAGCAACGCTACATAATACCAAAACCGGAATAACTAATAGATTATGTGGAGCAACAGACACCAAAGCAAATAGAAACCCTTTCCACGAAAATTGTCCCACTAGATAGCCCACTGTAAACCCGATCAGTACCCCTTTCAGAAAATCAAGGATCAATATGCCTGGCAGACCGATAACAGAAAGCCCACAAATCCAGATCAGACCTACCCACTTCAAATTCAATATAGCTATATTCCAAAAAGCAGCCTCTTCTGATCCGATTCCACCTTGATCAAGCGTTACAAAATAATCACCTAGGTATGTTGCCAGATCCTGCTGTTGCTCTAAAGAAAGTGCGTTAACCATCAATGCACCAAATACGACTCCAACGAGAAATAACACCGCTACAAATATAAAAAGCGTTGTTTGCTCTCTTAAAGAATTTCGAATATATTGCATAGCATAAGAGTCTCCCTTCATCTCACATACAGTTAAGTTTATGAGAGACCTCACCAAACTATGACTTGTCCCGTATTAGGGGCGAATCACTTTACCGTAAATACCGCCGCCACCCGATGTGAGATTAAGACTCCCACTACGCGCCTTGACGATTTGTTGCGCCATTTCCGAACCTACGACAGTTGCTATACTCGCTTCCTGTGCTTGATGAAGAATGTTCATTTCCGTTCCGAAAGCAGTGAGTAAAGAGTTCATTTTCGCTTTACCTAGTCCGGGAATGAACTCCAGCGGAACTTGATAATGATAGGGCGGGCGATGTGCTGGTATAAAAGGCTCTTTCCGATCAGCAATGCTATTAATTCGATCCAGAACTCCTTGTACAACCTTAGTACTCCCACAGTGCGTACAAATTTGTGACGTCACCGTATCCATATGATCTTCAATAATAAGATGACAGCTATTGCAGTATGTTCGATGATATTTCCCTAGGCGAGGATTCAATCCATAATTAGCTATTATTCGCCGTCCATCTTCTCGATTCAAAGCTTTACGAAATTCAGTAAAGGAAGGACGAGCCAAGCGCATGACATTATATTCACGGGCTATTTTGCCAAGAGAATGCGCATCAGAATTACTTAAGAAAGGTACATCATCCATCTCACTCAGCATTCCCGCCATCATGGAATCAGCGCTCAAACCTAGCTCAATACCACTGATCAAGTTAACATCCAGTACGTCTGTCATCGTGCTTGTTATATTCCCATATATCCCTTTGTGAGGCGTAAATACATGTGCTGGAATAAATATGCCCCCACGCTGAACTACTTCTTCTTGCAAAGTTCGTACAGGCACGTAGATCCGTTGTGTGCTCAGATTAATGTTGGTCATATGCTGGGTCATCCATGCACTAAATTTCTGCATCACGTCTAAATCCGGGAAATATGTCAACACATGTGCTGCACCTTTTCCCGGTTCATTGAATTCAATTTCACACCCAAGCAGGATCGTCGTTCCACGATAGTTAATCCCGCCTCCTTCAACCTCACTCATTTCCCCAGAATGCAAACATGAAAGAATGTCATTCTGCACAGATGGAGAGTGACAATCGATAATACCTATCAACTCAATCCCCTTACGCTCTGCTGCTTCCTTAGCGATATTAGCAAACGTTAGATTGCGACTTCCCGTAATTTTTACCGCTTGACCATCGGTTGCTCTACCAATATGAATATGCAAATCAGCATAATATTCATGTAGCTTCTCTTGTGATGGATTTAACGGATTCATGGTCATTCACCCGAACTTTCCTGTCATTGTAGATAGATGCCAAGCATACACCGCCATGATCGTCTTGGCATCACTTATTCGCCCTTCCCGTATGTAGCCATAAGCTTCTTCAAGCGTAATTTCTGACAATTCCAGAAACTCATCTTCATCTGGAGACATTTCACCAGATTCCAAATCCTCCGTCACATACAAATGAATGATCTCATCGGCAAATCCAGGTGATGTATAAAATGATTGTAGAAGCTTAATCTCGCCACAGCGATATCCCGTTTCTTCCTGTAATTCTCGGACTGCTGCTTCTTTGGGATCTTCTCCTGGCTCAAGCTTCCCTGCAGGAATCTCTATTTCACATCGTCCCATCGGTTGACGAAATTGGTCAACGACAAGCATTTTTCCATTATGTATCGCAAGTACTGCAACAGCTCCTGGATGTCTCACAACTTCACGTGTAGCTGTATTCCCGTCGGGTAGCCGCACAGTGTCGACCTGTAAAGTAATAATTTTACCTTCAAATATAGGTTGCGTCGATAAAGTAACCTCATCCAATGTAGATGTCAATCGATTAGATATATTCTCTTTCACATTAATTCCCCCTTATTTATATAAATATGCATGAAAGGACAAGCTGGTACATATGGTGTAATTATAACAAACTTCATTTGAAAGAAGGAGAAACGATGAAGAGCTACCAATCAAACGACTCATTTCATATCGTAGGACAAGCATGGCAGGTTAGAATCATGCTTAAGCAGTGGCAGAATCAATGGGGTCCGCATACGACAATTAAGGAAATGTTGCAAAAATTAAATACATAAATCATATGAGATTCAACATAAACGCATGTCCAATACTGTTCGTCTATTTTGCTCTTATAAGGGAACGCAATCGTCATAGAGAACATAGTTTACCTTAAAGAGGTTATTATCTTTCAATATCAGCAAAGGAGTGTCGTATTGTGAAACCCGCAAAAACCCGGGGCAATTACACACCCCGTCCCACCCAAAATCAGAAAATGAAGCAGTTGGCATTCTTCGCTGCATTTTTATTTCTGATTGCCGCTATTATTTCGATATATGTAGCTTGGAACGACCTAAGAGAAGCAGGTGCCGCTGAATTGATTGTATAAAACAGTGAATTTCCAAATTGTAAATAGGCCCTGCTATTTTCATAGCAGGGCCCTTTTTTGTGTAATTTGTGTAATTTGTGTAATTTGTGTGATTTGTGTAAAGGGATTTACTTCACCTTACTTGCTACCTCTTTACCTGTTTCCTGAATAATAGCAACGACCATTTCTGCTGCCTTCGCCATATCGGCTGCTTTGATTCTTTCTTTGGTCGTATGAATATTCTCATAGCCAAGTGCGAGGTTTACCGTAGGTATTCCGAATCCATTAAATATATTCGCATCGCTACCTCCACCAGAATGGAACACACGGCTAGACAAGCCCATATTACGAATAGCACGTTGGGCGAGCTGCACGACAGCATCATTTTCCGTGAAATTAAAGGCAGGATATACAATTTCGCTACGAAATTCGCATTCTGCATTAAATTCTCGTGCTGTTACCTCAAGCACTTCTCTCATTTGGGCAATTTGTTTATCTACTTTTTCTTGAACGATACTTCTAGCTTCAGCATCCAATTGCACATGATCACATACAATATTCGTCGGACCACCACCTGAGAACTTACCGATATTCGCAGTAGTCTCATGATCAATCCGGCCGAGTTTCATACGTGAGATTGCTTTAGAAGCTACTTGTATAGCACTGATCCCATCTTCAGGATTTACTCCAGCATGTGCCGATTTGCCGATAATCGTCATTGTGACTTTAGCCTGGGTAGGTGCAGCAACAGCAATAGCCCCAATCTCTCCATTCGAATCCAAAGCGTAACCGAACTCAGCGTCCATGAGCTTAGGATCGAATGCCCGAGCTCCTAGCAGTCCAGATTCCTCACCGACAGTAATGATGAATTGGACTTGTCCATGAGGGATCTTCTGCTCCTGAATAACACGAATCGCCTCAAGTAGTGCCGCAATTCCTGCTTTATCATCAGAACCGAGAATCGTCGTTCCATCACTCGTAATCCAACCATCTGCGCCAAGCTTGGGCTTAATACCAACGCCAGGTGTAACGGTATCCATATGACATGTAAAGAAAATAGGAGGAGCATCTACTACCTGATCTGCCTCCCAAGTTATAACCAAATTTCCCGCGCCATGACCTGTTCGTTCCTTACTATCATCTTCAACAACCTTTAATCCAAGCTCACCGAACTTTTTCTTTAGGACAATGGATATCTCTTCTTCATGGCCTGTTTCACTATCAATCTGTACCAATTCCATAAATTCCTGTACAATACGCTCTTGTAATATCATTGGACTTCCCTCACTCTCGCGGATACGTTACAATAAGTAAATAGTAATCAATCTAAAATTAAATCAAAGGAGTTTCCCATGCAACGAAAAAAAGTATTTCGCATTTTCATTTATCTCATGCTCGCTGCCATGCTTGGATCTACACTTCTAATGGTCGTAGAACCTTTCGTAGCCCGCTAAATTCAGCGGGCTTCTTTTATTTCTTCCATTCGTATTCCCTCATAATTAAATACTTGCGTGAACAAAGGTATGATTTCTTCTGCTACTTGCCACATATCGAATTTCCTCTTCGTGCAATCCTCTAGCGAAGTAACCCCGAAATCCTGAATTCCACAAGGAATGATTCCTCGAAATCCCTCATTCTGAATGCCTGCTGTAACATTAAAAGCGAATCCATGACTCGTCACAAACCCACGACTATGCCGACATCTATTAAATTTCACGCCAATCGCACAGATCTTATGCTCCCCGACCCATACGCCTGTATATTCCGGTTTACGAGTTCCCTCAACATCATACTTAGCTAAGTAATCAATGATCACTTGTTCAAGATCACGTAAATAACCATGCAAATCCAGACCTTCTTGCCCGCTAAGCAAAAGTAGAGGATATCCAACAAGTTGACCAGGCCCATGATAAGTAATATCTCCGCCACGATCAATTTCAAACAATGAAATTCCTTGTTCCTCTAATTGCTCTTTACTAAGAAGGAGATTTTCTGGATGCTTCTGCACTCCCATCGTATACGTTGGTGGATGCTGTAAAAGTAACAGACTTTCACGTTGCTCTCCCAGATCGATTTGCTGAACGAGTTTCTTTTGTAGATCCCATGCCTCACCATAGTCCATCAGTGGTGTATATGAAATATCAAGTATTTTACGCAAAGTTAATCCCACCTTCGTCCATCACGTTTGCGTTTCTTAATACAACTTCGTATCCAAGGTGTATCCCTCTAGATTCTCCTTCACCCGTTGAAGGAATCTTCCACAAATAACCCCATCTAGAATCCGATGATCTAGCGACAAGCATAGATTCGCCATCGAGCGAACTGCGATCATGTCGTTAATAACGACTGGTCTTTTGACAATCGACTCAAATGTAAGAATAGCCGCCTGTGGATAATTAATAATCGGATAGGACAATACGGAGCCGAATGAGCCCGTGTTATTCACTGTAAAAGTACCACCCTGCATATCATCAAGCTTCAGTTTACCTTGTCGTGTTTTGGTTGCAAGTTCTTCAATTTCTTTAGCTAGACCGGCAATATTCTTCTGATCTGCTCTTTGAATAACAGGTGTCATCACCGTGTCTTCTGTTCCTACTGCCAGCGAGATATTGATATCGCGTTTAACAACAATTTTATCAACACCCCAGACAGAGTTCATAATAGGGTAATCTTTGATTGCGTTCACGACAGCTTTAAGAAGGAATGCTAGGTAGGTCAGATTATAACCTTCATTCCGCTTGAATTCATCCTTCAGCTTATTGCGTAAGATGACTAAATTCGTAACATCGACTTCAATCATCGTCCATGCATGAGGGATCTCCGACACACTTTGTCGCATACGAGTAGCAATCGTATTTCGAACAGGCGTTATATCAATAAGCGTGTCTGTTCTTCTCTGCTGATCTTGAATGACATTGTTCGGTATTTGCGGAGCTTCATTTAGATGAAGTCCTGAGTTCCGAGGAGATGCCTTCATATTCTCTACGTATTGAGAAGGTGTCACGGCAGGATCCGTATATGGCAATCCTTGGAACGGCGAAGTTGCTCCTACATGCTGAACCGTTGACGAGGAAGCGATAGCATTCCCTTGTACCGATGGACCCTTCTCTACATAAGCTAGAACGTCTTTACGAGTAATTCTGCCACCCATACCCGTCCCATTAATATCACTTAGATTTAGCTGATGTTCCGCTGCAAGGCTTTGAACGGCTGGTGAATAGCGTCCACTCATAGATAGATCCCCTGACGCTGAACTTGAAGAGACTTGTGATGCCACAGGTTGCTGAGCACTCTCAGCAACAGATCCATTCGCAGAATCCACAGCTATCCTACAAATAACCTCGCCTACAGCAACCGTTTGGCCTTCTAACGCTACATGTTCTCCCATAATGCCATCCAACGTAGACGGAATTTCTGCATTTACTTTGTCTGTGATCACTTCACAGATCGGTTCATACTGCTCTATTCTTTCTCCAGGTTGTTTAAGCCATTTGCCAATCGTTGCAGAAACGAGTGATTCGGCAAGCTGTGGCATAAACACATCGGTTAATTGTTTGTTATCGGACATATTCTCACTCCTATGCTTCCTAATAGTTCGCTAATTGTAGCATGGCTGCTTTCACTTTTTCCTTGTCGAGCAAGAAGAATCTCTCCATTGGCGGACTAATGGGCATCGCTGGAACGTCAGGACCACATAATCTCATAATCGGTGCGTCTAAATCATACAGACATTCTTCTGAGATAATGGCAGATACTTCAGCACCCACGCCACCTGTTTTGTTATCTTCATGTACGATAAGCACTTTACCGGTCTTGCGAGCTGCTTCAATAATCGCATCACGATCAAGCGGTTGTAACGTACGTAGATCCAGAATGTGCGCTGTAATTCCCAATTCCTTCTCTAATTCTTCAGCAGCTTGCATACAGAAATGAAGGGGCATACTATACCCAATAACCGTAATATCATCACCTTCACGAAGGAGATTAGCTACGCCTAGAGGCACAACATAATCATCCAAAGGTACATCCCCTTTAATGAGCTTATAACATTTCTTATTCTCAAAAAAGAGAACCGGATCCGGGTCACGAATAGCCGCTTTTAATAATCCTTTGGCATCATATGCTGAGAAAGGTGCAACAATCTTCAAGCCTGGTGTACCGAAAAAGATCGATTCTGGGCACTGAGAATGGTACAGTCCACCGAGGATACCTCCACCAATAGGTGCACGAACGACAATGGGGCAATTCCAATCATTATTTGAACGGTAGCGAATTTTGGCCGCTTCACTAATAATCTGATTCGTTGCTGGTAACATAAAATCAGAGTACTGCATTTCAGCAATCGGCTTCATGCCGTACATCGCCGCACCAATAGCTACACCAGCAATAGCTGATTCAGCCAATGGCGTGTCCATGACACGCATTTCTCCGAACTGATCTATTAAGCCTTTGGTCGTTGTAAATACGCCACCCTTAACTCCGACATCTTCACCGAGAATGAATACATCCTCATCGCGTTCCATTTCTTCCTTCATTGCAAGACGAATCGCGTCAATATATTCCATTACTGCCATGACTTCTCCTCCTCAGCGCTTGCATAGACATGCAGAAGCGTATCCTCTGGTTTCGGGAACGGTGCACGATCAGCATATTCCGTCGCTTCTTTAATTTCCATATTTAACTGTGCTACTAAGTCTGCATCCTTAGCTTCATCCCAAATTCCTAGATTAACGAGGTAGGATTTCATACGTGCTACGCCGTCCTTCTTCCAATTCTCATCTACTTCTTCCTGCGTACGATACACCATGTCGTTATCTGAAGTTGCGTGAGGCTCAAGACGATACATCATCGCTTCGATTAGCGTTGGACCTTCCCCGCGAATCGCGCGTTCCCTTGCTTCCTTGACAACGCGATACACTTCTAATGCATCATTACCATCCACTCGGATTCCTGGAAAGCCATAGCCAAGAGCGCGATCGCTAATTTTCCCGCTTACTTGCTTATGCAAAGGGACCGAAATGGCATACTGATTATTCTCACACATCAAGATAACAGGTAGCTTGTGTACACCCGCAAAGTTACAACCTTCATGGAAATCTCCTTGATTACTTGATCCATCTCCAAAGGTAACAAAAGAAACAAAATCCTGTTTCTTCATTTTGGCAGCAAGTGCAAACCCAACAGCATGAGGAACTTGCGTAGTAACCGGACTGGATCCCGTAACAATTCGCAGTCGCTTGCTACCGAAGTGTCCTGGCATCTGGCGTCCCCCACTATTAGGGTCTTCTGCCTTGGCAAAAGCCGAGAGCATTAATTCTCTTGGCGTCATTCCTACCGCTAACACAAATCCGTAATCCCTATAATACGGCAGGAAGTAATCCTTCTCCCGATCAAGCGCAAACGCTGCTGCGACCTGAGCCGCCTCTTGACCGATACCTGAAACGTGAAAGGTAATTTTCCCTGCCCGCTGTAGCAATAAATTACGCTCATCAAATTTACGCGCTAGCAACATATATCTGTACATGTCGATCACCTGACCATCACTCAGTCCAAGCTGCTCATGCTGATTATCCACGTTAATATTTTCTTCATTATTCATAGAGTTACCTCCTTGTTCATAAAGCTCATTCGGCTTCTTTGATCTGATCTTAAAACCAGGTACTAAGACTAGGCTATACCTATTATAATCCTTTTACCACTAAAAAGAAAAGAACCATTAATCACATTACATTCCTATCGCCTTTCCATCTACGGCGAGCATTGCTTCTCCAAGAACTTCAGACAATGTAGGATGCGGGTGAATCGTCTGACTTACCTCCCAAGGTGTTGCATTTAATACTTGTGCCAATGCCGCCTCGCTGATTAAATCCGTCACATGAACCCCAATCATTTGTACACCAAGAATATCATTACTCTTGCGGTCAGCAACCACTTTGACAAACCCATCCTTACTTCCATGTACTAATGATTTTCCAATGGCCTGAAAAGGAAACTTCCCAACCTTAACGTCAAATCCTCGTTCCTTAGATTCTTTCTCTGTGTAACCAACGCTAGCTACTTCCGGTCGGGTGTATACGCAACGTGGAATGAGCTGTGATTCATAAGGATACACTGTTTCTCCAACCATGTGATTGACAGCTGCAATTCCCTCATGACTAGCTGCATGAGCTAATTGAACCCCACCAATGACATCTCCAATGGCATAGATGTGTGATTCACTACTCTGCATGAACGAATTTACAGCAATACAACCCTTTTCAATACGTACACCTGTACTTTCAATTCCTATATTCTCTATATTCGCTTGCCGTCCAATGGATACAAGTAGTTTCTCAGCAGTAAGACTCTTGGTTGAGTCCCCTTGTTGAATATTCAAAGTTATGATGCCATCTTCGATTTGATATGTATCTGCTAGCACCATACTGCCTGTTAGCACCTTAATTCCGCGCCGGCTAAAGATCTTCGTTAATTCTTTCGAAATATCCTCATCTTCTTGTGGAAGTAGTTGATTCGCTGCTTCGACAATCGTGACCTCAACTCCGAAATCATTCAGCATCGATGCCCATTCCACACCAATCGCACCACCTCCGACAATGATCATAGATTGTGGCAATTGTTCCATCAAGAGGGCTTCATCACTGCTAACAATATGAATACCATCCGATTCAAGACCAGGCAGAACCCGCGGGCGGGAACCCGTAGCGATAATTAAATGAGTTGGAACGACATTCTCCATTTCACCATCCGCTAATTCAACAGCTACCGCCCCACTCTGAGGTGAGAAAATAGAGGGCCCAATCACACGACCTTTACCATGTAGTACTCTTATTTTATTTTTACGCATTAAATATTGGACGCCTTGATACAGCTGTTCAACGATGTCACTCTTACGTTGCTGCACTTTAGGGAATACTACTTTGGCTCCGCTCGTCTCAATACCGTAGCTCTCACTTTCTTTTATATCTGCATAGACTTCTGCACTACGTAGCAACGATTTACTAGGAATACAGCCCCTATGCAGGCATGTCCCACCAAGCTTGTCTTCTTCTATGATGACGACATCTTTACCTAATTGAGCAGCACGGATTGCGGCGACGTAGCCACCGGTTCCCCCTCCAAGTATTGCGATATCACATGTAATAGTCATAACCAACCTCCACCTATTTCGTTTTCACTCTTATATTCTACTCCTTTTCGGCCCTTTTACAAAGCTTTGCATGTCTTCTCAAATAGACAAGCCTGCGTGAACACGGTATTATACATGAAGATAAACAATCCAAAGTATAGGAAGGATCCAAACATGAAATTACTCATTACCCGCTTCATCGCCATTATCATTTTGGTTATTCCAGGCTTAATGGCTATGAAAGGATTTCTATTGATGAAAGACTCTCTATTCAATTATCTTTCAGTACATGGAGATGATTCAGTCATAGACCCAACCTTCCAGTGGTTTCATTTTGGGGGAGGTCTTCTATTATTTGCTGCAGGCATGACCTTTCTAGGTGGCTGGATACTAACAAGAGATCGCAAACGTAATTATGTCGGACCACGATTCAAAGAGAAACGAAAACCTAAAGCACCTACTCAACCTTAAATTTGATTGATTATAATACAGATTGGTACGCCAAACTTCATCTTACTTATCGAATCAACAAAAGACTCTGTTCGCCTGTCGCTAACGGAGTCTTTTTAGAGTTTATAATACGAATTTACCTGCATTATTAATCACATCGATATCAATCGAATCTTGAATATCTGTTTCCTGTTCACCTAGTATGGGGAGCTCTGTTAACCTAGCCGTGGTTAGAATAACCTGCAACACATTATCACGACTATATATCACGGATTGTATATCAAAAAAGCCAGCCAAGAGCGCAGCAATTACAGCTATCTGTTGTGTCGATAAATTAGGGGCAGATCCTTTTACGTTTTTCCTCTTGCTGGAGATTTGAAGTTTTTTTCTACGTTGTGATTTTTTAGAAGAAAGACTCATCCTTAACCCACCCTTCACCAGAACTTCTCCTTCCTAATAACATATAGCGAGAATTTACAATTGGTGTGATGGATAAGCACATTTTTGAACTAAAAATTTTATTCGTACAGAGCATCACGAAGTTTACTCGACATTCTCGATTCTTTAGAATTTGATTTCACAACGGCTTTTCTTAAGGAGAGATTCTGCTGTAAACAAATCTCTAGATCCTCAATAAGATGATTCAAGAGGATTCGCATTTCCGAATGAAGTGAACCTTCACTTTCCAAAGCTGCTATCTGTTCCTTATATCGTTCTAACGTTTCATTCATTTTATTTCCTCCGTTTAGATACTATTTAAGTGTTTCGTGATTTGTTAATATGAATAAATGACACGTCGAAAGGAAGTTATTAGATTGGCACAGTTATTTTTTAAATATGGAGCAATGAACAGTGGCAAATCCATTGAAATCCTTAAAGTAGCTCATAATTATGAAGAACAAAATAAACATGTATTAATCTTTACATCAGGGATTGACGACAGAGACGAAGTTGGTTACGTATCTTCACGAATTGGACTACGCAAACAAGCTATCCCTATATATGAGGATACTAATCTTTTTCAGATCGTTCAAGAACGTCAACCTAAACCATCTTGCATTCTCATCGATGAGTGTCAGTTCATGAGCAAAGAAGGGATTCTTCAGCTAGTCCAGATTGTGGATGAACTCCATATTCCGGTCATGGCATTCGGTCTTAAGAACGACTTCCAGAACAATCTCTTTGAGGGTAGTAAATATTTGTTGATTTATGCGGATAAAATTGAAGAGTTAAAAACAATTTGCTGGTTCTGTGAGCGTAAAGCAACGATGACATTACGAATGGAGGACGGAAAGCCTATCTACACGGGAGAACAAATCCAGATTGGTGGAAACGAAACCTATTATCCGGTATGTCGTAAATGTCATGCTAACCCACCTCAATGAAAAGTTCATAAACAAAAAGGAGTTTATCTATGCAAGAAGCTATCATTGGCAGCTTCATTTCAGCTATGGCTACCGTATTAGGAGCTATCCCTTTATTCTTTGTCAAGAATCTTTCTGAGAAATGGAAAGATATTCTCATAGCATTCACAGCGGGAATTATGGTGTCAGCATCTACGTTTGGGCTAATGCTTCAGGCAGTGAATGAATCAGGCATTATCGCATTGACGATTGGATTATTGTTAGGAATTATCGTACTTGATCTGATTGAGAAGAATATCCCGCATATTGATGTTGAGAATGATTCTGGCGTTAGCAGATTCGATTCTAAATCTCTATTAGTCATTATCGCACTCTTCATTCATAACATCCCTGAAGGGCTTAGCACAGGCTTTAGCTTTGCAAGTCAGAATGAGGCCTTGGGACCAATGGTCGCCATCTCTATCGGTGCTCAGAACATGCCCGAGGGGCTAATCCTTGGCATATTCCTGCTCAATTCCAAAGTAACAAAGTTAAATACTTTCCTTCTTGTCACAGTTACAGGCTTGATGGAAGTCATCTCTGCAATCGTTGGATATATCACCGCAAGTTATATTGAATCATTAATCGGATATGGATTAGCCTTCGCTGCAGGGGCCATGATGTTTATCGTATATAAGGAACTCATTCCTGAAAGCCATGGGCACGGGTATGAGAGACCCTCCACATACTCATTTATCATCGGTCTGCTAGCTATGATCTATATTAGTTACTTTTTCGGCTAAATCCAAATGGGAACTCGGGCTAATTTTCGAATTTCGAAAAGATAGCCTCTCCCGCTACATAAACGCCGTTCACATAAGCATATTCGATCTTTAGCTCCCCAATAAACTCACTAGGTGATATTTGTACAGCCGCTGATGCCTTTAATATGTCGTTCTCAACATAATAACGTAGAATAGAACCGATCCCGGGCTGCTCAAACCAGTAATCTCTGTCTTCATTCAACATTGAATTAGGAAGAAGCGTTAATTGATCATTGATATGCATTTCGATTCCCTTACCGCTAATATTCCCTGTCCATTGTTTCTTGAAAGCAATTAACGCATCCTCTACTGGAATATTAAATCCTGTATCCCCTTCTCTTAAGTGAAGTTCATTTATATGAACACCCGTTCCATATCCTGTTGTCAGAATAACAGCGATTTCATTATTTCCATCGCCATTTAAATCCGCGGAAATAATCTCTGGAGCATACGATGGATTCGTTACATTGTAACCAACAAGAGATCGATTGAATTGATCAGTGACCATTTGCAAATGCTCATAAATCCCATTGGCACCTTCCCGACCCGTGATCTTAATATGACCCAATTCAGAGATCACCTTATCCTGTGCATCTTTTATTTCAACTTCCTTTGTATTCGCATTGTAAGACACTATTTTATTGAACGTATCTGAGATGGTCGTAAGAGGTACCATCACTTCTCCATCGATGATTTGTGGAGGTGATTCTGTATAATGTTCATTGCCATTTATAATTAATTTAATTGGATTCGAAGCTAGAACGATAACAGAAGTTCCAAATAATACACATACAGCTGTGGTTGCAACAACCCATTTCTTAGTTTTCAAGGATAATCCACCTTCCGAGGCTTTAATAGTAAATAATCTCTCATATCTATATCGTATACTTTTATTAGGAATACTACTAGAAAAAAGATTGTAACTATTTGAAAAAGCCCACGCTAGCGCGTTGGCCTACAGAATAAAGCTCATGTATTTACTTCTTTTAATTGTCTTTGTTCAAAGAATCTGGTTTATCCACCCACACGGTTACATCCTGAAAAGGTGTGCGTTTACTTTGCTGTATGCGATCTCCAACTGGAATTCCTAAATAAATAAATCCAAGAACCTTGTCCTTTGAACTGAGTCCGAAATGCTCATTCATTTGGGCCTGGTATGTAGGTTCACCAGTTCTCCATATGGCTCCTAGACCAAGAGCATGAGCTTCAAGTAGCATATTCTGAATAGCGGAGAATACAGCCCCGTACTCTTCCAGTTCAATAATGTTATCTTGTTCCTTCGGTGTCACGGCAACGGTAATAATGACTGGTGCACGCATCGGTTTCTTCCTTGCTGATTCTGCAGCCTTTTGCACTTCTGGAGATGCGGGATCACCAATCGCTGTCACAGCAATTTCCGCAAGTGCATGACCTAATAGTTCCCTACCCTCACCTCTAAGCACAAAGAAACGCCACGGCTCCGTCAATCGGTGATTGGGCGCCCACGTTCCTGCTTCCAGAATCTGTTCAATGGCAGAGACAGGCACATCCTCCTCTGTCACCTTTCCGATACTGCGTCTTGTACGTATAGCCTCAGATATATTCATATTTATAATTCCTCGCTCTCCATTAGCAGTTGTTCAAAAAGTCATCTTTTGAACTCGCACTATTAAGAATGTTTCTCAATCATATGTATTCATTGTAACAAACATTCAGCCGCATGCCCAACTGAGAATGTTTATCCCACTGATTTGCTGGTAACTTAGCCGACACAAGCTATCTTTTCCTCTCATACAATGCCTCAAGACATGAAAGGAGGCTGACAAACAACTATGGAAGCATATCATAATTGTGTACAATGTATGAATCGTAGAGTGCGTATTTTTACTAATGATGGAAAAGTACATGAAGGTGTTATTACGGGTGTAGATAGACATCATGTATATTTAAGAACCGAATGCCCAAGAAACCAAGTGCACACATCTGCCTTTTTCAACCCTTTTATAGGTGGTCCAATTTTAACATTAAGTTTGTTTACACTATTAGCAATCGCTTTAATTTGATTTAACCCCATACAACATGCTTGACCCAAAAGATGGACGCTTGATTAAAGTGTCTATCTTTTGGGTCATTAACCTTTTACACTACCCATAACTAAACCCTTCATAAAGTACTTTTGCAGAAATGGATAGACGATTAATACTGGGAATGACGCTAAAAATACTTGAGCAGCTTTAAACGTTCGATCAGATACTTGCTGCGTATTGATTAGCTCTGTTGCCGATACAATGGAAGGATCTACAGCTATAATAATGGTCTGCAAGTAACTCTGCAGGGGATAATTGGCTGGTGAGTTCATATATATTAATCCATCAAACCATGAGTTCCAATGTGCAACTAGTGTAAATAAAGTAATTGTCGCAAGCGATGGCTTAGAAAGTGGTAAGTAAATACTCCATAGCACTCGCCAATGACTAGCGCCATCCATATAAGCTGCTTCTTCAATTTCTTTAGGTGAATCAATTTCATAAATCAAAAGGCTTGCTACAACTAGGTTTTTAGGGCATAGAAAAAGGAGTATCTCGCCAAAGTCTTTCTGGATAGATTCTTACTTGAACAGTAAAGCATGAAATTGTCTAACTGAAAATCTAAATCAGTCATAAAAACACCGTCTATTTATTGGATTTTTCGAACCCAATAAATAGACGGTATAAGTCGGTTTAACGAACAGTAGTTTATTGGTATGAGTTCACCTAAATACGATATTTATACGCAAAATGGTTTTATGTATAAACATCCCAAAATCTTCACCCTATATACGTTTAAGACACCTTGTGCTCAATTCTAAGCTTATCAGCGACCATCGCAATGAACTCTGAGTTAGTAGGCTTAGACTTGCTTATATTGATCGTGTAGCCGAACAGGTGGCTAATAGAGTCGATGTTGCCGCGGGTCCAGGCTACTTCAATGGCGTGGCGGATGGCACGTTCCACTCTGGAAGGCGTTGTTTTGAATTTTTCGGCAACCGCTGGATAGAGGGTCTTCGTGATGGCACCTAGAATTTCTATGTTGTTATACACCATGGTGATGGCTTCGCGCAAATACTGATATCCTTTAATATGTGCAGGAACACCAATTTCATGAATGATCGATGTAATGTTAGCGTCTAAATTTCTTCCTTTACTTAATGGAAGCACGTTAGATCTGTTGTTCGACATAGACATACTTGGTGAATTCACATTAGGTTGACCAACCAATTGGCGAACGCGATTCACAAGAACTTCCATATCAAATGGTTTCAGAATGTAATAGGAAGCTCCAAGTTGCACAGCTCTTTGGGTGATATTCTCTTGGCCGAATGCCGTCAACATAACGACTTTGGGCTGTGGTGAAAGATTCATTTCACGTAGACGTTCAAGCACCCCAAGACCATCTAAATGAGGCATGATAATATCCAAGATCAGCACATCAGGTGCTTTTCTTGATTCATTAATCATATTGAGCACTTCCTCGCCGTTATAGGCGATTCCGGTAACAACCATATCTTCTTGTTCCGTCAGGTATTCGGCAAGTAAATTTGTAAATTCTCGGTTGTCATCCGCTAATAAGACCTCAATTTTTTGCAATTTTGGTTCCTCCTCGGTTTCCCTTAATAATTAGTTAACTGTGATTTTTTTCCTCTCCAAACATAGTTTCGACATTGAAATCCAAATCCCTTCTGTCGAAAATTATTTTTGTTTATATTTTTATCATCTTCCTATATAATTAATTTATTTTTTACAGCATATGATCTTATTCAACGATTTATGACAAAAAACCTTAAAGCTAACTCGCTTTAAGGTTTTTTTGTTGATTTGAAGTTTTAGGTATAGCTCCGGAATCTTGAAGCATCCATTCGATGAAACATCCATAACCTGATTTAGGATCATTCACAAACACATGAGTTACAGCACCAATTAATTTTCCATTTTGTATAATCGGACTACCGCTCATCCCTTGAACAATACCACCTGTTTTGCTAATCAGTTTCGGATCCGTAATTTTTATGACGAGCCCCTTCGTTGATGGAGCCTCTTGCTTTGCCACATGAACAATCTCAATTTTGAACCTTTCAACCTGCTGACCATCCACAACAGTCAATATTTCTGCAGGTCCTTCCTTAACTTCTTCTGCAAAAGCAATTGGAATCGGTTCTTTATATACACTGTGCTCAGGGTTCTTTGTCATTTTACCAAAAATACCAAAGTGAGTATTACTTACAATATTACCAATGATGTTACTTTCCTTCAGAAAATGGGCTCTTTTCTCACCTGGTTCACCATCTTGACTTTTAGAAATGGAAGTTACGTTGGATTCAACAATTTGTCCGCTACCGACTACGATTGGGGTTTGCGTGTTCATATCGGTGATGACGTGTCCAAGTGCGCCATATACTCCCTGATTAGGTGCATAGAAGGTTAGAGTACCCACACCCGCTGCTGAATCACGAATATAAAGACCAAGCCTCCAAGCTTTGTCTTCCTCATCATAAGCAGGAGTCAGCTTTGTTGTTAATACCTTATCTCCTCTTTTGAAGGAAATATCAAGCTTCTTCTTCTTTAGTCCAGCGTCGTCAACCATGCTTCCTACTTTACTTATGTCCGTGAGCGGAACGCCATTCATATGTGTCATTAAATCACCTAATTGAATACCAGCATTCTCCCCTGGAGATATTCGACTATCGTGACTTACGTTCACTAAATGATGCCCTACAACGAGAATACCCGCTGATTTCACTTTCACTCCAATGGTTTGTCCTCCAGGGTACACCTTTAATTCTGGGACAACCTGAACTCTCATCGTCTTAATAGGAATGGTGCCGAATGCTTTCAGGGTAAGGCGAGCATTGCCACTACGCTTGGAACTAAGCTGCAAAGGATGACTGGGGGACACTTGGAGCGTTGGTTGTGCCATTCCATTCATTTGTAGGACATCAGGTCTATCTACAGATGCTTGGGCATTAACAGGAACCGCCAACTGAAGTGTAGATAAATCGCCCGTAAATAACCTTACGTCGCTAGGCAAAGCAGCAAAACTTTGTACAGGTTCACTTGTACCGATGAAACACAGAACGCAGGCAGATAATAGGCCAAATAATTTCTTCCTGAGGTTGGAGCTCAATGGCTGTCACACTCCCTTTTACTTCTTTCGCTTGACGAAAGGTGGTCGCCAATTGCGTACCTTTAAGATAACCCCGCCCTCAGGCTTTTATTACTGTCAATCATTACTCCGATGCCTTACCTGCCAGCTTTTCTCGCTTCAGCCAACTTCAGCATTTCTTGAGCATGATGACGCGTTTTTGTCGTTATCTCAACACCACCGAGCATCCGAGCAAGTTCCTCAATCCGCCCCTCTTCAGACAAATTATCTACACTTGTCATCGTTCGTCCATCTATAATGTTCTTCTCAATTAAATACTGGTTATCAGCCATACAAGCCACTTGTGGTAAATGCGTAATGGAGAACACTTGGCAACTCTCCGATAGCTTAAAGAGCTTCTCAGCAATCGATTGAGCTGCTCTTCCACTAACTCCTGTATCCACTTCATCAAATATAAGAACCGGGATCCGATCATGACGCGCAAATATTGTCTTCATGGCGAGCATAATCCTCGAAAGTTCTCCACCTGATGCAATTTTACCAAGAGGTCTTAACGGTTCACCTGGGTTAGGCGATATCATAAATTCGACGTTATCCATTCCTTGTTTCGTTAATCGAACCTTATGACCTTGCACTTCATATCCACGTGGGTCCTCAAGCAGTTCATGCTTCACTTGCAGTGAAGTACGTTCCATTTGAAGATCCTTAAGTTCTCCTTCAACTTGTATCCCCAAATCGGCTGAGCATTGTCTTCTGGCCTGACTTAATTCAAATGCAGATTGTAGCAAGTCACCAAGTAGCTCATCGCGTTGTTGACGAAGTTTCTCGACATGCTCATCTTTATTTTCAATCAAATCACTTTCCAGTTTTATCTTCGTGTAATATTCTAGAATTTGCTCAACACTATCCCCATACTTCCTACGTAACGTGATGATCTTATCTATACGCTGTTCAACCTCTTCTAATCGCTCAGGATTGAACTCGATATTCTCACGGTAATCTCTTAACTGAAATGTTACATCTTCAAGCTGAAAGTAAGCAGATTGCAGCTGCTCAAGCATAGGCTTTAATCCACTCTCGTCATAAGCAACAATGTCTTTGAGTAGTGTAACCGCAGAACTAATGGAACTTACACCATGTTGTCCGTACAGAATATCATACGCACCTGAGACTGAATCCATCATTTTCTCACTATGGGATAGCTTGACCCTTTCATCGGCTAACCATTCATCTTCCCCAGATTTTAAATTCGCCGCAGTAATTTCCTCCAATTGGAATCGATATAAATCCAGCATTTGGAACGACTTTTGGCTAGTATTTTGCAACTCACGGAGTTCCTTCTCAACTTTAATAAATATGGAATATTTCTCTTGATATCTTTCTTTCAACGGTCCAATGACTTCTTCACCATATGTATCCAAAAGAAATAAGTGTCTTTCCGGACGCAGTAAACTTTGATGCTCGTGCTGACCGTGGATATTCACCAAATGATCACCCACTTCGCGTAGCATCGTAAGATTTACAAGTTGTCCATTAATTCTAGATGTACTCTTACCTTGAGACGTTAATTCACGTCTAATAACTAAATGCTCTTCGTGATTACCATCTATCCCGATCTTGAGAAGTGCATCCCATATGGGATGTCCTTCCTGTAGCTCAAACAACGCTTCAATCTCCGCCTTATTACAACCATAACGGATAAGATCAGCAGACCCTCTGCCACCAGCTATAAGACCAAGCGCATCAATTATGATTGATTTACCTGCTCCTGTCTCGCCTGTAAGTACGTGGAATCCCTGATAAAAATGTACATCAATTGCTTCAATCACGGCTAAATTCCGAATGGATAACGTTACTAGCATGAATCAATCCCACCTTTGGCTCTTTCTTACTACGTTCCATTATTAAGAAATAAAACTCATAATTTGAGTCATGACGTAAACACTATCTTCCTCAACCCGACAGATCATAAGAATCGTATCGTCTCCACAAATCGTTCCCATAATCTGATTCCACTCCATATTATCTAATAATACAGCTACTGAGTTGGCTGTTCCTGGTAAGCACTTCATAACGACAAGATTGCCTGTATGATCGATATGAACGAAATTATCTACAAGTGCTCGCTTCAGTTTAACAACAGGGTTATAGCGCTGATCCGTAGGCATGGAGTACTTATACTTACCCTCATCCGTCGGTACTTTGATGAGTACTAATTCTTTAATATCTCTAGATACTGTCGCTTGTGTAACCTGAAATCCAGATTCTCTTAACGCCTCAACCAACTCATCTTGTGTTTCAATATCCCGATGTGTAATAATTTCACGAATTTTAATATGTCGTTGTCCCTTCATAAATGCCTCCTGAGGTAAGGTGATTTTTTACTCATTCTCACCAATATATTCTTCTTCATCCCATTCAAAGTAAACTTCTCGTACCTCTTCTTGGGATAGATCAACATAAAGTAATCCCGCACTGTCTGGGTATAATAAGAAATAAGGTAATAGACGATCTCTAAGCGAACTTCCAGTCCACTCTAAGGGCAGTCGCTTACGTGCTGTCTTGACCAGGTATACAGCCCCTTCTTCATTCGTAGCTACATAATCTATAAACAATCTGCTAAAGTATTCCTCTTGGTCCACTTCGAAGTAAAGGGGGATTTTGACTCGTCCGCCGATCACTTCATATCCTTTACTCCGCATTAAATCTATCGCAGGATGTTCCGGTATATACTCATTAAATGGGATCTTCAATCTATGTTCTACCGTCGGATCCTGAATCCAATTTCTAACTAAGATGACTACACCCATTATGAGGACAATCCCAATGATGACCATAACAAACAAATCAGTTTTATCTCCCATATGAATCACCTCTTTAGAAGTATTCGCGAATGTCAGAAAAAAAACCTTTTTTCAGCAAAGAAACCCATCTACTTAGATGAGTTCCCCTTAAACGTATATGTCGCTTCTTGTATTACTTGATCTATGAGAAGTTTGATCTTGTCTTTATCCATAGGGAATTCATCAAGTGTTGGAGCCCCCAATTTCCAGTGGGCCAGAAATTCTATATTACCTTCCCCACCTGTAATGGGGGAGAACGTAAGACCTTGCAATGTATAACCTAATTCTTCAGCAAACGTTAGAATCGTCGATAGCACATCACGATGGACCGCAGAATCTCGAATAATACCAGATTTCCCTACCTTATCTCGACCTGCCTCGAATTGTGGCTTGATCAAAGCGACAATACTTGAGGGCTGATCCAATAATGCCATTAAAGGGGGTAATATGATCCGAAGTGAAATAAAGGAGACGTCAATACTTGCAAAATTGGGTATAGGTCCTTTTAAATCATCAGGTGTCATATATCGAAAATTTGTTTTTTCCATCACACATACTCGATCATCACTGCGAAGAGACCAATCTAATTGGTTCGTTCCCACATCGATAGCGTACACGTAATTCGCTCCATGCTTAAGTGCACAGTCTGTAAATCCACCTGTTGAAGAACCGATATCAAGCATGGTAGCATCTTGCAATTCAATTTCAAATTGATTGATAGCCTTCGCAAGTTTCAGCCCACCTCGACTTACGTACGGATGAACAGCGCCTTTTACCCTGATTACAGCATCTCTAGGAATCTTCATCCCTGGTTTCTCAATCCGTTCTTCAGCAGCAAAGACCAATCCAGCCATAATTGCAGCTTTAGCTTTCTCACGACTATCATACAAACCCTGCTCTACAAGCAGAATATCAATGCGTTCTTTTTCCATATATTCTATTCACCTAATTTTCGCCTTCACGCCTTAAGACGGAAAGTTTCTTTGACTATATTCATAAGGATGAAGAGCTACAAGTTTTCGTATCTCCTCACATACTGCAGCGGCAGTTAAATCCGTTTCGCCACGTTGTTCATTGATACTTCCGTGTTCAATGAATCGATCAGGAATGCCCATAATAGATACGGTTGTGTCAAACATATGTTGACTTGCATAGAACTCAAGGACTGCACTACCTAGACTTCCAGCCTCACAAGCTTCTTCTAATACGAGCATTTTTGTTTTTGTTTCCGCCAAGGTACGTAGCATATTGTCATCCACTGGTTTTAAGAAACGAGCATTTACAACCTGCAACTGAATTCCATCACGCTTAAGTTGTTCGGCTGCTTCTAATGCTACTTGCACCATAGGCCCGACGGCAAGAACTGCATATCCTTCTCCCTCACGAACCGTTTCCCACGTTCCAATTGGAATGGACACTAATTCCTCATCCATAGCAATACCAAGACCATTAATACGTGGGTATCGATACGCTATCGGCCCATCATTGTATTCTAATGCTGTCAACATCATATGACGAAGCTCATTCTCGTCTTTCGGCATCATGAGAACCATATTCGGGATATGACGCATGAAAGCAATATCGTACACCCCTTGATGGGTTTCTCCATCTGCACCGACGAATCCAGCTCGGTCAATAGCAAATATCACGTTTGCGTTATGTCTGCAAATATCATGTACAATCTGATCGTATGCTCGTTGCATAAAGGTAGAGTACACTGCAAATACAGGCTTCATACCTTCCATTGCTAATGCAGCACACATCGTTGCAGCATGCTGTTCCGCAATACCAACATCAATCATTCGGTCTGGGAATCTCTTGCCGAATGGAACGAGTCCTGATCCGCCAGGCATTGCTGGAGTTACAGCAATCAACCTTGAATCTCGTTCACCTAGCTCGATTAATGTCTGTGCGAATACATCCGTATACATCGGGTTTCCGACAGATTTCAATACCTGACCAGATTCCATCTTATAAGGTGAAATGCCATGCCATTTAAAAGAATCAGCTTCGGCAGGTGTATATCCTTTGCCCTTTGTTGTAAGGACATGAACAAACACAGGGCCATCTACATTATCTGCTTGGCGGAATGCCTCGATTAATTTCTGAAGGTCATGTCCATCAACCGGACCGAGATACGTAAAGCCTAATTCTTCAAATAGAATACCCGGTACAACCATATATTTAAGGCTATCCTTTAATTTCTCTGCAGTCTTAGCTAACTTACCGCCAATTGCTGGAATTTTCTTCAACAACACTTCAACTTCGTCTTTTGCACGTAAGTAATGTCGATCCGAACGGATCTTACTTAAATAATTGTGCATCGCACCTACGTTTGGAGCAATTGACATCTCGTTATCATTAAGAATGACCATTAGCTTTTTCTTCTCATGACCGATATGATTCAGCGCCTCAAACGCCATACCACCTGTAAGAGCACCGTCACCAATGACCGCAACAACTTTGTTGTCCTCACCTTTTAAATCTCTAGCAAGCGCCATTCCCATGGCAGCAGAAAGAGAAGTACTACTGTGTCCCGCTTCCCACACATCGTGTTCACTTTCCGATCTCTTCACGAACCCACATAACCCATTATATTTACGTAATGTATCGAAACGATCCATCCGACCCGTAAGTATTTTATGGACGTACGCTTGATGTCCTACATCAAATATGAATTTATCCGTAGGACTGTTATAACAGTAATGAAGAGCAATCGTAAGCTCCACCACGCCTAAATTTGAAGCGAGGTGTCCACCTGTTACTGACAACTTCTCGATAAGAAACTGACGAATTTCTGCCGCAAGAGAAGCTAATTCATCCACCGATAGAGACTTTAATTGTTCTGGTTGATCTATTTGTGGAAGCTGCACTTTAATCTCCCCACTTTTCTTCATTAGGATTTGTTTATTGTTTCAGTTGGAAACTTTCCGCTAATTATATCACAGATGATGCTTCATGTAACAATATGACAGTATTAGTGGTCTCTACTGACTAAATAATCTGCAATTTCTAGCAGAAGTTCTGGATGAGGAATTCGTGCATCTAGCACAATCTTCTTTGCTTCTTCTGTAAGTCTTGCGACTTCCATCTGTGACTTTTCTAGTCCAATAAAGTAGGGATAAGTCACCTTGTCTTGTTTGATATCACTTTGTGTCTTTTTGCCAAGCTTCGCCTCATCACCAATGAGATCTAGAATATCATCTTGAATCTGAAAAGCAAGCCCCAAACGACGCCCAAATGAGCGAAGCGCTTCGATACTATCTTCATCTGCTCCAGCAATTCGTCCTCCCGCAACAAGAGAGAATATGATCAAATCACTCGTTTTATGAAGATGTATGTACTCCAGTTGCGATAGATCAGTTAATCCTTGTTCCCCTTCCATATCAGCAACCTGACCCCCAACCATTCCCCTAGGACCAGCCATTTCTGATAAGTCTGAGATGATCGCAAGAACTTGATCTGCCGGAATACCGTGCTTTCTTGATATTTGAGCCAAATGGTAGAAGGCATGTGTGAGTAAACCGTCTCCAGCTAGAATGGCCATAGCTTCACCATATACTTTATGATTCGTCAACTTACCTCGACGATAATCATCATTATCCATCGCTGGAAGGTCATCATGAATGAGTGAATATGTATGGACCATTTCAACAGAACATGCGGCATCTAGCGCTGCATCACGATTGCCCCCCATTGCTTCACATGCGGCAATCACTAACAGTGGCCGCAAGCGTTTCCCTCCAGCTAGAAGGGAATAAGTCATCGATTCCTTCAAATGAACCGGCACTTCCCACTCGGATGGAATAATATCTAGCAAGGAAGATGTGATCATATCAGTCACATCTCCAATATAACCTTGCAAGGAGGGACGGTTAGCCATTGGAATCCCCGCTTTCTGACTCCAGTGAAGCGCCAAAGGGCTTCTTTCGAATCTCTCCATCTTCCTGCACAATCATTTCGATCTTCTGCTCTACCTGCTCTAGCTTTTGGCTACATAACTGTGATAGCCCCATCCCTTTTTGAAATAGCTCAATCGCTTTTTCTAAAGGAACATCCCCATGCTCCAACTCGTCTACAATGGCTTCTAATTGGCTCATTGCTTGTTCAAATTTTAATTCAGTAACCTTTGCCATTATCTAGCTTATCCTCCTTCATTGCCCATACCTGAGCGTCGAATTGACCATCATTCACCCTTATTTTCACCAAATCACCTAGTTTAACATCATCAAGTGATTTAATTAAATGTTGCTCCTGTTCATCATAGACAAGGCTATAACCTCTCGACATGACCTTCAAAGGACTAAGTGCATCCAGCTGTTTCATAGCAGTGCCTAATTGATTCTTATTCACTTTAAGAATGGATGCCATAGCCATGCGAAGCTGATGCTCATTCTTCTCTGTTTGTTTCTTCACAGCAGCTACCTGATCCTTAGGATTAAACCGTAATAGACTTTGATGAACACGTAATTTCTGCTCTTTACTCAATTTCACTCCAGATCGCATGGACCGAGTAAGCTGTTGTTGTAGCTTGTCCAACCGCTCTGTATGCTGATGTAATGTTCTTCGAGGATTCACCAATACAGGCGAACGCTGCAAAGCTCCAAGGCGCTCACGATAATATGATACTCGTTGTCGCAGTGACTGGCGTAACTGCCTTTCCATGTGCGTTAGAGTAGCTTGTACATCTGCCATATTGGGAACAGCCAATTCTGCGGCTGCAGTTGGTGTGGCCGCCCTAAGATCCGCAACAAAATCGGCAATCGTAAAGTCCGTTTCATGACCAACAGCTGAAATAATTGGGATTGTAGATTGATAGATGGCTCGCGCGACGATCTCCTCATTAAATGCCCACAATTCCTCTAGAGAACCACCGCCTCGACCAACAATGATCACATCCACCTCAGCCAACTTGTTCATGACCTTGATTGCTTTCACAACAGATGGTGCTGCATCTTTACCTTGGACGAGTACTGGGTACAAAGTAATATGTACTTGAGGATAACGACGCTGCAATGTAATCATAATATCCTTCACGGCTGCCCCAGTTGGCGAAGTAATCACACCAATGGATCGCGGGTAAGTAGGTAAAGTCTGTTTATGTTCTGTAGCAAACAACCCTTCTGTTTCCAGCTTCTTCTTCAACTGTTCAAAGGCAAGATATAGACTACCAATACCATCTGGCTGCATATGCGTAGCATAGAACTGATACTGACCATCCCGTTCATACACGGTCACATTGCCTCGCGCAATAACACGTGCCCCTTCCTTGGGTAGAAAGGGTAACTTCTGATTATGAGATGCAAACATGATGGCACGAATCCGACTGCTCTCGTCTTTCAGCGTGAAATACATATGCCCGCTAGAATGATGAGTGAAATTAGATATTTCTCCACGAATCCATACATCAGACAACAATGAATCCGAATCCAACTTCATACGGATGTACCGGCTCAGATCTTTAATGGATAATACCTTTTGTTGGTCCATGATAGGCCCCTTTAAGACAATCCGTGATGCCGTTTAGCAGCAACCAGTGTATTCTTCATTAACATCGTAATCGTCATCGGCCCAACGCCACCTGGAACAGGTGTGATAGGACCACTTACTTCTTTAACACTCTCGAAATCAACATCCCCAGCGAGTTTACCATTATCTAAGCGATTCATTCCAACATCGATCACGACAGCACCAGGTTTCACATAGCTTGCATCAATAAAATTAGCTCGCCCAATAGCTACTACCAGGATATCAGCCTGACGTGCAATTTCAGCCATATTGGCTGTACGCGAATGACACATCGTAACCGTTGCATTCTCGCGTTGAAGCAAGAGCGATACTGGCTTCCCAACGATATTGCTACGCCCAATGACAACGGCATGCTTTCCTGACATCTCTATTCCAGCACGCTTAATAAGTTCTATCACACCCGCTGGTGTACAAGGTAAGAGGCTCTCATCGCCAATAACTAAGTTCCCTACATTGATAGGATGGAATCCATCCACATCTTTCTCCACCGAGATGGCATTAATGACTGCCTTCTCTTCGATATGTCCAGGTAATGGCAACTGTACAAGTATCCCATTGATATTCTCTTGATGGTTAAGCTTATTTACTAAGGTCAATAAGTCCTCTTGTGAAGTTTGTCCAGATAGACGATGTACTTCAGAATAGAAGCCTACATCATGGCACGCCTTCTCTTTATTACGGACATATACTTGTGAAGCAGCATCTTCCCCTACCAATACAACAGCAAGTCCTGGAACAACTCCTTTACTTGAAAGTTCCTTTACTTCTTCTGTCAATGAACTACGGATTTCATCTGATACTTGTTTACCACTAATAATCGTTGCTGCCATCATAATCTCCCCTAACTTTATGTTATGATTTCATTCGAATTTCTATTGACGTTTCTCTTTAAGTTCAATCAAGTCGCCAATCATTTTACCTAGAACGCCATTTACGAATTTACCAGAATCCTCTGTACCGAAATGCTTAGCAAGGTCAATAGCCTCATTGACAACCACTTTAGCTGGAACATCTTCTTCGTAGACCATCTCATAAGTAGCTAGACGTAATATTTGACGATCCACACGGGATAAACGACTGATTTGCCATCCAACTAAATAATGACCAAGTAATTCATCAATTGCGACTTTATTACTCCATGTCCCATTGACTAACTCCAGAACATATTCCTTCAGCTTGATCTCATCTTTGATGACTCTTTCTGTCTCATTCTCTTCAGAAGCCTCCAGCAACAAGGTGGATACAGCCTCATCACTTTCAACCAAGTTCATTTCCATTTGATACAAGCTTTGTACCACAATCTCTCTAGCTACACGTCTTTTCATTATTATATCGTTCCTCCTGGACTTCACTTTATCTCACAATTTCAGACTTTCATATTCTTCTTAATATTCACAAAAAAAACCCAAAGAAATCTTTCTCCAAAAAATAGGCCTGGTTAAGCTGCAGCTCTTTTTCCGGAGAAAGCATATCTTAGGGTTCATTTAAATGGACGCCACTTTTCCGATAACCATTGCACAGTTTCCTTCCATTGAGACAAGGAACCTTGTTGCAAATCTTTTCTTCTACCGAAAATATATCCTATGAACACAACTAATGCAAAGAACAACATATCCCAAAAACCCGATACTAAATATACAATACCGAATACAACTCCACCCGTTACGCCGACAATTCGCCCTCTGTGACTCTCCCACATCTCTTTCCAAAGCATCGGGAAATCCACCTCTATTCCACTCTACTCTTAAAACTTGGTGACTGTGCAACATTAGCAATAAATACCGCTACATTGGCTACTGGAATTCCAGTCGTTTCTTGCAAATAATCATGAACCTGTTTCTGTATATCTGATGACAAAGTAGGAATTGAATATTCTCCATCCACAACTGCACGGATCTCAATATCTATACCCGCTTGATCGACTTTAATTCGAGATTTCAAATCTCTAACGCCCCGCACTCTAGATGCCGCTTTAAGACATAAATTCTCAATCGTTTCTATCGATATTTGAATATCACCAAACTCAGTCCGTTGATCAATGGAAGGAGTACGATTACGATCTTTTCGAATAGAAATATAAAAGAAACGCAGACTAAGAAGAAACAGTATCACCAATACAATTATTGCTGTAATGAACACGCCATAACTCGGATCATTAATCCAATTCGAAGGTAACATGCCACTTAGATGAAGGATTGCAGCTATAGAAAGAATAGCGATACTCAAGCTATAAACAAACAGCAAAAGTCTATCAAGTATTTTAGCCACGAGACAATCCAACCTCCTAAAATTATAGTAAACCCGCGACATGAACTGTCGGGGGTTTAGATGACTACCGAAATCCGTTATTTAACACGTTGGCTAAATTCAACATCCTCGGTATTCTTCTCCACTTGTTTAAAAATAACATCATGAATATGAACATTCACTTCAATCACAGTCAGACCTGTCATGTTCTCAATGGAACGTTTGACATTATTCTGAATTTGAGAAGCCACTTCAGGTAGGCGATAGCCGTATTCTATAATGACAGATACATCGATCGCTGCTTCCTTTTGCCCCACTTCCACTTTTACACCTTTGGATTGATTCTTACGGCCTAAAAGTTCGGCAATACCACCCGCAAATCCTCCACTCATTCCTGCTACACCACTAATCTCAACTGTAGCCAGTCCAGCGATCACTTCAATCACTTCAGGAGCAATCTGGATTTCACCGATATCCGTACGTTCAAACTCAGTCGGTAAAGTACTCATAATATATTCGTCACACCCTCCAAGTAAATTTTCTGACATTAATTACGATTGCATAACTCAGGCTCGGCATGCAAAATTAGATATTCATACTATATCATTTAGGCTTCCTTAAAACAATTAAAGCTTCTACGAAGGAGGTTCAAAAAGTTATGTTTTGAACTCTTATTTTATTAAATTTCGTTCTCTTCAAGAAATTTAATATCGAAATCGCCCTCGATAAATGTAGGGTGATTCAACAGTTTTTGATGAAAAGGAATCGTTGTATGAATTCCACCTATTGTAAACTCAGACAGAGCACGTTTCATTTTGGCGATGGCTTCGCGTCGTGTTGGCGCCCATACGATTAGCTTCGCAATCATAGAATCATAGTACGGTGGAATCGAGTAGCCTTGATATGCTGCACTATCGATACGTACACCTGGACCACCAGGAGGCAAATAAAATGTAATCTCGCCTGGATTTGGCATAAAGTTTCTTTCAGGGTCCTCTGCGTTGATACGACATTCGATAGACCAACCATTAATCGTAATCTCTTCTTGGCTAAAAGATAATGCATGCCCTTCTGCTACTGAGATCATTTCCTTAATGATGTCGACACCTGTCACCATTTCAGTCACTGGATGCTCAACCTGAATGCGAGTATTCATCTCCATGAAATAAAACTGACCATCTTGACCAAGCAGAAATTCAAGTGTTCCTGCTCCTGAATATTGAACTGACTTGGCAGCCCGAACGGCCGCTTCACCCATTTGTTCACGAACTTTTGGTGAAAGTACAGGACATGGAGCTTCTTCAAGTAGTTTCTGTCTACGACGTTGTATCGAACAATCCCGCTCACCGAGATGCACGACATGACCATATTTATCAGCAATAATCTGAATCTCTACATGCTTCATACCAGTCAAGTACTTCTCTAAATATACCCCTGCATTGCCAAAAGCTTTCTGTGCTTCTTGCTGAGCAGCCGTTATTTGCTTGACTAATGATTCCTCGTCTTCAGCAATGCGAATTCCTTTACCCCCACCACCAGCAGTTGCTTTGATGATTAATGGGTAACCAATTTCACGAGCAATAACAATCGCTTCAACTAAATTCTCCACGATTCCATCAGAACCAGGTATAACAGGTACACCCGCTTCCTTCATCGTCAGCTTAGCAACAGATTTATCACCCATTCTAGAAATAGCCTCTGCTGAAGGACCGATAAAAGTAATATTACATGATTCACAAATTTCTGCGAAATCTGCATTTTCAGCCAAAAATCCATATCCAGGGTGAATTGCATCACACTCTGTTAGTGTAGCAACACTCATAATATTAGTGACATTCAGATAACTGTCCTTAGATGAGACTGGACCAATACAATAAGCTTCATCCGCTAGTCGAACATGCAGAGAATCCTTGTCTGCCTCTGAATAAACCGCTACCGTAGATATATCAAGTTCCCGACAAGCTCGGATAATACGAACCGCAATCTCTCCGCGATTCGCAATGAGCACTTTATGAAATTTCATTGCTGGTATCATCCTCCTAAAAGTTTTCCGAAGGAAAACTCACTTCGTAAGCATACACTTAGTTTTCCGAAGAAAAACTCTCTTCATATGCATCTTCTTGTGTTCGAATTCTTCTTACTCTGCTCTTACCAGGAATAGAGGTTGGCCAAATTCCACCAATTGACCATTATCAACCAATACCTCTACAATTTCTCCCTTTACTTCCGCTTCCAATTCATTCATTAGCTTCATCGCTTCTATGATACATACCGTTGATTTCAAATGCACTTTGTCTCCACAGCCCACAAGAGGAGCTCCATCAGGTGATGCGGCTCTGTAGAATGTTCCCACCATTGGAGAAACAATTTTATGTAATGATGATTTCGTATCTGCAACTATAGACTGTTCAACTCCAGTCACACCTTGATCAGATACTTGATTTGTTTGCTGAAACTGTACCGGTGCCATCGGATACGCCTGTGGAGCGGAATGTTGAACATTCACTACTTCCATTTGCCCAGGCTTACGAATGGCCAATCGGTTACCTTCCACTTCAATCTCAAGCTCTTGAAGAGATGATTCATCAAGTAACTTGATCAATTCCTTAATTTCATTCAACTTAAACATTATCAATTCACTCCTTCAACTATCGGAACCGTATACAAACTACATATACATACGCATTATAGATATGTATTATATCATATTCGCAAGAAATGGAAAGAGTCCAGACTTACCTGGACTCTTTCATTATTTTATCTAATTATGTCTAACTTTAGCTAATATTAAGGTTTTACATTTCTTACACTAATTTTATTCTGAGATACATTCAACTCTTTCATGACTAGTTCTACGATATCCACAGCTTGATTCACATCCAATTTATCTGCCAGAACAAGCACTTCATACGCATCATTCTCTTCCTTTACAACGACTTCACCGAATTGCTCATGAAGTTCCTCTTCAATACCTGTAAGAATTGACTCCTTTTCTTCTAGACGTTTCAACTCATTATCCGCTTTAGCTAATTCTTCCGGGGTACTCTTCTGATTGTCTAATTTTACATATAAATCACTTTCTTTTTTGATATTACTTTCTTTGCGGTCCCATTGAACAGAATCCAAAATATTTCTGCCAGACACCGCTTGAGATGCAACCTCTTTCAGGATCTCGTCATCATTTTCACTTTCATTTGATTTTGCTGTTTCTTCTGTTGCCTTCTCACTCATCTTTTCCTCTTCTTCTAATTCTGTATCAGATCCAATAGCTACATCTGGCATTTCTGTTGTCGCGGTGAGATCATTACCAACCTGCCCATCCGTTATCACTTCCGTAATTACAACTTCTTTATTATCAACGGACTGCAGTTCTATCACCTGTTGACTATCTGCAACTGGAATTTTCGATGTTCCCGAGTCTTCTGTAAAAAGATAATAAGCCGATAATATCACCATCAAACTGAGCATAGAAACCAACCATATCGTTTGTCTTTTATTATTCATTCCTAACTTCCTCCTTCGTCTTCTCAAAGATTAGATGACATATTACTCCTGTTTACGTGGAACGACTGAGATCCTAAAGCTGGGTACATTTAGTCCTTTGGATACAGCATCTACAACAAGATTGCGTACCACTTGATTCTCTGCCCCTTTAGCAACGACTAGCACACCCCTGATTTGCGGCTTGACTCTTTTAGTAATGATAGGTGTCACACTTCCAGATGACTCATAGGTGACAATTTCACCATCACGGGTATATTGAGTAGTATTCCGTTTACCCCCATTTGAATCATTCTCCTCAGATGTCTGTTGGGAATCTCGCACATTGCTTTTAATAACAATTTCTTCAGTTGAATCTACAGTCACTAACACATCGACCGTACCTACACCCACGACTTTTTCCAGAATCTCTTTAATGTTACTCTCGAACACCTCTTCAATACTGCCAAAGGAATCCACTTGTGAGCCTGTATTTTGAAACGTTTCCTGTATAGGAGTTGAACTCGGCGGCTCCCTTCCTATATTCTCATTCTCAATTTTTTTCACATTGACAAAGGAACTGAACAATACAATAGCTACTCCTACTAAACCAAGAATAATGAGCCAACGGAATGCAGATATTTTTTTAGCTCCGCCTGCCCCGCCACCGATCCATTGCTCGACCCTCTTATACCAGTTCCGCAATACCAACCACCCCCCTTTAGACTTTGACATCTTCTTCATTCAATAGAACACGAATTTGTTCTGCCCTTAAATTCCATTCGCTGCTAAGGAGCTTTTGAATATCTGCTGCCCCATTTATAACTTGAACAGTATCCTCATCGGATTGACTCGTATCTTCGCTACGACCATCAGATTGACCGCTACTCGTATTCACCGGCTCCACATGAACTTCCACTTTAACCGGAGCAATGGGGGCTATAGCAATTTGTTGTGCGTGATCTCGGTCCGGCTGTCCTTGAAGTTCTTCTGTATCTAACTGCAAAATAACATCCACTGAGGTAATCGATGGTGATTGTTGTTCATCCTTTGCTTTCAATGGAGGCAATGACAGCAACACCTTTACTTCTTGCACTTGTTTGCCTGTCTTGTTCTCGATTTGTTGCTTCATTTGTCTTGCAACCTCTTCACCAGCCCACTGAAGACTTTGGGTTAGCTGTTGGCTTTTCATTGTCTCTGCTTGAGATAAAATCTGTTGTAATGTACTCTCTTTCCCATTGGTGAAATAGGCTGTATTCGCATCTTGATTCTGAAATGCTGCACTCAACTTCACTTCCGGCGAATCCGTTAGAAGGTTGATGATAGGCTGCATGAGAGTGAGCAGAATAAGTAAGCTGAGAACCAGCTTGACGTAGCGCTCCATAGAGCGGCTGGGTAGAATAAGATCGATAAAAGTAGCTAGAAGCACAACCATGATGACTTCTCTCATCCATTCGTTTAACCAAGTCATAGCCGCCCTCCTTCTTCACCTCATCATCACGGTTACATTCCCGGCCATTAGCAGGATTGTAATAGCCAGAAAGAACATTAATCCAACAACCGCCATGGCAGCAAATGCGTAAATCATACTTTTACCAATCGTCTGCAAGCAGGTCACAATCGGAGTATCTCCTAGTGGCTGCAATACAGCTGCTGCCATTTGATAAATAAGAGCAAGTGTTAATATTTTAATAGCGGGAAAGGCACATAGGAAGAGAAGGATAATGACGCCAGCCAGCCCGATCGAGTTCTTAACTAATAACGAAGCGGATATTACCGTATCTGTCGCATCCGCGAACATCTTTCCTACGACGGGGATGAAGTTACCAGATACATATTTTGCCGTCCGAATCGTTACCCCATCTGTTACAGAACTTGTAATCCCCTGAACGGATATGACTCCAAGAAATATAGTTAGTAATACTCCAAGTAGCCCAACACTTATTTTTTGCAATAAATTCGCCATTTGTGTCAATTTATATTTGTCAGACAGAGAACTTACAATGTGTAATAGTGCTGAGAAGAAAAGAAGTGGAAATACGGTCGTATGGACAACTGTCCCTACCGTGTGAATCATGAATACGATCAAAGGATGCGTAACAGATACCGTAACGATATTCCCCATAGATGCTAGTAGCGAGAATAGAAGTGGAATCATCGCCATCATGAATTCAATCATTTGATTAATAGCTGCCTTGGCGTAACCTATAGCGACGGAGAAGCTATTAATCGCAATAACCATAATGACCATGTAGCATAATGAATACGCGACTTTGCTCACATTATTTCTTTCAAATGCGGTCTGTAGCGTCTCTAGAATTAAACTCATAATACTTAGCATCACAATCGTAACTAAGAGCTTTCCATTGTAGAGCACTTCGTGCCAGAAGAAGGATGTCAGACCTGACATCACGTTCTTGATACCAAATCCTTCTCCACCGGGGAGTAACATATCCATAAAGGAAGGTGTCTTCTGATCAGGAAAGAATCCACCGTAATCTTTCATCAGTTGATCCCAATAACTTTCCACCTGATCATTGGGTAAGTTATTCGCTTGCTGTTGAATAAGTTGTTCACTCGGAGATTCAGCGTAAACACTGCCTCCCCACATCAGCATAATGAGCACCATCCATACAAATATATGTTTAACGTCTGGAGAACGTCGGCTTCCTAACATAGTAAGATCCTACTTTCTAGTGAGGCAGTAGCTTCATGACGGTTTCAATAATGATTCCTATGATGGGTATAGCTAGCACCATAATTAGCACTTTCCCTGCTAGTTCGATCTTAGTTGCAATACTTTCCTGGCCTGAATCCCTTACAATCTGGGACCCAAATTCAGCAATATAAGCAATGCCAATGATTTTGAGAATCGTTTTTAAGTAAATCATCTGAACTCCTGCTGATTCTGCCATTCGTTCTAGTTCACTAATGACGGAGTCGATTTTGCCGATCAAGAACAGAAAGATCAGAATACTTGTAGATGCGGTTAGCAGAAACGCAAACATCGGCTTTTGCTCTTTAATGATTAGAATTAGAATCGTAGATATTAGCCCGAGCCCAACAACTTGTATGATTTCCATAATGGCTCTCCTACTGGAACAGAAAGATGGATTTGATCTCTTGTAGCAGGTCATCGAGCATTCGAACAACCATGAACAGCACCACGATAAAACCGATAAGCGTCACCCAATGTGCCATATCCTCTTTTCCCATCTGTTTGAGCACCGTATGAATCATGGCGATGATGATACCGATTCCCGCAATCTGAAAGATGGCGTTCACGTCAATATTCATGTTCTGCACCTCACTAAAAGATCAAAATGACGACCAATATTCCAACTAAAAGCCCTAGGTTTTTGCTCAATTTACCGTATTTATCTAATTCCTCCCTCGCAGTCAACTCTTCATGTTTCAACTGCTCTGCAGCTAACGCAAGATGTTTCATCTGATCTTGACGATCACTTGTACCTAGAGTAAAACTAAGTTGATGGAGCACGTCCTTCTCCGTGGATTTCATAGAAGTATTCCTCCAATGATTGGCTAATGCCTGTTGGATACTTTCTTGAGCTGTCAATCCGTGTGGAGGATTCATGAACCTAGCTGCACTCTGAAAGAAAGATTTCAATGGTTCTCGTACCTGTTCTCCCATTTTGTGAAGCGCCTCTGGTAATGGTGTATATCCATAGGATATTTCTGTCTCTAGTCGCTGCATAGCTAGAATGAGCTCACGAATCTGCCGTGGCCGACTTTCAAACTGTCTAGCCTTAGTGATACCTGCTAGTGCACCGGCGACCACTATAATCAGCATTCCAATCAATTTAACCATAGGCATCAACTCCTTTTTGATTCGGCAAGGAAAGTTGGATGGATCGTTGTTGCCTATCGAGGATGCGAAAGTTCAACCGTCCCTCGACTCGATTGAGAATAACGTATACTTCAAACATCTGGTTCTCAATAAGGGTGGCCAAGGCGGGACGTTGTGATAGTTCGTCCACAGAGGAGCCATGTGCTGTTGCAATGACGGATATTCCCGCATGAAGGGCTTCTGTAATAGCCTCCGCATCTTCAGCGCGACCAATCTCATCTACAAGCAATACTTCAGGCGACATAGATCGAATCATCATCATCATTCCTTCAGCCTTTGGACAACCGTCCATAACATCTGTCCTAGATCCTACATCGAAGCTAGGTACACCACGTATACTTCCGGCAATCTCCGATCGTTCATCTATGATTCCAACCTTCATCCCTGGCCATTTCACCGTTGTATGACCATAACTTCCATTACTAATTTGTCTGGCCATGTCCCTAATTAGTGTCGTTTTACCATGCTGAGGAGGAGAGAGAATGAGAGTATGCTTCATTCTTTTCTCCTTCCTATCTAGCAAGTGCGGAAGAATTTCATCAGACGCTCCATGAATCTCCTTTGCAATCCGGACGTTAAATCCACTAATATCTCGTAAGTGTTCCACCTTACCACCGCTTAGAACGGTTCTCCCTGCTAATCCGATGCGGTGGCCTCCAGGTATCGTTATAAACCCTTTACGCAACTCCTCTTCCATGGTGTAAAGGGAATGGTTGCTAATCCTATCTAAGAGCCGATGACTATCCTCTCTTGCTGGCTTGTACGAATCCTCGACACGATATGTCAATTTACCACCCGCCGTGACGAAATGATGATCTCCAGCAGCATTAATCTCAAGGGGTCGCCCTTCTCTTATTCGAACTTCTTCCAATCGATCCAGCATGGAGGATGGTAATTGTTCAAGGAGCGACTTGATCGGTTCAGGAAATAGCTCCAACCAATTCATTTTCATGAATAAACCCTCCTAAATTTGTAGAGTTACTCGTTGTTTTCATACCTCATATGTATGCCTGTACTCCACTTTTATGACTATTAAGTCTATCATTTTTTCAAAATACCAATTAAGAGACAGGTCACTCCAAGCAGAATCCAACTCATTTTCGCCCATGATAACTTATCCGCCATCCCTATCAACCCGATGCTAGTCGTAATGATCAACACGGTCGGTCCAACAAAGGCCAACATCGTGTTGATCGTGAGTGCTTTATCCACTTGTCCAACCTTTAACATGAATAGCGCTGCTGTAATTTCAATACTTCCTGAGATTAGACGCAGGGTCGCCATGCTGACTACGAACTTGTCCACAATCATTAACCTCCTTTATTTCACTCCTCCCCTCTAAGATATGCTCAAATCTCTTTTTTTAGATGTAGAGTTTCGCAGAATCTTTCATTTAGTTAAAATACGTGATCAAAAGTCGACTTTTCAGCACCGAGAAGATTGGATGAAGATAGGGAGTGAGGAGCGGAGCGTAGGCAGTACCTACGTGAGCACCGGAAGGACCGGCTGAATTCAATCTTCGAAGCCGAGTAAGCTTCTTGATATACTTCGTGATCAAAAGTCGAATTTTTGAATAACCTCTTAGAAGGAAACGCAAAAATAGACGCCCTGCGGCGTCCTTAGTGGGGGAGTTGATGTAGTAGTTTAAGAAGGTCATGTACTCTGGAGAACGAGCTATCTAAGGATGCTGTAAAAGCTACTAGCGTGAGTGGAAAGGGACTGGCTATGGGCTTCATCCGCTCTTAAAGTCATGTTCCTTGAATTATTCTCAATGGATGTAACACAACTTCAAAGGCGGAACGTAAACTTTCGCTCCATATCCATTCCCTTCTCTTGTTCTACTTTCTAGAGTTCTGCTAATTTAAGTGTAGTTTAGACTCTTATTCGCCGGCGGTAAATTTTCTAACCTTTCTAACGGAAACCACAGACCTTATTCTACGAAAAAACATCAACATGACATTCTAACGGAAATACAGACCTCTATATGCACATTAACAGCTCAAATTCGAAGAAAAAGACCAAATAAGGTCACTCACTTCCGCTAGAATTCCAAAAGTGACGATTTAGGTAAATTAGAGGCTGCTATTTCCGTTAGAAAATGTACGTGGTTACTCTCCATGATGCCACTACACGCGGTGTCTCCATAGAAACTTCTACAACATAAAAATTCGCACTAGCTAACTCTACGTCATAAGTTCCCTGGCTAACTGTATTAATTGTTCCTTGCTTAATCTGTTATCTCCGTAAGTAGTCACCGTATAATATGCATCCTCTTCTTCGTTGTACCAGTTCAAATAGTGGTAACTTACGTGCTCTTTATTCACATGGTTATACACTACTTCTTGGCCTGCCACTATCATTTTATCCGCCTTATTCTCCGATTCCTGCTCCACAATCATTTTTCTACCATGCATCATCGTGGCTGAAATCCCTATATAACCTTCGCCATACGAATATACTCCACTTATTGATCCCGACTCCGACCACGGTATAGCTTTCATGTACAGATTCCCACTACCATTAGCTTTGTTAGTCTGAGCCATAAGATCATATAGCGTTTCCTTGTAAAGAATACTATTCTTCTCTAGTTCAGTAGTCGGAAATGTGGGGCTAACGGTGCCGTAGACAAAAGAATACTTGACAGGTGCTTCAGGAAGTACTGGCGCCTTCGTCCGCTCTATCTCTCTTAAAAAATCGGAATAAGCAGTGATCCGCCTCTCTTTATACTTAAATTGTAATTCTGACGATAGATCACTTGAACCCACATTATCCTTTACATAATAAGCGATCAGTTCTCCCGGCTTGGCAAACGCTTCTGCCTGCTGCTCATATTTATTATAAGTGGCTACCGGGATCTCCGTCCTTGGAATATGCTGCACCTTGACCGTTCCTGCTCCATTACGGATTTGAATATATTCTGAAGCCGCATAGGCCGTCACAGAGATCAGCAGAAGTAGCGTCAACATGCCTGCTGCCGCCATCGTTCTACTCATAAGCCTTTGTCGAAGTGGACGACGGCTGGCTACTGACGGCATTATTCGCCCCATCACCCGTTCAACTACGTCTATCTTAGGCAATTGTTCTTTATCGGCTGAAGCAAGTATTATATCTTCGTATTCATTGCTGTCTGTGGCTCGTTCCAAACGATCTCCTCCTCCGATTTCATAGCTTCTTGCACCTTCAACTTAATCCTACTCATTCTCTTACTCAGGGCATTGGGACTACTGCCCAGTATTTCTCCCATCTCCGCAAATGTTGTCTCCTCAAACACCCGCAGAATCAGTATGTTCCGCTCCTCCAGCGATAACTGCGACAATGCTGCAGCCAATGAAGGCTTGTACAATCTGTCATCCAGCTCTTGCTCTAAACTAGCAGATGCTATCTCCCATCGTGAAATACTCAGAACACGCTTATGCAGACGACGCCTTCGCAATAAATTCATGCAATGATTGTAAGCGATACGATAGAGCCATGAAGAGAATTGTACCATTGGTTTGTACCGGCGTATCGACTGATAGGCCTTAACCAAAATATCCTGTACTGCGTCCTCCGCATCCTGTCTGTTTTCTAACAAACGGTAGCAATAGCGGTAAATAGGCTGTTGAAATTGTTTGACGATCAAGGCATACTGCTCGGTATCTCCCTTTTGAATACTAACAATTAACGTTTCCAGCTCCTTTGAATCTAGCGAATCCTGTAGCGATGCCAACACCTCCTCAACCTTTATATTCTTTATAACACCTAACTAACGTAAAAAGTGCCCTGATAACTCATTTCGAACACATACTTTATAGTTATAAAAAGGACCTAACGGAAAACTCTCCGTCAGGCCCTACATATTACTTCCTTATTGCGTGTATGATTAACGACGGTCCTCAGGACCTCCAATAAATACTTGACTATCATTATCTAAATTATAAGCGGTATGAAGAGCTTTAATCACTTCATTTAAGTTATTCCCGTCAATAACACATGAGGTTTTGATCTCAGATGTGCTAACCATCTTGATACTTACGCCTTGTTTAGAAATAACATCGAACATCTGAGCAGCGACTCCAGGGTGGCTGATCATTCCTGCACCCACAATAGATACTTTAACTAATTGGTCTTCAGACGTAACTTCTCGATATGGAAGATCGGCTTTGAGACTTTCTATGACAGACAATGCATTGTCACACTCAGACAGCGAAACTGTAAATGAGAAGTCTGCCTCGCCATCCTGAACGCCACTCTGTACGATAATATCAACGTTAATACCTGCTCGTGCCAATGCACCGAATACTTCCGCAAGTACTCCTGGAGTATCGGACACACCCAAAATACTAATACGAGCCACATTCTTATCATAGGCAATGCCACTTACTACGACCCCTTGTTCCATGCTTGCTTCCTCCTTAACAACGGTACCTTCATTATTATTAAAACTGGACCGCACCACGAGGGTGACTTTATTATGCTTCGCATACTCCACTGCACGAGGGTGTAATACAGCTGCACCTAAACTAGCAAGTTCCAACATTTCATCATAAGATATTTCTTTAAGTTTGGTAGCACATTTCACAATACGCGGGTCAGTAGAGTAAATGCCATCCACATCGGTGTAAATCTCACATACATCTGCATTAATCGCAGCTGCCAATGACACTGCCGTTGTATCAGAACCACCACGTCCGAATGTCGTAATCTCTCCATCTTCCGTCATTCCTTGGAATCCGGCAACTACAACAATTTTCCCCTGTTCCAGTGCGGCTTGAACACGTTCTGGCTTAATGTCTATAATTGTTGCTTTACCATGTACTGACTCCGTACGGAATCCAGCTTGCCACCCTGTAAAAGAAACAGCCTCACGACCTAGATGATGAATAGCCATCGATAACATCGCCATCGATATTTGCTCACCCGTTGTCATTAACATATCCATTTCCCGTGCTGGTGGCTCCGGATTCAATAATTTGGCTTGGTCAATTAACTCATCTGTCGTATCTCCCATAGCTGAGACTACGACGACACATTGATGACCTTCATCTTGCTTCTCAACGATGCGTCTTGCTACACGCTGCATCCGTTCCGTATTTCCAACGGAACTACCTCCGAATTTCATGACGTACAGTGACAACTTCGATTCACTCCCCACTCATAATAAACACGATCACTCTATTGCGATTCTCTATTACCCAATTCCTAGCACCTATTAGGCACGAGAAATATATTTACCATCGCGTGTATCGATTAATAACACATCATCCTCGTTAATGAAAAGAGGAACGTGAACCGTATGACCTGTTTCTAATTTAGCATTCTTAGTAGCCCCTTGAGCTGTGTTACCTTTAACTCCTGGCTCTGTTTCTGTTACTTTAAGCTCAACACTGTGCGGTAAGTTAATACCTAGAATTTCTCCTTGGTAACTAACGATATTTACAACCATATTTTCTCTGATGAAATTGAGTTCCCATTTAAGTTGATCACTAGTTAATGTAAATTGATCATACGTCTCATTGTCCATGAAAGCATGTTCTTGTCCACTAGCATATAAATACTGTACAGGACGGTTCTCAATAACTGCACGTCCAATCGTCTCACCTGCGCGGAAAGTACGCTCAACAGTGTTACCATTACGTAAGTTTTTCAATTTTGAACGAACGAATGCCGCACCTTTACCTGGTTTAACATGTTGAAATTCGATTACCGTATAAATATCCCCTTCAACTTCCACCGTTAGTCCTGTTTTAAAATCGTTTACTGATATCATAAAATAATAACCTCCTAAAATTTTTTTAAAGCGTTACTTCCTGAATATACTTCGTAAAAAACTAGCATCGAAAGCATAAACTCAAGTTTTTCGTGAAATATATTAACTACTCAACACAGTGTAATCTTTACTACAATGCGTCAATATAACAATACCCGTCTCTGTAATAAGTATATCGTCCTCAATACGAACTCCACCGATACCTGGCAAATAAATACCTGGTTCAACCGTAACAACCATTCCCGGTTGTAGAATATCATCACTTAGCTTAGATAGTCGAGGAGATTCATGCACTTCCATACCTAACCCATGCCCAGTACTATGACCGAACTGATCCCCATATCCATGTTTCTTTATGATATCACGGGCAAGTGCATCTGCTTCACGCCCTGTCATTCCTGACTTAATATGTGCCAGTGTATGCAGCTGCGCTTCCAATACAATATCATAGATTTCTTTCAATATGGGTTTCGGTTTCCCCAAGGCAATGGTTCGTGTTAAGTCCGAACAATACCCATCTAGTAATGCACCGAAATCAAAGGTAATGAATTCATCCCCTTGGATCATACGCTCACTTGCAACACCATGAGGTAAAGCGGATCGTTCACCTGATGCAACAATCGTATCGAATGATGATGATGTTGCCCCATGACTACGCATATAGAATTCCATCGCTAGATCAACTTCACGCTCCGTCATACCCGGCTTTACGACACCCAATATATAATTGAATGTTTCATCCGCAAGGTTGGCTGCGCGCTGCATGATCTTCATTTCATCCTCATCCTTAAATATGCGCAGTTGTTCTACTAATCCCTTAACAGGGATAAGCTTGATCGCGGGCTCTAACTGTTCCTTATAGGTGATATACGAGCTGTAAGAAACATCATCCTGTTCGAAGCCAAGTTGATCAATCTTACTGCTAACAAGCAACTCTCTAACAAGATCCATCACTTGAATTCCATGTTCCACAACAGTGAAGCCTTTCGCTTGTTGCGGGGCTTGGGTCATGTAACGGAAATCTGTTAGCAAATACGCATCAGACAGAGTCACTAGAACATAACCTGATGATCCAGTGAATCCCGTTAAATAACGACGGTTAATTGGACTCGTAATGAATACCGCTTCCACATTCTTCTTTTGCATAGCTTCACGTAACTTAAGTACTCTTGAATTTCCCATCATGCTATCTCCCTTTCTACACTTTAAGGAAGGCAATACTACCGTCCCTGATCTTCCAAATGGCGCACCAATGCAATCAATCCAAGTTCATAACTTAATGCACCGAATCCAGCAATCTGTCCGATGGCAACTGGAGCAATGACAGAAGTATGTCGAAAAGACTCCCGAGAGTGAATATTAGACAAGTGTACCTCTACTGTTGGAATGCGTACAGAGCTAATTGCATCACGTAATGCATAGCTATAATGGGTTAATGCCCCAGGGTTAATAATAATCCCATCGGCGTTGTCCATTGCTTCGTGAATCCAATCGATCATAACTCCTTCATGATTTGATTGATAGAAGGAAATATCAACACCTAGATCGCTCGCATGTTTCCGAATATTATCTTCAATAGATTGTAAGTTTTGTGATCCGTAGATTCCCGGCTCCCTTACTCCTAGGAGATTGAGGTTCGGTCCATTGATTACCCATATAGTTGTCAAAATGATATTACCACCTTTTTAGAGGGTGTTCAAAAAGTCATCTTTTGATCACGAAGCTTACCAAAGAAGCTTACTCGACATCGAAGATTGGATTCAGCCGGTCCAAGCATATGCTTTCGAAGTATGTTTCCTTCGGAAACATTTCAGGTGCTCACGTAGGTACTGCAAGCGTATGCTTCCGAAGTCGTTTTCTACGAAAACGTGTAGCTCCGCTCCTCACTCCCTACCTTCATCCAATCTTCTGAGGCGTTTCAAAGAAACGCAGCGTCGTAAGCATAAACTTTAGTGCTGAAAACCTGACTTTTTGAACTCTAACTTTTATCAAATAACCATCTGCTATTTTACCATAGGTGATGCATTCTTGAGAAGTTATTTCGAGTTCAGCCTTCTACTTCCTTCGGTTCCCTTACCCTCTCATCTGTGAATTCCATAGCAATGGTGTATCCAATAAACAATCCCCACAAGAGATATAAGCAGAATTCACTGATTATCGTTGTTGCTGTCAATGCTGACAATGGCTTGACCATATCGAATTTTGGACCCAGCACCACAAAGATCACCAACCACCAAAACACTCCATATAGTATTCCAGGCCAGGGTCCCTTTACCTTTCGAAACAATAACACATAGATCAAGGAGACCGCTATAGAAAAAGCGATAAAGACCAGCAAGCCTACTAAATGACCTGCCCCACTCTTTAAAAATTCATGTTTAAAGAATGGTTCCGCTAAATAAGCTGGAATGACTTTTGTAAATTTGAAAATATAAAATATCCAATGAATCGTGCCCCAGAACAGACCTGCAAAAAAGCCAAGTTCCAAGGCAAAAGCATACTTATTCGTATATGTAGTAATTGTTTGTTGATGTTGATTCATTAATTGATCCTCCTACTCATATGACTATTTAACCAATTTCCTCTCTGCTAGTATGTTCATTTCATGTGCGGGCAAACCACAACTTCGATATCAAAACTAGATATTGATGAGAAAATTCGATACAATAGAGAGAATAAATATGATGGATTGTCAAGACGCTTACGATATGGCTTTACAATTCAATATTCACAAAAAATAAACCAACTTAGGGAAGGTGAAATGGTTGCCTCAAGAGTCTAAATCTGTCAGCTATGGTGGCCAAGCCGTCATTGAAGGCGTTATGTTTGGCGGAAAAAATATCAATGTCACTGCCGTGAGACGAAAGAACAATGAAATAACATTTCTGGAAGTGCCACGCCAAGACAAATCATGGGTGAAAAAGTTACGTAAAATCCCCCTTATTCGCGGCATTGTCGGTATTATAGATTCCAGTGCGAAAGGATCCAAGCATTTGAATTACTCAGCGGACGCCTACGCGGATGATGAGATTGAACCAGAAGAACGGACCAAACAGAAAGAAAAGGAAGAATCAGGATTAAGTTTAACGATGATGATTGGCGTTGCAGCAGTAGGTGTGCTTTCTTTCATCGTAAGTAAGCTAATCTTCACACTCGTACCCGTATTTCTTGAAGATTTCATATTTGGTGGGTTGTTTGATCACTACATCTTGCATAACTTAGTAGAAGGTGTCATCAAATTAGCACTACTACTTGTATATCTTTGGGCCATTACTTTAACACCAGTTGTCAAACGATTATTTCAATATCATGGTGCAGAACACAAGGTCATCTCTACCTACGAGGCAGGAGATGAATTAACTGTAGCGAATGTTCAGAAGCATAGTCGACTTCATTATCGCTGTGGTAGTAGCTTTATGATGCTAACCATCGTGTTGGGTGTTATCATTTATTCAGTTGTTCCGTGGGATAATATGTTGGATCGTGTGTTGCAACGTCTTATTTTATTGCCTGTCGTTATAGCTGTCTCCTTTGAGTTTCTGAAGCTTACGAATGCTATGAGAGAAACTCCGGTCTTACGTTATCTAGGCTATCCAGGGCTTTGGTTACAGTTGTTGACTACGAAGGAACCACTGGACGAACAAGTAGAAGTTTCGATCGCTTCTTTTAACCGAATGAGGGAGTTGGACGCTGAACTTGAGAACTCCAAAGCAAGTTCCTCCATCAGAACAGGAGCATTAGATGCTGTGAAAGGGTGAGAATGAGATGAAGAGTCAATCTATTTCCACATGGACAGTGATCGTATTGGCAGGAATCGGTTTGCTAAGCGACATCTTCTTCAACCAATTCATTCTATTGAAAAATCTTCTTATCCCAGTCATTGTGTTCATTGTTATATTTCTATTATTTAGACATTATCAGCCTAGTCGATTCAAGAGACATCCTAAGGTGAAACCATCTCGTAGAACGATGGACAAAGCTGCTGGAATGAGAAAAGGAACCTCCGGTTCGTCTTCCAAAAAGAATAAAGAATATCCTTTTCAACTCATCGAAGGGCAAAAAGGAAAAGACGATGATCAAATGCCAAAATATCATTAGATAGGTGGAAATGGATCTGTCATCCTTTTTAGGATAGATCCATTCTCCGCATCGAAAAAGGTAACCCCTGAGATCCTTACGGATTCTAGGGGTTACCTTTTTGAAATCTATAGTAATATTACTGTTTATAATATGTTGTAAGTGCAGGAATCAAACCAAGTGGATTATTCAGAATATGTCTTGCACTGAAAAAGATACTTCCGCCCACTTCTGGATCATTAGCATTATATTTCAGTTGGTTAATGATCTCTTGAGCATTCTGCCAGCCAACCTCAGTAGTTCCCAACTTATAAGGTGCATGACCTATATACAACTCCACGCCCGTCCTCTTCACTTCATTTACCCACCAATTCACCAACGTATCATACTGTACATTCTTATTGGATAGACTCCAGTATAGTTGGGGAGCCACGTAATCGATCCAGTCATTTTTAATCCAGGTCCGCACATCTGCGTAGTAATCATCATAAGAAGTAATACTTGCCTTAGTATCTGATCCTGTATGATCAGAGGCCTTATTGCGCCATACTCCGAATGGACTCACTCCGAAGGCTATATGTGGTTTTACTGATTGAATAGATGAATTTAATTGCTCAACAAATTGATTTACATTATCGCGACGCCAGTTAGCTTTTGTAGTTATTTTATTCGAATTATATGTCTTAAACGCGCTATCATCGTTAAAGGTCACTCCCGTTGGATAGAAATAATCATCGAGATGAACACCATCAATATTATAATTTCTAACCACTTCCATAATCACATCGATCACGTGAGCCCGCGCCTCTGGTATACCAGGGTTTATGATGAGCTGATTCTTAGTATTCACGATCCATTCAGGATGTTGGATCGCTACATGATTACTTGCCAATGTCACCGTATTGGTATCCGTATTCGCACGGAATGGATTAAACCATGCATGAAATGCCATCCCTCTCGCATGCGTCTCATCAATCATAAATTGAAGGGGATCATACCCAGGATTATTCCCTTGTTTCCCTGTCAACGTCTTAGACCATGGAACTAATGCCGATGGATAGAGTGCATCCCCCGCTGGACGAATTTGCACGAATACTGAATTTAAACCTGTCGCTTGTAGATTTTCAATTAAATAAATATACTCTTCCTTTTGCTTTTGCATATCCTCATAGGAGGCTACTGATGGCCAATCCAAATTATATACAGTGGATACCCATACGCCCCGAAGCGCAGCATTATTTATAACTTCATCTTCATCCCCGAAATCTGGTAACACCGCTTCACTAATTAACGTCACGGTCTGCTCTGCTTGATTCCAGTTAACTTGTAGCCCAAGTGCCTCTCCCACGAAGCGAAGCGGTACCATAGTACGGCCATTTTTAATCTGCACAGAAGCATCAAGCGGTACGATAGAACCATTTATCAGTGCCGAAGTTTTACCATTCGTAAGTTCAATCACTGCAATATTACTCTCTATCGTTACTGTTTTTGTACTTTGTGACCATGTAACGGTCGCTCCCAAGCCTTCACTAATAACCCGTAGAGGAACCATCGTAATATTTAATTTAGGAAGGATATAAGGCACGGTATCAGTTGTTAGTTGTACACCATCTAATAAAATACTTATACTTTTAGTTGTTTGTGCTTCAGCAGTACGATTTAATCCCGGAAATAAGATAATCATCATGAGTACTAACAAGAACCATTTTCTTAATTTCATCACTCTTTACCTCCACAATAATAATTTACATAAATAATGAGTGTTCAAAAGGTGACTTTTTGAACTACCTTTAATTAAAAAAGCACCTGTCTCTGAGGGCATGACAGATGCTAAGCTTGCGAATCACTAACTAATTCCTTGTGTACGTCACGTAATTGTTGTAATCTCTGTTCGTCCCGACGAAAATATTCTAATAGCATCTCAATCTGTGTAATGGAATCCCAACTTAAATGGTGCTCTATCCCTTCGACATCTGCATATATATTCTCTTCTTGGACACCTAACACCGTCAAGAACTCCTCTAGAAGTTGATGACGATCCACAAGACGTTTGCCGATCTTCTTGCCTTTTGGCGTCAATATAAGACCACGATATTTCTCATAGATAAGATATTCATCTTTGTCCAATTTCTGAATCATCTTAGTAACGGATGAAGGATGAACTTCTAAGCCTTCGGCAATGTCCGAAACACGCGCATAACCTTTCTCGTCAATCAGCTTGTAGATGCGCTCTAAGTAATCCTCCATACTAGGCGTTGGCATCTTCTTCCCTCTTTTCTCTTGAAGGATTATCAAGCCCTCTCGTACTTAGCTTAACAATCCCTCGCTATTAAACATGAACCCTAAATCCGAATACCCGCTTATGTAATGATACATGTTTCACAAGACACTTGGCAAGTCCCATCAGTGTAGAGCAACAACAATAACGACCAGATAACCTCTCATCATCTCACTTAAAACTTCAGCCACTCAGGTGTTATTTGTTGTAGCCAAATCGTAATTCTAAACATTTGGTCTGTAAATAAGAGGATTCCCATCAACAACATCAGTCCGCCCCCAATTTTCATCATCAGGTTAGAGTATTTCAGTATCCATTTGGTTGAACCAATAAAAAACGCAAGAATAAAGAATGGGATCGCAAATCCAACTGTATACGCTGTAATAAGTGGAAACCATGCTCCTGGCTCACTAACAGCCATAGCGATAATAGCAGCAAGAATGGGTCCAATACATGGTGACCAGCCTGCTGAGAAGCCTATTCCGAATATAAAAGAACCAATATAACCCGCAGGCTTAAATTTCAAATCCATCTTACGTTCTTTCATCAAAAACCTCGGTTGGAATATCCCTAATAAGAAAAGTCCCATCAATATAATCAAAATAGCTGACAATTGTCTAATCAAATCTCTATTATCTGAGAAAAACTGTCCAAAAAAACCCGCCCCGAACCCAAGTGTATAGAAAACGGCAGAGAACCCAAGAATGAAGGCCAGTGTATGAGTTAGCGTCCGGAAACGTACTTCTTTCTTATTCTGTTCGGTCTTAAGTTGTTGAACTGACATCCCTGTGATATAAGACAGATATGATGGATAAAGCGGCAAACAACATGGTGAAATAAATGAGGCTAGACCTGCGATAAATGCAAGTGATATGCTGATATCCGACATATTTCCACCTCCTAAATAGATAGTCCCTTCTTACCGATCATCGTCATCACAAGCATAGATATAAGCAATAATACGATAGTCGCACCTGGGGCAAGATTCCAAATCCCAGCCACCACCAGACCAACGACCACAGCTATCTCAGAAATAACGACGGACCATATAACGGACGCTTTGAAACTCCGAGCGATCAATAAACTAATAGCTACAGGAATCGTCAATAGGGCCGATACCAATAGGGCTCCAACGATTTTGATAGCGGTACTGACCACCAGTGCGGTAAGGACCGTAATCAACATATTAAGCAACTTAACTGGTAATCCACTTACGCTAGCTGCATCCTCTTCAAAGCTTAGTAGAAAGAACTCCTTGAAGAATAAAGTCACAACCAACACAACAATTACAGTAACCCCACCAACAACATATAGATCCGTCGTATCCAGTGTATAGATGCTACCGAATAAATAACTCATTACATCTGTATTATAACCCATCCCTAAAGTAAAAAAGAGCGAGGCCAAAGCCACACCACCAGACATAATAATCGCGATGGAAAGTTCTGCGTAGCTTTTATATGCTTTACGTAACCTCTCAATAGCAAAAGATGCTAGGATGGCGAAGACCAAACCTACTCCTAATGGGTACACTTCAATTAGAAATCCTAAGGCTACACCAGCAATGGTCACATGGGCAATCGTATCTCCAATCATGGAGAGTCTGCGCAGCACGAGAAATATTCCAATAAGAGGGGCTGTTAATCCAATCAATATCCCTCCGGCAAGAGCTCTTTGAAAAAAATCACTAAACATTATTTCAAGTGGCAATAATAACGACTCCTTAAACTGATTCCATCAATTAGATAGTGAATGTTCTAAATTATGCTCTTCACAGTTTTGAATATCATGAGAATGTCTAACAAATAAATTAATATTGCCGTTCTTCTGCACAGGTGTGGTTCCTAAGTATCCTTCAATCATATCCAAGTCATGAGACACCATTAAAAAAGTCATATGATGATGCGCATGCATATGGGTTATCAATTCAAAAAAACTTGCTTGTGTCTCCGCATCAATGCCCACTGTAGGCTCATCCAATACGAGTAAATCCGGATGGTTAATGAGCGCACGAGCTAGAAAAACACGTTGCTGCTGCCCACCTGATAGCTCCCCTACACGTTTGCCCGCAATATCCTGAATACGCATCACTTCTAATGCATCATCGCACTGTTGGTGCATAGAACGACTAACACGTCGAAAGAGAGATTTATTATTGTACATCCCTGAAAGCACTACTTCGCGAACCGTCGCAGGAAATAATGGATTGAAGTTATTCTTCTGCGGAACGTATCCTATACGCTCCCAATCCTTAAAGGAATGAATCGGTGTACCGAATAAGTTAATATTCCCTTTATCCATAGGTAAAAGACCCACGATCAATTTCATTAAAGTTGTTTTCCCAGCTCCATTCGAGCCAATAATACCAACGAAATCTCGCTCTCTCACAGAGAAATTCACATCAGATAATACCTTTTGATTTCTATATGAGAAAGATACGTTTTCAATTTCAATAATATGCTGATGACAATCCTGGGCCGCCAGTGACTTCATAAGTACTCCGCCCTTCTAAAATAAGTTCTAACCTTTATTTTAAGGCTATAATTAAATTTTGCAAATTTTTCTCCATTAGCGTAAAGTAATCTTCTTTATTCTTTTCCTGCTCTTTCGTTAAACCCTCTACTGGATTGAGCACCATCGTCTCTACCTTTGCTTCACCAGCTAAGGTCTTCGCAATTCGATCAGATACCAGTTCCTCGAAAAAGATATATCGGATACCCTTTTCTTTCACCAAATTAGCTAAATTCATAATATCTTGCGCACGAGGTTCTGCATCAGGAGAAAGTCCCATAATCGCATATTGCGTTAATCCATAATCACGCGTCAAGTACCCGAAAGCTTGATGGGAAACAACAATTTCCTTCTTCGCTAGTTTCGCTAATTCTGATTCGAATTTATGATCTAATTCTAGCAATTGATCCTTCAATCCTTGATACCTTTGTTCGTATTGAGTTTGATTACTTGGATCAGCTTCGATGAAGCTATTCCTGATATTCTCAGCCATGATGAGTGCAGACTTTGGACTCACCCACGTATGTGGGTCGATATGATGCTGTGCTACCCCTTCTGCATCCTCTGCTTCGTCATGGTCGCCATGGTCATGCCCATCATCCTCTGCTGCGCCATGGTCATGCCCATCGTCCTCAGAGGATTCTATAAGCTTTATACCTTTGCTCACTTCCACCGACTTTACTTTACTATCTTTATTAAGTCCTTTTAGAAAGTCGGGAACCCATCCTTCTAATCCAGCACCATTATACATAAACAATTGAGCTTTCGACGTATTAATAATTTCTTGACTTCTCGGTGTCCAATCATGAGGTTCCACACCAAATGGAATTAAATTAACGACGTGAGCATCCTCTCCACCAATAGCTTGAGCAAATACATAGATTGGATAAAATGTAGTCACGACATTCACTTTACCTTCTTCCATAGTCCCGTTGGAGCTACTCCCACATCCAGTTACCATCATCGTAAGAATTAAACCTACAATGAATGTGATCATCCTAATACTATTCTTCTTCAAGTTAAGTTTCAGCTCCGCTTTTATTAATCGTAATCATTACTGTCTGATTATAAAGGTAGTAAGATTCAATTGTCAACAGAAGAAACATGACATAAAACGGTATCCCCACGAGAGGATACCGTTCACTTATGACATAAACACTAAACATCTAACCTATTTATTTCACAATGGCTCCATTTGGCATTTCATCTGGAACGGTTGCTAAGGTCAACTGATCTCCATGCGATGCCGCTAGAATCATACCTTGCGACAATTCTCCTCGTAATTTGACAGGCTTCAAATTAATAACACAAATCACTTTGCGACCTACTAATTGTTCAGGAGTGTAGAATTTAGCTATACCAGATACGACCTGACGTTGCTCAAATCCAAGATCGAGTTGAAGTTTCAATAGTTTATCAGCCTTTTTCACCGGTTCTGCCGCAATCACTTGGGCAACACGAAGCTCAACTTTGGCAAAGTCCTCTATCCCGATTTCTTCACTATGCTCGATCGGTGCTTCATCCGTTACTCGCTCAGCCACAGCTGCTTCTGCCGCCTTCACTCCTCCAGACATCGCCTCTGCAATATAGGCAACTTCTTGCTCTACATCTAAACGTGGGAATATTGGATCTCCTTTGACTAACTTCGTTCCACTTGGGAATAATCCGAAGATTTTACCACTATCCCAAGTCGTTAGTTCTCCTTGCTGTAATCCAAGTTGCTCCCATATTTTATGCGGCGCTTGGGTTAAGAAGGGCTGTAACAAAATGGATGCAATCCGTAAACTTTCGACAAGATGTGTCATCACCGATGCTAATTCATTTAATTTAGAATCATCTTTGGCAAGAACCCATGGCTGCGTTTCATCAATATATTTGTTACTCCGACTTACAAATTGTCCAATGACAGTTAATGCAACGGAGAACTCCATGTTTTCCATAGACTCTTCCACTTTATCATAAGTTTCCTTTGCAGCTTCTTCCACCGCTTGATCGAATGGTGTCACGCCTGCTTGATATGTCGGTACAATCCCATCAAAGTATTTATCTACCATAGCGACCGTACGATTTAGGAGGTTCCCCAAATCATTTGCCAGGTCCGAATTGACTCGTTCCACGAAGCTCTCAGGTGTGAATGTTCCGTCTGAACCGAAAGGCACTTCACGCAATAAATAGTAACGTAGAGGATCCAATCCATATCGACTGATCAACGTCACAGGGTCTACAACGTTTCCTTTCGATTTGGACATTTTACCATCTTTCATCAATAACCAGCCGTGAGCGAACACCTGCTTAGGTAACGGTAGATCCAATGCCATTAGAATAATTGGCCAATAAATCGTATGGAAACGAACAATTTCTTTACTCATAAGGTGTACATTTGCCGGCCAATACTTGTCAAACAACTCTGTATTATCTGAGCCATATCCTAGGGCAGTGATGTAGTTAAGTAAGGCATCAATCCAGACATAGATAACATGTTTAGGATCACTTTTAACTTTGATCCCCCAGTCGTAAGTCGTACGTGATACAGCTAAATCTTCAAGACCAGGCTTGATAAAGTTATTAATCATCTCATTCTTACGTGATACAGGCTGAATAAAATCAGGATGGTCCTCATAATGCTTCAATAGCCGATCAACGTATTTACTCATCTTGAAGAAATAGCTCTCTTCCTTCACACGTTCCACAGCTCTACCGCAGTCAGGACAATTCCCATTGACAAGCTGACGTTCTAGGAAAAAGGATTCATCTGGCGTACAATACCACCCTTCATACTCCCCCTTATAAATATCACCTTGTTGCAGTAGACGTTCAAATACATCCTGTACGATCTTCTTATGCCGTTCTTCTGTCGTACGAATGAAATCATCATTTGAAATATCTAGCGTTCCCCATAATTCCTTAATTCCAGCTACGATATCATCTACGAATTGTTGAGGTGTTTTGCCTGCTTCTGCCGCTTTACGCTCGATCTTCTGCCCGTGCTCGTCTGTACCAGTCAAATAACGAACATCATAGCCACGAAGCTTCTTATAGCGAACCAATGCATCCCCCGCTACAGTAGTATATGCGTGCCCAATATGTAGCTTATCGCTCGGATAATAAATAGGAGTCGTTAAATAAAATGTTTGCTTCTCAGTCATTTACGATCATTCCCTTCAGATTAGTCGTTCATGGATCTTGATTCGTAGAACCTAAAATCACCAAAAAACTCCCATCCCTATATGGGACGAGAGTTATCTCACGTGTTACCACCCAAATTCCCTATACCTTTACAGGTAGTAGGCTTCATCAGTCCCGTTATATAGAAACGAGAACTGTCCATTAACGCTGGAACACGTCATCCCCTTACGTAACATATCCTCAGATACCTTACTGCTCGAAGATAATTCCTCCCGGACCATATTCTGAGATTCACTTATACTGGTTTGCAGCTTATTCCCCAGCTCTCTGTGTTAAGTGTACTTCTCATACTTATCCGTTCCTCAGAAATCAACATATATTGTCTAATATACTTAAGTGCATCGTTATTTGTCAAGTTGTCCCTTCCCCAGCCTTATCTTTCCGCTGGGGTACTAGGTCAACGCCACCAGGATGAAAAGGATGACATCTTGCTATCCTCTTCATCGCAAGCCAAGTTCCCTTAGCCGCACCATGTACCTCTATAGCTTCAAGAGCGTATGCAGAACATGTTGGATAGAACCGACATGTCGCTGGTTTCAAAGGTGAGATCACTTTACGATAAACGACTATAGGTCCCTTCATCACTTTACGAGCAAGAGTCATTGATATCAATCTCCATTCATACCCGCAGAAGCCACCTTACCATCCTCTTCCATCAACTGCTGGCAATCCTTACAATATACTACTTCTAATAATGCTACATTATGATGTCAGCGTCAATTCTGTAGCAAATAACAACCAGATTGATTCCGCTATAGCCATTAGAATCGCCTCTTGATTCTCAAGAGATTTTTTTGAGATCAATGGCTAGCTACGACCGTTTTCCGTCTTCACGAAAAAATAAAGAGACCTCATACTTCTACGAGGCCCCTTATGATTACTACAAATATATTATTACTTTCGTTCAGGCATTTGTGAAAACACTAGATTCACTGGCAAATTACTACCTGGAGCAGCTGTGAACCAAATCTCAACGCGTTGCTCTTGTGCACCTGTGCGATAAACGACACTATTGTCATAAGGAGTCATGAGTGATCCTGCGACCCCACTGCCATCAGGAACAGATACGATATTCCCATTCACCAAGATCATTCCCGAATATTCTCCCCCACGTGGATTAAACGTGATCAGTGTATTCGGAGCTACTCGGTTCATATTAATCTTATACATAACCCCAAAGTTACCCCGATTGGACTCTACCTCACCTGTCATAGGGTCCACACCAACCAGATTGGGATCTCCGTTATTATCGCCCAAAGAAATACGGGCAGGAGTTAAACCAACTACATCATCGTACTCAATAATACGTGTTGAATCAGAATATGTCCCACGAGTATGAACATCTCTTTCAAGATCCATTAAGTACGGAAGACTCACAAAAGGATCTTTATTCGCTTCAAGCATGATGACTGTATATTCAATAGGTGAATCACTAGCCACATCAGCTAATAATGAAATTACTTGCGTCGGAGTCATTTTAAGTGCATTTAGTTCGTTCAGAATAATTTTGCTTTCACCCGGAGCAATCGAAACGGACTCTTTCACTAAAGGATTTTGCATGGATTGGAAATAACGTTGCACCGACAACTTACCTACTAGTGCTGCATATATATTCGGACCAGCAAATCCAGAATCTAGAATATCAATCGTTGCTGGTAATTCATTCTTATTCGTAGCTATGACATACATTTTCACATCAACGGCCAAAGCATTAACGTGATGAATCATAAAGCGCGCTTTTCCTTCTGACGTCTCACGGTAAACCACACCTTCGGAATAGACTGTTTCAGGGCTGTTACTACGTAGCAACGTTACCGGTTCTGAAGACACTCTATACGGCACCTGATTCATCGCAGGTATATTGGCACCATCAAATCTGTATTGACCTCCGATAGGTATAAATAATTGATTGAAATCTGGCTCACTGTATAAGCTTTCATTCGTAATATTAATTGTTTTCTCATAATATCCTTCTGCGCCATATCCATCTGTTACCTTCAGTTGAATCTTGACTGGACCCGCTTTAAAGAAGGCCATCTGTTTGTTCATCCAGTCTCTTTTTACAATATTATTCTCATCATCCGTACTTTGATCTTTTATTGTAATGAGTTCACCCATTTTATACTCATCTTTATCTGTCGTAAACATAGCCACAGGTGGTAAATTAGGGGCTTTGACTACGATTGTCAATGTATATGGATCGCTCCATTCTCCGTTACTATCACGCACAGAATAAGTTACCTCGTGAGTTCCAATCTCCTGAAAGATATCTTCCCGCCCTTCCCAACGTTCCTCAACGATAGGCAGTCCTTTAGGCGATGATGCGTAAGTTACATAAGTCACCGTTGTCTCTCCTGCAACAACCACCTTTTGCTGGATCGTAAACGAAGCAGCCGGCTTTGTTACAAGACTAAGAACAACTCTCTTTTGTACGCCATCATAGATATAAGGAATATTGAGTGCTTGTGTAATAGACGTCAATGGAACCATAAATATATTATTGTCCTGATATGCCGCTCCTTTCATTTCTTTCGAAACACCATTCACGGTATACTTATTACTGTCGGTTTTGAATCGTAATTCATTATCACCACTTATAATAATAGTTTCTTTAGTCGTACTGTTATACGTAAGATTAAGACCAATACGATCTACCATTGAACGAAGAGCAACATAAGAAACACCCTTCTTCACCGTCATAGGGCGACCCGCTGTATATGTCTTGCCATCTTGAAACATTTCAGCACTGTTTATCATCATGATTAATTCATTTGAATGAACTGAAGCACTTTGTGTTTCATCTGTTTCGATTTCCGAGGAAATATTCGAAGGTGTAGCCTCATCGGTATCTGTTCCATATACCGCTTGAGTAACTGCTTCGCTTTGCTCTACTGGAGTGGTACTTTCTGCATTTACTGGACTAACTAACATAATTTGCGTTACTGTAAAAATTGCTAAAAAGGTAATCTTCTTGAAATTCATTAGTATGCTCCCCTATTCCCTATTTCTGACTAATTCTAATTCTTATCTCACATTAGTAATAGACGCAATCTAACACAAAAGGTTGCTAATAAGCAACAATGTAAATACAACTATTTAATGCCTCGCACATTCCAAACCTCTTCAAAAGATTATCTACCCTGCTGCACAAGTAGAAACGGCAATACCGTCCTTTTTCAAAGACGGCACCCGTTTCAGCGGAATTATAAGGAATAGAGTATCAAGAATCAATTTCATAATTACGCAACCCGATATAACTGCATCGGCGATTATGAAATTGATTCAAGTGAAACTTATACTTTCTTATATTTCAAGAAAAAGAGGATGCCCCTCAACCCTGTTTCATGGTTTCTGGGACACCCCCACTATTAAACTAATTTACGACATATAGTTGCTTACGACCTTCTTCAATAAGACGATAGGCACGCTGAACTTCTTCTTCCGTAGGAGAAGGAACACCCTGTAGTGGATATTCTTTACCCATGGCTTCCCACTTGTAGACACCCATCTGATGATACGGTAGAATCTCAAATTTCTCTACTCCATTTAGCGTTCCAATAAACTGACCTAGATGGAGAAGATCCTCTTCTTGCTCATGAATACCTGGAACATACACATGGCGTATCCACATCTTATGACCATGTTCTGATAACCACTGTGCCGTTTTGAGCGTCTTCTCATTACTTCTAGCAGTTAACTTGATATGTTTCTCATTATCCATGTGTTTGATATCTAACAGTACCAAATCAGTAACATCCAGTAAATCTTTAATTTTATCCGGATCATTAAATCCGTTACTATCTAAAGTCGTATGAAGATTCCAACGTCTCTTAACTTCCTTAAATAATTCAGCAACGAAACGGGATTGTAAGCTAGGCTCGCCTCCCGATACCGTAAGACCGCCTCCAGACGAACGATAGTAGCTGATATACGGCTCAATCTCTGATAAAGCTTCTTCAACAGTCATTTCTTTGCCCTCATTCATCCCCCATGTATCGGGGTTATGACAGTATTGACATTTCATCAGGCAACCCTGCATAAATAGGACAAAGCGGATACCTGGTCCGTCAACCGTCCCGAAGGTCTCCAGAGAGTGTACATGTCCTTTAATCATATGAAGTCACCCCTCCCGCATCCGCTGTCTTAAAAGTATATTACTAATTACATCGCACCGTGGAATGTGCGATTGATAACATCCAATTGTTGTTCACGAGATAATTTAATGAAGTTAACTGCATATCCTGAGACGCGAATCGTCAATTGCGGATATTCCTCTGGATGTTCCATCGCATCCATCAATTGTTCACGATTAAATACGTTGACATTAAGATGGTGCCCACCGCTGCCAAAGTAACCGTCCATCATTGCAACAAGATTGGATTTGCGTGTGTCTTCTTCTTTACCCAATGCTTTCGGTACGATAGAGAATGTGTTAGAAATACCATCCAAGCTATCTTCATATGGAAGCTTAGCAACAGAGCTTAGCGAAGCCAAAGCACCTTTCTTATCGCGTCCGTGCATAGGGTTAGCACCTGGTGCGAATGGTTCTCCTGCTTTACGTCCATCTGGTGTAGTACCTGTTTTCTTACCATAGACTACATTAGAAGTAATCGTCAAGACTGATTGTGTTGGCAACGCGTCACGGTAAGCTTTGTTCTGACGAATCATACCCATGAACGTCTCAACTAATTCAACAGCAATGTTATCTACATTATCGTCATTATTACCATAGCAAGGATATTCACCTTCAATGATAAAGTCAACAGCGATCCCTTGCTCATTACGAATTGGTTTGACTGTAGCAAATTTGATCGCACTAAGTGAATCCGCTGTAACAGATAGTCCCGCAATACCACAAGCCATTGTACGAAGAATATCACGATCATGCAGAGCCATTTCAATTCTTTCGTAAGCATATTTATCATGCATAAAGTGAATAACGTTTAGAGAGTTCATATATAGCTTAGCTAACCATTGCATCATAGGCTTGAAACGTTTCATCACTTCATCATAAGTGAGAACGTCGCCAGTAATTGCTGGGAATTCCGGTCCAACTTGCGCTCCAGATTTCTCATCTACACCGCCGTTGATTGCATACAACAAACATTTAGCAAGGTTGGCGCGAGCACCAAAGAATTGCATTTGTTTACCGATGCGCATTGCGGATACACAACAAGCAATACCGTAGTCATCGCCATAGATTGGACGCATAAGATCATCGTTCTCATATTGAATGGCACTCGTCTCAATAGATACTTTAGCACAATATTTCTTAAATGCTTCTGGAAGTTGTTCTGACCATAACACTGTTAAGTTAGGTTCAGGAGCTGCTCCTAAGTTGTACAATGTGTGCAGGAAGCGGAAACTGCTCTTCGTTACACGAGTCTGTCCATTGACAGACATTCCTCCGATGGATTCTGTGACCCATGTTGGATCTCCACTGAACAATTCATTATAGTCTGGTGTGCGAAGGAATTTAACGATACGCAACTTCATAACGAAATGATCGACCAATTCTTGTGCTAGTTCTTCCGTCAAAGTACCTTCTGCTATATCACGCTGTACATATATATCAAGGAATGAGGATACGCGTCCGAGGGACATCGCAGCACCATTTTGTTCTTTAATTGCAGCCAAGTATCCAAAATATACCCATTGGAATGCTTCTTTAGCTGTCTTAGCAGGTTCAGAAATATCAAACCCATGCATATCGGCCATCTTCTTCAATTCAGCAAGGGCACGAATTTGTTCTGAAAGCTCTTCACGTTGGCGAATAACAACTTCATCAATTACATCAACTTCTAATTCATTCAGTTCACGCTTCTTGTCTTGAACCAAGAAGTTAATACCATACAGTGCTACGCGACGATAATCACCAATGATCCGTCCACGGCCGTAAGCATCAGGAAGTCCTGTAATAATACCGGCTTTACGAGCCGCTCTCATGTCTGATGTATAAGCATCAAATACACCTTGGTTGTGAGTTTTACGGATATCAGTAAATGTTTTAATAATATCTTCGGAAAGTTTGAATCCATAAGCTTCACAAGCGTCAATCATCATGCGAATGCCGCCTTGCGGTTGAATAGAGCGTTTGAACGGAGCATCTGTTTGTACACCAACAATTTGCTCCTTATCTTTGTCTAAATAGCCTGGTTGGTGCGAGACAATCGTAGCCGCTGTATTGACATCAACATCTAATACACCACCGTTATCTCTCTCTTGCTTCGTTAAGTCCGATACAATTTTCCACAGTTCTGTTGTATTCTGCGTTGCTCCAACTAAGAAGGTTTCATCACCAGCATAAGGTGTAATGTTTTTGAATATAAAGTCATTCACATCGACCTTTCTAGACCATTTCCCCTCTTTGTAACTTCTCCAACCTGACTGTACCTTCTTCATTTCTTTTTCAATAACCGACATAATAATCCCTCCATCTATATATTTATATTTCTGTTAGAGATCATGAGTTTGAAGGTATCTCAGGTCTCTTGGATCCTAGAACGTAATTTTTTTCACAACCAATATAAGTAATATTATTCTAGAATCTTTATCTATCATTAGCTTACTTTAAATACTAGTAAATAACTGTGACAAACATCACTTTTGAGGTGATATTTGTCACGTTAAATTAAAACTTATTCAATTATACTTATTAGCTATTCTTTTGCTATTGATGCTGCTTTATTCGAATCTTCCGTAGAACGCATCTCTATACACATCTGCAAGTTCTGTAACTAATGGCATCTTAGGATTGGCTGTTGTACATTGGTCTTCAAAGGCACGATCTGCCAAGTATTCAACACCAGCTTCAAATTCCTTAGGATCGAACCCTAATTGTTGGAACGATTCCTCGATACCCAGCGTTTTGTTCATTTTACGAATAGCATTAATTAAGCTATTAATACCTTCTTCAGTCGTACGTGCAGGCAATCCGAGGATGCGTGCAATTTCAGCATAACGTTCGTCAGCTACAAAGTGTGAATATTTCGGGAATGCTGCGAACTTCGTTGGTTTCTTGGCATTGTAACGAATGACGTGTGGCAACAGGATTGCATTCGTACGACCGTGAGCTGTGTGGTATTTACCACCCCATTTATGCGCTAAGCTGTGGTTAATTCCTAAGAATGCATTGGCGAATGCCATCCCCGCAAGGGTTGATGCATTATGCATTTTCTCACGAGCCAGCTTATCACCTTCCAATGCCGACTTCTCAAGATATTGGAACACCAATTGGATCGCTTTAATCGCAAGCCCATCTGTGTAGTCGCTAGCCATAACGGATACATAAGCTTCGATGGCATGTGTTAATACGTCCATACCCGTATCAGCTACCGCTACCCGTGGTAACGAGTACACAAACTCTGGGTCAATAATGGCTACGTCTGGTGTTAATTCATAATCCGCAAGTGGATATTTAGTATTGCCTTGATTCTTATCTGTAATAACTGCGAATGAAGTCACTTCTGAACCCGTACCCGACGTTGTTGGTATAGCTACAAACTTAGCCTTTTGACCAAGACGTGGATATTTGTAAATCCGTTTGCGAATATCCATGAATTTTAGTTTCAAGCCATCGAAATCAGCTTCTGGATGTTCGTAGAATAACCACATTGCTTTGGCAGCATCCATAGGAGATCCACCACCGAGTGCAATAATACAGTCAGGTTGGAATCTATTCATCATTGCAGTACCACGATCTACTGTATCTGTCGATGGATCTGGCTCTACTTCAGAGAACACTTCAATAGCAACAGGCGTTTGACGTTGGCGAAGATAATGTTCAACCTTCTCAACATATCCCAGTTTCACCATCATAGGGTCTGTAATAATGGCTACACGAGTAATTTCAGGCATTTTAGCAAGGTATTGTGTTGCACCTTTTTCGAAATAAATCTTGTTAGGAACTTTGAACCATTGCATATTCACGGTACGACGTGCCACCCTCTTTATATTAATTAAGTTAGCTGCCCCTACGTTAGTAGAAACGGAGTTACGACCATAAGATCCACAACCAAGTGTTAATGATGGTAAATTGGTATTATAGAGGTCACCAATGGCACCGTGGGTCGAAGGAGAGTTCACAATAATCCGACCTGTTTGCAGACGATCCGAGAACTTCATGATAACTTCTTCATTATTCGAGTGAATAACAGATGAGTGACCCATACCACCAAATTCAACAACTTCAGCTGCGCGAGTAATACCTTGTTCGGCATTTTTCACTTTATAACAAGCTAACACAGGACTTAATTTCTCAGCAGACAATGGATACTTCGTACCGACACCCTCAATTTCTGCTACCAAGATCTTCGTTCCAGCTGGAACTTGAATACCAGACATTTCAGCAATCTTAACCGCAGATTGACCTACAATAACAGGATTCACTGCACATTTGTCTACGTTCATAGCGCCGACTGTCAACTTAGCAACTTCTTCTTTATTTAGGAAGTAACAGCCATTTGCGATCATCTTTTTCTTCACTTGATCGAATATAGGTTCTTCTATAATAACAGCTTGTTCAGACGCACAAATCATACCATTATCGAATGATTTCGAAAGAATCAAGTCTGTAACTGCTTGATCAATATCGGCACTTTTCTCGATGAAGCAAGGAACGTTACCAGGCCCTACACCAAGCGCTGGCTTACCACAGCTATATGCTGCCTTAACCATTGCAGAACCGCCTGTTGCTAGAATAAGAGCAACACCTGGGTGATTCATAAGGATATTTGTTTTATCCATCGTTGGCTCTTCAATCCATTGGATACAGTCGGCAGGTGCACCTTGTTTCACAGCTGCTTCAAGTAATATTCTTGCTGCTTCACTACTGCACTTTTGTGCGGATGGGTGGAAGCCGAATATAATTGGATTACGAGTCTTAATGGATATAAGCGCTTTAAACATCGTTGTCGCAGTTGGGTTCGTCACAGGAGTGATTCCCATTATTGTACCGACAGGCTCAGCGATTTTTTGGAAGCTGTCATATTGGTTATCTTCGATCACGCCTACTGTCTTATCATTCTTTATGCTGTTATAAATGTACTCTGTTGAGAACATATTCTTAATGATCTTATCTTCATAAATACCTCTGCCTGTTTCTTCCACTGCTAATTTGGCTAAGTACATATGTTGGTCTGAACCAGCGAGTGCCATTGCTTTAACAATTCCATCAATTTGTTCTTGATCCATCTTCATAAACGCTGCTTGTGCTTTATCTGCCTTGTCAATTAGAGATTGAATATATCCCTCTGCCGTCCCTTGTATCTTCTCTTGGATAACTTCATTTTTAACTGCCATTTCATCTCATCCTCCCAGTAAATATATGGTTATCTCTTTCTTGATTTCATCATATCATAGCTCTTTGAAAATTAGTAGTGAAATATTTCACAATCATATAATTATTTTTCATAGCGCTTACATTTCTATTATGTCCGTTTTTACCCATTTTGCAGACTTTATCAATATTTCTCCTTATTAACCTCACTTAAAAGTGAAATTTATCACAAAGTTTTATAATTCGCCACTATTAAGGGTATTTATTCCCCCACAAATGTGATTTTTAAGGGTATAATTAGTTTAAATTTAACAGAAAATTTAGGATAAGGGGTTAAGACTATGACTGCATATATCAATGTTATCGAAGCCCGTGGAAATACAAGCTGTTTTTCTGAATCCAATTTTAATCATCTACTAGTCGCTATGAAGGATCGCATTATTCCTGAGGGATCACATCTTTTTTGGGAGGGTGACTTGTCAGATAAACTTTATTACATCAAGCGTGGTCGGATTAAGTTGACCAAATCTACAGACGAAGGTAAAGAACTTATACTATATATGTATCAGACAGGAGATTTGGTAGGTCAAGCCGATCTATTCTTCAGCACCAAACATAGCTTTAATGCTGAAGTGCTCGAAGAAAGTGAAGTTGGTGTCATTGAACATAAAGATTTGGAAATGTTGATCTGTCAGCATTCTGAATTCTCTATTGATTTCATGAAATGGATGGGCATCCATCATCGTCTAACACAGACTAAATTTCGTGATTTGATGTTGTATGGTAAGCCAGGTGCCCTTTGCTCCACTTTAATTCGACTTGGTAACACGTATGGTGAGAAGCAAGGAAACAATATACTCATTAACAAAAAAGTGACCCATACCGATTTATCCAACATGATCGGCGCCACTCGTGAAAGTGTCAATCGGATGCTTAGCGATTTACGTAAAAAAGATGCTGTAGAATATGATGGCGGACTGATCGTTATTAAGAATCTTACTATGCTACAAGAGATCTGCCACTGTGAGCTTTGCCCGGCTGAAATTTGCCGGATATAGGAATACAATACGATTTCAAGGACGCCTAACGGCGTCCTTCTTCATGACAAAAAGACGACAAGCCAGTTCTCGATGGCTGTCGTCTTTTTGTAAAAAAACCTTATTTCTTTTTACTCCGTACAGGTGAAATAAACCAGTATGCCGTACCTACGAACAGACCTCCACCTACAATATTCCCTAATGTAACAGGGATCATATTATGCAACCAGCCCGCAATTGAAATAGTCTCTGGGTGATTGGGTAGTAAAGTCGCCAGACTGAGCAGCGTCATATTAGCGACACTATGCTCAAATCCACTCGCAATAAAGGCAAATAGGCACCACCAGATGAGTATTAATTTCGCAACTTCTTCTTTTGCACGCATTGCCATCCAGATCGCCAAGCATACTAACCAGTTACAAAGAATCCCCCTAAAGAACAATTCCATAACAGGCAGATTCATCTTTTTTGCGGTTGCCGCAAAGAGTAAGTGCTCCGCAGGGATGTCCTTGAATAACCCTGCACCTAGAACTAGTAAACTCAGCACAATAGCACCTAATAAATTCCCTATAAATACGATAGTCCAGTTCTTAAGCGTATCCCTAATAGTAGTCTTACCTGCCAGTGTACTTACCACAAAGAACATATTATTTCCCGTAAATAACTCTGCACCAGCAAATATAACTAATGTAAGTGCAATCCCGAAAGCAGCTCCCATAACGAGCGGTTGAAAGGCAGAGTTGATTGCAGCTAAGGGTGCACCTAGTGAGAAGATTAGAATAATCCCAATCCCTATATAGGCACCTGCTAATACAGCAGCTATCATGTATCGTATTAGACTTTCATTCATTTTTTCTTTTCTCTTAACAGCTGCCTCTACGATGGTTTCTACACTTTGTGTATACAGGTGGATCACCTCTTCAATGAGTATAAGCGACATCAATGTGATGGATTACTATACCTTGTCTATTTGGATTTGTAATCCATCATCATTATAATCCGATTTGAATTTCTCCATTCTTCACAATAACAGGATACGTCGCAACTTGTCCTGTATCTGGCGCTTGCACCTTACCGGTAATCAAATCAATTTTCCAGTCATACAAAGGATCATAAATATAATGTCCGGATACAATCCCCTCGGCCAATGGGCCTCCCTTTGGGTGTGGTGACTTGTTCGCTACAGCATATACATTCCCGTCCGTTGTACGGAATATAGCGATCTCCTGATCTTCAATAATCACAACTCGGCCTAGTTGCACCAAGCACTCATCAAGCGAACCTACAGAATAATAATTCGTTGTCATTTCCATTCGAGTAATCTCCTCTCTAAATAACACTTACAGTGCGAGTTTTGCACAACCTCTGGTCACATCATTATTTAACAGCTGTTGCCGTTGTATGATCTTCAAATAATGCTGTACGTGTTTTGTCATCATTAAGCATCTTTTTCCATGGATCTTCTACTTGTTGTAGAGCAATTTCAATTCGTTTAACAAGTTCCTTACGATTATCCTCATTGTCCAATATAACAGATTGAATCTGCTCAAGACCGATCCGCTCTACCCATTCGGAAGTTCTTTCTAGATAATTACCCGTTTCCCGATAGTATTGCATAATAGCTCCACAAATTTCAATCAGTTCTGCATCTGTCTTCACTTTACAGAAGCTGTCGGCAATCCGCGGCTTGATCCCGCCATTACCTCCGATAAAGACTTCCCATCCTCCATCATTACCTACAATACCGATGTCTTTCGTACAAGCTTCCGCACAGTTTCGCGGACAACCATTCACAGCGTATTTAAATTTCGCAGGTAAATCCAGGCGTTCGAATTTACGTTCTAATAGTTCTCCCATAGCCATAGAATCTTGTGTTCCAAATCGACAGAATTGGGAACCGACACATGTTTTGACCGTACGTAACGATTTAGCATATGCATAACCGGAAGGCATATCAAGTTCTTCCCATACTTTTGGCAGGTCTTCCTTCTTTACGCCAATGAGATCCAGCCGCTGCCCACCCGTAACTTTAACAACCTTAACATCATACTTCAAAGAAACATCCGCAATTTTCTTGAGCGCCTCTGGTGTCGTTACACCACCATACATCCGAGGAACGACCGTATACGTTCCATCTTTTTGAATATTCGCATTCATTCGTTCGTTAACAAAGCGCGATTCTTTCTCATCTTCATGAGTCTCAGGATTTAACATGTTCAAGTAGTAATTGATTGCTGGGCGGCACTTGGAACATCCCTCTTGATTACTCCAACCAAGTACATTCATGACCTCACGAGTTGTGGATAATCCTTTAGTGGTAATCTCTGCAACTATTTCATCCCTATTGAGTGTCGTACAATCACAAATACCTTCTTTCGTAGCTGTCTTGAATCCGTCCCCTAGAACATACTGTAAAATTTGTTCAACAACGGGCTTACATCCTCCGCATGAACGAGTAGCTCCCGTACAAGCTTTAATTTCATCTACCGTCGTTAAGCCTTGATCTGTAATTACATCGACAATCGCCTTTTTAGTAACGCCATTACATCCGCACACAATCTCATCATCTGCCATTGTCTCTATCGATGATTGCTTATTAGCGCCGCCCCCACTGCATCCAGTTCCCATGATCGTACTATAAATATCATCCGTCATTTCAGATTGTTGCTTAATCAATTTTTGTAAATTTGCAGACTCTGTTACATCACCGAACAGCACAGCTCCGACAATGACATTGTCACGCAGAAGAATTTTCTTATAGGTTCTTTTCCACTCATCTTTAGTAGAAATCACGGTATGTTCAGGTCCTTCAACAAACTCACCTGCAGAGAACACATCGACACCAGATATTTTAAGCTTCGTCGCGACAATAGAACCTTCATAAGGAGATGTGGCAACTCCACATATATGCTTAGCCAATACATGCCCTTGTTCAAATAAAGGCGCTACGAGTCCGTAACACACTCCCCGATGTTCCGTACACTCACCGACGGAATACACATCTTCTAATGAAGTACGCATGTAGTCATCTACAACAATACCTCGTCCTACTTCCATATCACTAGCTGTGGCAAGCGCTATGTTCGGTTTAATACCTACCGCCATCACAACAAGATCAGCATCCAAAATACTTCCATCACTGAAACGCAATCCACTTACTCGTTCTTCTCCAATTAGCTCTGAGGTTTGTTTGCCCATAGCAAATTTTATCCCTTGACGTTCCAATTCTGCCTGCAACATTGAAGAGGCACTACGATCTAATTGGCGCTCCATAATATCTTCCATTAAATGGACAACCGTTACATCCATCCCTAGATTCACTAGCCCTTTTGCCGCCTCTAGACCTAAAAGCCCGCCACCGATGACAGCGGCCTTCTTATACTTCTGAGCAGCATCCATCATTTGGTTACAGTCATTAATATCTCTGAAACCGATAACGCCATCTTTATCACTCCCAGGAATCGGTAATATAAAAGGATTCGATCCTGTCGCGATGATGATCTTATCATACGTCTCCGTCATACCATTGTCCGTAGTCACTAGCTTATTTGTCGGATCAATATGTGTCACCGTCGTTGTCGTGTGCAGTGTAATTTGATTATCTGAATACCAGTTCCAATCATTCAATACAATATCATCGACCGTCTTGCTACCTTCCAGTACGTAGGACAGCATGATTCGGTTATAGTTAGGATGTGGTTCACTACCAAATACCGTAATATCAAATGAATCACTAAGTTTTAATATTTGTTCAACTGTACTTATGCCTGCCATTCCATTCCCAATCACCAATAGTTTGTCTTTTTTCTTTTGTTGCATGTTTGGAAACCCTCCTTCTGTTCCTTACCTTATAATATAAGTTTAACATCTTAATAAATATAGATTGTGATTTGATTCACATATAATGTGAATATTATCACATATATGTTCACATTTTAAACTATATCCATCTATTTTTAACGTCAATTTCATTGACATCAACAGAAACAGCGAAAAAGGATAGATTTGGATTCTCAATCTCTATCCTTTTTCACTATCCATTAAGCTTGAAAACGTGGAAATAAAATATTGTTCTCCAAATGCACATGTTCAAATGTCATACGCTCTAGCTCTGCTAGTCTTTCATACGTGATACGATATGTAGTACACGCGTGAGCTGGAGGTGTGAAGTCATTCGTGATTTCCCTGATCTCTTTTAAAATATCGCCAGCTTGGTCATGCTCATCTTCTAATTGCGCAATTGAATCTTGAAGTTCTTTACTTGTAGACTCTTCAAATTGTTGTTCTAGAGCAACCATTCGTGGGAAGAATCGTTCTTCTTCATCCGCTGTATGCTCAAGCAACTCATCTTTTAATCTTGTATACAGAACGTATAATTGTTCCAAATGTAGATCATGATTGCCATGAACTCGGTTAACTCTCGTAACATTCTTATTTATTTCAGGAAGTTCTTCACGCAAGTAATCATGATGTTTTCTTACAATGTAATCAATCAATGATGGAGAGTCCATTTCTACGAAATTCTTCATACCATCCTTATCACCGTCTAGACCTGGGTGCTTAGCAACTAATTGATTTAACTCCTCTACTACTTGATCAATGTCCAGACCTCTTTCCTGAACGGCATCCATAAGTGGGCGCTTACCACCACAACAGAAGTCAATTTTATGAGCGCGGAAATAATCACTAGCCTTTGGAAACTTTATAACAATATCACTTACGATATGATCAGCGCTGAAAACAAGAGCTTCAACCGACATGATTCATTCCTCCTAGGTATCTATTCAAGTCTTACCTATTCAGGCTATACCTAGGAGGACAGCAGGGTTGTGATTGTAATCACGAGGGAAATTAAAAAAAACCTCATTTCAATTAATGAATGAGGTTTCAAAGTCGATACTTCTACTCGATTTTTCGTTTCGCTTAATCGATCCAACTCTCTGCCCAAGATTGGATCTGATCCATAACAGGCTTTAATCCTCTGCCTTTATCCGTTAATTCATACTCAATACGCACCGGCGTTTCCGGATACACATGACGAATAAGTATTCCTTCTAATTCCAAGTCCTTCATCCGTTCTGATAACATTTTATCACTCATGGAAGGAATTAAATTAGAAATATCTTTAAATCTCTTCGGTCCACTCATCAGTCCCTGAATGATTAACCCATTCCAACGCTTGCCCAAAAAAGAGAAAGCCGTTTCAAATCGCGGACACATCTGTATATGATCAATCTCCATGACCCCTTCACCTCTTTGTAAATATACTTTAATATCTGGTAAATAACTTAATCATATCATCAGAAAGCTTTCGTTTAGTAAGTATATTTCATTTTACCACATTCATCATTTTTTTAAAACATTCAATTGAAATTTTCACAGTATACTCCGTCTATTTTCAACTTTATTTCTCTAGTTCTTATATAAAAAACGACTACCTTTCGGTAGCCGTTCTCCATTTACTCTCAGAGTACAAAGTATTTCTATACCCACCACATATCGCCAAGCGGCTCTTCAATGAGAACTTGTTGAAGATTCTGAACTGCCTTAGAGAAGCCTTCCTCAACGGACATCAGACCATCTTCATGTTCAATACTTACGACATAATCATAACCAACTAAACGCAACGCGCTCATGATATCAGCCCATGTTTTGATGTCATGACCATAACCTACGCTACGGAACTGCCAAGCACGATCAAGCATTTTCTCATAGGATTGCATATCCGTAAGACCATGTTTATTCACATTAATTGGATCAATCACCGTATCCTTCGCATGGAAATGATGAATCGCTCCTTCACGACCTAGAATGTGTATAGCCTGTACTGGATCAATACCTTGCCACCACATATGACTTGGATCTAGGTTAGCACCAATCGTCTCACCCGCTGCTTCACGCAGACGAAGAAGAGTAGCTGGTGTATGCACGGAGAATCCTCCATGAAGCTCAAGTCCGATCTTTACATGATGATCTTTAGCAAATTTAGCTTGTTCAGTCCAATAAGGAATAACCTTATTCTCCCATTGCCATTTCAATATCTCTTGAAAATCATTCGGCCAAGGCGCAACCGGCCAGTTCGGATATTTAGCATCCTCGTGGTCACCAGGGCATCCAGAGAAAGTATTCACTACAGGTATTTCAAGCTTCTCAGCAAGTAGAACCGAATTCACGAAATCATCGTGATCCGCCTTCGCTAGATGCTTCTGTGGATGAAGCGGATTACCATGACAGCTAAGCGCACTGATCGTAAGTCCACGTGATTCTACTGCTCTTTTGAAATTCTTAAGTTCTGTCTCATTGTTCAGAAGATCCGCTGGGTTACAATGTGTCTTCCCTGGATTTCCACCCGTTCCAATTTCAACAGCCTTCAGACCTTTTGAAGCTACATAGTCTAACGCATCCTCTAACTTACGACCACCGAACAACACCATAAATACTCCTAATTTCATTGTTACTCCCCCTTATTCTCATTCATACTTCCTAATAGTATAGACTTTTTAGAATTTATTCAAAATATACAGCTTTACCTGTCTTAGCAGATTCATAGATCGCTTCTAAAATTTCAGTTACGACCAGTGCTTGTTCAGGTGTAACGACAGGTTCTGTATCATCAATAACCGCTTGCAACCATAATCTTGCTTCACGATCTGAATCAGATTCCGTTTCTCCAGAGTAGAACGCAACGCCACCAGCGCCCAAATCTACTTTTGTCTCATATAGACGACTTAAGTTCTCACCATTAATAGTCAGACCATCCTTCATATCTGCTCCGCCTTCAGTACCCGCAAGTATCGTCTTCGCTTCGCTGAAATCACGTACATTCAGAGCCCAGCTGGATTCAAGTACGATAGTAGCTCCATTCTCCATCGTAATGAAACCGAAGGCAGAATCTTCTACTTTGAATTCTTTAGGATCCCATGGTCCAAAAGCATTCGCTGCATTCTCACGATGTCCAAGCTTGTGGAAAGTCGATCCCATAACACTTTTCGGTTTGTAATTATCCATCAACCATAATGTCAAATCAAGTGCATGCGTACCGATATCGATAAGCGGACCCCCACCTTGCTTCTCTTCATCAAGGAATACACCCCAAGTTGGAACAGCACGACGGCGAGTTGCCAATGCCTTACCATAGTATACTTCACCTAGCTCACCATTCTCACACAATTGCTTCAAATGTTGACTATCATCACGGAATCTATTCTGATATCCAATCGTAAGCTTTTTACCTGTACGCTTTGCAGCTTCTAGCATTTCTCTTGCTTGTGCGGCTGTTTTGGCCATTGGCTTTTCACACATAACATGTTTGCCAGATTCAAGAGATTCAACCGTGATCTCAGCATGAGAATCGTTCGGTGTACATACGTGAATAACATCGATACTTTCATCCTTAAGTAACTCACGGAAATCAGTATACACTTTGGCACCCTCAACACCGTATTTCTCTGCCGCTTTGTCTGCACGTTCTTGAACGATGTCACAAAAAGCTACCAATTCTGCATTGGATTGTTTCGCAAGACTCGGTAAATGTTTACCTGTAGCAATTCCTCCACAACCGATAATTCCAATCTTCAATGTTTTAGACATGTAAGATTCCTCCATCTTTCATGTTGTGTTTTATCCAATTCATACTTGTAGCAATACACTCGAGAGGTGGATTCAGACAGAAATCTTGTTCTACTATAATCCATTCTGCTCCTACTTGATCAGCAGCTTCAGCAATGGCAGCTAGATTGACTTCACCTTGTCCAAATTCAACGGTTAGTGGAGAGCCATCCTCTTGTCTCTTTACATCTTTCCAGTGGACAAGCGGTAATCTATCCGCATATTTATGAATATACTCTACAGCATCAAATCCTGCAAAGTGCACCCAGCATGTATCCATTTCAACTTGAAGCAAAGTTGCTGGCACTGCTTCATACATTGCATCAAATACAGTCTTCTCACCATAAGACTCCGTGAATTCGAAATCATGATTATGATACAGAAGAACCATATCTTGTTCTTTACACTTCTCACCAATAATCTTAAGTTTTGCGAATACATCATCCCATTGGCGTTCTTCTTCAGATAAATAAGGAACGATAATGTACTTATTACCAATTTCTTTATTATACGTAATAATCGAATCCAAATCATCCAGCATACTTGCGTATTGTGTATGTGTTCCAATAGCTACAAGACCATTCTCGTCCAGCAACCTTTTAACTTCAGAACTGCTACGTCCAAAGAAAGTATGAAATTCTACACCTTTGTAACCAAGTTCAGCTATTTTTTTTAGCGTACCTTCAAAATCTTGTTCCATTTGGTCGCGAACGGTATAGAGTTGTAATCCCACGTTCAGCATGACTGATCCACTCCTGTATTAAATAGTATTGTATCTAAACTTCATTTGTACTATCTAATTACATAGTAATATGAATTGCTTTATTTTAAAATGAATAATATGATTGAAACATGAACAATCTGGTCATAATTTTCTATTCATCTGAAAGGAGACTTCATAATGACTCTCGAAGATTCTTGTCAAGTGCATGTAGCAGGATATTCCTTCCATACAAAACCCTACTATACCTCGCAATTAGATGGCGTAAAAACATACTTAATGCGTTTCCAAACAGATGGACGTTGTCGTGCGCGATATGACGGTAAATTGGGCATGATTGAGACAGGTGATTTATTACTTTATTCACCAGGTGAACCCTATGAGTTAAAAGTGGATCACGAAATCAATTCACTCGGTGAATTGATGATTGACAGTGCTGATTACCATGTTTTCTTCGGAGGAGAATGGATAGACCGATGGTGGAAATCCGAAACTCGACCTACTCGTATGAATTTCCCTCTCCATGAGAGCTTCTTAAGCTTATTCCGACAAATTGCACTCGAACAACGCCGCATCGTAAATCCATTTCCTGAGATTTCAGGATACTATATGAGAATTCTATGCTTAGAAGTGGATCGTTTGCTTAAAGAACAGCCCAACACTACCCCAAAGACCCATTTAGCATATCAGATCAAACATTATATTGAGGAAAATGCTTCATATATGTTTAAACTAGAAGATGTCGCTGCTTATGTAGGAATTAGCATCTCTCGAGCTGTCCACTTATTTAAACAAACATTCGATACCAGCATTATGCAATACACGCTCGACGTAAAACTCGATATGGCAAAAGAACGCATTATATTCAGCCCTCAGTCTCTTGAAAATGTCGCAGAGACTTGCGGATTTGCGAATTACACATATTTCCATCGTGTGTTCAAAGCAAGATTTGGAATGTCTCCCAGACAATTTCGTACCGCTAATCGCGAACAACTGAAATAACGGTTATCAAGTAGAAACGGCAATGCCGTCCTTTTTCAAAGACGGCATCCGTTTCATCGGAAATATAAGGGATAGAGTATCAAGAATCAATTTCATAATTACGCAACCCGATTTGACTGCATCAGCGATTATGAAATTGATTCAAGTGAAACTTATACTTTCTTATATTTTTAAAAAGTGGTATGCCTTTTTTAGTTTCAGGTATACCACAACCCCTTAAACCCTTTTTGAGATCGCTTCGGTAACAACAAAGCCAAGATCATCATTTCCAAAAAGCGACAGCATCCCTAGCACTGTTTCATCTGGAATGTCGCCTGCCTCTTCTTTAGATACCGTCAACTCCATCACTTTTATTAATTGTTCATTATGAACTTGATGTGGATAGGCTTCATTATATAATTCCAATGGATCTAGATTATTATTAATGCACCACTGAGCAAAGACCAGTATCATCATATCCTCATCTTCGCGATAATTCTTCTTAACCTGTTCTTCTAAGGATAATTTCATCGATCTGTTGTATTCCTCGTCCATTCGTTTCAACCTCTTCCCTACCCAATTTTTAGCCTTTGTACTTTTCTACATTATAGCAAAGTTTGATATAATATCGAAAATCCATGTTAACGAAAGGATCATCTCTCATGAAAAAGTTGCTGCCGCTGTTACTCTATGTACTCATATTGGGAGTAGCCTTTATATACAAATCGAATATTTGGAGCTGGTTCAACGATAATAACTCTCTAACCGTCTTGATTCTAATCGCTACTCTGTTAGCCATCTTCCCCATTCTCCCGTATAAAGTAGTCATTGCTACTCTGGGATATGCTTACGGAACGGTATTTGCATCGCTCATTGCTTGGTTGGGAACCATGCTCGCCGGAATTGTTGTGTATGGGATCGTCAGGTATGCCTTTCGTGAACAAGGGAGGCGCTATCTAAGCAAGCAACGATCTGTTCATTCGTTTACGACATTAACCGAGACTCATCCCTTTTTAGCGATCACCATCGCTCGTCTATTGCCTATTTTGCCACAGATGGGTGTGAATATCTTCGCCGGTGTCGCATCTATTTCTTTGTGGACCTACACCCTTGCCTCAGGTCTCGGGAAAATTCCGGGCATCATTCTTTACGCCTATTTAGGAGGGAATCTCATGAGTCATCCCTTTACCTCCTTCATCGTGCTGTCGATTTACCTGCTATTGATCATCTTGGTTCTTATTGTATATAGAAGAATTTCTCGTAGGGCAGAAGTCTGAATCAGTTCGATGAACAACGAAATTCTCTTCCTCCTTGGTTCTAACTACTAATTGAATTATAATAGAAGTGACTTAAATTATTCACAGTCAAAGAAACGGAGTGAAATCGTGAGCAATTTGCAATCAATTACACATGAGAAGGCTACTTTTGCAGGTGGATGCTTCTGGTGCATGGTAAGTCCGTTTGAAGAGCTTCCAGGAATTATTAAAGTGGTCTCTGGATATACAGGTGGACATACGGTCAATCCAACTTATGAAGAAGTATGCACGCATACTACAGGACATGTCGAAGCCGTTGAAATAACTTACAATCCGAATATTTTCCCATACGACAAATTGCTGGAGCTTTTCTGGCAACAGATTGATCCTACCGATGCAGGCGGGCAGTTCCATGACAGAGGCGACTCTTATGCTACAGCCATCTTCTATCATAATGAAGAGCAACGTGAGAAGGCAGAACGATCGAAACAAACATTGGAGCAAAGTCATCGTTTCGATAAACCTATTGTCACTCCGATTGTGCCAGCTAAACCTTTCTACGATGCGGAAGAACATCACCAAGGCTATCACAAGAAAAATCCAGGACATTATTATCGCTACCGCAAAGGATCTGGACGTGAGGACTATATCCAAGCCCATTGGTCAACTCCAGTGGATAAAGAAGAATTGAAGCAACGTCTAACACCTATTCAATACGCGGTAACACAGAACAACGGAACAGAGCCCGCATTCCAGAACGAGTTCTGGGCCCATGAGGGTACCGGAATTTATGTTGATGTTGTATCGGGAGAGGCCTTATTCAGTTCACTTGATAAATTCGATGCCGGTTGCGGCTGGCCAAGCTTTACACGCCCGCTTCGTGACTATGTGGTTAAAGAGAAGACCGATTCAAGCCATTTTATGATTCGCACAGAAGTACGTAGTAAAGAAGCGGACTCCCATCTAGGCCACGTGTTCAACGATGGACCTGATCCTACGGGTCTGAGATATTGCATTAACTCTGCTGCACTTCGATTCATCCCCCTAGAGGATCTCGAGGAAGAAGGTTATCCAGAGTACCGTACATTGTTTGAATAAAATATAAAAGGCACTACAAGACAAGCCAGCGATTTCCTCGCTGGCTTGTTAGCTTTTGAATGTATCGTCGAATCGGCCTAGCACAACAAGTCATACACTCACCTATTATCGAGTACCCTACTCATCCAATCATAAGAGCGTCTCCCACTAACCTCATGACCTCCCGGAAATAGATCACTTTCTAATCTTTCCTCTACTCCTTCAAGAGTGTAAATCTCTTTCAATTGTTGGACTGTCTGCTCAAAACCTGCAGCTGGAAAAATATGATCTTTATTGCCTGATTCCACAAAGAGATGTCTAGGTGCAATCAAGCCAATCCATTCAGGACGCTCCGCATAGTTCATAATTCCTGGCGTATAGTTATCAATGCAATGACGTACATGCAATATGCTGTCTCTAAAAGTATTAGGGAACCCCATAAGTACCGTCGCCTTAACCCGATCATCCAACGCAGCTACAACGGATGCGATCAACGATCCACCTGAGAATCCCATGACACCAATTGCCTCAGGATTCACCTCAGGACGATCCATAATATACTGAAGTGCAGCCTGTGCTTCACTTACGCGAAGTCCGGTCAACGTCTTGCCCACCATCAAAAGACCTACGGAAATTCTGTGACATGAATTCTCTATATTCGGATCTTTCTTCAGATCTGACAATAACCTCCGCTCTGCGAATCCTACAACGTCGGGTGCTATAACTACCATTCCCCGTTTCACAAGCTCTACTGCAAAATGTTGATGATTACTCGCTCCACTTTCTTTAGGAGTACCGTCTGGGTTCAAACCAACAATTTCTCGGCTGCCGCCATAGCCGTGTCCATGGATAGCAAGCACTGCTGGCATATTGGCATGAGCCCCCTCTGGAATAAGTACATATGCTCCGAAGGTCAATCCAGGTGTCGCTGATAACTCAACGCGTTCTCTCACATAGCCATCGCATATCGTCCGTTCTAATAGTACTGGAACATGCTCTTTATTTGGTTCGAAAGAGCCGTTCAATTGCTGCAATAGCTGTTTGAGCCTTATTTTCCGTTCCATTGACGTCTCTGACTCAGTCCCTGCCTTATGCTGATTCACAGCCTCATCGTATAGACTTTCTAATAACAAATCCGCATTCCACATGATCCACCATCGCCTGCTCTCTGTTCAGAATTATGAAGTATATCTTCTTATCTACACTCTAGAGAGGTTCGACTACTTTCTTCTTTTCCCTCTATAAATACAAAAAAACCACAAAGTTCATATTAAGAACTTCGTGGTTATCTTGGATTAGACACGATGACCCTGTACTTCATTAACCTGCGTATCAGAGTATTCCATCGTGTCTTACTATTAACGTGCATTATGCATAACAGGTACAGTCTTCGATTTTAGCGATTTAGGTAAAGTTCCCTTCGTCTTAGCTTTAAACAAGGAGCGTTTGGTTACTGGTTTCTTTCTACCGGAAGTCACAGTCAATGTAATCACTCTCCCCGCGATACTTACAGCGAGAATCGTATACAAAGTCTCTCTTAGCGGCATATAGAATAGAGAAAGCAATAAAACGATAGCATCAAATATAAAAAACACGGTGCCTAGCTTCAATCCAGTCCAACGACTAACAAGAAGTGATAATATATCATCCCCACCACTTGCCCCACCAAAACGTAGTACAAGACCTGTAGCAAATCCCGTCAATAAACCTGATAAGAGTGCAGCAACGAATAAACTATTCTGCAAATCAATAACGATGAATGAATAACGTTCAAACAAAGCATAGAAAATTGAAAAGGATGTTGTAGCGATTATCGTATTCACTAAAAATTTACGACCCTTAATGAATAACGCAAGCAGCAGCACAGGGATATCCAATGCGAGCATACTTAGTGCTGGTGGTAGGCCTAATACGTATTTACCCAATAATGCAAGACCAACAAATCCACCCTCGGTTAAATGATTCTGAAAATTAATGTGATAATAAGCAAAAGCCATTAAAAGTGTTCCTAATAACATTACAGCGACTTGCAACAACATAGAAATTGGTTGTTCTCTTTTCCTCATACAAGTTTCCCTCTTTATCGTAGATTGTGGTCATAAGTGAGACAACCTACTACAAGGAGAAAACTTTGAGGACTTTGTCCTTCGCATACTTAGCTTCCTTCTTTCGCAGAGGTTGTCATTAATACCCGACTTTGTCTCTACGAAGCAAGCTAAGTGTATGAGAGATCATAACGTTTCCAGACCGTCCTTTGGGGAATGTTCCTTCGGGGACACATGGTATCCTGATCCTTTCTCTTTTTGGATATGTTCTATACCATTATATCACCATTTCGAGCATTTCTGAACCTCTAATTTTAAAAAAATTCCTTTTTTCTCATTTTCTTGTCCATCAGAGTAGTTAATTTACAATTAATTTCCCAATCATTTTCTTATGCCCCGCACCACAGTGAGCAGCACATTTATATTCAAATTCTCCCTTTTCAGTGGCTACGAATGAAATGGAACGATTCGGACGAACTTCCTTCTTATATCCGTCTAATTTAAGCCCATGATAACCCTTTTTGTTTTTCAACGTTATTTTGACCGTATCCCCCTGCTTCACCTTTATTTCTGTCACATCAAATTCAAACGACGTCGCTTCAATAGTGAATTCCTTCGTATCTCCAGTTGCACTTGATTCTGAACTTTCCATTTCCTCTTTGCCACACGCAGCTAAGAACAATACACAAATGCTTATAAGAACAGTTAACTTTATCCACTTATTCATTAAGTATCCTCCTCATAATCATGACCTCTACATAGAGTGTTTCGTTATATTCCAATCGTAGATCAATCTCATTTTCACAATCGTGATTATAATCACAATGCTGACTTTCACATCTCTTATAATGAGGTTTGTAATGATAATAGTTCTCAGGAGGAATACAATAATGGATAATTTCACTTTCATTGTCAACGCTACCGAGTACCCACCTCAATTAAAACATAAGGTCATTTTCCAAACATTCAACCAACTTCAACCTTCAGAGGCGATGTTGTTAGTGAACGATCATGATCCGGTTCCACTTCGTTTCCAATTCGAATCTATGCATTCCGGTCGATTCACTTGGGAATACCTCGAACAAGGTCCCGATATGTTCCGTGTCAAAATCAGTAAACTAGAGGAGTGATACCGTATGGCTGAAGTTACAATTATAGATGAACAAACAATCAAAATTAGTGTCCGTTTAGAAGATGCGATCCTCATGGTAACAGAGGCGTCCAGAGATATTTCCCTGCATGCTTCTGATATTGTAACCATTTATGAGAAAATGCCTATTTTTGAATATACTTATTTCTGTTTCTACGCTTATGATAGTGCAGCCTTATTCGAATTTATGCTCGGCATCGATCCCAAACAATATAACTCATTCTCACTGGATGCACCGGATTCCTTCTTCTATGCATTGTACGGCGGGATGGCAGCTTTATACGACGTAGCTAAACAACTTCATCCAGTTGAAATTTAAGCTTACGCTTCTGGTGTGAGTTTTCACGAAGTTCATCCGGGGAGTAGTGCTACGAAAACTTTTAACTCATGCTTCCGGTGTGAGTTTTGCGAAGTTCATTCAGGAAGTGATGCTACAAAACTTTTAGGAGATGATGTGACATGGATCATACAGGACAGACGGTAGAGTTAGATGTTCGACCCTATCTACGTAAAAAGGTAGAGCCCTTTAAAGTTATCATGGATACGGTAAAAGCGTTAAATAAGGATGATATCTTCGTGCTGCACGCTACTTTTAAACCGACACCTCTCTTTGGTTTAATGAAAACCAAGGGGTACACTCATAAAGTTGAGAAGATAGAGTCCGATCACTGGATCATCACATTTATACACAAAAATAGCGGACATGAACTAGATGCCATAGAAGACTACCAAGATGTACAGCAATCTCATGATACGCCTGAATGCCCGGCCGATTCTCCCCCTTCTCAAATCTATGAGTTGGATAATCGCGGATTGGAGCCTCCACAGCCTATGATACGTACTTTGAAGAAACTCGAAGAGGCATCACCCGGGGATGAGGTTATCATTCACAACGATCGAGTCCCTGTGTTTCTTATCGAAGAACTTAATACGTTAGGGTATGACTATGACGTTGAAGAGCAACCTGACGGATCAGCAAGAATTCATATTTACAAAAAGTAAGGTGGTGTTTGCCCATGTTTCGCCTGCCGTTTCTGTTCATTATTACCGGTCTCATTAGCTTCGCGCTATTCCAGCTATTTTCCTTATTCGATTTCGCAACATGGCTAACCATGTTTAGCGAGGAGCCTAGGTACCCAACTGGATGGTTCCGTGTCCATCTACTCGTGTTAGGTTGGGCAACGATGATTGCGATGGGCGCTGTGTATCAACTCACCCCTGTCGTACTGCAAAACCACAGCTTATTCAGTAGAACACTCGGTTATGTTCATTATGGTTTTTTTGCAGTCGGAACGGCAGGATTACTCATTGGCTTTCAATCGATGCAGGTGATGTGGATCGCGGGATTCGCCACCGTTGCTTTCATTGGTATTCTGTTGTTCGCCATTAATATCGGTGTGACGCTCGTTCGCGCTAAGAAATGGAATACGATAACGATTAGCCTTGCCTGTTCTGTCACCTATCTCGTACTTACCGGAATATCAGGTATGCTCATGGGGTTAAACTTTTATTTCGATCAGTGGGGTGACTTCCACGAGCAATTACTTGGCGCTCATATCTGTTTTGCAGCGTTTGGCTGGTTCGGAATGCTCATTACAGGCTTCAGCTATAAAATGTTCCCTATGTTCTATCTATCTCATGAATATCCAGAGTGGTTGCAAAAAGTCGTGATTGCGCTATGGAATGCAGGCGTACTTGTCGGCGCTTTATCATTTCTGTTTAATGGACCTGCATGGTTGAAATGGTCAGGGTTACTATTAGTTGTACTCGCCATGATCGCTTATTCCATTCATCTATCTCAAATTGTTAAGCATCGACACAAACCTAATCCTGGCGTGGGTATGAAATGGACTCTTGCTCTAACACATTCTTTGACAGTGATTGGGATCTCCATCCTTATCCTCTCTCCTTTCATGCCAGACATAATGGTGCAATCCCGGATGGTCGTCATCCTTGGTTGGCTGTATTTATGGGGATGGGTCGGACTCACGCTTCTATCTTATTTATCCAAAATCGTTCCATTCCTATGGTGGACACATAAATACGGTCCTTTAATAGGCAAAAAGAAAATACCAACCATGTCCGATTTAATCAATGATCGTCATGTTCATATTGGATTAACCGTCATCGTCAGCTCATTATTTATACTTATGATAGGTCTGAGTTGGAATCAGCCGTGGGTCACATCCATCGGAGGAAGTATACTAGCTTTAAGTTCGCTCCTCTATATAAGTCTGATTGCCAGTGTATTTACGAAATAGGAGGGATTAAAGTGGAATTTATTAGAGAATGCCTCAAAGAGGTGTATGATCCGGAGCTTGGTGTCAACATCGTTGATCTTGGACTTATTTATGACCTTCAGTTCGTAGATGGAGTCGTGTCTGTCGTGATGACACTAACGACACCAGGCTGTCCGATGCACGATATGATCGTCGGTGGTGTGAAGAGGGCACTCGAAGTAGAGCCTGGGGTTCTATCTGTCGAAGTCGAGGTCGTATGGGAACCGGCTTGGTCGCCAAGTCTCATGTCCGATGAAGCGAAAGAAGACCTCGGATATATGTAATCTCAGATTGGAGGCTGTTTACAATGTTCAACTGGAAGTTGTATCTCATTGTTGTAATCGGATTTGCTATTATTATAACTGGCTTCTACGTCAATCCTGTACCTGTCCTTGAAGATGAAGACGAGTTTATTGTGGAAACAGTGAATCAGCCTCCAGTTGAGCCTGTTATCGTTCGCGAAGGCAATATCGTTCATATCGAAATGACTGCGCAAGTAACCGATGTGGAAATTTCTTCTGGTGTTTTCTATAATGCTTGGACATTCAATGGTACAGTACCCGGTCCTGTCCTTCGAGTGAAAGAAGGCGATACGCTTAACTTCACTCTGAATAATATCGACCCTACCATGCCACACTCCATGGACTTCCATGCTGTCCAGACTTCTCCTAGCACGAACTTCGTGGACATTATGCCACTTGAGCATGGTAGCTTTACTTACTCAGCTAATATGCCAGGTGTATTCATGTACCATTGTGGCACAGACCCGATGTTAGAACATATCGCCAATGGTATGTATGGTGTCATCATCGTTGAACCGAAAGATGGTTATCCGACGGATAATGAAGTCGATCGTGAGTATACTATTGTACAGAGTGAGTGGTATGCAGAACATGATTTCAATGCCTTTTTAGATGGTGCACCTGAGTATGTCGTATTTAACGGAGATGACTTTACCTTGAAGGAACATCCTTTACTGGCTAAGGTTGGGGATCGGGTTCGAATATATGTTAACAATGTCGGTCCCAATAAAGTATCCTCTTTCCACGTCGTCGGGGCCATTATGGATGTAGTGTATACGGACGGCAATCCGAAGAATATGTTATATGGTCTACAAACCGTCATGATCCCAGTTAGCGGCGGTGCCGTGGTAGAATTCGTCGTAAACGAAGTGGGGGATTACCCCATTGTAACCCATCAACTCAACGATGCTACCAAAGGAGCCATTGCCATTCTCCGAGTCACTTCCGACGGCTTGGATCCGGGAGAAACCCCGACGCCAAATTGAGATTGGTACACTGTAAGAAGTTGTTCAAAAGGTGACCTTTTGAAAACGCACTATAACCACTTTGTTCATAAAGAATATGGTGGTTTTTGTGTTTTATTGTGTTTTCAAGTCATTTTTCACATCTTTATCGTGATAAATGTCATTGCTAAATTCAGCTTGTTCACAATTTAGCAATTTTTCATGTGATGAAAAGCACACTTTCACCCCCGCCACTTCTATACGCTTTATAAGTAGCAAATATCTGATTGTAGGAAAGAGGTAATATATATGTTAGATCAACGTACCATTGAGATTATTAAATCAACCGTTCCTGTATTGCAGATTCATGGAACAACGATCACAACTGCCTTCTACGGCATGTTATTTGAGAACCATCCTGAACTATTAAATATATTCAATCATGCCAACCAACGCCAAGGCAAACAACAGACAGCCCTTGCCAATGCAGTATTAGCTGCGGCAGTAAATATTGATCAACTAGGAAATATTCTCCCCGTGGTGAAACAGATTGCAGAGAAGCACCGCGCATTGGGTGTATTACCTGAACATTATCCGATTGTCGGTGAAACCTTATTAGCTGCTATTGCCCAAGTTCTTGGTGATGCAGCAACTCCAGAAATTCTGAATGCTTGGGCTGAAGCCTATGGCGTAATTGCTGATGCATTCATCGGCGTTGAAGTAGAGAAGTATCGTGAAGCTGCGGAAGCACCAGGTGGCTGGAGCGGATTCAGAAACTTCGTTATCAGTCAGAAAATAAAAGAAAGTGAACTTATTACTTCGTTCTATCTCACCCCTCAGGATGGAGGTGCTATTTCCTCTTATTTGCCGGGACAATATATCACCTTGCGTGTTCAACCAGAAGGTGAGAAATACACTCACATTCGTCACTATAGTCTGTCAACTGCATCGGGACAACCTTATTATCGCATCACCGTCAAACGAGAAGACGAAGCAGATAACAAGCCTGCGGGAGTCGTATCTACTTACCTCCACGAGGAAGTTAATGTAGGTACAGTACTGGAAGTGAGTGCTCCAGCTGGAGACTTCACACTAGATCGCAGTACCGATATCCCGGTAGTCCTGATTAGCGGCGGTGTCGGACTCACTCCAATGGTGAGTATGCTTGAGACGTTAGCAGCTGAACAACCACAACGTGAAGTAACATATATTCACGCCGCTATCAATGGTAGACTGCATGCTATGAAAGGATTAATTGAGGAATTGGAGCAATGCCATCCCCATCTGAAATCCTATGTGTGCTACGAATCTCCAAATGAAGAGGATGTCTGCCATAAATCTGGTTATATTGATCTCCCTTGGCTTCAAGGGGTCGTAGATCAACAAGCTGATTTCTATTTCTGCGGACCTACTCCTTTCATGAGTGCTATATTTAAGGCGCTATTAGAATGGAAAGTGCCAGCGGAAAGAATTCATTTTGAATTCTTCGGGCCTGCGGGTAGCTTGACAGATTAATACAGAGAGTCCATTCCACAATTGCGGTTGACCTCATCAAATACGAGGGACTAATCCTTAAGTCAATATTGACCTAAGGATTAGTCCCTCGCTGTATTACTCATTATTCATTATTTCAATCGCAACAAACGATTGACCGTTTCTCTCCGAACTCCGATCAATTGTCCAATCTCCTCTTGTGTCAACAATTCCGTCACATCCACTCCATGAGAGAAATCATCCAACCATTCCGTGAGTAACTCCAAGCGCTCCGCCGGAGTACCAACGGTCAGATGATCCAGTCGCTGTTGCATAAACCGTAGCTTCGCCTGTAGTAATAGGGCTATCTCCATTGGCTTGTTAGGCTCCTCTTGCAATTGACGATACCATTCGTTAGCAGGTATAACTTCCACCTCACTACGCATCAATGCAATAGCTGTACCATGCATTTCTTTAGGCGTAATGAGTGAGTGATGCGGAACCGTTTCTCCCGAATATAAAATATTGAACAATACCATATTTCCATTCTCGTGCAGTCTAGTTACTTTAAATAGCCCGCTTTTAACATGGTATAGGTATTCCCCAGTATCTCCTTGACGGAATAAAATTTCCCCTTTATGTACAATCATTTCCGTTCCTCCATTATGTTATAGGCCTTCAAAGAAGCCTTGGCCAACCTCATTGAATCTATTATAACAGAAGATGATACCTTACTTCCAAGAAATACACTTGCATAACGAACCCATGTTCGGTATATAATACAATAAGAATATATGTTCTCATTGTGGTGGTGTGAAAGATGAGTATTAATCCAAGCTTAGAAACAGAAGAAGATATCCAAATTATTAAAGAGTATACCTTACTACCCATTCTACTGGATATGTTAGCAAGGGATATCGATCATTTAACGATCTATCAAGATAAGATCATATACCATTATGTTATTCATCATCTGAAAGAGGTCGAGCAATCCATATATCCTGTATTACAGATTCTTAAGAATAGGATGAAACAACGACAGATTATCATCTTGAGCACGGACATGAATACGCTCGGTATTGAGGTTGAGTATAAAGTACGTGGTTATATCCACCATTTCAATATGTTACGAGGTCTAATAAAGGCAGAAATATACACCATGCTTATGAGCATACGCGGAGGTGATTGGCATGAACGGTAAACGAGAACGGGTTATTTTCCTAGCAGATTGCCAGAGTTTCTACGCCAGCGTCGAAAAGGCGGACTACCCACAATACAAGAATAAACCTCTTGTTGTGGCTGGGGACCCGGCGCGTCGCTCAGGTATTATTCTAGCAGCCTGTCCTCTAGCTAAGAACTTCGGAGTGACTACAGCAGAAAGATTAGGCGAGGCCTTGAGCAAGTGCCCTGACCTCATTGTCATGCGCCCCAGAATGCAGCATTATATTGATGTTTCGCTTATGATCACACAAATTTACAAGGAGTATACCGACCTCGTCGAGATATTTTCCATAGATGAACAATTTCTGGACGTATCCGGAAGTCTACGTATGTACGGAGATCCTATCACGATGGCACAATCCATACAACAGAAGGTCATTAAACAGACAGGAGTGAAAGTACGGGTAGGCATCAGCTCTAATAAAATACTTTCCAAAATTGCCACAGACATTTGGGCCAAAAAGAATGAGAATGGCATATTCACCTTACCTAAGTCGGAAGTTGAATCCTTATTATGGCCGCAGCCTGTAAACAAAATGTTCGGAGTAGGCTCTAAGATGACGGCACACTTCTCACGTCTCGGAATGCATACGATTGGTGATATCGCTAGAACGCCCTTACCCCGATTAAAGGAACGATTTCGAGCGCGTTTCGGCAAACAAAGCGATATTCAGGCCGAGGTGATGTGGAGAACGGCTAACGGTTGGGATGACTCCCCTGTTACACCGGGCACTTTTAACACAGCACCTAAATCAGTCGGTCATATGATCACATTGCCTAAAGATTATGTTGATGAAGATCAGATCAATACGATACTTCTGGAGCTCACAGAAGAGGTATGCCGCGATTGTCGTCGCAAGGGATATATGGGTTCCGTCATTTCCGTGAGTTGCATGTGCAGTCCTTACGAGGATCCTACGAGTTTCTCTCGGCAAATGAAGATGCCTGACCCAACCAATAACACGAACATCGTGTACGAAGCGGCCAAAGCACTCTTTTACCGTTACTGGAATACACTTCCTGTGCGTCGCATTGGTCTGACTCTCAGTAACTTTGCATCTGATCAAGAATATCAATTGACACTGTTTGATGATCAGATCAAGTCCCGGGCTTTAGATAAAGTCACTGATACGATCAAAGAACGTTATGGTAGCATGGCTATCGTAAGAGCTTCTTCTATCACCACTTCGGGCCAGGCATTAGAAAGATCACAAAAAATTGGAGGCCATTATAAATGAGTAAAAAACTAGAGGGCAATGGCTTATGGGAGTCCAGTCGAATGATGCTCCCCCAGCATAGAGAACAATCGTTATCCATGTCCATACACAATAGCGGCTCGCCTCAATCGAAAGAACCCCCAACAAGACAGGAGTTCGAAATGATGCGGGAATATGTCCTTCTTCCAGTCATGCTCCATATTGTTGAAAAGAAGATCCTAGAAGTGGAAATGTCACCTCAAATGCTCAAGTTACTCTATTCCACAGCTGCGAAAGTACTGGCTAACCATATACGAGAGGACATGCAGAAATCCAAAAAGCTTCTTCACGAGAGAAATATTCGCGTATTCGAAGATACGAAGAATGATGCCGAACTCACGTATCTCTATACTTGCCGCGGCTGTGAGGATCAATTCACGATGACAAGAGACTTTATGCGGGCTGAGATCAGCGTGAGGATTGGGAGATATGTGGGAAGCTTGGCTGTGGATATGAAACTGGAGCTAGTATGAAGTAGTGGACACAAGATGGAGGACTGCTAAAATAATAATGAAAAGTTGTGTCCAGCTATGGGAGCTAAGCAAGGAAGATATAGTGATGAGTTCAAAACCATGATCGTTGAACTCCATCGTAAAGGGAAAACAGCTTGGAGAGGAAAACGAGATCCTAAAAAAAGCTATGACCATATTCGCCAAATGATAAGTAATCGTGAGGTTACGAATGTGGTCGTATCCCAGTCTGACAAACATAGCAAAAGAAAATTGTGTAAGATGCTAGGAATTGGGCGTAACAGCTACTATTACTGTACTCAAAAGCGTCCTAATGGTCGATATTATCATCACTCAATTCGTTCGGATTAGGCTAGTACATTGATCGTCCTCCCTAGATTGTTTTTCAATAGAACTTGATTTCTTCATAATCGATCATATCGATAAGATTCTCAATAGACTTGATCTGGTCTGGACTCAACCCCTGCATAAATTCAATGTAGTGTGTCTTCCATTCATCTTCGCTTCCGTCGTGGTCTGACACTATGATTTGAAAATCGAGGAAATCGCTCCGCAGTTCCTCGTAAAAAACAATCTTGGACAAGATCGCCAGCTCAATGTCCCCGAACAGGGCAAAAAGCGCACCATATTCGTCTCCGTAAAGGCTGTCAGATTCAAAAACATCCAAATAATCGTGAAGTGAATACAGTCGGGATTTGATAAGCTGAGCCTTGTCCTCTTTCTTATCAGTTTCCATAACTTCAGCTAGCAATTTCCGCAGTTCAATATCCCTCATACGATCTTCGGGATTCAAAGAAATTTCAACAGACTTTATTCTTTCTTCCTGCCGGATAATAATAACGGCATGAAGGCTACGGGATTTTGCCGCATTAACGATCCGCTGCACCAATTCAGTCTTGCATTGATCCATGTAATCTCTCATTTGAAGATCACTTATATTCAAATCATTCTGAAGACGCTCTATCGCTTCACCGACGATAAAATCAACTTTATCAGGAGTCGCCTGAGTCAATGCCCGCTCCAACTGCTCGAATTGATAAGACGAAATCTTGACTTGACCTACTTCCCCACCTGACAAAATCGAAAAAACCGCATTTTTTAACATCAATTCATAAATATTGAACAATTCGATTCTGTAATCAAACCTACATGCCTTTCCAAAGTTCACCAAAGTATCGAGAAGATCTTCGTGACTGAACAACTGACAAAATTTTGTTTCAATGTGAAGACGCTCTAAATATTGTCTAATATAAATGACGCCCTGAAGTCGCATATCATCAATCGCGAGAGGATAATCAATGCTGGCCATCGTATTATGAGCATCAAAGATAATTCCATATTTTTTCATAAAAATAGGCAGGGATTCGTCAATGGTCATGTTGTAGGCATCTATAGGAACATCCAGCTTATTTTTTTTAACTTCATTATAAAGCTGTTTCGTTTCTTCAAAGCATGCATTTACAAACTGAACCCCTTTTTCATAGATATATTGAATATCATCCATTTTTAGCTGAATCAGCGCCTTCTCGGGTGTCTCCACGCTCTGAAAATAAACATCCACTGCATATAACATTGAGGTGAAGATACTTTCCGCTGTTTCCGAAGTAACCGATGAACTCTCTCCTTGTGTATAGCGCTTGATTAGGTTTTGCAAGACGAGCATCAGCTTATTTTGCATTCCGTAAACTTCCTGACTGTTCAACACCCCAGTACGAAGCCCTTCATTCATAAGAGATACCGTATACTGGTGTCGTTTGAGATTCTTTCTTTTAATGTTTCCTTGGGCAACCAGTGATTGAAAATCATCGTAGTCCGCTGTTCCCACTAGTCATCATCCCTTTCAAGTAAAGCCTCGTTCTGCTGTATCTCTCTTCGGAAGACCTCTGCATACTCTTCCAGCTTACTTTTCAGTAAATCTAGAGAACCTCCACAATCTTCGTCAAAGAGTTCCCTCATCTTTTCGATCAACTTGTAGTCACTGATTTTGTCCTCAGTTTCGTTTTTGAGATAGTAAAAAATCTCGTGCAACTCATTCAATATATAGGCATAATCATCTTCATGGGTGTAAGGGGACGCGGAAAAAACCTCAATTAAATCCTTGGTCACTTCAATACTCAGTTCCACGCGTCCATAGTTGTGAAGTACCTGATTTCTGGAAAGAATCATTTGCCTCACTTCTTCAGGAGACAACACCAGCCCATACTCTTTGGTCTTCTCATTCAGCTCAAGGATCTGGACCACAGCCTGTTCCTGCATCGAAGTATTCAAGGAGTTGAATATACGTGATAAAAACATAGGAGTTCCTCCCTCTCTCAACTTGTGCTATTTACCAGGGAAAAAGATGTTATCCTCAACATCCACCTCCCCCTTAAATAATTTCAACAATTCCGATAAACAACACTTGACTTCCAATATTTTATGTGGTATGATTATTAGTTGAGTGTATACTTTATAATTCAGATTCAATGATATATATTAATCCTTTTTTTGTCAAATAGATTTTGTTTTTTTCTGATATTGAAATTTAAAGCGGCCTTGCATATGCAAGAGCCGCTTTTTTATGCATCTACATAGAACTTGCAATATAAAATCTTCTTTCAGAGACGATCTAACGAATAGCCATATACATAGACTCAGCTTCCTCACTTCCCTCTTGCGCGGCCTTTTTTGACGATGCGGCAGGATTCTCTTCATGTTACGACCTGGTATGTTGCTCGCTTTGTCTGCGACAAAGACTTTTGTCGATACGCTTCTACGTACAGATTTCGCCATACGTAGGTATCCTAGCTACGAAGGTGGCTTGGCCTCTTCTTCGGTTGGACTTTCACCAACTAGATAATGCGTGCCTCTGGGCACGCTATACTAAAAAAGCCATCTTTTGCACAAGTAAATTGCACAAAAGATGACTCTGAACGAAATATAGTACTTGCAAAAAAAATGAATAAAGTTCGAAGTAGCGAAGAGGACGGAATTGGCCTGAAGAAGCGGTAGCGTTCGCCTACAAGCTTTCCTACGGAAAGCTACTTCGAAAGCATATGCTTTGCCCTCTGATTTCAACCGCTATATGCGGTATACAATCAGGAAATCGGAGGGCAATAGCGATCGTAAGGACAATCCGTTATCGTAGCGGCATCCTACACACAAGTTTGCTAACTTATAGAACCCCCGGGGCATCCCCCCGAGGGCTCTCCAACCTAAGTATGAACTACCGAAACATACCCCACAGCTTAATCAGATGGAAGGTATTGTTAGGATCAATACGCTGACCTAACACAAAACGGACGAATTTCTCTTCTTCTGCAGAAGTGAATTTCTCATTTAGCACTTTGGCTGTCGACCTAACCAAGCGCTGTACCTTGGGAGCATTTTGCAAGTCCTGTTTCGTGACACCGTCAACGAGGCCCTTGATACGCTCTTTGGTCGCTGGATTTTTCATTTTAAGTTTAATCCGCTCTACTAACTGCGGGCTGATTCCATACTGCTGATAACTCAACATCGGCACCTCCCGTCAAATACAATCTTCCTCAGTATATGACGCGAGAGTTGTCCAATGTGCCTAGTCAATCAAGTTTTCTTGAAAAATCTGCTCCTGTTGTAGATAATGCCGAAGTGGTTCATACGATATGGATGTCCAGAAGGTAGGCTCTGCAATCAGTTCTGAGACATCATCACGCGCTTGTTCTAACACTGCAAAGTCAGCCACCATGTCCGCCAATCGGAATTCAGGTAGACCACTCTGCTTCGTCCCGAAGAAATCTCCGGGCCCACGTAGTTCGAGGTCTCGACGTGATACCTCGAATCCATCATCTGTCTCCGTCATGACCCTCATCCGCTCTTGCCCAACCTCAGACTTCGGATCAGCAATCAACACACAATAAGAAGCATGTTGTCCTCGCCCGACACGCCCTCTTAGCTGGTGCAACTGCGACAGTCCGAATCGATCTGCATCCATAATGATCATGAGTGTAGCATTAGGAACGTCTACCCCTACTTCCACCACTGTAGTCGATACGAGTAGCTGCACTTCATTCCGGTTAAAAGCTTGCATCGCCTCTTCCTTCTCAGCTGGTGTCATTCGACCATGTAATAATCCCACACGATAGGTCGGAAAGGCTTGTTGCATCTGAATATGCAGATCAATCACATTTTGCACGTCTAGCTTCTCCGATTCCTCAATCAACGGGCAGATGAGATAAGCCTGCCTACCTTGATCTACTTCTTTGGAAATGAATCCAAGCACACGCTCCATCATACTATGTTTCACCCAGTACGTAGAGATCGGTATACGGCCCTTAGGACGCTCCGTGAGTGTAGAGACATCCATATCACCAAAAGCCGTTATAGCGAGCGTACGAGGTATCGGTGTCGCTGTCATCGTCAATACATCAGGATTGTAACCTTTACGGCGAAGCACACTTCGCTGATTGACTCCGAAGCGATGTTGCTCGTCCGTAACGACTAGTCCAAGATTGCGGAAGAATACCTCTTCTTGAATCAGAGCATGTGTACCGACAACGACGTCGATCATCCCCATCTGCAATGATGCCAGTAGATCCTTACGCTTACGTCCCGTCACACTACCTGTGAGTAAACCGACCGAGATGCCCAAAGGTTCAAACAAACGTACCAATGATCGCAAATGTTGTTCTGCTAATATCTCCGTAGGCACCATCAGCGCACCTTGAAATCCCGAGCGTACCGTTGCATAAAGAGCGATGGCCGCGACAATCGTTTTTCCAGATCCAACATCCCCTTGAAGCAATCGATTCATACAGTAAGACGCCCGCATATCGCGCAAAATTTCCAGTTCTACTTTCTTCTGGGCATCCGTCAGTTCAAAAGGAAGGCTTCTTACAAATTCACGGATCACGGAATTCTCTACGGTATGTATTACGCCATCCATACGTCCTCTACTCAAAGATCGGAACGCTTGCATTTTCAATTGAAATAGAAATAACTCTTCATACACCATCCGTTGTCTACCCCGTTGTCCTTCCTCGGTATCCTCTGGTTTATGAATGATAGTAATAGCTTTCTTACGCGATAAAAATTCATATTTCTTCAACAAGTCCTGCGGTAGTATTTCTGGGATCATCTCCCCATACTGCGTCAGTGCTTGTCCTATCGTCTTACGAATCCATGCCTGCGTAATCTTAGCTCCTACAGAATAGACAGGCTGCAGGGTACCTCCACGCTTTATACCTTGATCTGGGAACTCCGAATCAGACACCGTAAGTTGCATACGCCGTTGTTCCCACTTGCCATTCAGAATAATTTCACGACCTACTGTCAATTGATCACGGAGAAATTGGCGATTAAACCATGTCGCTGTAAACATCCACTCTTCCGCCATCATTTTACAACTCAGACGTGATTTAGTCCCATAGCGTTGCAACACAGGAACGCCAACAACTTTTGCCTGAATCGTAATCTTATCCCCACTCTTAACCTCACTCAAAGAACGAAGCCGATAATCCTCATAACGATAGGGATAATACTCCAGTAAATCTTTGACCGTAAAGATGCCAAAGGCGTGAAGCTCTCCTTCTTTAGGAGCACTCACGCCACGTACCTGTTTGACTGATATCTGATCCAGTGAAATGTTCATATTCATAATCTATACCTCAATTCAAGCAGGCCATATAAATACAGCAATAGTCCCTCTACCAACATGACTTCCTACGACAGGACCCACATTAGTTAATACGACTTCTTCCAGTTTGAAATGACCAGAAAGTTCTGCTAAGAAAGACTCGGCAGAAGCAGGATTTGCCGTATGACCCACCGCCACATTTATTTTTTCAATATTGCCAAGGTCCTGTTGGAATAACTCAATCATACGTGCAACAGCCTTATTACGACCTCTTACCTTCTCGACCGCGTATATAATACCTTCTGGATCAATAGAGAGAATCGGCTTAATATTAAGTAACGTACCGAATAATGCCGCTGCTTTGCCAATTCTTCCACCTTTTTGCAAATACTCTAATGTATCTACTAAGAAATAAAGTTTCCGTTCCTTACGCAATTGTTCAACAGCCACCACAATATCCTCTGCTGCCATACCTTCGCTAGCAAGACGCGCCGCATGTACAACAAGCAAGCCAAAACCATAAGAAGCTGAAAGAGAATCAACAACCGTAAGATCAAGATTCTCCTCCATCATCGATTTGGCAATGAGTGCTGATTGATATGTGCCGCTTAAACCCGAGGAAATATGAATGGATAGAATCGACGCGCCAGGATGCTCTTGTTGAATTTGCTCGTACACTACAACATAATCCGCAGGGGATGGCTGAGATGTAGTCGGTAGCACTGTAGCCTTATCCAACCGATCATAAAATTCCTTTGCCGAGATCTCAACACCATCCAGCAACGATTCCTCGCCAAACTGTAACCGCAACGGAATAACACGAATGCCATGCTTCTTCGCTAACTCTTCTGGAATATCAGCCGTACTGTCCGTAACTATAACGGTATGAGCCAAGGTAATCTCCCCTTACATGATCATTATTTAGGATTCAACTGCAAACAGATAATAATAAATCGGTTGTCCACCGTCATGAATCTCTATCTCTGCTTTTGGATACTGTTCTTGTAACCAAGCCTCAAGTTGGGCTGTCATCTCTGCGTCGGCCTCTTCACCTGCTAAGACAGTTACAATCTCATCTTGATTCACCAGCATTTGAGCTAGCAAACTCTGACAAGTTCCCAGTAAATCTTCATTAGCCGCTACAATATTGGAATTCTGAATACCAATATATTGTCCCGCCTTAATCTCAAGCTCATCAATAACGGTATCCCTAATCGCATGAGTTACCTGACCTGACTTCACATGTGCAATGGCTGCCAACATATTCTCAGTATTGTTAACTTCATTCTCTTCTTCCGCAAAAGCAAAAGCAGCAGCCATTCCTTGAGGAATACTCTTACTTGGGATAACCGTTACACTGCGTTCCCCCTCAAGCAATTCCCGCGCCTGCTGAGCTGCAAGTATAATGTTCGAGTTATTAGGTAGTAAATAAATATGTTGAGCAGAAATAGAGGAAATGGCGTTTACGAAGTCTTCCGTACTCGGATTCATCGTCTGTCCCCCAAAGAGAACAGCGTCAACACCTAAGCTTGTGAATATTTCCGTAATACCTTGTCCGGAAGAGACGGCAATGAAACCATAAGGAGCCATTTCATCGGCAGGAGGTTCTGCTGTCGCTTGTGCCGTAATTCCAACACTCATCGGAATATCAGCGAACAATTCTGGCATAGGTGAACTATCTATCCCTGTAGAGAGTAGATCACGATGTTGTTCACGCATATTCAGAATATGAATTTGCGTAATTTCACCATATTTCAAAGCTAGATCCAGAACTTCACCTGGAGATTTAGAATGTACATGAACTTTGATAATCTCATCATCAGCAATAACGATGATTGAATCCCCATTGACTGACAACGACTTTCGAAATTGTTCTTCGTCGAACAAGCTAACATGAGCCTCTCCTATTTGACGATTAATGAAGAATTCCATATCATATAGGAACTCAATATCTTCAGTCACTAAGTTCGACTGAGCACTCATAGGAACTTGAGAGACAACCTTAGTTACCTGAAGTGGTGGTTGATTTGCCTTAGAAGCTGTTCCCGAAGAATATTGCTCTCCTGAACTTAGCCCAATTCCACCCTTTAAATGCTGTAGAAATCCTTCATAAATATACACAAGTCCTTGTCCACCCGAATCTACTACTCCTACCTGTTTAAGTATAGGTAGTAATTCTGGCGTATGAGCTAACGCTTCTTTAGCCTTTATAAGTACTTGTTCCATCAATTCTACAATGTCGCTACTCCGTCTAGAGACGTATAACGCATGCTTAGCAGCTTCCTTAGCTACCGTGAGAATTGTGCCTTCGACAGGCTTAACTACAGCCTTGTAAGCTGTATCTACCCCAAGCTGCAGCGCCGCAGCAAATTGCTGTGTGTTCAATTCTTCATTATTAGCTACGTAACGTCCAAACCCACGAAATAATTGCGATAGAATAACACCAGAGTTGCCTCGTGCTCCCATTAGAAGACCTTTAGACAATACACCGGCATTATGTCCAATAGATTCATTATTATTTCTCTTTAATTCAGTAACACCTGCTGTCATCGTTAAATTCATGTTTGTTCCCGTATCTCCATCAGGTACCGGAAATACGTTAAGAGCATTCACATGTTCTGCATGCTGTTGTAGTTGTTCCGCGCCAAGTATAACCATCGCGGTGAAATCTGTTCCATTCAAAGAACGCTTACTCAAGTGAAAATTCCCCTTCCTAGCTCGTTACACCAAGAACTAGCCTCGTTATTTATATTTCATAATACTACATTTACTATCAAAGAATCAGCTTATATTCCTACTTATTTTATATTAGTATAAGCTATACAACATTGTACTATAAGAATGAAAAGAAATAAATGTTTTTGCCGATGGTTGACTAAGCATTTTTTGCTGTGATACTATATATAAGTATTGTTTATGTAAGTGTATTGGAACAAGGAGGTGTAATCTATGTCTCGCAAATGTTATATAACAGGTAAAAAACCAGGCACTGGTAACCATGTATCTCACGCCAACAACCGCAATCGTCGGACTTGGGGCGTTAACGTTCAGAAAGTTCGTATTTTGGTGGATGGTAAGGTAAAACGTGTTTATGTTAGCACTCGTGCACTGAAATCAGGTAAAGTCGCTCGCGTATAATATCTACAACAGCATATAAGCAAAAAGCACCTTCTTTTCAGTAGGTGCTTTTTTGGCATCTCTGACCGGGTATTCTGAGCCTCGGTCAGAGTTTTTTTCGTAGACTACACACATAAGTACAAATGGTGTCAATTTTTATTAAATGTGTTAAGAATGGCTTTGACGAATCCCCCCAAGAACCTCGGTAACTTGAATGTGTAAAATTTCATGTCTCATCCTCCCCATCATTCTCATGCCTTTCCATATGAATCCAGTGAGCCTTCACTATGACTGGCAACCAAGCAGAAACGGGTATGCCATCCTTTTCCAAGGAGTTTACGCTTCCGATGCTAGCGATACTCCGTATCGCTTTGAGCTCCCCGTCTCTGCCGAAATATAAGAAATAGAGTATCGAGTGAAACGTATACTTTCTTATATTTAAAAAAGGCTACATGAAAATTCTGCTCATGTAACCATGTTTATGCGAAGACAGCATGCCCTATGACTTTTCAGAGGTTGTTCAAAACCCATAATTATAGAGGTGTAAATCCGCTTTGATAATATTGATAAACCGACACCATAAATATAAATAAGACAAAATAGAGTATCGCAAAAATAACGTAGCCAATTCTCAAGCCTCTCCGCTCAAAATGACGGAAGTAGTATATCGTTATAACTAACGCAATAAGTGATGTCAGCGCATTAAAAGGAGACTTGAGTAGTGCAAATGAACCTAGCATCAGTCCCGCACCCATACTAGCCAATGTAAGCCAGCAGGCTTCTTTGAAAGTCATACCCTTACACCCCTTCTATACTTCCTCTAATCTGAGAAATCGCTAGTGCTCTATCCTTATGTCCAAAGACGGCGTTACCAGCTACCAATACATCTGCACCTGCTTGAACTACTAATGGTGCAGTCTCCACTGTAACGCCACCATCCACCTCGATATGAACATCCAGCAATGAAGCTTCATTTAGAGCTTGACGCACTTCACGAATTTTTTGAAGAGTCCGTGGAATGAATGACTGCCCTCCAAAACCAGGGTTCACTGTCATAACTAATACTAGATCAAGATCTGGTAATACTTCCTTCAAGACCGAAGCAGGAGTTCCTGGATTGATCGCAACCCCAGCTTGTACGCCCATTTCCTTAATCATATGTACAACCCGATGTAGATGTGTACATGCCTCCGCATGCACAGTAATGACCTTAGCGCCAGCCTTAACGAATTCGGCCACATAGCGCTCTGGTTGCTCAATCATAAGATGCACATCAAGAGGAAGCGTTGTATAGTGCTGGATAGCATTAACAATAGGCGGACCAAGCGTAATATTAGGGACGAAATGACCGTCCATCACATCAACATGAATCCAGTCTGCCCCGCCTGCTTCTGCTTCGGCAATCTCCATTCCTAATTTAGCAAAATCAGCTGACAATATAGACGGTGCAATTTTGATCATTTCTATCAATACCTCCGCTTTTTATCTTTCATTTCTGCATAGAAGTGCACATAATTATCATAGCGAATCTGTGCAATTTCACCTTTATTTACAGCTTCAGTCACCTTGCAACCTGGCTCATGCAAATGACTACAGCCACGGAACTTACACTGATCTGCAAAAGGTTTAAACTCTCTAAAGCATGAAGATAAATCTCCCACTTCCATCTCCAAGAAATCCAACTGACTAAATCCAGGCGTATCTGCAACAAATGCTCCATTATCCAATTCAATCAATTCCACATGACGGGTCGTATGTTTACCTCGACCAAGCTTCATGCTAATCTCATTCGTCTCCAATGCAAGACCAGGCATTAAGGCGTTGAGAAGAGAAGATTTACCCACTCCTGATTGTCCAGAGAAGACAGATATATGTCCCGCAAGCCGCTCACGCAACTGCTCTTGTCCCATCCCTGAACGCGAACTCGTTAGGATGACCTCGTAACCAATTTGTTCATAGAGTTCCTGCACAAAATGAATGGGGTCTTTCTCATCCAACTTATCATTCTCTAGCAAATCCTGCTTCGTCAGGCAAATTAATGCATCCAGACCAGAATGCTCAATATGCACTAGGAACTTGTCTAATAGCGGTAGATTCAAGTCTGGTTCACGCAATGAGAACACCAGAACTGCAAACTGCACATTGGCTACTGGCGGGCGAATTAACTGAGAGTGTCGTTGCTTAACTTCGGTTACGGTACCCTCATCATGATCAGACAATGTATATACGACATGATCTCCTACTAAGGGGGAAATCCCCCTTTCTCGGAATACTCCACGCGCTCTACATTGGATCGCCCGCTGCCCTTCTGTCGTTACCGCTCTGCCGTTAACGATTGGCTTAACGTAATAATATCCACTCAGCGCTTTTACGATTACACCATCTGGCATACTAGAATGGCCTCACTTTCCACATAACTACGGATGATTGTTCGATCATTCACTATCAATCACTTCTCCAGAATCCACATTAGGATCTGGAACATTTCCTAGATCAGGTATAACTTCTGGATCAACTTCACTTGTAGGATGTACTGGATCAGTCTGAGGAACATATACCTCTGGTACTGAGCCATTCTTAGCATCGCCATAAGAGATCGTATACGTGTCGAAGAACACGCCATCCCGGTAGAGAATTACAACGGCATCTTTATTAGGTGCAAGAACTAAATCAACTGGGAACACTTGTGTAGATTTAACAGTCTTTGTACCCCAATCTTTTTTCTCTCCGTCATCATTCCGCGCATCAGAATATTCAATTCTAATCTTCGTATTCTTACCTTCCTCCACGGGTGCTACTGGCAAATTAAACGTATAATTCAACGCTTCAGGAGGATATCCGGTGCTAACAAATATTTTCACCTCTTCACCAACAAATACAGAGGCTCCAGCATCTTGAGGCCACTGTTTCGTAACCTTACCTTCCTCAATCTTAAAGCTGGTTTCTTCCTCGACTTCCAATAGCTTCAAGCCTAACCTCTTAACTTCGCTTTCGGCTTTACTTCGCGTCATATTTACTAAATCTGGCATATCAAACGTTTCTTTGCCCTTGCTGACTGTTAATATAACTTCAACCGTTTCCGCATTGAATTTAGTATCGGCTTCAGGTTCTTGTCCAATGACCGTACCAGGGGGCTCATCACTATATGCAGAATCCTCTGATATGTTATCCTTGTTCACCTTCATAACGATCAATACATCGGAAGCCTCTTTAAAAGTCTTCTTCTTTAAATCAGGCATAACCTCAGGTGGCTTAGCTGTGCCCACGAACAGTCTAATAACAGATCCTGCCTTAACCACTGTACCTTCTTTCTTACTCTGGTCATATACTTCTCCTTCTTCATAACCCTCTTTATAAGTACGAACGATCGGATCCTCAATCTCAATCCCAAGTTCAGTCAAATCAGATATAGCAATGTCTTCTTGTAAGTTAATGACGTTGGGAATAGTTACTTCTGGAACGACCAGTTTATTATTCACATACCAGATAACGCCAGCCATACTTACTAATATGAACAAAGTCAAGGTGATCCATAGTGTAGGCTTCACCCACCTTTTATTGCGTTTATCCTCTATTGTGTTGTTGTTGTCGTCATCCTCATCAAACAGTTTATTTGCTCTGCTATACGATGCTTCTCTATTCATAGATTTAATCGCCGGCATAGCTCGTGTCTGATCCACATCAGCGTCTGCGAACTGAAGCTTAGGTTCATTCCGACGTTCAGATAACAGACAAGTATCAAGATCCTTAAGCATCTCTTTCGCAGAATGATAGCGCTCACTCGGATTTTTACGCATCGATTTCAGAATAATATTTTCCACACTTTGTGGTATAAGTGGATTTACACCTTTCGGATCATCAAATTCTTCTTGTAAATGTTTCAACGCCACACTAATTGGACTTTCACCCAAGAAGGGCAAAGTTGCTGTCAACATTTGATATAATACAATTCCTAGAGAATATAAGTCCGACTTCTCTCCAGTCAGCACACCCTTAGCATGTTCAGGAGAGAAATAATGAACGGATCCAAGAACAGACCCTGTCTGGGTAATCGTTGTTGACGTTACCGCACGAGCAATTCCAAAGTCAGTTACTTTCACGCGCCCATTCCGACCAATAAGAATATTATGTGGCTTAATATCTCTGTGAATAATTTGATTCTGATGAGCATGATCAAGTGCATCACAGATTTGTGCAGCAATCCGAATGGACTCTTCCACTTGTAACGGAGCTCGTTCCTTAATAATTTCATTCAAATTAAATCCTTCAATATATTCCATAACGATATAATGAATTTCATCTTCCTGTCCCACATCGTATATACTTACCACATTCGGGTGTGACAGAGAAGCAGCAGATTGTGCCTCCCGACGGAAACGTCGAATAAACTCTTCATCATCCACAAACTGTTGGCGCAATACTTTAATGGCAACGTTGCGGCCCAATAGAATATCATGGGCTTTATATACGAGTGCCATGCCACCTCCGCCGATTCGCTCTATAATTTCATACCGACCGCCCAATTCGTGTCCGATCATGAATCCCACTCCTTTATGCTTGACACTACGACTTCATCTTGAAGTTCAAACAGGGCGATAGTAATATTATCATCGCCTCCTGCGAGAAGCGCTAGTTGCAATAGACGATCTGCACGTTCTTCTAGTGATACTTCCTGCATTCCTGCAATTTGGCCCAGTTCATTGCAATTCACCATATTACTAAGACCATCGCTACATAGAAGTAGTACTTCTTGCTGAGCAATTGTCACTTGATCGAATTCCGCAGTCACTTCGATATCTGTTCCCAATGCCTTAGTAAGAACATTCCGCCGTGGATGGGTTTCTAATTCAGACTGCGTGATCTGCCCATTTTTGTACAATTCATTAACGAGTGTATGATCTTCCGTCAGCTGTACAGCCTTACCCTCAGACACTTTATAGGCACGACTATCTCCTATATGTCCAATCCAACCTGATTGTCCATCTATCAACAATGCAACGATAGTAGTTCCCATATTGTGATACTGTTCATTATTGGCAGCTTCACGATAAATGACATCATTTGCATGAAGAATAGCATCGCTGAGAGCTGCTTGTAGACCTTCAGACGACATTCCTTTCTCAAGTGCAGATAAATCCGCTAATACCGTTTCTACAGCAAGCTCGCTTGCTTTCTCTCCAGCCTGATGCCCGCCCATTCCATCAGCAAGGACCCCAAGTGTATAACCAACATCTGTTCGACACACACTCACAGCATCTTCATTTACCGAGCGAACGTTTCCGATATGGCTAACATGAACGTACTTGATCACAATTATCTCACCTCAGCTCCATATGCTTGGCCCGTAGCTGTCCACAGGCGGCCGCGATATCGTGGCCCTGTTCACGGCGAATCGTTACATTCACTCCGTTATCTGCAAGAATCTTTTGAAATTGAAAAATATCACTACGTGATGTGCGTACATATTTACGCTCAGGCACATGGTTGACTGGAATTAGATTGACATGACACAGCATATCTTTAATGACATCCGCTAGTTCTTGAGCATGTTCAGGCTGATCATTAACGCCCCCTATTAAGGCATACTCGAATGAAATTCTGCGACCCGTCTTCGCTAAATAATACCTCAAAGACTCCATGACGTCAGCAAAAGGAAAACGGCGATTAACTGGCATTAGCTTAGAGCGCAGCTTATCGTTCGGTGCATGGATGGAAATCGCCAGATTAATCTGTGTGTTCTCATCAGCAAATTTGTAGATATTAGGAACAATTCCACTAGTGGATACCGTAATATGACGCTGACCAATATTCAAACCTTTCTCATGAATCATGATTCTTAAAAATTTCATCGAAGCATCATAGTTTTCAAAAGGTTCGCCTGTGCCCATAATAACGATACTGCTGACACGTTCATTTCTAGTATCCAATATTTTTTGAGCTTGGACAACCTGTGCAACAATTTCACCAGCTGTTAAATCCCGCTTCAATCCACCTAATGTAGACGCGCAGAAAGTACAGCCCACTCGACAACCTACTTGGGTCGTCACACAAACGCTATTCCCATAATTATGTTTCATAATAACAGTCTCAATGGCATGATCATCATGTAGTCCAAATAAGAATTTAACCGTTCCATCTTTCGATTCGAACTTTGTAATCTCACTCAAAGTTACAAATTGGAATTGATCCTCCAACTTTTGGCGTAACTCTTTAGATAAGTTACTCATTTCTTCAAAATTATTCACTCTTTTAACATATACCCAATCAAAAATTTGGCCACCACGAAAAGCTGGTTCGCCGTTCTCTTTAGCCCATTCTTGTAGTTCTTCTAGGCTGTAATCATATATAAATGGTTTCATTCTTTTCCCACCCGCTTGTTTTATTCATATGCATATCATTTCTCATTCTTCCTATTTTAACACAAATAAAAGGGACAATAAAAGAGAAAACCCGCTAAACCTTGTGGCTAGCGGGTTATGAGCAGTTAAATCACTAGAAATCAATCATAATATACTAGGAGATTCGTTTTATTCGAGCGATAAAAAATCCATCACTTTTGAAATCCTGTGGTAAAATTTGTAACCACCCATCACAAGATTTAGCATTTCGATGTCGTTCAGACCACGATGATGGATGATCCGTTGCCAGTTCGAATTGGGAATGGTTATCCAAGAATCGTCTCACCATCTCTTCATTCTCTTGTGGTTCTATAGTACATGTACTATACACTAGAATGCCTCCCACTTGCAGCAGTGGAGATATCGTCTCCAGCAACTCATACTGCAAGCTTGCAATTTCTTCGATATCCGCTTGCGTCTTACTCCATTTCAGATCAGGTTTCCGACGTATAACACCTAGTCCTGAGCACGGAGCGTCTAGTAAAATACGATCAAAGGAAGCCGCTGGGTATTTCCCCTTTAATTCCAAGGCATCTCCCACAATCGTCTCAATCGAGGAAAGCCCCAAACGTTCCGCTTGTTCGCGGATCAGCTTTTCTTTGTGAGGATGCAGATCGTTAGCTACAATCCGTCCGTCATCTCTCATTAACTCTGCCATATGGACAGTCTTACCACCAGGGGCAGCGCAACAATCTAGAACCTTCATTCCAGGCTTCGGTCCGACAGCTTCAGCGACTAGCATGGAGCTCTCATCCTGTACAGATAAGATCCCATCACGATACCAGTCTGTTAAAGCCATATTCCCCCCACTCATGACGAGAATTCCTTCCGATGTTAAAGGGGACGGGATCGCTACGACACCTTGCTCCTCCATATCCTGAAGCAATTTCTCACGGCTAATCACCGTTGTATTCACACGCACACTGATCGAAGGTGGTTCATTGTTCGCAGCGCAGATATCTTCTGCCGTCTGTTCCCCATACTGTTCTATCCAACGCTTAACCAACCATTTCGGATGCGAGTGTTGTAATGATATCCTTTTAGCTGGGGCAAGCCCTTCTGGTAAGATCAGCTCATCTTTAGTACGTAATATGCTGCGTAATACACCATTTACCATACCAGAGATCCCTTGATGCCCCCTGCTCTTGGCGATATTCACAGCTTCATTCACTACGGCATGAGGTGGAATTCGGTCTAAATACATGAACTGATACAGACTCATTCGCAACAGATTACGTACCCAAGGCTGAAGCTTATCCATCCCTTTCGTCACATAGCGACTCAAGAAATAGTCCAAAGTGTTCAGACGTGCTATCGTACCATATACCAATTCCGTTGCTAATGCAGCATCCTCTCGGATGAGCGAAGCCCTTTGTAGTCCCGCATTTAGCTGTAAGTTACTATATGCGCCTTCTTGTTCCACCTTCGTTAATACATCCATCGCCAATTCGCGAGCGGTTAGTTTATGGCCTTTAGACGGCTTGCGATCGTTACTCATGACAGCACCGTTCCTTTAACCATACTGGTTCCTCTGATGAAAGCTTCAACCTCCAGCACTTTCTTCCCACTTGGCTGAACTTTAGTCAGCCATATCGACCCGTCCCCTGTCTTGACTTCAATTCCACGTTCGCTAAGTTGGAGAACTGTACCCGCAACTACGGAATCATTAGGTGAGGAGTCAGAAGACGAAGATGCCGCCCACACTTTGAATACTTCACCATCCCAGATCGTAAAGGCTCCAGAGAAAGGAACCAACCCTCTAACCTGATTGTAAATATCTCGAGAACTACGATTCCAATCTATTTGCTCATCCTCACGCTTGAGATTAGGTGAATAGGATGCTTCAAGGTCATTCTGTGGTGTTCTATCTACTTCTCCAGCGAGAAGATTCGGTAACTGTGCTTGAAGCAATGATGCACCCACCACACTTAATTTCTCGAACATCGTTCCAGAAGTATCTTCTTCCTCAATAACGACCTCTATCTGCGCAATCATGTCCCCTGTGTCCAGACCTTCAGCCATATACATCAGTGTAACACCAGTGACTGCTTCTCCATTCATGATAGAACGTTGAATAGGCGCCCCACCCCGATACTTAGGTAACAACGAACCGTGGATATTCACACACCCACGGGAAGGTAGGTCCAGCACCGCTTTGGGAAGAATCTGCCCATAAGCTGCCGTCACGATTAGATCCGGTTGATAAGCCGCCAGTTGCTCCACAGCTTCTGTGTTACGCATACGTTCAGGCTGTAACACAGGTATTCCATATTCAAGAGCAACTTCCTTCACAGGTGTTGGCGTAAGCACTCGCTTGCGACCTTGCGGGCGATCAGGCTGTGTCACAACGGCAACAACCTTATGTCCTTCTTCAAGCAGCATGCGCAGACTAGGAACCGCAAAGGCAGGTGTCCCCATAAATATAATATTCATGAAGCTGTCATTCCTTTCCAAGCCGTTCTGAGGTAACTTCAAGCCGTTCTGCCGTAACTTCATATACATTTTCCGCAATGTCCGTGAAGATCACACCATTTAGATGATCAATTTCATGTAGGAATGCGCGTGCTAAAAGTCCGCTTCCCGTTATTGTGATTTCCTTGCCCTCTGGATCAAGTCCCTTAACTGTGACGGTCTCAGCACGACGCACATCCCCATTTACCCCGGGAATACTTAGACATCCTTCAGGACCAAACTGCTCACCTTCTGAAGAGACTAACTCAGGATTAATCATTTGGATCAGTCCGGTCTCATCTCCAACATCAATCACAATTAATCGTTTCAAAATACCAACTTGGGGTGCAGCCAGACCTACGCCTTCTGCGTCATACATCGTATCGGCCATATCATTCAGCAATTTCTGCACGTTTGGCGTAATTTTCTTTACTTCTTTCGCTATTTGGTGAAGCACATCATCAGGTTCCAAAACAATAATACGTATAGACATGAATCTAACACCTTCCTCTTAAAAAATTCTTATATATTATAGTTACCTACATTAACATTTGGGGATCGATGTCTATACTGATCTGAAAATTCTTATCCTGAACTGAATCTTCAATCTGTTCTGCTGACTCTAAGACAAGCCCGATCGCGTCGATGTTCCCACGCCATTTTATCATACATTGGAATCGGTATCTATTTTTAATCCTAGGAATAGATGAAGCTACGGGCCCAAGAATATCTAGCACATCCGCCGTTAGCCGATCAAGACTACCCAACCAACCACGTTGTCTAGCCTTACCTTGTATCGTAATCGCCATATTCTCAGCCATCCTTAGCAAGAGCGGAAGCTGCTCATGGGACATCGTTACTAGAATTAACCGACAATACGGTGGATAATGAAGCCCTTTGCGGTGTCGGAATTCTTCTCTTACGAATGAAGTATAATCATGACCACTCGCATGAATGATAGAATAATGCTCAGGGGTATAGGACTGGATGAATACCTCACCTGGTAGATGATGTCTCCCTGCACGTCCCGCTACCTGAGTTAATAGCTGAAACGTCTTCTCTGCGGCACGGAAATCCGGAAGATTAAGCGCAGAATCCGCAGTAATGACCCCAACTAATGTAACATCGGGGAAGTCCAAACCTTTAGCTACCATTTGAGTCCCTAGAAGCACGTCAGCTTTTCTATCGCCGAACTGTTTCAATAGCTTCTCATGTGAACCCTTCTCCGTTGTCGTATCTACATCCATTCGGATCACCCGAATTCCTGGAAATAGCTTCGCTAGTTCCTCCTCAACACGCTGTGTACCCGTACCAAAAAAGCGAATATGCTCGCTACCACACTCTGGGCACACTTGAGGTGCCGCTTCTGCATGACCACAGTAGTGGCAACGTAAATTATTCGATTTCTGATGAAATGTCAGCGAGATATCACATTCCGAACAACCGGCAACATACCCACAGCTACGACACATAACAAAGGTAGAATATCCCCGTCTATTAAGCAATAGTACGATCTGTTCTTTCTTTTCTAACCGTGTAATAATCGCTTCATGCAACGCACGACTGAACATCGATCGATTGCCAACACGCAATTCCTCGCGCATATCTACAATTTGTACCTCAGGCAATCTATTTCCTAATGCACGTGTAGGCATCTCAAGTAACCACGGTGAGAAATCAGGGTTTGCTTTGGATTTAGCCGCATGGTATGTCTCCAGAGAGGGAGTAGCTGAACCTAGAATAACCGCTGCACCAAGCTGCTGCGCACGATGCACAGCGACGTTTCGAGCATGGTATTTCGGGCTTTCCTCTTGCTTATACGATGTTTCATGTTCTTCATCCACAATGATCAATCCTAAGTTTGTAAAAGGGGCAAACACGGCAGAGCGAGCACCTACTACGACCGACGCTTTACCTTCACGAATTTTGCGCCATTCATCGTAACGCTCTCCACCAGATAAACGACTGTGCATTACAGCGACCAAATTACCAAAGCGACCTTTGAAGCGCTCAACCATTTGAGGAGTCAATGAAATCTCAGGCACGAGTACTATCGCCTGTCTTCCTTGTTCCAAACAACGCTGTATACTTTGTAAATAAATTTCCGTCTTTCCACTACCCGTCACCCCATGAAGCAGAAACACATCATGTTTACGGTCATCCAGCGTATGAATAATCCGATCATAAGCGAGCTTTTGTTCTTCCGTTAAGACAAGGGGTGCCGTTGGCTTGAAATGACGACCCTGGTAAGGATCTCGTAATACTTCGACATCCTCGACACTCACATAGCCTTTATCAACGAGACTCTTCACAGTTCCTGATGTGACCTGTAGCGCTGAAATAATTGTTTTCATAGGGAGTGGAAGCAGATCCTTTGAGTCCAATATGAATTGAAGTACTTCCTTTTGGCGCATTGCCTTCGCTGGAAATTGATCAATAATATGTTGAGCTTCATCACTACTCACTATTAAATGGACAGCTTTGAGCGTTTTCTTCTGCAATTTATCTTTAATATACTGATTTTCCTGTAAAATGCCACTTCTTAGTAACGATTTCAACAGGATAGCATGATCTGGAAAAGCATTGCTGAGTTGTTGCATCGTCACTTCGACCTTGCGCTCAACGAAACGAATAATATCCTCTTCATCTTGATCTACTAAAGATCCTTGTGTGAAGATCGTGTCACTAGACTCGCCCAGAGAGATATACCGTTCAGCCTTTCCTTTTAAAGCGGTGGGAACCATAACCTGTAATGCCGTAATAAAGCGACAAGCATATTGCTGACTCATCCACTCTGCCAACGCCACCAACTCTTCGGAAAGAGGAGGGATTATATCTAACACTTCTTTTATAGGTTTCATTTTAAACGATTCTGTCTGCAACTGCGGTTGTATCGATACTACAAATCCTTGAACGGTACGATGCCCAAAAGGTACTCCCACCCGGCTTCCAACTTCTATCCAAGCCCGCATCGATTCCGGAATTAGATAATCAAACGGACGGTCCGTGTTCTTAACGGGTACATCGACGATAACCTTCGCTATTTCCATCAAGATTGAACTCCACCTATACGTGCTGCTGTAATGGTAAGTAAGCGGTGGGCCACTTCCTCTTTGGATAGCATCGGTAATTGTTCAACAAGTCCGAAAGCATCATAGATTTGCACAATATTCGTGTCCGACCGAAATCCTGCACCTTCTGATGTCACATCATTAGCCACCATCAAATCGCAGTTTTTACGAGCAAGCTTCTCACGTGTATATGTTTCCACATTATTCGTCTCTGCTGCAAATCCGATTAGAAATTGTGATTTCTTCTGTAACCCAAGTTGCTCCAAAATATCTACCGTTTTCACTAATTCAAGGCTCATCGTATCCCCAGACTTCTTCATCTTGCGATCAGCCACGACTAGAGGTCGGTAATCTGCCACTGCCGCCGCTTTAATCACGACATCACTGTCTTCCCATAGTTCCAATACAGCATCATACATATCTTGTGCGGATTGAACCCGTACCACATCAATATCTGTTGGAGGCGCAACATCAATATGTCCTGCTACAAGAACCACGTCTGCTCCCATATCATGGGCCGCCTTAGCAATAGCAACACCCATTTTACCTGACGAATCATTCGTAATGTAACGGACAGGATCAATCCTTTCAACCGTCCCACCTGCGGTGACTATAATCTTCCTTCCTTCTAGAAGCCGAGGTGTATTTGGTGTAGTTTCAGAAAAGAACTGTTCAACGATTTCAACGATACTCTCAGGCTCTTCCATACGTCCTTTGCCAACATAACCGCAAGCTAATAGGCCTTCACCCGGTTCGATAAAGGATACCCCACGCGAGCTAAGGATTCTCATATTCTCAATGACAGCCGGGTGTTCATACATATGCACATTCATAGCTGGTGCTACCATGATCGGCGCTGTCGTTGCTAACAACGTTGTGGACAGCATATCATCGGCAAGTCCATGTGCCATTTTGGCAATCATATTAGCCGTCGCTGGTGCAACGATCACTAGATCAGCTAGATCGGCTAAATGAATATGCGAAACGACCGAAGGTTCTCGCTCGTCGAAAGTATCACTGTACACAGGATTTTTAGATAGAGACTGTAATGTTAGTTCCGTTATGAATTGCTGTGCCGAAGTTGTCATGATGACATGTACATCCGCACCCTTCTGTACAAGTTTACTAACTAGCGTTGCTGATTTGTATGCGGCAATTCCACCCGTAACACCGAGCACTATTGTCTTACCGTTCAGCATGTATACCCCACCTTTCATCTGGAACAGATAACATATAAAAAAACAACAACCTTACGGTTGTTGGGTGATGTGACTTCTTGTGTTGCTATACAACAACTCGTAAATCTAGACTATTCATCAATATTATTTGTTGTTTTCTTCCTCAGTACCAGGTGTAATAACGATCAGATCAGCGTATATTTCTTCAAGCGCAACGCCAACATGTTTATGCGACTTTGCATCTTTAAGTATCGTTTTTCCACCTTCACGCAATTGTCTTGCACGACGCGAAGATGCTACAACTAACGAATACTTACTGTCGACTTTGTTCATCATTTCATCAATGGAAGGATATAACATGGTAGGACACCTCTTCTTTTATATTGAAGTTCAATGGTAGCAGGACTTTTAGTTACCACTGCTTCTAACCTTACAATGTTCGGCAATCATAATAGATTCTATTCGTTTACACGCTTCATCAATCTGATCATTAACTACCGCATAGTGATAATGCTCTACTAGATCGATTTCATCAAGCGCAACTGCAAGCCTATTATCAATCGTAGCCTGGTTCTCCGTACCGCGACCCTTAATGCGATCTTCTAGCACATCTAGCGATGGTGGAAGCAAGAAAATAAAGATACCTTCTGGAAACTTCTCTTTCACTTTGAGTGCACCTTGCACCTCAATTTCCAGAATAATATCTTTGCCGCTCCGAAGCGTCTTCTCCACGAAATCACGAGGTGTTCCATAGTAATTACCAACGTACTCAGCATATTCAAGCAACTGCTCATTCTCTATCATAGACTCGAACTGCTCACGAGTCTTGAAGAAATAGTTCACTTCGTCCACTTCACCTAAGCGCGGAAGACGTGTAGTGGCAGATACCGAATATACTAAATTGTCCATTTTACCTCGAAGTGCATTACATACCGTTCCCTTACCTACTCCCGAAGGACCAGATAAAACAATTAATAATCCTCTAGACATTCTATTCTCCATCTTATTCGTCATTATCATCATCTTTACTGGATAGACGATGAGCTACAGTCTCCGGTTGTACCGCTGACAATATAACATGATCACTGTCTGTAATAATAACAGCTCGCGTCCGGCGTCCGTAGGTCGCATCGATCAGCATATGCCGGTCTCTTGCTTCCTGAATGATACGTTTAATAGGTGCAGATTCCGGGCTAACAATCGAAATAATACGATTGGCAGACACAATATTTCCGAAGCCGATATTAATGAGTTTGATTGCCATTGCCATATCTCAGTTCTTCCCCCTATACATTTGACACAATGCTGTCCGTAAATGCACACTCACTTACTCAATATTTGCTACTTGCTCTCGAATTTTCTCTATTTCCGCTTTCATTTCAACAACACGGGTTACTAGAGACAAATGATTTGCTTTCGATCCGATCGTATTCACTTCCCTGTTCATTTCCTGAATAAGAAAGTCTAACTTCCGGCCGATCGCTTCATCCGCAAGAAGCAATTCCTTACATTGCATGAAATGGCTCCCCAGTCGAATTAGTTCTTCATCAATATTAGAACGATCCGCGTAGAGAGCGATCTCCATCCCGAACTTAGACTCATCCAAAGTAAATGAATTATCCTGTAATTCAGATAACCTTTGTCTGAGCTTGACCCGATGTTCCTCCACCACATGTGGTGCTAAGGTAATCATCTCATCATGTATAACCTGTAATCGCCCTAATCGTTGTTCAACATCCTGCACTAAATGTAGCCCTTCTTTAGAACGCATCAGCAGAAGGCTTTCTAAAGCCTTCTGAAGTCCTTGCTGAAGAACTTCACCCCACTGCTCCATATCCACGTCAGCAACAGCAGGAAGTTGTTCGGAAGACAGTAGAACATCTGGAAGAGCGAGTACGTCCTTCACTGTCAATGTGCCTTCCAGACCGTATTCGACGTTTAGTACATCAACAGCTTGCAAATACGCCTTAACGGCGGAATGATTCAATGTAGCAAAAGCCGCATTTTCCAATTCCGCCTCTTTATTAATGTAAATATCAATCCTTCCGCGCTTCACGTACTGCTGTACCGTTCTTCTCAGAATATCCTCGAAACACGTCCATTCTCGTGGCAATCTGAGTACAACTTCACAATAACGATGATTGACGGATTTGATCTCAATTTCAACCTTATATCCTGCATATTGTAGGCTAGATTGACCGTATCCGGTCATACTGAATGACATCGGCACCACATCCATTTACCTATTGTAATTGATAATTATGATCGAAACAAGGGGGACAACTCCCGACCCGACCTCTTCCATACATACTCTGTCAATTGAACACTCATCTCATAAAACAAAAAAGGAGTAATAATATAGATACCATTAAAATATTCCATCGCTACATCAATCAATTCTGTCGCAATCCTAACACCCATAGCTCTTCCTTCTTCCCCTTCTAGACCAGACATCCGTGTAAGCACTTCTTCGGATAACTGTATACCGGGAACCTCATTGTGTAGGTATTGAGCATTTCTACCACTTGCGAGTGGCATGATGCCTAGAAAAATGGGTATATCCAAATGAGCTGTCGCTTCTTTTATAGCAACAATTAACTTCGGATCATAGACAGGCTGGGTCATAATATAGTCTGCACCCGCAGCAATCTTCTTCTCTAATCGCTGTACAGCCTTATCAAGATGTTTCACATTGGGATTAAAAGCCGCCCCTACCATAAATTTAGCTTTCTGCTTTAGTGGTTTTCCAGAGAACGCTATTCCATCATTAAGTTGTTTAATCATACGTATAATTTCGAAAGAAGTTAGATCGTATACAGAACTCGACCCTGGCAAATCTCCGAACTTCGCAGGATCTCCCGTTACCGCGAGGACATGATCAATGCCAAGTGCATCAAAACCCATCAGATGAGATTGAGTACCAATCAAATTGCGATCCCGACAAGCAATATGAATTAATGGAAGCATTCCAACTTTATCTTGAACGAGATGCCCTAATGCCATGTTACTCATTCGAGTCACCGCAAGCGAGTTATCCGCTAATGTCAATGCATCGCATCCGGATTTCTTCAGCGCCTCAGCACCGAGCATAAATTTTTTAATATCTAAATCACGCGGAGGATCAAGCTCAACAATAACCGTATGCCGTTGCTTGACAAGATCAACAAGCGTCGGCTCATTATCTCCAGTGCCCTTCTCTGAATGCTCATGCATGATTGCTGGTGTATCAGCTTCAAATATAACATTTCGATCAATAGGTCTCGGAACGTAACCGTTAAGAGCCTCTGATATCGCTTTAATATGTTCAGGAGTTGTTCCACAACATCCCCCAATAATTCGGGCTCCCATATCCGCAAACTGCAAGGACATTTCCCCGAAATACTTCGGTGTTGCTGTATAACGAATCTCCCCATCCACGAAGTCCGCTACGCCTGCATTCGGGAAGACGGAGACAGGCACTGCTAATTGACCGCTAAGGCTCTCAACCGCCTTCATAATTCCATTGGGACCGGTGCGGCAATTAAAACCAATGATATCAGCGCCTTCTTGCTGTAATATTTGGAAAGCTTCTCGCATCGTATAGCCATCCAATGTCCGCGCTACATCTTCAACAGCAAACTGGCAAATAACAGGTACATCACTAAGCTTACGCACCCTAGACAGCGCAATAAGCAACTCTTCGACATCATAGAATGTTTCGAGCAATATGCCGTCTACGCCTTCATCGAGAAGGATAGAAATTTGCTGTTCAAAATGTTTCTTCAGTTCTTTCGTAGAGACATTCGTTCGTTTCCCTCCACGAATAGAGCCCACAGCACCTACTACATATCCATCAGGACCCGCTGCAGATCGAGCAATTTGAACTCCCGCACGATTAATCTCTTCCACTTTGGATTCTAGCCCATACTTGGACAATTTATCGTAATTAGCAGAAAACGTATTTGACTCTAACACTTGCGCCCCTGCAGCTACATAACGGCGATGAACATCCGCAACAACCTCAGGTGAAGTCAGATTTAGTTCTTCATAAGAAATTCCCACAGGAAAACCCAATTGGTATAAGAAAGTACCCATTGCACCGTCACCGACTAGCACATTATTCTCCAATACTTCCCTCAAATCCGGTTTCATCATTGCCCTCCACCTTCAACAGCAGTTTCGTATAAATGTATCATATATCACTAGTAAAGATAAGTATTGTATATGAAAATATAATAGAAATAGTTACTTTCATATGTTTTCAACAAAAAGCCTATGGTCCAAGTATCTTTCGATACCCGGACCATAGGCTTCCATTGTCACGCTGAAATCTTTGTGCTTTTCGCTACAATTCGTTGTGAACCGTTGCGTTTAAGTCTTCTTCCACCCCACACGCTACCCGCTCCCATTAGAAACGTAGGAATCCCCGCTGCTACGAGTGTAAGCGCCCATTCACGCATTCCGAGCGGCACGGTTTTGAATATTGGCTGAAGAGGTTCGATGTAGAACACACCTAGCATCAATAGTACGGAAGAAAGAACCGCGACAATCAAATATTTATTCTGAAATGGGTTACGGTGAAATACAGATCGTGAGCTACGGCAGTCGAACACATGGAATAACTGGGCCATAACTAATGTCGCAAACGCAACGGACTGTGCTTTCAGTAACTGTCCGGGTTGATCTGGAGCAACCCGTAACGTGAGCCAGAATGCAACTAAGGTACACATACCTATCAGAAAACCACGACTAATAATTTTCCACCCAAGACGACGGGCAAATATATTTTCTTTGGCACCACGTGGCTTGTGCTCCATCAGATCTTTCTCGGGTTGATCTACCCCTAGCGCCATTGCGGGTAACCCATCGGTTACAAGATTGACCCATAGTATCTGAATCGGCAGAAGCGGTAGCGGAAGTGCCAGCATCATTGCAAAGAGCATCGTTAGGATTTCTCCTACATTTGAAGCGAGTAAATAACGGATAAATTTACGAATATTCTCATAGATGTTACGCCCTTCTTCGATCGCAGCGACAATGGTTGAGAAATTGTCGTCGCTGAGAATTAATGAAGATGCTTCCTTGGTTACATCCGTTCCTGTAATACCCATCGCTATACCAATGTCCGCAGCCTTTATGGCAGGGGCATCATTCACTCCATCACCCGTCATAGCCACCACATGCCCTTTACGTTGCAGTGATTTGACGATGCGGAGTTTATGTTCTGGAGATACGCGGGCATATACATAAATATGATCAACCTTAGCATCAAGCTGATCATCGCTAAGCTTTGTCAATTCCTGCCCACTGAGAGAATGACCACCTCGTGGAAGAATACCAAGTTGATGAGCTATAGCTTCAGCAGTCGTGCCGTGATCCCCTGTAATCATCACCGTCTTAATACCTGCGCGGCGACATGTCGCTATCGCATCTCGAACTTCACGTCGCGGTGGATCAATCATTCCTGCAAGCCCTACAAAGATCAGTTGCGATTCCGCTTCCCCTTCACTTTCCACTCTGTCCTGCGATCGTAACTCCCGATAGGCTGTACCAAGAACTCGCAACGCCCCCGAAGCCATTTCTTCATTCGCAGTTAACACCTGCTGCCGTATCATACCTGTAAGTGGAACAATCTTCCCGCCCCACACTATATACGAACATTGGTTTAGTAGTACATCTGGTGCTCCCTTCGTATACAGGAGCCTTCCTCCTTGGTGAGTTACAATAACGGACATGAGCTTGCGTTCTGAATCGAAAGGAAACTCTCGCTCTCGTGAATACAGACTACCTAACGAGTGCGCTGACATCCCCATCTTGGATGAAAGAGCTGCCAGTGCCCCTTCGGTCGGGTCGCCTTTCAAATCCCAAGAGGAAACTCCTGTCTCCCCTTTCAACTTTTTCTTACCTTGTATCTCATCCATCGAAGTTTCTACAATCTCAGAGTTATTACACAATGCTCCGATCTGAAGTAAGCGACGCAATCCTTGATCGTTCTTAAGGTCAACGGGACGTTTCTTCTCTAATATTTGACCTATCGGTGCATACCCATCTCCAGTAACCTCCAGTTGTCGCCCTCCAACCCATACGGAAGTGACAGTCATCTTATTCTGAGTCAACGTTCCTGTCTTATCTGAACAGATTACGGATGCACACCCAAGCGTTTCCACAGAGGGAAGTTTACGAACAATCGCTTTACGCTTGATCATCCGTTGCACCCCAAGAGCCAAGGCAACAGTAACAATAGCTGGCAGTCCTTCTGGTATAGCCGCAACAGCTAAACTAACTCCAGCCATCAGCATGCCCATGACAGGCTGTCCGTGCAAAATACCTGCAACAACAACCATAATGGTGAGTGCTAATGATAGTATGATCAGTATTTTTCCAAGTTGTTCTAATCTGTGCTGCAATGGTGTTTCCTGTGACTCCGTACTTTGAATCAGATCGGCAATCTTACCCATTTCCGTGTCCATACCTATGCGTATAACGATACCCTTCGCCGTACCTCTAGTCATCATCGTTCCCATAAAACCAATATTCTTCTGATCTCCCAGCGGCACGTCATCTTCGCGAATCATTTGACAATGTTTCGTTACAGGCAAAGATTCACCCGTCAGAGCAGATTCCTCAACACTACAAATATTAGTCTCAATCCAACGAACATCGGCCGGAATGCGATCTCCACTTTCCATTAGAACAACATCCCCTGGGACAAGTAGCCTTGTTGAGATAACATCCAACTTACCTCCGCGCAGTACCTTTGCGCTTGGGGCTGACAATTTCTTCAGTGCCCGTAATGAACGCTCTGCTCGAAACTCCTGAATAAACCCAAGTATTCCATTCAAAAGAATAATAGCTATAATCGTAATCGCGTCTAGATATTCACCCAATAACCCTGATAATAGCGTTGCTGCCATTAATACAACAACCATGAAATCTTTGAACTGGTTCAAAAAAAGAATAATGGGAGAAACTCGCTTCCCTTCGCTCAATTCATTCAAACCACTCTTTGTCCTAATTTGCGCTACTTCTTCTTCGGTAAGGCCTTGCTGCGGTTGAACACCTATGACATGTTGTAGCTCTTCCACATCCATCTGATGCCACTTTTTCAATTCCATGCTACCCGTTCCCTCCCGATCTATCTGCATTTTTAGCGACACGACAGCTTTTCCACCTCGTATAACGTAATGATATTCGGACAGGTGTTAAATTATCACAGACACTCGCTTAAGTTTTTGCCTAAACTATGGCATCATAGAGAGTAGAATCATATTCAAACATAGTAGATGGGAGATATAGATCATGGCATTAGACGGTATCGTAACAAGGGCCATTGTACAGGAACTACAAATATACAAAGGTGCCCGTATTAGCAAAATATATCAACCTAACACTCACGATATCCTTTTTAATATGCGCTCTAGAGAAGGAAACTCTAAGTTATTACTATCAGCCAATCCAACTTTTCCACGTGTCCAGTTAACGGAGAAGAGCTTTCTTAACCCTCAGGAAGCACCGATGTTCTGTATGCTCATGCGTAAACATTGTGAGAGCGGTACGATAGAGGATATACAACAAGTGGGTATGGAGCGGATCATTCATATTTCCATTCGGCAACGTGATGAACTCGGTGATGTATCTTTGAAAAAGATTATTATTGAATTGATGGGTCGGCACAGCAACATCATTCTGATGGATGCTTCAACTGGTATCATTCTAGATGGAATCCATCATGTCACCCCTGCAATCAGTAGCTTCCGCATTGTCATGCCAGGTGCCATGTACACAGAACCGCCTGAGCAACATAAACGAAATCCCCTTGATGTGGATCAAACTGCATTCATCGAATCCTATATGGCGACTGAGCAAGAACCGATCTCTTGGATTGTCGATTCTTTCAGTGGTCTAAGCCCATTAGTAGCACAAGAGATTGTATTTCGCGCTAACCAAGAACGAGATCCCGATATAGAAGAAGATCGAATTAGCGCATCATCTCTATGGAGTGCCTTCTCACATGTAATGGAACTCGTTGCCAAGCACGAATATCAACCGGCGATCGGAATCAATGCCAAAGGCAAGAGCGTTTTCTCTGCGATATCACTCACGATGCTTCGCAGTGAAACGACTCATTATCATTCTATAAGCGAGTGTTTAGAGGAGTTCTATGGGGATAAAGCGGAACGGGATACTGTTAAACAGAAAGTAAGTGACCTACTTCGTTTCCTACACAATGAACGTGCCAAGAATCTGAAGAAGCTCGATCATCTCCATGAGGATATACTCGAGGCCGGTGATGCAGATCAGTACCGTATCTGGGGTGAGTTAATCTTCGCTTCCCTTCATATGATCCATAAAGGTGATAAAACCGTTGAATTAACCAATTTCTATGATGAAGAACAAGCGATGATCACCGTTCCACTCGATCCTTTGATAAGCCCAACCGAAAACGCACAACGATATTTCAAGAAATATAACAAATACAAAAACAGTCTAGTCGTCATAGATCAACAACTGATCAAAACTCGTGAGGAAATTCGCTATATGGATGATCTATTACAACAACTCTCCTACGCGTCTATGAACGATATTGAAGAAATTCGCGAGGAATTAATTCAACAACAATACTTACGAGATCGAAGTAAAAAGTCCCGTAAGAAAAAAGTCAAGAAAAAGACTGCCCGTCCAACACTTCATGTATTCACATCATCAGAGGGAATAGACATTTATGTCGGCAAAAATAATTTGCAGAATGAATATGTCACCAACCGTTTAGCTAGCCCTAATGACACTTGGCTGCATACGAAGGATATCCCTGGGTCCCATGTGATCATCCGCAGTGAAACATTCGGAGAAGCTACGCTAGAGGATGCCGCACAGCTTGCAGCTTATTTCAGTCAAGCCAAGGAATCAAGTAGCGTTCCTGTCGATACCACGTTAATTCGTCATGTACGTAAACCTAGCGGATCGAAACCTGGATTTGTCATCTATGACCATCAGAAGACGTTATTCGTCACTCCTGATGAACGACAGATCAAAGCCATGCCCTACGTCATTAAAAATTAAGCCTTTAACCAACAAGAAAGGCGCCTTTCGGCGCCCATTGTTGGGGGAGTTTATGTACCTTCGATAATCAATATTAGTTACAAATCTGTCCTCTAAATCCACCACTATTCATGTTTCCCCCACTTTAGTTGCTCTAACACATCTACGGAAACCGTGACACTTCCGATATCACCATGGAACACAACCCCTTGCCTTGCCCCATGGAAATCTGATCCTCCAGTTACAATCAGATCGTATTCTAATGCCATCGCTAGATAACGAGATTGTTCCTCTTCCCTATGATCAGAATGGTAGACTTCAATCCCCGCTAGATCAGCTCTTGTTATAATATCTCGAACAAGAGTATCATCCCCGTATAGGCCTGGATGAGCTAGTACTGGTGAACCTCCCGCTTCCCTAATCCACGAACACGCATCCTCTGGAGAAATTCGCGGTTCGGATACGAAAGCCTGTGCTCCTTCAGCTAAATAACGATCGAACGCATCTCGCATATCAGAAGCATATCCTTTATGAACCAATACATCTGCTATATGGGGCCGTCCAAGGCTCTCATCAGGTAATAACGGACGGCCTAGTCCAACGATCACTTCATCCAACGTGATGTTGACGCCTAACCCTTGCAATTTATCAATGATTCGACCATTCCTTAACTGCCGAGTTTCGCGTAGCTTCTCAAGCCTTTGTAGAAACAGTTCATCTTTATAATCTACGTAATATCCAAGTATATGAATATCTTTGCCCCCTGATCGGGTACTGATTTCAACACCTGGCACAACGACTATTCCATATTTCTCACCCGCAGCTAATGCTTCTTCAATGCCAGCTACGGTATCATGATCTGTAATGCTTATGGCAGATAGCCCCTTATCTTTAGCGAGCACAACATTGACCGAAGGTGCTTGCATTCCATCGGAAGCTTGCGTATGAGTATGAAGATCACACTTTCCTTGCCCTTTGCCCATCTATACTTCCCCCTCTAATTTTAGATTAGCACTTCAGAATTCATTCTTCACTCTTGCTCTTGTTGCTGAGCTTACTTTTGTTGCTTTAGAAAAGTGAGAAAAGTAACCGCTGAAATAGGGAGTAACGTGGATTTTAAATGTATAGCATAGAACTGCCTTTTAAACTCCACATCACGGATATCAATCATCTTCACAAGCCCCAGTGCTATTTCATGCTTAACTGACGAAGGAGACAACATCGTGATTCCAAGTCCTGCCTCAACCGCTGATTTCACAGCTCCTGTGCTTCCTAGCTCCATGATCACCTGAAGTTGATCCAGATTAATTCCTTTATTAAGAAATTGGTGTTCCATAACTTGTCGTGTTCCCGATCCCTGTTCACGCAACACAAATGGGTATTCAAGTACATCTTCCAGATTCACCACATCTTGCTCAGCCAACGGATGGTCCGCAGGTACGATCAGCTTTAGCTCATCCTGCATAACTACATCGATAACCATGTCGGGGTGCTGAATGGGAGCTTCAATGAGTCCGAAATTAAGTTGGTGCTTACATATTTCATCTATAATCTGTGTCGTATTCATCACTTTCATGACGATATTAATCTGAGGATATTGTTGTCCGAATGGACCTAGCAACCTTGGCAATACATATTCACCAATCGTTAGGCTAGCTCCAAGTTGTAACCTCCCTTGTAACATATGTGTGAAGGTGGACATCGCAACATCCGCTTCTCTCATAATATCAATACTTCGCTGAGCATAAGGAAAAAGAGTCATTCCAGCTTCCGTTAATTCAATTTTTTTGGTCGAACGATTTAGTAACTTCGTCCCAAAATAATCCTCAAGTGCTTGAACCTGCATCGTTACAGCCGGTTGAGTCATATGTAGCATCTGAGCTGCTGAAGAGAAGCTCCCACGTTCAGCAACGGTATGGAATATATGGAGTTGGTGAAAATTCATAGTTGCCCTCCCCTTTCTTCGTGATCAAAAGATGACTTTTTGAACTTCCCCTAATAGTATTAAAAAAACGGTCCATAAGGACCGTATCGTTGTCATATTGAGCTAGTACAAGCTGTCTTGGTGCGCGATTCTAGTGACCATAGTAGCTTGTTTTATCCGGGATATCACTGCTATATTCAGTCTGAATTTCATTACGATAGGATCGCTCAATCTTACGAACATAAGAAAGTCTACGAATATTTTTGGTCGTTTCTTCTGCACGATCACCATTTACATACATCACTACATAATGCATTTTTTTGGAGATATAATGAACCGTACCGTACTTATCCAGGTTCCGAGCTGCTTTAATATCATTCACCCAAATAATATAACCTGTTCGTTCCGCAAACATCTGCTTGCCACCTCTCTTTTAACAACTTCTCAAATTAACCACAAGAACAATTACCCCCGCTACCGCATCCCTTAGGCTGTGGATCATTACTAGGCACTTTAATACTATCTGACACCGAGAACGCAATCGTCTCAGACATCTGGTGTAACATATCATCCAATCTCTTCTCAGCCCATTTGAAATTACGAACTTCCTCATAAGATTCCAGTTCCAATTCCACGTTATGCACAGCATCTTGAGCAGAATGATAGTCAGGATGGAAATGCCCGAAACGCTCTGTTTCATAAAACAATTCTTTCTTTGCAGCTAATTTCTTAACCAAGGCTTGGATCCCCTCATGGGCATCTACTTGCCGCTTCCAATATAGATAATCTGACACATCGACAGACTGATTGATCAAATCGCCTAATTCATAGGCGTACGTCAACACTTCTGCCATGTCAAACGTTTGTAATTCTGATACGCTCATGAACTTCATCCTCTATTCTTATTGAAGATTTGCTACTATTTATCATGTAGACTATTTTATCATAACATATCCATCACAGCTTATGAAGAGGTTTTCATGTCGTGAAATAGGTTCATATTAGGTAAATTTAGGAACTATCAATCTTATTTCCTGCCAATCACTACAAGTTAATTCAATCATTTCATACTGTTGTATTGTAGGGTTGAATATTTCCCCTGAAATTATATCACAGTTATTGGAACACTTTAAAGGGATGAAATCCACCTGATGCCCTTGAAAAGATAACTTCACCTTAGTGTTCCACGAAATAGCTTGTTCTATCATTTGTTTAACCGTAGACAAGTGATAGCTTCTGAATTCCTTTCTCCATCTGAGGGGAATTTGCTCAAGATTAGGAAATAATGATTGCGGTATTGGAAGCTCATCGTCCACATCATATGGATACCGATCAAGATCTCCTACAATTGAATTGTACCCTCCAACACCATCTAACTCTTGATCATCATCTACTAATATATTCTCAAGACAACTATGACTTGAAGTTTGAGATACATTGTCATTGTCCTCATCTCGCTTCATCTCTGCATCCCATTTCTGCAGTGTCAATAACACATGAGCAGGCACTTCCGATTCACCATTAGTAGATAAGCAAGAAATAATATCCCATACCTCAATCCCCCTTTGTATCGCTCGAGTAACGCTCTCCTCCGTTAGTTTATATATAGATATACGATCACTTATAAGAAGACTTGTGAACATCGATAATTTAAAGCGTAATAGATTGGGTACATCCGGTAATATTATGATCTCAAATTCAGGTTGTACATAAAATGAGTTTGTTGAGACAGATTCCAATTCCGATGCCCGACAGATCATAGTGTCATAGAACAACGCATTCAGAACTTGATCGCTTGAGATCATCCAGCGGAAACAGATCCGATGATCTGCAATCATTCCCACATCCATCCATCCCAAACTAGCAAGAACTGATACCCAACCTGTTGTACGCTCGATCATCTGATCTGTTCGTGAACGATCAAGTAGTTGTTGCTCAACCAGCTCATCGACAAGAAGTTCAATTTCAACCCACTGACCTGACAACAAAGTAGGTTGAGAAATCAAACAGTACAGATGCTGCATATCAGAGTCATAAGAGCAATATCGCTCACTTACTATTTTTACAAGAACGCTCGTCATTTGTTCCGTACTCATCTTTAACCAGGTCGACAAAGCTTGCTCTTGGACAACGATGTTCCTACTATTCCTATGTATAAGTTTTAAACAATCAAGCAAATCTAACAGAAACGCAATATGTAATGGGACAACCTCAGCATCTCGTAATTGTAATGATAGCTGTCTTAAGTCCTCTGCCCGCAGATGTACTCTTTCCTCCATCTTTTGAATACTTTTCTTATGTATAACCCCTTTTGTACTAAGTAAAAGTCTACCCTGTGCAATAAACACAAGCATTTGGAACAGATCAAACACCAATCCAGGTTTGGCTTCCTTTACAATTCGGAATTCTTCTTTCACTTCCTGCGGATCATACCCACACAATTCATTGTGAAGTCGTGGCAATTGTTCAATCGGGATATAGTACAACCGCTCTCCCCATGATTTCATAACAGCCCGTATCCTGCCTTTGTTTCTTAATGAGATAAGCGATAGCAGGTGCTCTGCCCCGCTCATTCCGAGCATTCTTAGTTTCATGAATTGGGTATCATTGAATAATTGACCTGCGAAACTGACATAGATGACTCTCAACAACTCTCGTTCACCTGAATGCAATCCGCCTAAGATAGACTGATCTTCGCCGTTGAATTCATCAACTACTTTCATTAGAGCATCTGCCCCTTTATGTCATCATCTGAATAGCATATTCATATCCTTGTTCATACAGAAACATTTGGCGCCGGATCGCGAAATCCTCCTCTTTACTGTCCTTGGAGACTAGCGTGTAGAAATAGGCTTTATTGTCTAGCGATTTGGGACGCAAAATTCTACCAAGCCTCTGAGCCTCCTCCTGACGCGATCCGAAGCTACCCGACACTTCAATAGCTACAGAGGCTTCCGGTAGATCCACGGCAAAGTTAGCCACTTTAGACACGACAAGAACATTGACCTCCCCTTTTCTAAATGAATCATATAATTGATTTCGCTCCTGCTGTGGCATCTTCCCACTAATGAGCGGAGCTTCGAGAGAGGAAGCAATAAACTCTAATTGGTCTAGATATTGTCCAATAATGAGAATGCCAGCATCTGCATGTCGTTTCACTATGCGATGAATCACAGGTATTTTACCTGGATTCTCCGCCGCAATCCGAAATTTATGTTTACCTTCAGCATGATGATATTGTTCCTTCAATTCAATCGTCATCGGCACCCTGATCTCCACACAATCAACTTTTGCGATCCATCCCTTGGTCTCTAGCTGTCTCCATGGAATATCAATCCTTTTCGGCCCCACCAATGAAAAAACATCCTGCTCACAACCATCCTCACGTACCAATGTAGCTGTTAGTCCCAACCGTCGTGTCGCCTGGATCTCAGCAGTCGCACGGAATATAGGCGCAGGTAATAGATGAACCTCATCGTAAATAATAAGTCCCCATCGCCGTTCATTAAAGAGCTTCATATGCTCAAATTCACTTTCTTTATTCCGCCGATGCGTAAGGATTTGGTACGTAGCTACGGTTACAGGTTTAACTTCTTTCTTTTGCCCCGAATACTCACCGATTTCAGCAGATAATAGCGTTGTTTTGAGTTTCAGTTCATCCATCCACTGCCTCACAGATGTTGTGTTTGAGGTTAAGATCAATGTTTCACATTGCAATTGGGCCATAATAGCTATTCCAATCACTGTCTTACCAGATCCACACGGGAGAACTACCACCCCACTACCACCGCTACCAGGTAAGCCTTCGAACGCTTTGACTGCATCCTTCTGATAATCTCGCAATTGTACTAATGGTTCGCCGCCCTTGCACTTCCAAGATAGCAACAGGGGCTGACCATCATCATAACCAGCCAAATCTAGAACAGGATATCCGAACCTAGTTAATTCTTGTTTCAGTAACCCCCGAGAAGCTGTATTTAAAGTCATCTCTGTTAAGGAGGTACGTTGCAAGCCGACACTGAGTTTGCCTACCCACTGAATTACTTCATCCATTAGCTGCGATTCTGAACTTCTCAGAATAAGCTGATGTGGAATGATAGCATCTACTTCAAGAGTCAGCTTCCCATAGCGAGAAACAATCTCATCTATGTCCTGCACCATGCCTGATGGAACATCCCATCGTGACAAAGACTTTAGACTATCTGTCACCATCGTAGCTGACCAACCTAAAGAGGCCGCGTTCCATAGCGATAGCGGCGTTATCCGATAGGTATGGAAAGTAGAGGGGCTCTTCATTAATTCTGCATAACAGAAAAGCTGTTCTCGAGCTTCTTCAAATGCCTCATGCCCACATTCTAATAATATCGTTCGATCATGCTGTACAATGCACGCTCTACTGTTACCCATAATGACCTCCCTCTCAATTGAGAGATAGCTTTCCCCAATTCAAGAGAGAGTATTCTTTATTTCAACTATTTGAATTATGGGAATCCACCATAGCAATGAAAAGTGTAAGTCCGTTACGCAACGCCTCTTCATCAAAGTCAAAAAGCGGATGATGATGGGGATACATCATCGCTTTGTCACTGTTTCCTGCTCCTACAAACATGAAACATCCCGGTATTTGTTGAACATAATAAGCGAAGTCTTCTGCTGGCATAAGCTTAGGCAGCGACAGAATACGATCACTTTCAAATGTCTTCTCAGCTACAGTAAAGAATCGCTCCACTTCTAATTCGTCATTCACAAGCGGTGGGTAACCCATAACATAGTCAACAACAGCTGTCGCACCGTAAGCTTGAGCCGTATGTGATGCCATCGATTCAATTCGTTGCCGAATCATTTGCCTCGTGTCTTCATCGAATGTACGGACTGTCCCTGTTATTCTACATTTCTCTGAAATAACATTCTGGGCTCTCCCTCCTTCAATCGTGCCTACTGTCACCACAGCAGGTTGAAGCGGGTCTACCGAACGACTCACAATGCTTTGCAGTTGCATTACAAGTGCTGATCCAGCTACGATGCTATCAATCGTCACATGGGGAATTCCGCCATGCCCACCTCTTCCAATGATATCAATAAAGAATTCATCAGCTGCCGCCATAAGTGCACCTGAAGCACTCCCTACACTTCCAATCGGAAGTGGCGTCCATAGGTGTAACCCATAGATGACGTCTACTCCATTCAATACACCACTCTTAATCATCCCTTGAGCTCCACCAGGACACACCTCTTCTGCAGGTTGAAATATAAAAATAATTTCCCCCCGAAGCTTGCTTCGATGATGACTGAAATAGGTAGCAACCCCTAACAGTATAGACGTATGACCATCATGACCGCAGGCATGCATGACACCCTTCACCTCGGAAGCGTATTCACACATTTTCTCATCTTGAATCGGAAGTGCATCCATATCTGCACGAAGAGCGATTGTCTTACCTGGGAGTGTCCCTTTGAGGGAGGCAACCACTCCGTAACCTCCACCGAATGCCGTCTGAACCTCTAATCCAAGCTCGCGCAATATCGTCGCTATGAATATAGCTGTATTCTCTTCCCGATAAGACAACTCCGGGTTTTTGTGTAAATACCTTCTCCACTGTATCATCTTAAGATGTATTTCATTGAGCAATAATTTCTCTATCATAACAATCCGCTCCGTTTCAGGATGTTAACCTAATATATATTTAAATCATATAGCCAATGAATCAAAGATGTTGACACAACAATATATTGCATCTATTGTATCAGAAACCGCATAATAGTGGCTATTCATCACGACGCTCTTGCTTGCAGAAGTTCCCGAAACATAATATCATGAATAAAAGAAGTTTAGAGATTGACGAATAAGGAGATGAATGGGCGATGATTTTTGATAACACAGGTTTAGATGGCCTTAAATGTGATTTGGCTTATATGGACGAAACGGCAGAGAAAGCAGGGTTCTTCCGTTGGCAATGGGAATATTATCGTGCAACTTACGAATATAAGATTGAGGACAAGAGTAACAAGGATGAGTATTTCGTACGAATCAATACGAGAGCCGTTGAAGGGAAGCTAGAAGACCCTGAAACCATTCTTGAAGTAGAAGGCGTATACATGGGCAAAGCGACATTTCCTCATGGTTTAGATTATGAGACACCCATTCCGGGTCCTATCTTAACTATTGCGAACAAGAAGTTAGAACAATTCAAAACTATGCTTGAAGCTTAGCGTGAACATAATATGATGAAAGAAAACAATCCCCTTCCCAAAAGGGGGGCCCCGGATTTCCAGTTACTTATCCTTTCTTTACTACTTGTAGGGTTTGGACTAGTTATGGTTTTTAGTGCTAGCTCAAGCTTAACCGTCGCCAGCGAGAAATTTAATTATGATGCTCTTTACTTCACGAAGCGTCAATTTGTTTCTGTTGCACTAGGTGTTTTTTTAATGTTTATTGCTATGAATATTCCTTATAATAAATACAAAGTGTTATTTATCCCTTTTTTCATGATTACGATTATAATGCTTATTCTAGTCCCTTACCTTGGAGAAGTAACGAATGGCGCTCGCAGTTGGTTCCGCCTCGGCAAACTCAGTATTCAACCCACGGAGTTCGCTAAACTTGCAACAATTCTGTATCTTGCCGCATTAATCACCAAAAAAGGTGAGCGAATGCGCGATCTCAAGAAAGGCTTCATCCCCGTTATCATGATTGCCGGAGCCGTCGCTGGACTCATTATGATGCAACCTGATTTAGGCTCTTGTTTAATACTAGTAGCAACCTGTTGTATCATTATTTATGCAGGTGGAGCTAGCATGAAGCATATTATGGGTTCGATCGCACTTCTTGTTCTAGGTGCAGGTCTTGTGCTTGGAATGAGTGCACTTATTAGTTCATTTTCTCCTACTGATGCTTCAGCCACTGTAGATCAGAGCTATAAAAAAGATCGCATATCTGCCTTTTTCGACCCCTTTGCAGACGCGGAAGGGTCAGGATACAACCTGATCCAATCACTGACTGCAATTGGACAAGGGGGCATCACCGGATCAGGGTTCGGGCAAAGCATCCAGAAACTTCATTACCTCCCAAATGCTTACAATGACTTTATATTCGCTGTTATTGGGGAGGAGTTCGGATTTATTGGCACTTCACTTTTCCTTTTGATTTACTTATATTTCATCTGGCGCGGCATCATTGTTTCACTCCGATGTCCAGACCCCTTTGGTACGTTAGTAGGGATCGGCATTATGGGTCTCGTTGCTATTCAAGCTTTTATTAACATCGGAGGAGTTACTCAGACCATTCCACTTACCGGAGTCACCTTGCCCTTCATAAGTGCTGGTGGTTCATCTACGCTGGTCATGATGATGAGCATGGGAATTCTCCTGAGCATTTCACGTGAGAGTAATAAGCCTATCGTACAAGAGCGTATTACATCAAAAAAAGACTACCGGGGAAGTTTATCCCGCTAGTCTTTTTTCTAGGTCATTCATTAATGGACATGTAATCTACTTATTACGAACAACTAAATCCTCAATCTCATCGTCCTTGAAGGCAACACCTTCAACTTTGACATTAACCTCAACTACATGTAGACCTGACATACTTTCAATAGCTTCACGGACATTCTGCTGCAGCATACGACATACTTCATGTATAGGAGTTTCGTAAAGTACAATAATTCGCAAATCAATCGCTGCCTCTCGCTGGCCCACTTCGACTGTAACACCCTTTTGTACATTCTTACCACTAAGACGTTTAGCCCATCCTTCGGATAGTCCTCCAGACATTGCAGCAATACCGGGTGTCTCAAGCGCTGCCATGCCGGCAATCTTCGAGACGACATCATTCGAAATTCGTACACTTCCATTTTCATGCTGAAGTTGTTCCGTCATGCCCATCCCCCCCTTATACCTCATTATTGGTAATTGTAAATCCAAAAGGAATGAAAAGCAAATACTCTTCTAAAAAAAAATGCATACCCCAGAATCGGCATGCATTTGCATTCTATCTATGCCTATAGTTCACAGGCTACTCCTTGTTGTTCAACGCTTCATAGAGAATGGCTAATTTACGCTCAAGTTGGCTAACTAATTGTCTTCCCGTAAATACATCTAGGAGATCTAAACGTACCGCGAAGTCAACTTCTTTAGAGAAGCCATACATTTGAGTGTCCAGTACTTCCTCATAGAGAGGGCAATAACGCGTTGCCAAGTTCTCCATCTGAACTTCAATAAGTTTTTGAATTTTATCTGCATCTTCTTGTAGAAGATTGATCGCTTTGAGATTCAAATGTTCCTGTGTATCAGACGAAGTCATGTCTCTTCCCCCTATGTCCAAAAGTTAACGAATTAATTCTAACCTTAATATTAGTCGAAAATACACATCAATACAAGAACCCGAAAAAAAAAGCCCCCTTACTTGTACAAGTAAGGGGGCTTTTGCTCACATTATTCAGTGATGATGGCTATTTGTAAGTTATGTTTAGCAAATACTTCTTGCATAGCTACTTTAGCTGCGTCCGCATCTGGTCCATGAACATGTAGCTCATAACCCTGATGACTTACCAACGTAGTAAATAAGCCCAAAATACTTTTTACATCGATGTACTTATTCTCTGCTTGAAGGACGATGGAAGATGTGAACTTACCTGCCGTTTGAGCAATTTCTACAACTGCTGCATTATTACTTGACATAGGATCCCTCCGTAACTTCTAATTGGTTTTATTTTATATTATACCACACAATGATACCTTGAATACGCTTTTTGATGCAAGTCATTTCTATCTCATTTTAAATGGTCAGGATTTAGCCCTTCTAACTCGGGGATAACAAATATTCCGTCCTTACGTATAAGCACATCATCAAAGTAAATTTCGCCACCACCGTAATCTGGACGTTGAATCAACACTAAATCCCAATGGATCGAAGATTGGTTACCATTATCCGCAACATCATATGCTTGACCTGGTGTGAAATGAAGACTTCCTGCAATTTTCTCATCGAATAGAATATCTTTCATCGGGTGAAGGATATATGGATTGAAGCCTATCGCAAACTCTCCAATGTAACGTGCACCTTCGTCAGAATCTAGAATATTGTTTAGCCGCGCTGTATCGTTACTTGTAGCTTCTATAATTTGTCCATCTTTAAATGTAAACTTTATATTCTCGAAAGATACACCATTATAAACGGTCGGTGTATTATAATGAATTGTACCATTCACCGAGTTACGTACGGGTGCGCTGTATACCTCGCCGTCAGGTATATTCTTTTGTCCTGAACATTTCTCAGCGCCTATTCCCTTAATTGAGAAGCTAAGATCGGTCCCTGGGCCCGTAATACGCACCTTGTCTGTTCTTCTCATAAGTTCTGCAAGGGGGTCTTGAGCAATATCCATCTTCCCGTAATCAAGATTACATACATCGAAATAGAAGTCTTCAAAAGCCTCTGTGCTCTTATTCGCCAATTGTGCCATACTAGCATTCGGATATCGAAGAACTACCCATTTGGTATGGTTTACCCGTTGCTGACTATGTACCTTATGATTATAGATCGAATTGTAAAGTTTCATTTTCTCTTCAGGCACATCAGAAAGGTCATTCACATTCTCACCTGCACGAATACCGATATAACAATCCATTTTCTTCATTCGTTCCAAATCAATTTCAGCCCAAGTCTTCATTTGTTCTTCAGTTGCATAAGTAAATAACGTACGTTGAACAGACTTATCCGTATGTTGAACGAAAGAGTTACCACCTTTTTTAGATACTTCTTCTATAATAGCTTTCATTAAATCTTGTTCACTACCGATCATTTCGATCAATACATTTTCACCCGGTTGCACATCTACAGAATATCCAACTAGATTTTCTGCTAACTTTTGAATTCTAGGATCACGCATGCATATTTCTCCTCCTTGATTGTCTATATTACTTTTTGAACACTGGTTAATTCATCAATCATTATATCATGTTTCATAGGTGATGCTTACATTTGAAAAACAACATCATTCACCATCGTTTCATTCTGTTCATTTCCTTCTAAATCCAAATAGAATATTTTGCTTTCGGAAGTTAGTCTTAATGGAAAGTTACTTTTACGATCTATAGTCAAATGATACACGGTATCTACTTTAGCCTCTTTCAACATCGTCTGCAATTGCTCTTCCCCCTGCCTCCAAATCGCTTCTATTTTTGTTTCCGTCTCCGACGAGTATGTTGCATTCTCTTCATAGTATGCTGTTCTTAGAACTTCCATTTCGCCACTCAATTGATGGTTTAACCATTTCAAAGCATCCTCCGATTTCAGTTCAATACGAAGTATCCGTGTCCCCCTAGAAGCGCTTGTCTCCTCTTGGACACTCTTATTCAGTCCAGCAACACCTTCCAGCTGACTTAGTGGGTTAAACCTTTCAAGGAGCTTATCCACACTGTTATCTACACCTGCAGTATTCAACCAACCTCCATTGAATCGTCGCAAATCTGCAGAAATTAGTCTTACCCCGCCCTCTTCTTGCACTTTATTTACTGTTTTAGCCGATGTGCTCTGAGTAGGTTCTTTTGTTTGTATTCTCAATAAATCATGGTTCGTCAATTGACCTTCATATGCGAATTGTTGCTCAAACCATCGTTGTTCATTTCTTCTTAGTGCGGCTTCACCGGTAAAAGTTAACGTCTCAATCCCAGCTAGACCACCTAACGAGAGTTGAAACTGTTCTTCTGGTGATTTATTCGCAGTCATAAAATTACAACTAGACAATAACCCACTTAAACTTATTATAATCGCCCCAGTACAGATCCTTCGCATACAGTATCTCATCTCGATCTACTCCTCATGGATGCATAGTCCTTTTCAAAAAAGTCAATACCTATATCGTTCCCATTCAAGGCTTTAATATAAATATGGGTCAAGAAAAAAAGCACCCTCAACATTCAGGTGCTTCATCCACTACTTCTATCTTCAACTTGTATCTGATTACGTCCATTATTCTTTGCTCTGTAAAGCGCCATATCTGCTGAATAAAATAATGAATCCACACTGACTTGCTCATCCAACCAATTCCATTCAGAAATACCACATGATACGGTCACAGGCGGGTCCGTCTCTACTTCAACAAGTTTACGAATTCTTTCTGCAATGACAATTGCCTGGTTCAATCCTAATAAAGGTAAGTATATGGCAAGTTCCTCACCACCCCACCTTGCCGCAAGATCACCTAATCGTATTGATGACTTAATAATTTCACTGACCTTCTTAAGGACTTTGTCACCTTTTTGATGCCCATAAGTATCATTGACCTGTTTGAATTCATCGATATCAACTACGATTAACGCTCCACAATAATCGTTTTCCTGCCTTTTCTTGATAACTTCATCAAGATAGTGACGAGCATACAGATTGGTTAGCATATCTCGATTAGCCATTCTCTTAACCTGGGCATGTAACAATGCATTACTTACAGAAATTCCAATATGATTAGACAATGCTTGCAGCAATCTATAATCATTATAAGTGAAGAAATGCGATCCTCGATGTGACATCAGAATAGCGCCGGTAACTTCTCCATTTACGATGAGAGGTGCTGCAATCAGTGACTTCGAACTACTTTTCTCCATAAATACAGAAGAAATATTCATCTTCGCTATATAATCCGATAATATTACCGGCTCGCCTTTTTCAAATACCAGTCCACCAAAACCGTAATCTTTTTCAAAAACTTTCTTCGACATGGTTGGTAAATTACAAGACACAACCTCTAAACCATTCAATTCCCTATTGAATTGCAGAATACAACAATAATCTGCTTTAAATATGTTCAACAACTCTTCACTCGAAAATCGATAAATCTCTGACAATCGCAAACTTTGATTCACGCGTCGTGTAAGTTCGTTAATTAATCGCAGTTCTCGAATAAGTGAGTTAGACTGCTCGTATAACTTAGCATTCTCAAATAGAGTTCCTGCTGTATCCACTAGAGTCGAAACAAACTGTAATTCTTGTTCAGTAATAGAATCCTTCCCAACAAGCAAATGAAGTACACCATATACCCCCTGTTTACCCCCAAGCGGGAATCCTATTTCTTTCTTATACTCACCATTCTCCAGCTTCGTTTCCTGAGTAGTCAACCGTCCGTCCATAAATGTTCGCACACTTATATCATCCATTGTTGCCTGAAGAATAAGCGGCTTAACCCGTGGGTTTTCACTTTGATGATCTTGTGACATAAATAGTTGTAAGGTTGTTTCAGGACACAGTATTGCTATACTATCCAATACTTCAGTTAGAACCATATCAATATCAGTATAGCTTTGCATCCGCTGTACCATTTGATACAACATCGCTCTCCGACTTGCTTCATCATTGATCTTCTTTTGTTCACTCATCATATCATCCACAAATATATATTCGAAATTTTTGTAGAAGCAGCTATGAAAGAGCATTGGCATGAAGGAGATGGCATTCTTCACGACACTTTCAACCTTCTTCTGTGGGAGCACACACACCATCACTGCATAAATCTCCTTAAGCCCACGAGTGAGTTGAGGAAACAAGTAAACGGAGTATTGCTCCCTATTGGTATCCACTTCCGCATTCCATGACGCAATAATTTCAGTTTTATTAGCCAGACAACGTTCAAGGTGAATACGACCTTCGTCTTTACAATAATCTGAAATCATGGAACTTCCAGCAATAAAGAAACCATCGAATTGAAAAAGTCCCCACATTGAATATTCCATGATAGGCATTGAGTAGGATAACTTCTGCCAATCCACAAAACTATCGGACAATAAGCCATGAATATATGGTAAGTCATATGTTATAACATCTAAATTACCTAACCAGAAACGAACAGAATCCAAAGCTCTTGGCGGTCCACTCTCTTTAAGTAATCTCTCATGCTTTGAAATGATACTTTTATATTCTGACATTACATATAGCTCCTTTTCATTATTTTAAAAAGATGCTCTGCCCGCCTATCACAAATATATACAATAACCATATTCTACTCTTCAAAACTAAAATTTGCACCAAAAATTAATGATTTGTCCCTACTTTTTTAGTTCTAAAGTCCTATCGACAACTTTCGACAGCTTTAGTTTTAATATTAAACTTGACTTACATATACTTTATCGTATAAAATTAGTCGTTGAGCAGGTGGTGTTTATCAACTGCTTCTGGGCGTAACGTTGTGTCACCCTCACGTATTTTGTTACTGACAAGACAGCGGCTGAACTTTCATGTCAGTTGTGCTTTGAGCCCATGAGCTGCAGCACATGAAACAATCTACGGCACAAATAGAACCCTACCTAAATTTCACTTATAAAAGGAGTCTACTATAAAATGGCACGTTACACTGGTCCTAAATTTAAATTAAGTCGCCGTCTCGGCATCTCTCTAAGCGGTAATGGTAAAGATTTGAAGCGTCCTTTCCCTCCGGGTCAACATGGCGCTAACCAACGCAGAAAAATCAGCAACTACGGTATGCAATTACTAGAGAAACAAAAACTTCGTCACATGTACGGTTTGGGCGAAAAACAATTTAAGACACTCTTCAATAAAGCTCAAAAAATGCAAGGTATCGCTGGTGAGAACTTCATGATCTTGCTTGAATGCCGCCTAGACAACTTGGTTTACCGTCTTGGTTTTGCTAATTCTCGCGCTGGTGCTCGTCAATTGGTATCTCATGGTCATATCACTGTAAATGGTAAGAAAGTCAACATTGCTTCTTACAGATTGAATACAGGTGACGTTATCGGTCTTCGTGAAAAGAGTCTTGGTCTATCTTCCATAAAGGAAGCTATTGCGAACCGCAATCACCTTCAAGCTTATATGGAATTCAATGATACGACTCTAGAAGGTAAGTTCATTCGCTTTCCTGAGCGTTCTGAATTGTCTCAAGATATCGATGAAAAGCAAATCGTCGAATTCTACAACCGTTAAGATTAAAATTCGAAGCCTGGAACAATTGTTCCAGGCTTTTTTCATTTCATACATTGGAAAATTTCAACCAATTATAGTAGTCTATTTAGGATAAAGCAATTCAAAAGTCTCTTTTTATGCTATAATAATCCCGTTAAAAGGAGGATCTAAAACGAATGGTTGATACAAATAAAAAGAAATCGCAAGAGAAGCGCACACCAAAGAAATCCATTGGACGAATACTAGGGACAACGTTACTTTGGCTCGTTTTTTTCGGGTTCTTAGGGGCCCTGTTTGTAGGTGGTGCCGGAATCGGCTACGTTTCATCTATTGTTCAAGATGAGCCTGTACGTCCAAGAGCTGAAATCGAAAAAAAGATGAGTCAGAATTCGATTACCGGCTTTGCCTATTTTAACGATGGTACACAAATTGGGCAACTACGTACCGATGAAGACCGACGACCTGTCGAGTTCGAGAAGATTCCTGCAATCATCAAGGAAGCTGTTATCGCGATTGAGGATAACGACTTCTCAACCCATATTGGAATTGACTTCAAAGGTACGCTTCGTGCAGTCAAGCAAAGAGTACTGAACGAATCCATACAAACAGGTGGAAGTACGCTCACACAACAACTTGCCAGACGTGTATTTCTCAACCTTGATCGGACAGACAACCGCAAAATTAAAGAAATGCTACTCTCTTTAAGGTTGGAACGGATACTATCCAAAGACCAAATATTCGCAGCGTATTTAAACAAGGTACCTTTCGGTAACGGTTCGAATGGCTATAATGTATATGGTATTAAAGCTGCGGCCAAAGGAATATTCAATATAAGTGATTTGGATACAGTGAATATTGCCCAAGCTGCATATTTAGCAGGCTTACCTCAGCTTCCATCTAAGTACTCGGCCTTTAATGGGAAAGGCGAGTTCAATCCTACTGCATTTAATCGTGCAATGGATCGACAAAAGTTAGTGTTGCGTCGCATGCTTGAAGAGGGCAAAATTACGAATGGCGAGTATAATCAAGCACTTGCATTCGATATTCAGTCAACTCTAGCTACACAAACAGAAAAGGCATATTCCACATATCCTTATCTTATGATGGAAACCGAGCGTAAAGCTGCGGAAATTCTCTTATCTTTGGATACATCCTCTTCTCTAAATAATGAACAAACAGAGAAAGATAAAAGCGATCTTATGGAAGATGCTACACTGCAACTAACTACTGGCGGTTATCGTGTCTATACGACCATTAATAAAGTTATTTACAGTGCGATGCACAACATTGCCGAGAATGATAAAAACTTCAATCCGGACAGTACATCGAAGGGAATGGAGCAAACGGCAGCTATGCTGTTAGATAACAAAACAGGCGCTATTCTCGGAATGATTGAAGGTCGTGACTTTTACGAGGAGCAAATGAACTATGCAACTCAAATGGTACGTCAACCGGGTTCAGCTATGAAACCAATTGCAGCGTATTTACCTGCACTCGACTCAGGAGCTATCCAGCCTGCTAGTATCGTTGATGATGCACCGATTATTTTGAAAGATGGTCAGAAGGGATTTCATATCCCTAAAAACGCATCCAGAGGTTACGAAGGATTAGTTACTGCCCGATACGCTTTCAATATGTCTAAAAATACGATTGCCCTGAAGTTATTTAATAATGTGATATCGATTGATAAAGCATGGGAATTCTCTAAAAGACTAGGGATTACAACGATTCAAGAAGCAGACTATGCTGCCACAACAGGTGTGCTCGGCGGTCTAAAATATGGTGTATCCGTTGAAGAACTGACGAATGCCTATAGTGCAATTGCTAACCATGGAGAATTTCTTGATGCCTACATGATAGAGAAAATTACGGATTCAAATGGTAATATCATCTATCAGCATACACCTGAACCTGACAACGTCTTCTCTGAACAGACTGCTTATCTCATGACTGATATGTTGCGTACAGTTATTACTCAAGGTACCGCAAGTACAGTCAAGCAGAATTATAAACATTTTAAAGAGGTTCCCATCGTTGGTAAGACGGGTTCGACACAGAATTATGCTGACGTGTGGTTTATGGGCTATTCTCCAGATGTCACTCTCGGAGTCTGGGTTGGATATAAAGAGTCTGTTAACCTGCTCGAAGGCAACCAGAGAAAGAATGCACAGAACATATGGACACTCATTATGAATGATTTGGTAGAAAAGAAACCTGAACTCTTCGTTACCCCAACATTTGAGAAGCCATCTGGAATTACATCGAAGACGGTGTCCGCTTATAGTGGAAAACTACCTTCTTCATTGACAGATAAATATGTGACCGATTTATTTAATTCCAAATACGTCCCTATGGATAGTGATGATGGCATCGCGAAAGCGAAATACATTACGTATAATGGTGTGAATTATATACCTCAGGATACGACACCAGAAGATATGCTGAAAGAAAAGATCGTCATTAAACGCGAGTATCCTATTCAGGATCTGATCAAAGATCTTCAAAATGCTTTCACAGTCATGAAAAAACATGAATCTTTGGAATTCTACCTGCCTAAAGACGCAACTAGCGATATGCCTACACAAATTGATCCAAGAATCGATGACGGTGGCGCACCTACAACAGCTAAAGATGTGAGCCTCTCCATGGAGAATGGAGCTGCACAGATCAGCTTCACACGTAGTGGGTCTCAGGACGTCGTAGGCTACCGTCTGTACCGTTCATTGAGTGGCAATGGCTTTCAACATCAGGGGCATGTTATACGAAGTGATGAGCCTTTCGTATTTAATTTTAATACTTCTGCCAATTATACGTATGATTTCTATATCACAGCAGTCGATGTAGCAGGTCATGAGTCAGAACCAAGTGCGATCGTCGGTAATTCCAGTAACCAGGCACCTCATCCGCCGGATGAGACTATACCAGAACTCCCTGGCGATGGCGGCACCACCGATCTAGATCAAGACATTACTATTGATGATATCATTACACCTCCGATTGGAGAGGCTCTAGAGACCATTCCAACAGCACCTGGTCAGCCGGTCATTAAATCTACTGAGAATGGGATCCAATTAAGTTGGTCTATCAACGGTATGGATACTGTTGACCGCTACAATGTCGATTATAGCAAAGAGCAGAGTGGCGTGTTTGCACAGATCGGTTCAAGCCAAAGACCGACTTTGGATTTGAACTCTACTGCCGCATTAATAGGCTGGTACCGTGTAATCGCAGTTAATAGTGCTGGAGAGTCCGCACCCTCGGTATCAACTTATTATGAGAAACAATAGTTCATATCTAACGTACCAAATTTAAACAGTAAGAAGTGACTACACAAAAAAAGCAGACTAAGGATAAAACTCCTTCAGTCTGCTTTTTACTCTATTGAACTATTGTATCTGCCTCTGTAATAATATGCTCGACAAACTCCATCGCCTTGTCCTTCATATCATCACTAGCCAGAATGCTAGCAATGAAAGAGGGTGCACCGTAAAGAATCGGTAAGTCTGATGCAAAACTTGTATTGGAAATGTCTAACCCTATTACTTCTTCTTGTCCATTCTCTAACGTTGCCCTCTTCAGACGTATATCATCCGTGGAAAGACTACTTGTAGAAATAATCGATTCTAGATTCTGAAGTCCTTCCTGTTGTTTGATCCAGTCAAATGCCGCTTCATCCATAATAAGGATATCAGGTTTGTCGGATGCCAACATCGCTATCGCCCGTTGTAAATAACCCATATCCATTGCGCCTCCCGCACCCCCTGTCGTCGGAAGTTGTACTATACTGGCCTCCACTCGTTTCCACTCAGGATAATCCGCTACAATCATTTCATTAAGATCATTTGTTTTCCCACTTGAATCTTGTGAATCATAATTGCCAAGGAACATAATTTTCGCATCCAACGGTGGTAATGAAGCTAAATACTTTCGTTCTTCCAAATTGTTATACAGCGCATTCCCACCAACAACTAGCAGAATGACTGCGATAACAGATATAATGGTATGCACTTTGTATAGCCGTATGAAATTCTCTGATTTACGTGCAACACCGGAAAATCTACCCCATTTTGCGAGCCTCTGCTCCTCTTTCTCCTGAATTTCCTGGTTATCCAGCGTATCGAGGATGAACTTATATGCCTGAAAGTCCTCTTCATACATTGTATTACCTTCGGTAGAATTAGAGCGCTGCCGTTTCAGAAGTAGTTCGAATCGACTGTCCAATTCTTCGCGTGTAATGTCTGCCGATAAACCCAGCTGTTCATAAGCGTGTTGTAGTTTCTCATTCAATGTTATTGTTCCCCTTTTCGTTTATTATAATAATATTATCATAGAGTCGATCTACTTGTTCAGTGATATTAAGTACTTCACCTTAGACATCACTCGTAATAAACTCGAAACACAATATCCTGCTCGTAATTTCCAAAACCACGGCCGAATAACGTTAATCATCCTAGTCTGCGACTAATATCCTCCGCAGTGAAGCGGAAACAGCAACTACCCCTCTGTTTCCTACATACCTACTATAACAACAATGAGGGGCATACTACCAATTTCCTTGCACGCTCGCTCGATATAGATCTGTTTATTAGTAGCATTTGTCAGCTAGAGTAATCAAATAGGCCTGCAAGCTGTTTGGAACTACACCACGTAAAAACATAATTCGTGAGGAAAAGAGGGTGCCTTTCACCATTCATTATGGCTTAAGAGACACCCCCTGACATCAGATCTAACTATGAGAACAACCATGTCCATCAGCGCAATTGCCGTCATTCGTTTCGCCTACAATCATCAATTCAAGTAAGGTGACTTTGGTATAATCTCGAATATTTAATAAGATCACGTTGTAGGTGTTGAACTGTAACACAGTTAGTTAATCCTCGATTGTAGACAGATCTCCCGTTGGTAGTTGAAGCTCCCAAGCCTTGAGTACTCGTCGCATGATTTTACCAGAGCGCGTCTTAGGTAACTTCTCTTTAAATTCTATTTCCCTAGGTGCCGCGTGAGCAGACAATCCTTCTTTAACGAATCGATAAATGTCTTCTTTCAACTCAGGAGTTTCAGCATATCCTTCCCGCAGGGAGATGAACGCTTTAATGATCTCGCCTCGGATCGCATCTGGCTTCCCAATAACTCCTGCTTCTAGCACAGCCGGATGCTCCAACAATTTACTTTCTACTTCAAATGGTCCAATACGCTCTCCCGACGAATTAATAACATCATCAATTCTACCTTGGAACCAGAAATATCCCTCATCATCCATATAAGCGGAATCACCTGATATATACCATCCAGGCACACGGAAATACTCTTCGTATTTCGTTGGATTATTCCATATCTGACTCATCATAGCAGGCCATGGTGACTTAATAGCTAGATTCCCCATCGTATATGGTGGCACTGTATTACCCTTGTCATCTTTAATAGTCGCTTCAATCCCAGGTAGAGGGCGCCCCATAGATCCCGGCTTAATCGCCATACCTGGATAATTACAAATCATCTGTGCTCCCGTTTCCGTCATCCACCAAGTATCATGAATACGTTGCCCATAAGCTTTATACCCCCAACGAACTACTTCCGGGTTCAATGGTTCTCCAACCGACAGGACATGTCGTAAACTGCTGAGTTCATAATTCGATATGACGTCTTCTCCTGCACCCATAAGCATCCGAAAAGCGGTTGGTGCACTGTACCAGACGGTTACCTTATATTTATCTATCGTCGCGTACCAATCCTGCGGGCTGAATCTTCCACCGCGAACAACATTCGTAACCCCAGAAATCCATGGGGCAAAAATACCATAAGCAGTACCCGTTACCCAACCAGGATCGGCCGTACACCAATAAATATCATCCTCACGTAAATCAAGTACGACTTGTGCTGAATAATACTGCTGGATCATAGCATTCTGAACATGATATACACCTTTCGGTTTCCCAGTAGATCCTGAAGTATAATGCATAATAAGTCCATCTTCGCGGTTCAGCCATTGTAACTCTAACTTTGTAGATGCTGAACCCATCTCTTCTTTATAACTAATGACAGAATCATTCTGATCTGCAACGTCATCCACAATAATAATATGTTGTAATTCCGGAAGTTCCGCTCTTGATACTCTTCCCAGAAGTCCAGAAGTCGTAATCAAAGCCACTGCACCACTATCCTCAAGTCTTTCTTTAATCGCTGTCTCCATAAAAGCCTCAAATAAAGGACCCACCACAGCACCAATCTTAATAATTCCGAGCAAACATATATACAATTCCGGACTACGGGGCATAAATATGAAAACTCGGTCTCCCTTTCCAATTCCATACTTTCGAAGAACATTCCCGAATTGATTCGATCGCTCACTTAGTTGTTTAAAAGTATATGATTCTTCTCGCTGTAAATCACTATATAAGAGTGCGACTTTATCGCCACGCCCTTCACTTATATGTCGGTCAATAGCTTCATAGGCCATGTTACATTGCCCTGTTTCATACCATGTGAAATGACGTTCAATTTCTTCCCAATTAAAATCATTCCGCGCTTGCTTATAATCACCCATATTTGACGTTGGGTTCACACTCGGTAATATTTCATAATGATTGATTTCCATTCCGATTTAAGCCCCCCATTCATTTAAATCCACACCCCAGGATAACGCTTACATCAATGACCATTTAATACATTCCAGATATCTTAATCAAGAACTATATGACATAATATAAACAGTAATGTGTATTCCAATTATAAAAAGAATGTGACTAAATTGTGTCAGAAAGATTATAGCATACGTCACTTCACTCTGCCATTTATTTTCGTCCTATGTATATCATTTTATAATAAAGGAAGGTGCAAGCATGGATCATCACAAACGTTACCAATGTCACCTCTTGTCTCACTCTGATATTCCTCTCGTTATCGAGGGTCCTGTCTCTGGTGAATACGTTAAGCAACTGACTCTTCATCCTGACCTTGATGCCTTCCGTCAGCCTAAAGAACAGCATCAGGCCCTTATTGAAATTGCCGATCTACCTGAAGGTCGTATCATCATTACCCGTGATGGACCTACTATTGTTGGATATGTTACTTTCCACTTCCCTGACGAGCAAGAACGTTGGTCTCAACAACAAATGATCGATCTAATCGAGCTTGGCGCCATTGAAGTAGCTGATGACTACCGTTCATTAGGACTAGGAAAGATGATGATTGAGATTGCCTTTGAGGAAGATCAAATGGAGCGGTATATTGTGTTCACCACAGAATATTATTGGCATTGGGACTTAAAGGGAAGCGGTCTAGATGTATGGGGGTATCGGAAAATGATGGAGAAACTAATGAAAGTCGTTCATATGGAGTGGTATGCAACAGATGATCCAGAGATATGTTCACATCCAGCCAATTGTCTTATGGTACGTATGGGAAAAGACGTTCCTCTCTCTTCAAAGGAACAATTCGATCGTATCCGATTTCAATCCCGTTTCATGTATTAAAGATAAATCGATTGATTGTAATCACAACCGGCAAAGCATTTGCTCTATAATCGCATGGGAACGTTGCGAAGCTTCACTTGTAAATTCAGCGTAATTCACATGCGCCGTTCCATCCGCTTTATCTGACATCGAGCGTATAATAACAAATGCTACATTATTCATGAAACATACCTGAGCTACTGCAGCTCCTTCCATCTCAACACATGCCCCATCCATTTCATTACGTAACCAGGCAACAGTATTTCTGTCTGCTATAAATTGGTCTCCAGATAACACTTTACCCAATATGTATTTCCCAACAGATATTTCGCCGCAAGCCTGTTCGGCTAGAGCTATTAATTGTGAATCTGCAGAAAATACGGATACTTTCTGATAAGGAATGACCCCTCTTTTATATCCAAGTGCAGTTACATCCATATCATGCTGAATACATTCTGTGGAGATGACGATATCCCCAATATTCAAATCAGGATGGACGGCCCCAGCAACACCGGTAAACAATACTTTGGATACTCCAAAGTGATCAATTAATATTTGAGTAGTTAGAGCCGCATTCACCTTGCCTACGCCAGACTTACATACAACGACAGACTTCCCATGCAGAATCCCCACGACAAAGAGAACACTAGCTTTGGTTATTTCCTCACTTTGTTCCATTCCAGCTAATAATAATTTGATTTCTTCATCCATGGCTCCGATCAACCCAATAGTGTAATCTATTTCTACTAGCTCCATGCTACACACCTCATTACTAGTTTTTATTGTCATGAAAAAAGCTCCTTAACGGAGCTTTCACTAAACCATTATTTACAATATACTAATCCTCTTTTACAGCTCTAACAGAAAGACGAAGAATGGTCTCATGCGGTAAAATAACCCGCGGATTCTCAACATTCTCTTTCTTCATATATTTCGTTAAGAGTCGCATAGCTACTGCTCCTAAATCATACATCGGTTGAGCTACAGTCGTGAGTAGTGGACGAACCATAGATGCCATGTGAATATTATCCACACTAATAACGGAGAAATCATCCGGCACTTTAAGGCCTGCATCTTGAATACTATGGATAGCACCAATCGCCATCTCATCTGTTGCTGAAAAGATAGCCGTCGGTTTTTTTCTCAGATCAAGAAAATACTTCATAGCCTCTACCCCAGATTCATAGCGATAATTGCCGATACGAACCCAGTCTTCCTGATATTCAATCCCCGCCGCTTCCAATGCTTTCTTATATCCTTGGAAACGAGAATATCCATTTGCTGGATCTTGAAGTGTACCACTAATCATAGCAATCTCACGATGCCCATGCCGAATCAGCGTATTCACTGCATCGAAAGCAGCCGCTTCATGGTCGATGTCAACCGATGGGTAATTATTGTTCACATCACTAGTTGCACAGAGTACAACCGGAACTGAAGAAGTCTGGAAGGCTTGAATATGTTCTTCTGTTACCGTTCCGCCCATGAACAACAATCCATCCACTTGCTTCTCAAGTAATGTGTTAATAACTCGAATTTCCTTTTCTTTCTTCTTGTCAGCATTACATAGAATAATATTGTAATGATACATGTTCGCAATATCCTCTATGCCCCGAGCGATTTCAGCAAAAATTGAATTAGAAATGTCAGGAATCACAACGCCAACCGTTGTAGTCTTCTTACTAGCGAGACCTCTCGCAACAGCATTCGGACGATATCCTAAGCGTTCAATTGCCTCATATACTTTCTTACGTGTCTGTGGCTTGACGTTAGGATTGTTATTTACAACCCGAGATACCGTAGCCATAGATACGCCAGCCTCACGCGCAACATCATAAATGGTTACTGTCAAATTCTTTCTCTCCATTACAAATAAATTTTCATTCGATCAACCCAATAAGCTTAATATTACGACAAATTACTACTTTACGCAATGTTAACGCTTCATAACTAAACTAAATTATATATAACAACACTAGATGTAAACTTCTCTAGACATAGATAATCTTCAATATCGTAACAAAAAATGACGATAAAAGCCAATAAACTATCTTTTCTCGTAAAAATAGTGATTTTCTCGGTCCAATTCTGTTAAAAAGTCCGAAAGTTGTCGTAGTCTTTGTCGAATATGATCTATCCAATCCATGTCCTCTACTCCTTCAGCATACCCAAATAAATCAAGTAATAGATTGATTCGTTCGTTTATCGCTTCTCTTACTTCAAGTTCGAGTTCCTCACAAGAATCACCCTCTCCCTCTTCTTGAGAGAATACTTCGTAGATAACTTCTGATGACTCGTTAATTTGTGTGAAGGAGATCTGTTTCTTGCTTGGTGTGGTCTCACAATTCTTCAGATAGTCCGTCAAATGGGGCTTTACTGATCCCAATAGAAGATACGAGGAACAAGGTTCACAAGCCCTCATAGGTACATGCAGAATTTGCATTTCTCCTGCGACTTGAATCGTCCGCAACTCTAATCGCATCAATTGACCACATTTACATTGCTTCTTCATGATTAACACCTCATCATAACAATATATAACCCTAAACCCTATTCGACTTTGTATGGAGTAATACCTCCTCCATTTATGAGTTTTCTTAAATTACCTTCAACTCTAGATAGGGAGGTTCTAAATTGTGACTAAAGGTAATCTTTTTGTTAGAATGAATTAGTACGTATTAGTACTTGTTAACGATGTACTTCATAATCAGAATAGGAGCGATGCGACAATGAGACTTTCCGGCAAAAAGGTAATTGCCCTTGTGAGTGAAGACTTTGAAGATTTGGAGTTATGGTATCCGATCTACCGATTACGTGAAGAGGGTGCTGTGGTTCACCTTGTAGGAGAAGAAAAAGATGTAACATATATTGGTAAGTATGGCGTTCCAGCTAAAAGTGACTACTCCTTCGAGGAAGTAAATAGTGAAGATTATGATGGTATTCTTGTACCAGGGGGTTGGGCGCCTGACAAACTCCGTCGTTATAGTAAAGTAATAGAGCTTATCCGTGACATGAACAATGATAGCAAACCCATTGGTCAGATCTGCCATGCAGGTTGGGTGCTCGTGTCCGCACGCATTCTGAATGGCGTTACTGTGACTTCAACTCCAGGAATCCGAGACGATATGGAGAATGCAGGTGCCATTTGGAAAGATGAAGCCGTTGTCGTAGACGGGCATATTATCTCTGCTCGTAGACCACCTGATCTTCCACCTTACGGTAAAGCCTTTTGTGACGCTTTAGCCAAGTAGAAACGGCAATGCCGTCCTTTTTCAAAGACGGCACCCGTTTCAGCGGAAATATAAGGAATAGAGTATAAAGTGAAACTTATACTTTCTTATATTTAGACAATTAACCACACTAAAAACACCCGCTTCCTTCAATCCCAATGGATATAAAGGAAACGGGTGTTTTAAATGTATATATAATATGTGATCAAAAGATGAATTTTTGAACTGCCTTATATAATCACTAATCTAGAGCGATGGAAATGCTGCTTCTGTGAGCATCATGGTAGTCATTCAACAATTTTTCAATCTCTGTGCTCGTACGCATCTGTAAACATTGTCTTGCTACTTCCTTATCTTCTTCAGCAGATGTATTCAGAAGGCGATGCTTGATCCTTAGCAATGATTCTGGAGACATACTAAGTTCATGCACTCCCAGTTCCATCCATAAGGGAATAGAACGCTCGTCCCCGGCCATTTCACCACAGACACTAACTGGGATACCTGCATTTCTTGCAGCTTCAACGGTCGATCGAAGCATACGAAGTATTGCTGGATGATACGGATGGTACATATGGGCAATCTGCTCATTCATTCGGTCAACAGCAAGGACATATTGTACAAGATCATTCGTACCAATGCTAAAGAAATCACTTTCTTCTGCAAGTAAATCAGCAATCGCAACAGCCGCTGGCACTTCAATCATGATCCCAACCAGAATATCATGATTATAAGGGATTCCACATTCATCTAGTTCTGACTTTGCTTCACGAAGAATTTCATTCGCTTGTCTCACTTCTTCCACCGATGAAATCATAGGATACATGATCTTTACATTGCCATAATGGCTTGCACGTAATATCGCCCTTAGTTGGGTCTTGAACAACTCCCTGTGATCTAGACTTATTCGAATAGAGCGGTATCCAAGGTATGGATTATCTTCTTCTGGAAGAGTGAAATAATCCAAATGCTTGTCCCCCCCAATATCCAATGTACGAATAACAACGGATCCACTACCCATTGATTCTGCTACATGACGATATACCTCCAATTGCTCCTTCTCACTTGGAAATGTATCTCGATTCATATATATGAATTCTGTTCGAAAAAGTCCTACCCCCACGGCGCCATATTTCAATGCCGTGTCCATTTCTTTAACAGAACTAATATTGGAAGATAGATTCATCTGAACTCCATCTTTAGTCACCGCTTCTACAGAGGCCAAAAGTTGAAGTTGCTCTTTCTTCTGCTTCTGCTTCACTCGTTGACCTGAATAATGGATGATCGTAGATTCATTCGGATGCACGAACACATGACCTTGATCTCCATCTATGATCATCATATCCCCAGTCTGAATAGGTGTCTCTAGAATATTCTCCAATCCCGATACAAACGGAATTCCTAAAGCCCGCGACATTATAACAGAATGAGATGTCTTCCCACCAACTAAGGTAGCTATCCCAAGCACATGGGAAGGATTTAAATGTACTAGTTGGGATGGAGATAGCTCCTTAGCAACCAATATATACGGTTGAGTATCCAGAGGAAGTGTAATCTCAGGTGCACCAAGGAGATGCTTTAACAATCGATTTCCAACATCCTTGATGTCTAATGCCCGTTCTTTCATATATTCATCATCTAGCAGATCGAACATCGTTACAAAATGGTCAATAGCCTCTTTCACAGCAACTTCAGCCGCTTTATATTGACGTTCAATGATCCCTTGGATCTCATTCATAAAGATTGGATCTTCTAGTATCGCAAGATGTGCATCGAAAATATTGGATTCCTCTTCGCCTACCACCTCTTTGAATTCGTCTCTAATGACTTCTATCTCATTCCTTGAGGTGCGAATCCCTTCGTACAATCGTTCGAATTCCTTCGCTAAATCAATCGTATCCATTCTGGATTCAGGTAGATCCCATTCCCAACTAGGAAGAACAAATGCTTTACCAATAGCGACTCCAGAAGCCGCACCAAAACCTTGTATCATGACTCAAACCCTCCAACATTCCTGTCGTATAATACAACAGACATCACGGATGCCTGCCCTTTTTTTACGCCTTTGAAAGGAGCAAAGCTCCATGATTTAACTCGTTCAGGATTGGTAATTACCATCGGAGTCGCCAATGATTTAGCATGCTTACGGATATACGCCAAATCAAACTTAATGAGCAACTGGCCTGGAACTACAGAATCTCCTTCTTTGACGACAGCTTCGAAGTGTCCACCTTTGAGCTGCGATGTATCTATCCCAATATGAAGAAGCACCTCAAGACCTTCCGGTGTCGAAATTCCAATCGCATGCATCGTAGGATACAAGTGAATGATCGTTCCATAGACCGGGGAGACCAGTTCATCTCGCTCGGGCATAAATGCCACGCCATCTCCGACCAACTTGGTAGCAAATATATGATCAGGTACATCTTCAATCGGTAACATACGCCCTTGAAGCGGAGCACTAAACAGTACTTGAGGCAAATCTCTTTGCATCAACTTATTAACTTCCTCACGAATCAATTCTGAATATGTACCGAAAACAACCTGGACATTGCCGCCGCCTAGCTTAATCAATCCTGCTGAACCAAGTAACTTAAGCGCATTACTATCAATGAGCCTATCGTTCTTAACGGTAAGTCGTAGGCGGGTAATACAAGATTCTACCTGCACAATATTCTCCTTACCACCAAGTGCTTCCAATATGAGCGGTGCTTGATATGGTATATTCCCTGCCCAATCTTCTAGTGTCGATCCTTCCTCACGTCCCGGTGTTGGGATCTGAAATCTATGGATAGCCCAGCGGAACAACACATAATAGATGACCCCGTACACCACTCCAATAGGTATGATCATCCAGGCATTGCTCGACAAATGAAGATTGAGTACGTAATCAATAGCCCCAGCCGAGTAAGAGAATCCATGATGAATTCCCAATACATACGTAATCCACATCGCAATTCCAGACAATACAACGTGAACAATATACATATAGGGAGCTACGAATAAGAAGGCAAACTCAATTTGTTCAGAAACCCCTGTAAAAAAACAAACTAATGCAGCTGTTAGAAATGTCTTCTTAATTTTAGGTTTAAGATCCTCACGGGCCTCATGAATAATTGCCAAAGCAATACCCGGCAAAGCAAACATCATGATTGGAAATAAGCCAGCCATGAACGTCCCAGCCGTCGGATCACCTGCGAAATAACGCGGCAAATCACCTTGCACGATATTTCCTTGCGGCGTAGTATAGTTTCCAAGCTGGAACCAGAACACATTGTTTAGTAGGTGATGCAGACCAAAGGCAGTAAGTATCCGATATAGCATCCCATATATGAAGAGCCCAAACCCTCCTAAATGTGTAACCATGAGAGTCAGTTCATCAAGACCTCGCTGTAAAATGGGCGCTATTCCAACCATAAACCACGAGAATATAGCCGAGAATAACCCCATACTCAGAAACACAAATCGTGTTCCACCAAAGAATTGAAAAATTTCTGGAAGCTTCATAAGTTTAAATCGATTATATAATACACCTGCGATCATACCGAAGATAATTCCAATTAATATTGTTGGTTGTATCTTTCCATCGCCCATATGTCTTGTAATCTGGTCATAAATAAACATACCGGATAACGCAGCAAGACCCGCTGCTCCCCCTTGGTTAGCAAGACCCAACGCTACCCCTACCGCGAATAAATAAGGCAAGAAGAAGAAAATCCCTTGGCCTGCCCATGTACTAACTTCAGCAATGGCTGGAAGTCCCCACTCTCCCCAAGGTAAACTACCTACGCTTAACAAAATAGCCGCAGCAGGCAACACCATTGTAGGGAGCATGACCGCTCTTCCGAGCTGTTGTAAAGATCCCAACCAATTCAAGGTGACACTCCCCCTTCTCCACACGATCAAAAACGAATGAAGCTTCATTTATTGTTGATCCTATGTACATTAAATGGTACGCTCTGACGATCATTTTGTCAAAAACAAAAAAAAGACCTAAAGGGTCTCTTTTATTCCTACTTCGTGCGACTACCTCTACATAGCATCCTCAACTTTGATACAGCGATCCATAATAACAGTTAATCCATGGTCTCCCGCAATCACCGCAGCTTCATCGCTAACAATCCCCAGCTGCAGCCAGATCACATTAGCCCCAATGGCTACCGCTTCACGCGCTACCTCTGCACAGTGCTCAGCACGACGAAATACATTCACAATATCGATCGGTTCGGGAATATCTTGTAGCGAAGCATAACATGTTTCCCCTAAAATCTCTTTCCCACTAGCAGTAGGATTAACAGGAATAATACGATAGCCCCTCTGTTGCATAGCATAGGCAACCATATAGGATGTACGATCACTTTTATCGGATAGACCCACTATGGCAATATTGCCAGCTTGCTTCAAGATACCTTTAATTTCTTCACGTGTTGGATTAGTAAATGACATCCTGACACCCCATTTCCTAAAGTATAGGACTGATTAAACCCATTCTACCTGTGCACCGAGTGCTTGTAAATGATCAAAATAATGCGGATAGGACTTTGCAACATGGTGAGCATCTTTAATGCGGATTGGTCGTTCGGATCTTAATCCAACGATACTTAAGGCCATTATTACACGATGGTCGTAGTGTGCATTAATCTCCACACCACCCTCAACGCCCTCGGGACGTCCATGGACAATAATCTCCGCCTGGCGCTCTTCTACATTTGCTCCTGCTTTACGAAGCTCTGCCAAGTAGTCTGTGATTCGATCACATTCTTTATACCTTAAATTCTCTACATTATAGAACCTCGATGTCCCCTCAGCAAATACCGCTGCCGCAACCATGGCAAGCACTGCATCCGTAGCTGCATCACCATCGAATTCTATCGCTTTCAATTTACCGTTGCCCTTAACATGAACAATATCATTCTCATGGGTAAGAGGAACCCCCATCATTTGTAATACATCAACTATCGCTCGTTCTCCCTGCTTACTTGAGACAGACAATCGTTCTACAACGACATCAGACTGCGTAACAGCAGCCGCGGCCAATATGGCAGCTGAACCTGGATAATCACCTTGAACCGTATAGTTCTTCGCTTCGTAGGATTGTCTTCCCGGAACTTGGAACAACATATAGTCCTCACGAGCATGAATAACAATTCCAGCCTGCTCAAGAACTTCAAGTGTCTGGCCTACGACAACCTTCGATTTCAAATCCCCTAGAACTTCGATCTCACTGTCCTGATCTAACAAAGGTGTTAGAAACAATAGTGCACTCAAATATTGTGAACTGACCTCACCAGACACCTTAATTTTACCACCCGTTGGCTTGCCCCCACGAATGGTTATCGGTAATCTACCGTCATGATGATCAACCTCAACTCCTAATTGACCTAGCGCTTCGATTAGATCATCATGAGGTCTTTTTCCTAAAGAATCAGGATATGTATTCACAAATGTTACTTCTGGGCATAACGCCGCAATCCCCATCAAGAACCGTAAAACAGCACCAGCATTTCCAACATTCAATTCTTTCACATCTTTTGGATGCTTACCAAAACCTGTAATGACAGCCTTCTCATCGTCTTCAATAAGCGTTGCTCCAAGATCCTGAATGCAGCGTCTCATTGCATCGCTATCTTCACTATGTGCTGGGAAATAAATGGTGCTCGTGCCTTCTGCCAATGCAGCAACAAGCAAATAACGCGTTGTATAGTTCTTAGAAGACAAAGCTCCAATATTCCCTTTTAATTGATGTGTCGGATTAACAATAATGTCCATTATCAAAAAACTCCTTTGTAGTCATATAGTCAAGATAATCTATCACCGCAAACGTTCTTAAACGCGGTAATTCGCTAAAATCATCGAACCTACTTGTTCCGCAGAGAATAAAGATGTATTCACTGTGTAATCAGCAAACAGGTATGCATTCTTACGTTCTTCAAGAATCGTACGTATTCTCTCTTCTGTATTTCCTGCGAGTAATGGTCTCAGGCCGTCCCCTTGAACACGTGATGCGATATCTTCCGCTTCGGCGGTCAAAGCAACTACCCAGCTACCTTGGCTCATTAGCTCACAATTCTTTGGATTCAGCACAGCTCCACCGCCTGTAGCGATAACCTGATTTCTACCGTTAAGTACCTTCTGTAATATACCAGTCTCAGCCTGACGGAAATAAGCTTCCCCTTGGTTCGTAAATATAGATGCAATGCTACATCCCTCATGAGCTTCCAGAACTGCATCTAAATCAACCAAATTATATTCAAGATGCTGTGCGAGCCATTTACCTACAGTAGATTTGCCCGTACCCATCATTCCTATCAGAATAATATTATGTTGTGTTTGACGCAAACGACCACCCCTTTATTCCACCCTATATCTATCATTACCAAAAGATATTGCGAACTCGTTGTTTCATATCATAACACAGCCCTAAAAGTTTCGACAATCATACTACACGAGGAAGATTCTATTTCTACTAGAGTTACATATACTAGAATGAGCTGTAAATAGACTGCTTTAAGAGGAGAGTTTAATTCATGCACCATTCTCAGAGTCGTTCGTGCGCTAATTCAAGCTTAAGACGCCTTGAAGAAATTTGTGATGTCCGTCATATGTTATGCCGTGACGATATGATATGGGTTCTTCATTATGTACAACAAAAAGTGGCCCAAGGTGATCCAGCATTGCTGGAACTCCCTAAGCCACGTTTACTTCGTAATTTCCAATACTTCGGAGAGCTCAGTATACTACTTCTTAAGCGACCTGGCGCAAGTTATCTTGAACAAGATAACATTCGTTATTGCCTAATGGAAGCCTTGTATGGACTGGTTCCCTTACAGCCTATTGTTCCATCCAGTTAAAGTGGAAGCTTCCTTCTTTGTCCACACGGTTGAACGTGTGTGCACCAAAGTAATCACGTTGCGCCTGAAGTAGATTGGCTGGCAATTTCTCTGAGCGATAACTATCGTAGTAAGCAAGAGCACTTGCGAATCCAGGTACTGGAATACCACGTGTAACTGCTGCTGAAATCGTTTGACGCCAAGCGCCTTGATAATTCTCCAAAATATCTTTAAAGAATGGAGCAAGCAACAAGTTCTTCAAATCGGCATTGTTCTCGTATGCATCCGTAATGTTCTGTAAGAAACGGGAACGGATGATACAGCCACCACGCCAAATTTTTGCAAGTTCACCATATTTCAAGTTCCATTCATACTCATCAGAAGCAGCGCGTAGTTGTGCGAAACCTTGAGCATACGATACGATTTTACTCGTAAACAAAGCCTTACGAACATTTTCGATGAACTCAGCTTTATCGCCTTGGAAAGGTTCAGTTGCAGGTCCATTCAAAATTTTGCTAGCTTCTACACGTTCTTCTTTCATTGCAGACAAGAAGCGTGAGAATACCGATTCAGTAATCATTGACAATGGTACGCCAAGATCAAGGGAGCTTTGGCTTGTCCATTTACCGGTACCTTTTTGTCCTGCTGAGTCAAGAATAACATCCACCATTGGAAGACCTGTCTCGGAATCATACTTCGAGAAAATATCGGCTGTGATTTCGATCAAATAACTGTCCAGTTCCCCTTTATTCCATTCCGTGAAAATTTCATGTAATTCCTTAGCATCCAGACCTAGAACATCCTTCAATAGCTGATATGCTTCACAAATGAGTTGCATATCACCATACTCGATACCGTTATGCACCATTTTGACATAGTGTCCTGCACCGTCAGGTCCAATATATGTACTACAAGCCTCGCCATCTATTTTAGCGGAAATCGCTGTTAAAATTGGCTCAACTAATTGATAAGCGCTCTCTTGACCACCAGGCATGATCGAAGGACCTTTCAACGCTCCTTCTTCTCCACCAGAGACACCCGCTCCTATGAAACGGAAGCCTTTACCTTCAAGGTCTTTACTGCGACGTACAGTATCAGGGAAGTAAGCATTACCCCCGTCGATGATGATATCGCCTTGATCAAGAAATGGCAATAACTGCTCAATCGTTGCATCCGTAGCTTTACCTGCTTGTACCATAATAAGAATTTTACGAGGTACTTCAAGCGAACCTACGAATTCTTCAACGGAAAAAGCACCGCTTAAATTTTTACCTTCAGCTTCTTTCAGAAGATCTTGCGTTTTTTCGGGAGAGCGATTGTATACAGAGACAGAAAAGCCTCTACTCTCAATGTTAAGAGCTAAATTTTTACCCATTACAGCAAGTCCAATGACTCCTATTTGTTGTTTTGCCATTTGGTTTCTCATCCTTTGCTCTGTTTATTATAAAATCTTAACGCTCATCTTATATATTACCGTTTTTAAACCAAGAAGTGAACCCCTCTTACTATTTCCCGATACAGAAAACACCTCACAAGTTTGGGAGGTGTTTCTCTCAGTTGTCCCTCTTATTGTTAACAAAGGACAGGTTCACCATTCAAGGGCCAACAATTCCTGGCATAATTCTCGAAGTCGTTCTTTGCACAGCTCCATCTCCACCGTGTCATTTTCCTTCATTGCTTCATACAACTTCTCTAATTCTTCGTCCACTTCAATCCGTCGTATTTGTAATCGTAGATCTCCTTCTAGTGAATAATACATGTCGTTCATCTCTCGTTCACTGAAATATGTTCCCTTTTGGTACAGCACCCGTTGTTCATAACCGGATACTTCCACCAAGCGAATTACTTCTCCGAACAATATATTCTCAATAAGAACCTGTCTATCCTTAAATCGTTTCACAACCGCGTGTCCTCTTGTGTCTCCAATTAACTTCTCCATCCAATCGGAAAGTTTAGCGTCACGAATAATATAATCTCCCACCATTTTATAACCGCTACGCGTTTTCAAAAAACGCAGTTTAACTAATTTCCGTCCCGTCCTCACTGAAACAATAAATAATGTCTCATTCTCACTCCAATAAAGGGAATAGCCCTCTTGAATCAAATCCTTGATCAAGTCTTGAATATGTCGCCGATTGAATCGGAGCTCCAGATTACAGTACTCAACTTCACAGCTCTTGTTCATGGCACTCCCTCCTAAATTGGCTATTACACAACAGGATCATCTCCATACTATATTTTATACTTTATCTTATGTAATGGTAACTTGGTTTATTGACTATTTTTACCCTAAAAAAATCATCATTAAACATTCTTCTGCAAATAAGTGAAATCGGCCAACCTTAATCCTCGACTTAAAGGTGTGTTATCATATTGTGATACCAATTCAAACAAGCATACAGGAGGCACTACCATGTCGTTCACAGGATTTACGAAACAGGATTTTGACGTTTTTAACGTTCCAGGTCTCGAACATCGTATGCAAGCTCTCATAGCTAATGTTCGTCCAAAGTTAGAATTACTCGGAACAGAGATAGCTCCATTCCTGTCCGCACTCTGCGGAGAAGAGATCTATCCACATGTAGCCAAGCACGCACGCCGTAAAGTCAATCCGCCTAAGGATACTTGGGTCGCTTGGGGAACTAGTAAAAGAGGATATAAAGCATTACCTCATTTTCAAGTGGGTATGTTTCAATCCCATCTCTTTATTATATTCGCCGTCATCTATGAAAGTCCTAATAAATTGCAGTTTGCCAAGCAACTCCAAGCGCAAACCACAACAATTAATAAGTTGGTCCCGCAACAATTCTATTGGTCCATGGATCACATGGATCCCCGTGGAACACTTCACTCAGATGTAAAGAGTGCTGATCTGAAAGCTATGGCTCACAAATTATCTACCGTAAAGAAAGCCGAAATCATGTGTGGATTGCGCATTGATAATGATGATCCCATTCTTCATAACGGTGAGGAATTACTAGCCCTTATTCATAGCACATTTGAACAACTATTACCGCTGTACAAAATGTCTTTTTAGAGGTTATTCAAAACTCGCACTCTTAATCCTCACACCGTCGTTCCTGTCCGTGGTTTACGCGTTAACAATAAATGGACAACGAACAAGATAGCCATCACTAAACTACTTGCTATAAATGGGGCTTCATGCCCCATAACATCCCATATCTTACCTGATACTAGAGGACCTACTATCATACCAGATCCTTGCAGGGTCAGGAAAAATCCCCAAATCGCTCCGCGTTCCCCCTTAGGCACTAAATGAGACACATAAGTATTCCATCCGGGTAAAATAAAAGCATAGCTCACCCCAATTAGCGCTACTATAGTAAACACAAGCCATACGGAATGTACCATTGAGAATAGGAATATCGATATTCCCGCAAGAAGAAATCCACCGTGTAGGAATGGAGCCGTTCCGAAACGATCAATTAATTTGCCACAAGGAATCAATGCAATCACTGTTATTCCCCCTCCAGCAATTAACAGTAGACTATACATATTCGGAGAGAACCCCAGTTCACTTTGTACATATAAGGTTATAACGGGCGTTAATATCCCAATGACAAATGACTGCAGGAACAACGCAGGATAGACAAGCCAGCTTACTTGTAATGAATGTTTCACTTCATACATTGTCTTCTTAACACTAATGATCAATTGTTTAGCCTTAGAGACCATTAATATGATGACATTCTTATGTGTGACCTCTTCTAGCACCCTGCGTTGCTGTACACTCTTCACTTTCCCCGGGAGAAGCAAGGCAACTAACACAAGTACGATACCGCAACCAATGAGTACTAAAAAAGAAGTGTGATAATTCGAACTTGTCCGTTGCATTAGAAAATTCATCACAATAGGACCCGCACCTATTCCCAGTAATGAAGCCGTTTCTAGCGCCCCGATCGCAGTACCATTGCTATTATTAGGTCCCGAAATTTCTGTAGCACCTGTCATTGCACAGGGCCATAGTGGAGATGTACCGATCCCTAGAATTAAACATGCTATAGCGATCCACATCGGGGCAGAGGTGAAGGCAATGATCACCACCGCAATAACGGTCATCAGTAGCGCTCCTGACATCGTCTTTCGGTATCCTAATCGTTCTGCTAACCAACCAAAAGGACTTCTAAAGAGATTATCACCAACATATTGCAAGGAGAACGCTACACCCACAGTCCAAGCCGTTAACCCTAGAGAGTTCTTCATATATATGGGCAAGAGTGTTACAAGTAGGGAGCCCTTTAGAAACTCAACTAGAAATATAATGATCATCAGCTCCACGAAAAAAGGAGACCTCAATTGATTATTTGCAGCTCTCTTTGAAGCTGTCGTAGTAATCTCTGTCATCGTAACTCCCTTCACCCTAAATAGTATCTTCTATACTTAATGTTACTCCATTGAACAAAAGCTTGCATTCCCCCCCCGATTTGTTATACTCATCCTTGTATTTTATTTAAGAAAGGGTGTGAAATTTCCATGGATCACAGTAAAACACCGCTTTTTACAGCACTGAAAAACCATGCTGCTACTAACCCCGTACAATTCCATATACCTGGTCACAAAAAGGGTCGAGGATCAGATGAAGAATTTCGTCAATTCATTGGGGATAATGCCCTTTCCATAGACTTAATCAATATTGCTCCGCTCGATGATTTACATCAGCCAACTGGTGTCATTGAAGAAGCGCAAGCATTGGCAGCTGATGCCTTTGGAGCTGATTATACCTATTTTAGTGTACAAGGTACAAGCGGTGCTATTATGACAATGATTCTATCCACCTGTTCGCCAGGTGATAAGATTATCATTCCCAGAAACATTCATAAATCTATCATGTCAGCCATTGTTTTTTCCGGGGCTAAACCAGTATTCGTCTCCCCTGCTCGAGATGAGAATTTAGGGATTGATCATGGAATTACAACATCCTCTGTTAAAAGAGCCCTTGACCGACACCCTGATGCGAAAGCGGTCTTAGTTATCAACCCAACCTATTTCGGATTATGTGCAGACTTAAAGGAGATTGTCGAGCTGGCTCACAGTCGCAATGTTCCTGTGCTAGTCGATGAAGCTCACGGTGTATTGATTCATTTCCATGAAGATCTTCCTACATCAGCTATGGAAGCTGGGGCCGATATGTCTGCCACTAGTGTTCATAAACTAGGTGGTTCTATGACTCAGAGCTCGGTTCTAAATCTGAATGTGAAGAACGGGTTAATAAATCCACAGCGTGCGCAAACCATATTTAGTATGTTGACAACAACTTCAACATCTTATATTCTGCTATCTTCGCTAGATACATCCAGACGTAATCTAGCTCTAAATGGACATGCCATAGCACAGAAAGCCATCGAACTTGCACAATATGCGCGAAATGAAATCAACATGATCGATGGTCTGTATTGCTTCGGCAAAGAGATTCTTGGTGGCGAAGCTACGCATGATCTCGATCCTACCAAACTAACGATTCATGTACGTCATCTTGGAATTACGGGATATGAAACAGAGAATTGGCTACGCGAGCAGTATAATCTTGAGGTTGAATTAAGCGATATGTATAATATCCTTTGTCTCGTTACGCCAGGGGATAAAGAAGATACCATTGAGATTCTCCTATCCGCCTTACGTGAGCTCTCAGACACCTATTACGTGGAGAATCAAGCTTATGAGTTGGTTATCAAAATTCCGGAAATCCCGCTACTCTCCATCAATCCGAGAGAAGCGTTCTATGGAGATACCGAGGTTATTCCATTTAAAGAGTCTGCTGACCGAATTATTGCCGAATTTATATATGTCTACCCACCAGGGATTCCTATTCTACTTCCAGGTGAAGTCATTTCCCAAGATAATATCGATTATATTATAGATCATATCGAAGTAGGCTTGCCTGTTAAAGGACCTGAAGACCGCTATATTCACAATATCAAGGTTATCGTTGAGACGGATGCCATTTTCTAAATTTTAAACATAATCCAAACTTTGAATATCAATAACACAAAAAAAGCTCTGTACCTAGTCGGTACGGAGCTTCTTTATGTAAGGACAGAATGTCATCTATTCTTGCTGTGCAACAAGCACATTATAAACGGCTTCTACAGCGTTCCACTCTTCTTCATCCTCGATGTTATAAAGAACCATTTCCTCGTCCTCTTCTTCCATGCGAAGGATAATGCCGTCTGCTTCAGGGTTCTCACGTTCGAGTAACAGAGCATAGACCTTCTCACCAACGTCGAAAGTCTCTACAAGAACCATCTCCACGTCCGTACCATTCTCATCCGTCAACGTAAGGACCAACTCATCCTCATCATGCTCGTGATCATGATTACAATTTTCGTCGTGTTCATGTTTGTGATCGCTCATTTTAACACCTCACTTCAAGTTAGAATTTTTATACTTTGGTATCGTACCATGGAAGACATTTCAGGTCAATTTCACCTGTCACATATCGCAAGTTTAATTATTAATTTAAGGCTGTAATGACTTTTTGTGAGACCAGTTCATATTCTGAATCTTCAGAGTATTTAAGATAGAATCCGATAGTGTACTTCCCTGCATTCTTGAAATCATATGTAAAATCATCTGTTCGAAACCAAAAGTTATCCTTCTGATCACTATTTAGATCCTGCGATTGAATATCCTTAGTGTTACCAGAGGGGTCCGTTATGGCCACCTTCACTGATTTGATAGTCTCGGTTAAATTATCCACTTGACTAAATACGTTAAACTTCAGTTTACCTTTATTTACGTTGCCGAATACCGTATCTCCTTTAAATAGAAAGATATGTACATTAGGCTTAATCACTTTAAGCTGATTATTATTAAAGTCCCAGCTCACATGGCCGTCAAACGACCGAATAGGCACATACGTCCGCCCCTCTAAAACAAAACCACCATCTTGAACTTCCTGCCCATTTACCCAAAAGCGAATCTTCTCGTTGACTGGATCGGCAAACATCAAGGACCCCCCCATGAGGGACATGACAATTGTACTCACTATTATTTTTTTCCATCTCATAATAAAACGCCCCCTCCAACCTATTCCATTCATGATGCTATACATATATACACAACATTTATGTGCAAGTTGCGGTCAAAAGAGGGTATCGCCTAAATAAAACCTACAGAACTGATTTCTGCAGGTTTTTCGTAGCATTCATGTTCATTACTATTTATTTACTCCATTTGGTTAGAATACAAGGAATACCGTTCCCTAATGCGCCAGGTATCCTCATTCTTTCTCTATACCTTATTCCATCCGCACAAGGTGTCTTACAAACTTCACATACTTGAGATGTAACAAGTTTCATTTCTTTTACTACCTTTTCGCCTTTAGGTTGAACTGGTTTCTTACTTATAGATTTAACCATCATCACACCCCATTCCAGATGTATAACCATACCTTATTGTATGGGAATTCCACCTAATGGGAACGCTGAACTATAACTTTTTGTACATCCTCTATGAAAATTATTGCTGTCGCCACTACCTAATGAATGCTATATTAATGATACCTGACAAGAAAAGGAGGTAATCATCTTGAGTTTACAATTAGAAATGCTCGGAACTGGAAATGCTTTTGCCAAAAGCTATTACAATAACAATGCCTTACTCTATGATGAACAGTTCACTCTTCTCATTGATTGTGGCATAACAGCACCACTTGCACTTCACAACTTGGGCAAAGCTTTTAATGAAATAGATGCGGTACTCATCACCCATATTCACGCAGATCACGTAGGTGGACTCGAAGAATTAGCTTTCCAAATGAAGTACATATACAAGCGCAAGATGATTCTTTATATCTCAGATGATCTCGTTGAACCATTATGGGAGAACACTTTAAAAGGTGGATGTTATCAAGCCGGGGAAATCACCAGATTAGAGGACATCTTTGACGTACGGCCGCTTCAGCCGCTGAAACCTCATTACATAACCGAACATATGATAGTAGAATTAATTCCAACGAAACATATTCCAGGCAAATCAAGTTACTCTATATATATTAATGAAAGCATCTTTTACAGCGCTGACATGACGTTTGACCCTTCACTACTTCGCCGCCTCGTTCAAACACGCGGATGCAAGACGATCCTTCATGAGTGCCAATTGCAAGGTCCTGGAGAGGTTCACACAACCCTTCAAGAGCTTCTAACTCTATCTGAAGATATTCAACAAAAAATCTACCTAATGCATTACAGTGATGAGAAGGATCACTTTCTTAATGAGACAGGTAGCATGACCTTCTTAGAGCAGAATCTGATTTATGAGTTTTAAATAAAAGAAAGCCAGCTGCGGCTCCATTGTGGGAGTCTACAGCTGGCTCTTTCAGTCTTGCATTATTCAAAAATAGGTAACTGATCTAAGTTATTAGATGGATCTCCATCCGCATCTCCACGAATGTACAATCCTCCATCTTTCCCTTTAAATATATTAACGCCAGCAATCGTCCCTGCATTCACTTCCTGCAGCGCTTGTTCATAAGCCAATACACGACCTGATGAAGTCTGAAATGCCGTTAGATCCCCATCCCCGTTCTTCTGCACAGCAACAAATTGTTCACGGCCTGATGTTTCCATAGCGATCGCTCCTTTTAATTGATTTTCTAATGATGTTCAGGGCTATCGTCTAGGCTTCCCAATAGGTGATGGTTTGATGCAGGTTGGGACTATAACTTCTTCTTCATACGAACATGTAAAATTCCGGCATCATCGAAAGGTTCCTTTGAGATTACTTCATATCCCTGCTTAGCATAAAAAGACTCCGCTTGGCATTGAGCATCCAGTACCGCATATTGCAATCCTAGCTCCACCGCCAACTTTTCCATCGCGATCATCAACACGCGACCGAATCCCTTTGAACGATATTCCTTTATAACCGCAATCCGTTGCATTTTCGCTGTATCATCGTCGTAATAAATAATTCGACCCGTGGCCACATATTCTTCATCATCTTGTATTAACAAGTGATGCACATTAGGACTAATCGCATCATATTCATCCATTTCAAGCTCAAGTGGTACCTGCTGCTCTTCCACAAATACCTTTGTTCGAATATCCATTCCGTATTGTAATTGTTCCTCTGTGTTCACATGAATAATTTCAGCAGCCATTTCATTACCTCTCTCTCTGATCGTATATCTCATAATCCTTTTCTAATCGAATTATTATACAAAAAAAATAAATTGTTGTATAGTTTGATTAATTAGCAAGACCTATTCTAACACGAAAGGAGTCGGATATCTTCATGGGTATGGGAGTTACCATTACTGCTGTGGTCGTGATGACCATCGTCCTTATCTACTCTTTCTACTATGTCACCAAGAAGGGCTACTCTCGTAAATGGGATGATGAATGAAACATATACTGAGCAATGGCTCATTACATAAGATGCATCTCTTCAACTTCATACTACGAACCTCTCATAATATGATATTGACACCTACTCCCGCTACTGATATGATATTCATTGTGTCTGACATAATATAATACCATTTCGATCTGTTAGCTCAGCGGGAGAGCACTATCTTGACAGGGTAGGGGTCACTGGTTCGAATCCAGTACAGATCATCACTGAAAACCCTTGTGTATCAAGGGTTTTTCTGTTTTTATAGGTTGGTTAGATGTTGGTGAACAACCACCAAATTTTAAGAGTGTTCTCGTACGATAGCCCCAAAACAGCTAAAAAAATACCCCTCCGACCAATTAAGGTTAGCGGGGTATTTAATAATGAAAGGATCATTAAGCTTCAGTTAACTTCCTTCTATAATAACCACAATCGGAATCCAGTGTCACATTAATAACTACTCCAGTATTCTGTTTTTCTTGATAGAAGGAAATATTTTATGCATCGAATAAAAATTAGAAAGTTTCCACAATATCTTACGTTCTAGATCCTCAAGCATTTCCCCACCCCTAAGATATTTTAATGTGTTGCCATGTCAGTACATTGTCCGTGCGAAATGCCCGTGGTGATCCAATCCTGAGATCGGTCGCTTTAATCAATTCGTTACGGATTGAGTTTACCTCAATGCGACTTTGTGTAATCTTTCCTGACTGGTACATATAGATAATCTCGACTATTTGACCGATATATTTAGCTGACATGACACCCTCTCCCTATAAGTACATTCGCTTGTATCATATACGAACATTCATTCCTTATTCGAGTGTTTATCAAATATTCTCATAGTTACATGGATATATTTACCTAGTTTTGATAGACTGTATTCAAGTCATATTTTAGTAGCGAATACCTCAACCGATGAGGACTATCAGGAGTGATACTATGCCTAACCTAGAAGAGATATTTAATCAGTTACAAGCAATTGATGGCGGAATCAACTTTCTAAAAAATAAAGAAATCAAAGAACTTCCGAGTATTTTAACTGAAGGCGAACGCATAGAAGCAATAGCGAAAGGAAGATACAGCAAGATATTTGGTCTTATTATAGCGACAGACAAACGGGTAATCCTTATGTTCAAAATTTTATTTAATTCTAAAATAGAGGACTTCCCTTACGACAAGATCACTTCGATTCAGTTCGAAAAGAAGTCATTTCTAAAATTAGGAGAAATCACGATTCTTGGATCTGGAAATACAGCAGTCATAGACAATATGGATAATAAACACGCTCAAGTTATCTCTGACTTTATCAGAAATAAAGTTATCTCAGCCAAGACGCCTGAACCCAATCAAGTGGCTCCAACCAACAACGACGTATTGTCCCAGTTAGAAAGATTAGGGAAACTTAAAGAGCAGAACCTCCTAACCGACGAAGAGTTCCGCGAACAAAAGAAAAAACTATTAGAGTAAATACAATTGAGTCGTTAGGGACCATATTATGAAAATCGGAATGCGGAAACCCAGTCTCAAAAAACGCATAGTAGCTCGTGCAAGTATCAATCGCCAGATAGTGCTTCGTCTAGGATTAAAGATGCCTAGTGGCTATGACTGATTGCGTAGCCCCTAAAAGATGTTTAAGTAATGCCCTACGGGTCCCGATCATAACTATTCACTCCTTAGTCGGCGTGCTGCCAAGCGCACTAAAGGCGACTTTTCATTCATCACTTCTGAATGAAAAGTCGCCTTTTTCAATTTACATACACTGTAGCAAGTTAAAATCACAAGTTTTTCAGTGGCCTCGCATAGACTATTCTTCACTGTAATTACCGCCACGCTCGGTCCGCTGGTCGACCAGTTGCCTGCCGCATCTCCCGTCTGTACGGTGAATGTATAACTTGTTCCTGCCGATAAGCCGGTCACATTGTAAGTGTAAACCGAACTAGTCACAGTTGTCAGCAGTGTAGTTCCTTGATAAACCTTATAAGCTGGTTCCTGCAGTCAACCCCGTTAGGTTGTATACACTCTCCGTTACCGTTGCCAACAATTGCGAGTCTGCGTATACCTTGTATCCGGTGACTCCCCATTGTCACTTGCCCCGCCCCAGATATTGGTATGCGTATTATCTACACTAGCCGGTTTGGATTCCGCCAAAATTTCCGAATGCTACAGTAAAAATTATAATAACTTTCAGTATTTTTCTTAGAGCTTTCCTTGACCTGCCTAATGGGATTAGGTCCTTCCTAACATACCGTTTCGCCTTCCTATGCATGTGTGTCAATTCCCCTTCAATTTAAATTCATTTATTTACATGAATTTAAATATAAAGGGTGACACAGTGTCAGAGTCAATAAAGCGCTTATAAATATTCCGTTACGGGTATACCCACCAAAATATACTGCATTTCTCTGTCTTCTTCCAACGCGTTGGATATGACAACTCCAATAATATCACCCTCAATTTTTAGGTTATGCTCCTGCATATACCGAATTGGTTCTTTCAGTATATCCAACCACCCATTGGTTTTGTCCGTCTGGAGCGGAAGCTTCGCCACACTAAACAGTGATTTCCGTTTTTCATATCTTTCCGTATATTCATTTTCTTTAATATTATATTTTTCTACATCCTTCATTTTCATAGTCCAGCCGGCATTTAGGACGATATTGTCGTTCTCTATATCCTCTTTCCGGATCAAGTAGATTCGCTGTACTTCCGGTGACAGATATAAATAATTATTTATGGCCGTCACTCTGTTGGGTTCAGTTAAGATTTTGTCACCTCTTTGATAAAGCACATAGGAAAGAGCAACGCAATCTCTTCTGATCTTCATAAATATGGTGATGTCGTCTTCGGTGAAATATCGGTAATTGCTCGTTTCTGACCTCCTCGAAGTGATGTAGCCCATTTTTTCATATCTTCTTATTGTATTAGTGGTCACGTTAAGTAGTGCAGATATTTCACTGATCTTATACTTCATACAAGCCTCCATAGGTACAATCAGTTATTAAATTATGTGTTTAACTATATCATTAAGTTTCGCTGCGTGAACCAGGGGTCATCGCCAATACAGCAACTCGCACACAATTAGCCACGATCATACAAAGGCTCATTGCCGCTATAAAAATAGTAAGAAACCAACAAAAAAATCGTAAGCGTCAAATAGCCCCCACCTGTTCAACAAAATGAGGACTCATCTATGCTGTACTATGATTTAAACACGCTATATATGGTAGCACTAGCTTTTTCACCACGAGGTGTATTCGCGAAAATCCAGTTTTTACGACCGATGGCAAAAGGCTTAATCGCTCGTTCTCTTCGATTATTGTTAATTTTGAGCCTTCCATCTTCGAGGAACAGCCTCACCCGTTAGAATCCTTTCAAACGAGTTAGGGCAGGATATGTTTTGGGACTGCGCTATAAGTAGCAGCGTTCATAAAAAGGAGGAGTGAGATTAGATGACTAAAAACAATGCACGTAATCGAAACAATAGTTCTGATCGCTCTACGAACAATGATGATGGCGTTGGCACTGGAAATACTGTAGGAACCGTGGGTGGTGGTGCTGTGGGCGCTGTCATGGGTTCCGCTTTGGGTCCTATTGGAACCATCGTAGGTGGCATCGCAGGTGCAACGTTAGGCAATAAAGTAGGTAAAGCTGTTGAAGATAACGACGACACACACCGATCAGAATAAACAAGTGCTAGCAAAGATTCAAGTTTAACGTTAAAGAAGGCTCTACCAGCATCTAAACTGGTAGAGCCTTTTAATACTTTCATCCATGTTCATTCTCCTTTCGATAGGTATTTCGTCCTCTTGTGTCGAATAGAGAAAATGTTGAGATTTTTATTATTCTTGAGAGGAGGTAAAACTTAATGCATTTTTTCTCACATATAGCCTATGAGGATAAGGAAAAAATTTGTCATGATCTATCCTTAGAATTTGCAAAATTTGAATATGCACGAGAATCAGAATTGGGTGGTATTTTATCAGGATTTGAACCTCACGAAAGGTTGCTCTGCTATTATACTCAGTGCTATAAAGATATGATGAACGACTTTGATAGAACGCTTGAATTGTATAAACAAAAGCAGATAGAAGCTCTAAGCCCTTTTTTGAATGGATAATACCTTAGTGTTTGATAAGATGGAGGTTCTGGATCTATCCAGGACATCCATTTGTATACCCTCATACTTAGTACCTTAAATAATCAAGAAAGCCATGCCCCTAATCTATAAATTATGAAGTCAAAAGAAAAAACACCCGCGAGGATGCTCTTCTCTAAATCATTCTTGATATTTTATATTTCTCTCCCTTTCCGATCGCTCGAAATGTTAACTCTTGTTTTCTTCACTTTTAATCCATTCATTAAATTGTGCTACCGCTTTTTCGGTGTGGACACCTTTATATTTCTTGCCATCCTCGTAATAGAATATCGCATCACTATCAAGATCATCTTCAACTTCGGCTTTAATATAAAGTATTTTCTCTGCAACCAACAGTTTGAAATTACCTTCATCATCTTCTACCGGTATTACTTGTTCACTCTGCTCTTCCTCAGTTTCCATTGTACAGCCTCCAAATAATAGTCTTTACTCGATTATCGCATTTCTATACAGACATGAATAGCACCGGTTAAGAGGCTCTATTCAAACAATGCACTTTCTATCATACTATACAACACCTTCATCTACGGTATCCAATAAACCTAGTACAACTACTTGGGACATGACGGTCATCCCCTTAAACTTAAAACACAAAAAAACAGACCGCCATCCAAAGATAGCGGTCTGTTACCTCATTATTTTATTTCTTCATCACACTCAACAGGTTGATGATCATTTGTGCGCTTTCGGCGCGAGTGCCGTTTTGTTTCGGTTCAAACCGTCCTTCCGCACGTCCTTGCATGAGTCCAAGTCCATTAGCCTCGCTAGCAGCCTCTTGAGCCCACTGCGGAGTAGCGTCAATGTCGGTAAATGCTATAGCCTTCTTACTCACTGTCGATGGACTACTCACTTCGTAGCCATAAGCACGAACAAGCATAGCTGCCATCTCCTGACGTGAAACTTTTGCATCCGGTTCAAATTGTGAAGATGTCTGACCTTTAACAATGCCAGCTTCTCTTGCTAAGCCAACGGCTTCCGCATACCATTTGTCAGATGTTACATCTGTAAACACAGTTGCCGATTGACCACTCAGACCGAGTGTGCGCACCAGCATGGCCGTGAACTCTGCACGCGTAACCGCTCGGTTTGGATCATATTGATCCGCTGATATGCCTTGCACAAGTTGTTTCGCCGCTAGTTGTTGCACGGCACTGTATGCCCAATGAGTCGGCAACAGATCACTAAATGCTTTGTCATATTCTAAAACAATGAATTTACTAAAATGACTGATCGGTGCAGATAGTTCGCCATCCAACCATTCGCCCTTCATATATTCTAACTTTCCAGCATCATTAATATAATATATGCCGAGTAAACTTCTATCCGCATTCGAAGCTATATGATAAGAAATCGTAATTGGCTCTGCGAACTGACTTAACGTGAAATTCTCTCCTTGTTCTGTCGTGATGCTAAGCGACCAATCCCTTAGATCACTGAATGCCTTCAATTTTGCTCCCGTAGCTCTGCTTGCACGATCTATCAGTTCCGATGTCATGTCGCTAGATATTACATCCAATCGGAGCGAGATCGTACTGTTGGCAGCGGCACCAGCAGGTACCAAACCACTTATTTCAGCCAGCATTTTGGCGGGGATCGTAACGGACAGATCAGTCGTATTAACTCTTAGCGAAGCACCACCAAGTAGTTCAACAACATTCCCCTGCATAATCAGTTCAGTAAGGGCTTCATCAACAGAAACAATAACCTCACCTTGGGCATTCGGTTTTGTGGATAACTGCGCTGCTGTTATCTTCATAACACCCGGTTTAACTATAGCTCCTGGCGAAGGTGACGGCGACGTCATTGGTCCAGGTGTTGGTTCCGGGTTTGGTGTTGGTGTTGGTGTCGGAGTCGGTTCAGGTGTCGGTTCCGACGTGCCATCGGTTACAGTCAATGAATATTTAGTACTTAATCCATTGTAAATCGCATGAATGGTAGTATTCCCTGGACTAAGCGCACTAATCTCACCAGCCCCATTGACCACAGCTATTATATGATCAGAGGTGTCATATACAACACCTTCGAACAAATCCTGCATACTTCCATCACTGTAGACCGCTTGTGTGACAACTATTCCTTTACTTCCTTGTTCCAACGAGTCTGGTCCATTCATCGCTATATCTATTAGAACAGGAGTCTCGTCATTCGTGACGATAAGATTGTAATCGGCGGAAAGTGCTCTGTAAGTTACGGATATAACTGTTGATCCTTCCATCCGAGCTTGAATTAATCCCTGTTCATTGATCGTAGCAACATCCTCATTCGAACTAGAATAATGAAGCCCATCAACGATGGCAACCCGTTTGCCCGATGCGTATACAGCTTCAGTTACCGTTTGGTCAACTTCATCCGGTTTTAGCTGTCTTGTTCCTTGCAACAAAATGGATTGTAGGAGGTCTACTGTAATCGTACTTTCCGCATACATATTCGGATAACCTTCGATTGTTGCTCTTACTTTAGCAGTACCAGGCTTCACGGCCGTTACCAACCCGTTCTTATCCACGGTAACTGCAACTTCTGCCGCATCACTAAGGACTGACCAATTCACCTTTGTACTATTAGCAATGCTCGAGTCTATCTGAGCTTGTAACTGAATACTTTGACCTGGCTCAAGTTCTACCTCGGTATGATCTAGTATGATAGAATCCGGTACATATTTACCGATCACCAACCGATCTATTTCCGTGCCATCGAGTGTTCTTGCGATGACCGATAACTCATTTTCTTCAATCTCAACCGCAGTGTAGATTTGCTCATCTTCATCATATATTTTCTCCTGCCATACCCGAGGAGTTAGTGCATAGAACTTAGGACCAGAGGAACCTCCGATCACATATCTCGTCCCTTCTCCTTCAGCTACTTGCTTGCCGCCCTTCATCGGAAAGGTTCGCAAGTAAATATGGTCATGACCGTTCATAACAAGATCAACGTTATACTTATCGAACACTGGCACCCAAGCTGACTGCACTTTCTCATTCGAGTAGATGCTACCATAAGGTCCCTGGTGGAAGAATACGACCTTCCATTTCTTATCAGTAGACGAAAGATCCTGCTCTAGCCACTGTGTCTGATCAGCAAACCGGCTACCAGAATGCTCTGTATTCATGACAACAAAGTGGGTATCATTCATATCAAAGGAATAGTTGCTCCCTTTCACACTTGCAGCACCATTCTGTGGGTTATTGAATTGCGCCAAATAATCACCGTCGCCATTCGTACCCATCACTTCATGGTTTCCTATAATCGGGACAAGCGTTGTGTTCATCAACTGTTTCTTCCCAGCATCGAACCACCAGTTCCACTGTTCTTGCTCGAACCCTTTGTCTACCATATCCCCTGCATGTACGAGCATTTCTGCATCCGGCATATAATCAAAGGCCGCTTGAATCGTTTTTCCCCATAGAGCAAACCCTGCCTTGGAATCTGCCTGAGAATCACCGATGAAAAGAAACTTCGTAGAGTTATTCTGATCCCCACTCGTAACAAACGATCCCTGCTCACTAACGTTCGTCTTCCCATCACCTACACGGTATACATATTCAGTTCCAGGAGTGAGACCGACTGCTTCCACTTTATGGACTCGCATCGTTCCATCATTGTTCGTGTTGTAGATCGAACTTCCTCCGGAAATTCTCAGCACATTCGTGTCTTGAAAACTAGTGAATTCTGATTTATTAACGAGTTCAACCATTGTATCTGTCGTTAATGGCTCTGTTTGCCATGTGAACTGACGAGATGTTGCTGCGTCCAATCCCATCGTAACGTTAGTATTACGAGGTTCGGCAGTACCGTCATAAGGAGCAACCTTGAACGTCATGACAGGACTATAGCTATTGCCCTTCACCGCTTGGATCTTGAATGTTCCTTCTGACGAAGTCGCAGCTCCAGTTGTTAACATTCCGTTCGAACTGGAAGTAGCCCCTGCCTCAATTCCATCAATCAACAACTTCGCATTTTCTATAGCACCCCCACCAAGACTCTCCTTTACAGTAAAGGAAGCTTCTAAGCCCTTGGCTATATCATAATGATTCCAGGAGAGTGCTAACTGTGTTTGTACAATAGATTCCGCAGGAGCCCCTATGAAGCTAATCGGCACTCCAGTCCCTTCTGTTGAAGTTACAGAACCAGATGAGTTCTCAATCACGAACGTCTTAGTTATGTCTCCTGCCGCCTGTTCCAACGTATAAGGACCAACATAATCATTACGGACCGTATATTGAATTTGACCGATCATATCCACGTCATCTAAGTTAGATTTATTGATATCACTCAGGTTCAGGCGAACCGTTCCCACAGCAGAATTAATGACCGATTTCAATTGCTGTTCCGCTATCTTACTGCCACGAGTCACTTTCAGGTCTACCACTGCATCTGGATTAAACGCAAAGGTGATATGTCCTTCCTTCAGCTTGCTTGCCTTCTCCGCAGTAATATCTAATGTATACGTATTACCGACATACAGTACTTCTGGTGTTGTATATACATAGAAAGGTGATCCTAAATTCACTACAAAATACGATTCTTTTATAGTCTGATTACCACTCATGTCCCTAATCGCAACTTTCATCTTATGGCGCCCTTCTGCTAGGGGAACCTTAGGTATATAAGTAATCTGTCCCTTTGGAGGATAAAATCCATGCTCTACTAATTGATCGTCTACATACACGCGTGTTTTCGCCGGATCAATTAGAGTGGTACCTGGGTGAACAACCGGATCGTATCCAGCATCTTCTCCGTTAACCGAAAGTGTCGGTGTTGCCGTTTTGATAATCTCGTTCGCCGCAGGATAAGCATTCTTCATGACTGGAGGTGTTATATCCTCATCTAATGGACCATATACGGCACGAATATCATCGACATAGATCGCACCTGCACTTTTATTGAGATTACTCGTCTCCATATACCGAACGGGCATATCCATCGTCAGAGGTGTTGCTTTTCCCTTTGGAACGGATACTTCGACATATTTCCACCCCGTCCAGTCCACACCATCAATGGCATTTGTAAAATCTACAGCCACTGCCGCATTAGTACCATCACGAATCTGTCCACGTAGCCAGTGCTTTTTGCCATCCCCATAAATCCACATACTTATCTTTTCAGGATATCCAGGTATCTGGATACGATTATTTATCGAGCTAGCGGATACATATGCTCCAGATGTACCGGTTTTATTAGTGAAGTCATATTCCAACTTCAAGGATTTATCCCCACTACGAACAAAGTCCTGATCCGTCACTTCCGTAAGCGAGACACTATTAGCAGCTGCGTTTGTCGCTGTATATTTACCAATTCCATTTTCAAAATCCTCCAGAATTACTGGAAGTAAGCCCACATTCACCTCAAAAGAGGTTTCCACATTGCCGTACTTAGCAAAAATCTTGCCCATTTCCCCATTTTCGCTTGTCGCCTGAAAAAAGCCATTATTGTCCACAGTTCCAATCTCACCTTCGACTCGCCACTCAAAACTATCGTTATCAGCCTGAATGACCTGTCCACTTCGAAGTGCCTTCACCGTCAGTTGTGCAGTAGCGCCTGAAGAATACGTTTTGATCTCATCAGGAAACTTAAGTTCTGTCAGTTGTTCCACTACTTCAATTGCACCGCTACCATGAACCGCACCGGCAACAACAGTAACATTTCCTGTCCCTGCAGACGTTCCTGCAGTGAAGACTCCGTTTGTATCCATGCTTCCAAGATTCGGATCCACCTGCCAATTCAATGTTCCAGGATACGAAGCTGGATGACCATTCTCATCTACCCCTGCTGCCTTGAATGTATAGTTTGATCCTTGCAAAATACGTTCCGCATTCGGCTGTACCACTAGCTTAGAAGCTACAGACTTCTCTGGCGCTGTGTTGACGAGCAGCAAGCTGTTGCCTGTTTTCCGTTCGTACCCATCCGATCCCTGATTCATCATTTTCACACCTGTTGTTCCTGGCATTTTTGCTACGAAAGTGGAAGACCCACCACCATCGAGGTTCATGGCGTTAACAATGTCCATATCCTTCAGAATATTGCCTAGCTCGTCTGTATCAACACCCTCACTGAAACCAGGTGATCTTCCATCAATTTCGATCAGAACGATGCTACCGTCCGCTTTAGTGCCAATCGCCGTGCGTGGATGTATCCCTAAAGGTCCAACGCCTTGTTGAACCACTCCATCCTTTACAAGTGGTCCCGCTCCGCCAATCGCAACCCGTACATCATTCCATTCCCCATCAAGCGTAAAGGTCGCAGTAACCGTATCCCCGACCGATACCCCCTGCAACACAGCACGTGATGCCCCATTCGCAGAGAGTACGACTTTACCCTTAACAAGCGGCGCATTCCCCTGATTGTTGCGAATCTCGGACACTTTCATTTTGACAGTCTGCCCACTCTTCACTTCACCTTCGAGGATATCCAGTACAACCTCATCGCCCTTATCGGTCGAATTAGTAGACGTACTATAATCTGCCGTGTACAGAACGAGCTCATCCGTATTCCGATAACGGTTGATGCTAGTTAAATTGGTAGTCTTTCCGTTAATAGTCACCGTTTTGCTCAGCTTCGGCACACCATAAATCGAACTACCATCGGCTTTTAATCCGAAAGTAAAAGCTGAAATAGAACTGTTCAATATCACTCCATCATCCACAAACAGACCGTTAGGAACCCCCGTAGCAAAGCCCGAGATCTCATAGAAATCACCGTTAATCCCGGCGATAACACGACTTCCAGGCGAGTCTGTATAAGCTGCCATATCCGTTACACTTTTCATACCGTAAACTTTGCCATCCTTCGTACCGGCCCGCAACTCTAGATTTGAATTGTGCGGATCGAACTCAACTGTATGTATTTTCTGTAAACCACGATCATTCTGAAAATCCATCCACGTATACATCGCTCCAGGTGCAAGCTCTGTCTTACGAACATCAATAACGGAACCATAGTCCGTTAAAGGCAGATCAGATATGGATGCATGAACAAATGCTCCAGGTTGGAATAACGAAATAAGAAGAACTACAATAATGGCTACATTCATTTGACGTAAATACTTTTTCACTTTGCTGATATCCCCCTCGTGGCTGTCTCTTAATTATCTGAAATTGGACAACATCATAAGGTTCATTCTAACTATGAAATGTGATGGTAGGATTAAATCTAGCACAGCATATTGTTAATTTTGAGATAATGCTATTTTCATCCACTTTAAGTAAAACACTTGAATAAATAGAACTCATGTTCTATACTCTTATTATAAATAGAGTTGATTACATTATTCTTGTAATCATCCTGGAGGAATTCTAACTGGCAAAAACACTTCATATTCTCGGACTAATTTCAATCGTTGGAGGTATCATACTTGGGTTCATTTTCGGGATAGATAACGGATTCCGATTTGTAGTAGCTTTATCGTGGTGGATTAGTGGCATTGTCTCGGGTATATTATTTTTAGCATTCGCAATGATGATTGAATTACTAGAAGCTAACAATGCCATGCTCGGAGAACTTATACGCAGAACGCGCACAGATACGCCACCATCCCCACAGAAATCATTAGGTAATAGTAAAGCATCATTAGATTCACTCACAGGATACAAAATGAAATCTTCAGATTAATTTAAAGGAGTGACTAAACGATGTCAATTGAGATGAAAGATTTAATCAAATCATTCGAAGAATGGATTGTATTCACCAGTAATTTGAAGGAATTAAATGAAGAGGTTTGGGATTCAAGTATTGAACAAGGAAAGTGGACTATTCGATCCATTATCAGTCATATCATGTTATGGGATGAGTACTTTTACGAAGAGGCCATTGACAAGATTGCATCTGGTAAACAAGTAACTCTTAAACACTTGAATTATGATGATTTTAACAACAGGGCAATTACATACGGGAGTACGATAACAACATATGAATTAATTGAACAAGCCATATCTTTTCGCAAGAAGATTATCGGGAAGATTGAATCATTGTCAAAAGAGGAGATCGAACAGGATTATATAGATGGAGATGGCAATATCTTTAACATTCTGCAATATCTTAAAGATTTCATATGGCATGATCAACACCATATGAATCCATTACAACAATATCTAGCCACAATAAAAGCAACATTTTAAAATATACATTTTGCCATTCGACACTCGGTGCCCCTAAGATAGAAGCTATCTAAGGGAACCGACGTCGTGAATACAAGACCATTTTTAACACCTAAATTTCAAAATCACTTAAGGAAATGTGAATTCCACTCGACTTCCATTCGGATAACCCTCAAGTTGGTTGCCTACCCAACTACCCGCACCTCTGTTATCACTCGGAGATATATATTCAATATCAGCACCAGCTCCACCTTCCTTACACATGGCCATAGGCCACTCGTCTCGGTCGAATCCTTTCTTTGTGGGGATTCCCCTTAATGAGTCAGCGCGATTACTCTCTGCTCCCGCTCGGTCAATGGTGCATATAGCTGGATATCCAGATTGTATAGCATCCTTGATATGGGCTCCTGTCTCTGGGTAACGATCTATTGGAAACTCCAAGTAATAGTCTGCATCTGTAGTAACTTCAACAACTATTTTCTTCTCGGATAAATCAATAATATCGAAATAATACAACCCTAACATGACTACTACTGCAAAAATAAGACGAACAATAGATTTTTTTGTTTTCTTCAAGCTATGTACTCCCCTCATGTAAAAAAGCTTCTATGTGACTTCGAAATATACCATATTATTAAAATTGTTGCTATGGGAACACAGCAATTGTCCAAAAAAACCTTCAACCCCACTCATAGAAGCGGAATTGAAGGCTCGAAACCATAACTAGTGCTTGATAAAAACTTGTGTAGGAGGCCGCTACGATGACGGATTGTCCAACCCAATAACGAATTCCAAGCTATTCTTGTCGCTTCTCATAAGCAATTAATGTAACTTCTTTACCTGTGAGATCATATAGAAGCGCTTCTGTTTGTTTAATCGCTTGTAACGTTTGATCGTTCTCATTTAATGGAGCAATGGTGTACTCATCCGTTTGAATATGCATTATTGTCTCACCTCACAATCATTTTCTCCTAAGTTCCCCCCATTTGAGTTCAACTATTCTACCTACGTGCCATGAATACAACTTAAAGATTCGGAATACTCCAGTCAATTGGCCCCGCTCCTACATATTCCAGGAAAGCATTTGTCTGAGAAAAAGGTTTACTACCGAAAAAACCACGATACGCCGCTAACGGACTTGGATGACTACTTTGAATGACCTTATGTTTACTCATATCTATTAACGATGTCTTCTTCTGTGCATGACTTCCCCAAAGAATGAATACCAAAGGATGATCTCGTTCGTTTAATTTCTGTATGATCGTATCCGTAAAATTCTCCCAGCCGATCCCTTGATGAGAAGCAGGTTGTCCCTCCTGTACGGTGAGTACGGTATTCAGCATAAGAACCCCTTCCTTCGCCCAACGTTCAAGCGATCCGTGATTTGGGGTATCCACCGATAGATCGGCTTCTAGTTCTTTGTAAATATTTCTTAGTGAAGGTGGAATTCGTACTCCAGGCATGACAGAGAAACTTAGTCCGTGAGCTTGTCCAACACCATGATAAGGGTCCTGGCCTAAAATAACCGCTTTGGTTGTAGTATATGATGTAAGCTTAAGCGCTTCATATAAATACTCCTTAGGAGGAAGTATCGTTTGATGAGCGTATTCATCCGTTATCTTTTGCTGCAACTCTATAAAATAAGGCTTAAGCATTTCAGCTTGTAATTGATCATCCCAATCATTACCGAACATCCTGATCTCCTCTTTCACTTCATAATTATTACAAAAAATAAGCCGACTCCATAAACGCGGAGCCGACTCATTTCCATCTAAATCTTCAATCATGATGCCGAGAACCGGGATCGAACCGGTACAGTAGTCACCTACCGCAGGATTTTAAGTCCTGTGCGTCTGCCAATTCCGCCACCCCGGCATAATAGGTATGAATTCGCTGATTTATATAACGGTACTGCTTAAATTCAACTTTCTTATTATATGATATATTCCAAACAATTTCAACCTATTTCACAAATAACTTTTTCACAGAGAAAATTAATCATTTGCACATCATAGATAACACATTCGTTTTGGGCAAGCCGATGCTCATCACATCTTTACCCTCCCCATCATAGATTATAGGTAATTACCTATATAGAGGAGCAAATATGATGATGCAACATATGTATGAAGTCCCCCAATATGATGTAAGACAGCCAGATCAGACTACACACAAAGAGATGGTTCTAGATCATGTCACTGTCGATGTAACCGGAGATCATGTCCCCGATCAAATATGGCTCACAGGGGTTAAGCAAGATGCTACAAGTCCATTTATAACCGACATTTCTATTATCATTCAGGATGGTGCCTCCGCAAGACGTTATCGGATCAAGCCCAATCAGAATTCAGGATATAATCCACGTCTCTTTGTGGGAGACTTCACTGGGGATGGAATTGCAGATCTATTACTAACAATCGATAGTGGCGGATCAGGGGCGATAACGTATGACTATTTGTACACCCTAACTCAGGGCAAGACACAACTTATATTCAGCTCCGAAGCGTACAACGACTATTGGAAATACAAAGTAACCTATTTAGATGGTTATCGACTGCAATTGACTAATAGCAATACAGAACTAGTATATACGATAGACATCACATCTCGAGGCAAAGCCTATTTAGATGAAATCTATCATCCGAACGGAACGTTGAAGGCCCCTATTGAGGGGTGGGTAGACCCTCTCAGCGGTTTATATCCAGTTGATTTCGATCGAGATGGGGTCTATGAGTTACTGGCTTTCCAAGGCGTAAGCGGACTGTACCATGCTGATCGATTTGGGTATGTGGAGAATAATTTGAAGTGGCAGAACAACGGGTGGATGTTACAGAATCAGTGGTTTGCGATCTATGGAGCACCTAAATGATTTGATACACAGCAAAAAGAGGGACTATATAAATAATGGCAAGTGTCAGAGCAACCAATGCATACATCACCCAGCTCTGTCCTTTGAATTGCGTCAGTTGGGTTATAAAAATAAGAATAGCTAATGCATTTACGAATCCATTTATGACCGAATGGGGTACAAAGCTGACCAAATGTCCAACTTTCAATTTTCCCATAACATATTGAATGACACCTGTAAGTATCGTTGCTGCAAATAGATACTCAAACCCGTGCTCTTTAACCAGAGTCACCATAAGTAATGCCATAGCTCCCGTAGCTGCCGAGATCATCGCAGGTCTTCCACCTACAAAGGAGATGACAATAGCCATACAGAACGAAGCATACAGACCTACCATCGGGCTCACACCTGCAATAATAGAGAATGCGATTGCTTCTTGAATCAGCGCTAAAGCAACCGTAATACCGGACAATACGTCTTTTCGAGTATTACCAAACCAAGTAGAGTTGTTCAATTGTATAGATGCCAATGTCTAGCTTCCCCTATTTCAATGTTCATTAATAGCTAAAAAGACAAACAAAAAAATCCTTACAAAGCAAGGATTTCTGATAAAATGGGCCTTGAGGGACTCGAACCCCCGACCAATCGGTTATGAGCCGACCGCTCTAACCAACTGAGCTAAAGGCCCTAAATAATATGTAATCCACTATGAATAATGGCAATTTAATTGGTTGCGGGGGCAGGATTTGAACCTGCGACCTTCGGGTTATGAGCCCGACGAGCTACCGTGCTGCTCCACCCCGCGTCATTGAATTATTCAAATAGCGACAAGAATTAATATACAACATTAACACCCTATACGTCAAGCCTTTTTTATTCAAGGAATAAATCGAACGCCAAAACGCCCTCTACGAGAACGAAATATTTCCACAGAATAAGGATCATCATACCCGTAAATCCAGCCATCCTGCTCTAATCTTTTGGCAAGACAACTCGCTTGAAATTTACTTGTATAAAGTTTACCGAAATATACCCATTGCATACCTCTTCCCTCCTTCTCATCATGAGTAAAATAAGATGTCGATGGTATTGTTACCTAGTTACTCTCTATACATACAACTCGATTCGCAATATTCAAAATAGCCTTACTGAACTGCAGAACGTACAGTTAGTTGCAAATTTGTCCTCTAAATCCACCACTTTTCCGCGATTACCCCAACTTTAACGGCCATTTAAACACTTATTTCTTGCAAGCCAGCCTATTCTGCTAATTTAGGTGTTGTTTATGCACTTACTCACCGGCAGTGGATTTCTAACGGAAGTCACAGACCTTATTCCACGAAAAAACACCACAATGAAATTTTAACGGAAATACAGGCCTCTATATGCATATTAACAGCTCAAATCCGAAGGAAAAGACCAAATAAGATCTCTCATTTCCGTTAGAATTCCAAGAGTGACGATTCAGGCAAAATAGAGTCTGTTATTTCCGTTAGAAAATGTACTTGGTTACTCTACTCTTCATGATGCCACTACATACGATGTCTCCATTGGGTTGTTAATAGGTCTACCTTCGGCTACCTGCACGCAGCCAACATCCAGCGGTAGTCATCCACGTTAGTTGCAAATTTGTTCTCTAAATCCACCACTATTCCACTTTCCCCCACTTTAGATGCCTAAAAGACATTTAATTTCTCGAAAAGCCCAATTTTCCGCAATTCTCGCAGAATACACCTAAAGATCTTCCAAAAAATTATACTTTCTATCACGTCAAAAAAACCGGCCGCACCATCCCCATTGGAGGATGGCACAGCCGGTTCCACAAAAATGATATAAATGAATATTCCTTATACTCCAAAGGATGAGGGATCTGCTCTCCAAGCCTTCAATGCCGCTACATCTCCTGCTTCTATCTTCCCTTGCTCAAGAGCGACATCCATTAATGCTCCGTAGTTAGACAAGCTCTGAAGTGGAATACCTGCCTCTGCAAATGCGTCAACAGCTTTGTCAAGCTGATAGCTGAATATTGCAAGAACTGCCAATGGCTGTGCTCCTGCTTCCTTAACAGCTAAGGCGGCCTTCAATGAACTTCCCCCAGTAGAGATCAAATCCTCGATGACAACCACTTTCTGGTTCGGCTTGATTAATCCTTCGATCTGATTCTCCTTGCCATGACCTTTAGCCTTATCTCGAATATAGGCCATCGGAAGATTTAACTTCTGTGCTACCCAAGCGGCATGTGGGATACCAGCTGTAGCTGTCCCTGCAATAACTTCCGCATCGGGGTACTGCTCACGAATGACCGCTGCGAACGATTCCGCAATATATTCACGAATCTCAGGATATGACATCGTTAAGCGATTATCACAATAGATCGGTGATTTAATGCCTGATGTCCATGTGAAAGGTTGTTTCGGGCTTAAAGCTACTGCTTCAATCTTTAGTAAATACCCTGCGATCATTCCAGGAATTTCAATCAATTTACTCACGACTTCATCATCTCCTCAATAATTAGTTCTGCTGCTACGCGGGGATTGTTAGCGGCCGTGATAGGTCGACCAACAACAATATAGTGGCTCCCCTGCCGTATCGCTTCCCCAGGTGTTAACACTCTGGATTGATCTCCTATGTCACTTCCTGCTGGACGGATACCTGGCGTTACTGTGATAAAGTCTCTACCACATGCTTCACCAATCGAAGGTACCTCCTGAGCAGAGGCCACGACACCACTTAGTCCGGCTGAAGCGGCAAGTTTGGCGTATCTTACAACAGCGTCTTGTATGTTGCCTTCCACACCAATCTGTTCATTTAACACCAATTGACTAGTACTTGTTAAATGTGTGACAGCAATGATCAATGGCTTCGATAAAGAAGCATCACTTGCTAATGCATTCGTCATGCCTTCATAAGCTGCTTGCATCATCTGAGTACCACCCGCTGCGTGAACATTGAACATATCCACACCAAGCCGTGTAATGCTCTCAGCACCACCCTTAACGGTGTTAGGGATGTCATGCATTTTCAAATCCAAGAAAACAGAGTAACCTTTAGCCTTCAATTCGCGCACAAAGTTCGGGCCTGCAGCATAGAAAAGCTGCATCCCGACCTTCATATAACAAGGTATTCCTTGTAATTGATCCACTAAGGCGGATGCCTGTGTGGCATCTGGATAATCCAGTGCCACGATCAGACGTCCTGCCATATTTCTATATTCTGTATTCATAACCCTCTGCCTCCTATTGCCCAATAAATGATGGCATAGCTTGAGATGAGAAATTAATGGTGTCTAACATGATGAGCAATGCTCTTACTGTATCGAGTGACGTCATACATACGACACCATTCTCTACAGCTTCACGACGAATTCTGAATCCATCACGCTGCGGCAATTTACCTTTAGTGAGTGTATTAAATACATATTGAGCTTCACCTGTGCGGATCAGATCAAGGATATTCGGCGTTCCTTCACTCAATTTATGAACGGTAGTCACATCGAGTCCCGCGTTATTTAGAGCTTCTGCTGTGCCGCCTGTTGCATATATTTTATAACCCAATCTCTTAAATCCAGTCATAAGCTCTACCGCTTCATCTTTATCTTTATCAGCTACAGTTACAATGATAGAGCCTGTAGATGGTATTTTCATACCTGCTCCAATCAAGCCTTTGTATAATGCCTTAGCATATTGAAGATCGCGACCCATCACTTCACCTGTTGATTTCATCTCAGGTCCAAGCGTAGTGTCTACTCTACGGAGTTTGGCAAAAGAGAACACAGGTACTTTCACTGATATATATTTGCTCTCAGGCCATAGTCCCTCTTGATAACCTAAGTCTTTCAACTTCGTACCTAGAATCGCCTGCATAGCAAGGTTCGCCATCGGAATCGTCGTAACTTTACTTAAGAATGGAACAGTACGGGATGAACGTGGGTTCACTTCGATAACGTATACTTCATCTTGGTAGATGACGAACTGAATGTTTACCAGACCGATCGTCTTTAGTTCCTTCGCTACTTTGATCGTAATATTCACAATTTTCTCTTGAAGATGAGCTTCCAGATGCTGCGGTGGATAGACAGCAATCGAATCTCCTGAGTGAACACCAGCGCGCTCAATATGCTCCATAATTCCTGGAATGACTACCGTTTCACCATCACAGATGGCATCCACTTCTACTTCCTTACCGAGCATATAGCTATCGATCAGTACAGGATGCTCTGGATTGATCTTCACGGCATGCTCCATGTAACTCAGCAATTCCTCATCAGAGTAGACAATCTCCATTGCCCGCCCACCTAAGACATAAGAAGGACGAACTAGCACAGGGTAACCAATTTTCTCAGCTGTTGCAACTGCTTCATCTACAGAAATAACCGTTTTTCCATTCGGTTGAGCCACATTCAAACGAGTTAGCAAAGCTTCAAATTTCTTGCGATCTTCGGCTTCATCAATGCTTTCTAAGCTCGTACCCAATATTTTCACACCTGCTGCACTCAATGGTGCTGCTAAGTTAATAGCCGTCTGACCACCGAATTGAACAATAACTCCGATTGGCTTCTCTTGCTCAATCACGTTCATAACATCTTCGAAGAATAACGGTTCAAAATACAGTCGATCCGATGTATTGAAATCCGTAGATACCGTCTCAGGATTGTTATTAATGATGACAGCCTCATAGCCTGCCTTCTGAATCGCCCACACAGCATGAACTGTCGAGTAGTCGAACTCAATCCCTTGTCCGATTCGAATTGGACCTGAACCTAGAACGAGGATCTTCTCCTTCGATGACTGAATAACTTCATTCTCAGTCTCATAAGTAGAGTAATAGTATGGTGTAGAAGCCTCAAATTCCGCTGCGCATGTATCTACCATTTTGAACACTGGACGAAGATTATGACTCAATCTGAATTCACGAACTTCTGCTTCAGACGTATTACTCTTCGTTGATACGTTCAGCTTACGAATTTCAGCAATGGATTTATCCGTAAATCCAAGTCTTTTAGCTTGATACAACGTATCATAAGAAAGTATTTCTTCTGCTTGGATACGTGCCTCAAACTTGATAATCCCCTCAAGCTTGTCAAGGAACCACCAGTCCACTTGCGTTAGGTCTTGGATTTGTTGCAATGTATAACCGCGACGGAAAGCTTCAGCGATTAGGAAGATACGCTCGTCATCCGGTTTCTCAAGACGTTCGTTAAGAACCTCTTCACTTAATAGTTCTGCCCCTTCGAGATTAAAGCGATGAACACCAATCTCTAGCGAACGAATAGCTTTATGAATAGACTCTTCAAAGGTACGACCAATAGCCATAATTTCGCCAGTCGCCTTCATTTGAGTTCCAAGCTTACGGTTAGCATTAACGAATTTATCAAAAGGCCAGCGTGGAATCTTACTTACGATGTAATCCAATGTTGGTTCAAAACAAGCATACGTTTGTCCTGTTACAGGGTTAATAATTTCATCTAGGGTGTAACCCATAGCAATTTTGGCTGCCATTTTGGCAATAGGATAACCTGTCGCTTTAGACGCAAGTGCTGATGAACGACTCACCCGCGGGTTTACTTCAATAACATAATATTGAAAACTTTGTGGGTCTAGTGCAAATTGCACATTACAACCACCTTCAATATTTAGTGCACGGATAATTTTTACAGAAGCCGTTCTAAGCATTTGATACTCACGGTCTGATAATGTTTGGCTTGGAGCGACTACGATGCTGTCACCTGTATGTACGCCAACAGGATCGAAGTTCTCCATGTTACACACAACAATACAGTTATCGTTCGCATCACGCATAACCTCATACTCAATTTCCTTCATTCCTGCAATACTCTTCTCAACTAGACATTGTCCAATCGGGCTATAACGAATTCCGGAAACAACCGTCTCACGAAGTTCTTCTTCTGTTGCGCAAATCCCTCCACCCGTTCCACCAAGAGTATAAGCTGGACGAACGATCAACGGATATCCAATCTCATTTGCGAAATCAAGAGCTCCTTCTAGCGTAGTAACAATCGCACTTTCAGGCACAGGCTGTTCAAGCTCACGCATTAATTCTCTGAACAAATCGCGATCTTCCGCTTTTTCAATGGAACTAAGTTGTGTCCCAAGTAGCTTCACATTCTCTTGCTCAAGAACACCCGCACGTGCAAGTTCTACTGCCATGTTCAGACCTGTCTGACCACCCAATGTTGGTAGCAAACCATCTGGACGTTCCTGGCGAATAATTTGTGTAACGAACTCCAACGTAATCGGTTCAATATATACTTTATCCGCCATATTCGTGTCTGTCATAATGGTTGCCGGATTGCTGTTAATGAGTATGACCTCAATACCTTCTTCTTTCAAAGCCTGACATGCTTGCGTACCAGCATAGTCAAATTCAGCTGCTTGACCGATAACGATCGGACCTGATCCGATAACGAGTATTTTCTTTAGTTCATTATTTTTAGGCATCTTATTGAGCTCCTCTCGCACTTGCGGATATTTCAGCTTGACGTGATCTAACGGGATGGTTAACTTTATGATCCGCGATCATTTGTAGAAATTCATCGAATAAGTAGTTACTTTCTTGTGGACCAGGTGCCGCCTCCGGATGATATTGAACAGAAAATGCCGGATGTACACGATGCTTCAGACCTTCAACTGTTTTATCATTATTGTTAATATGGGTAACTTCTAATTCCGTACCTTGAATGGAACTTTCCGTTACAGCATATCCATGATTCTGTGATGTGATATAACAACGATTCGTCGCTAGATCCTTCACAGGATGGTTACCTCCACGATGTCCAAACTTTAATTTCTCCGTATCCGCGCCACTAGCTAAAGCGAATAATTGATGCCCAAGACAAATTCCGAAGATCGGATATTCACCAATCAACTCTGACACTGTGCGAATAGCTTCTGGAACATCCTTCGGATCCCCAGGGCCATTAGATAACAGAATTCCATCAGGACGCATATGACGAATTTGCTCTGCAGTGGTGTCATGAGGAACAATAACAACATCACAATTACGTTCATTAAGCTCGCGCAATATTCCATTTTTCGATCCAAAGTCTACAAGTACGATCCGTTCCTTCGATCCTGGGTTCGTATAAATATTATTCGTTGAGGTACGTGCCACCTGATCTCTCAGAATTTCACTACCCGTTAAACGCTCTTGCAACTCTTCTACTGATGCTGCTGATGTCGTTAGAATCCCTTTCATCGTACCATGGCTACGAATCATTCGAGTCAACATACGTGTGTCAATCTCACTAATCCCTACAATGCCATGTTCCTTCAGAAGCTCATCAAGACTATACTCCGCACGCCAGTTACTTGGAACTGGTTCATGACGGCGAACAACAAATCCGTGAATAAACGGTACATAGGACTCGAAATCATCGCGTGTAATCCCGTAGTTACCCATTAATGGTTGAGTCATCGTTACAATCTGACCACAATAGGACGGATCAGACAATACCTCTTGATATCCTGTAATTCCTGTGTTAAATACAACTTCACCTGTTGATTCACCCTCCGCACCAAATGCCAATCCCGTAAACAATGTCCCGTTCTCTAATAATAATCTTGCCTGCATTTCCTTCCACTCCCTCTGTCATTTACTCTTGTACTCTATATTTAGCCTGCTCTTATCCATTCATGTTGTGTACCAGTTACTTTCGTAAACCTTATTCCGACCAGACTAATCTTCCATCAACCCAAGTTTTAACTGGCCAACCTTTTAGCTTCCAGCCTGTGAATGGCGTATTCCGACCTTTAGATAGAAATTGTTCCGGATCAACACTCTTCTCAGATTCTAGGTCAATCATCGTTAGATCAGCTGGTCTTCCAGCTTCAAGTTGTCCCGAATTCAGACCGAACACTTTAGCTGGGTCAGCAGTCATCCGTTGTACAAGGAAGGACAAATCCCAAAGTCCTGTCTCTACAAATTTAGTGTACAGAAGTGGGAATGCTGTCTCGAACCCGACGATACCAAACGGAGCAAGCTCCATCCCTTTCGCTTTCTCGTCAGCACTATGTGGGGCATGATCTGTAACAATCATATCTAGTGTTCCATCAAGTAAACCTTCGATACAAGCTTCAACATCCCGCTTCGAACGCAGGGGAGGATTCATTTTCCAATTGGCATCAAGTCCCGGAATATCTTCTTCCGATAGAACCAAATGGTGTGGACATACTTCGGCAGTCACATGAATACCAATTGCTTTTGCTTGGCGAATCAATCGAACCGATTGCTCTGTACTCACATGGCAGACATGATAATGCACACCCGTAGCCTCTGCCAACAGAATATCACGCCCTACATGGATAGCTTCCGATTCATTCGGAATACCCTTCAGGCCGTGTTTCTTCGCGAACTCACCTTCTGCAACACACGCTCCAACGACTAGCGAGTTATCTTCACAGTGAGCAATGACAGGCATATGAAGCTCTGCCGCGATGACCATAGCATCCTTCATCATTTGTGCATTCTGCACACCGACTCCATCATCAGTGAAACCAATGGCTCCTGCTTCCTTTAGCGCTGCGAAATCCGTTAGTTCACGTCCGAGTTCATTCTTAGTAATAGCTGCATACGGTAGTACTTTCACAATTCCCGCTTGACTTGCTTTCTCAAGAATCAGGTTAATCACTTCAGGACTATCCGTTATAGGGCGCGTGTTAGGCATGCAGGCAATCGTAGTAAAACCACCTTTAGCTGCCGACCGGCTTCCACTTTCAATTGTTTCTTTATGTTCGAAACCTGGCTCACGTAAATGCACATGCATATCAATAAAACCTGGAGTCACTAATTTTCCTTCTGCATCGACAATTTCCGACGCCTCTTGTTGAATAGTTGAAAGGTCTACCTGAGCATCTACTAAAGACTTAATCTTGCCGTCCTCTAATAGAATATGCCGCTTCTCTAACTTCCCCTGCTTATCAAGAACACTCGCATTTGCAATAATGGTTAACATGACTACCTCCGCTTCTTGATTGCGCACTTTGGCTTCAATCTATTGTATAATAAAAATTCATGTTTGTGTATATTTATTAACTGATGAAATGATATCTTTTAGCCTAATGTCTTAATGCTCGCTCTATAACTGCCATTCTAATCGGAACGCCATTGCTCATTTGAGGGAATATCATCGACTGGGAACTTTCCACAACAGCATCATCAATCTCAACATTACGATTCACTGGTGCTGGATGCATAATAATTGTATTCTCAGATAGCTTCGCTGCTCTTGCTTCCGTCAGTCCATACCGTTCTCTGTATTCTTCCGACGACTTTAACAACCCTGTAGCATGACGCTCCAACTGCACTCTCAACATCATCACTACATCAGAGTCCATCGCTTCGTCCATCGTTACATAAGGTGCATGCTGTTCTAACTCTTGTGCAACCATACTGTCAGGCGCGCAGAAGTTAACCTTCGCTCCAAATTTCTGTAACGCCCATAGATTCGAACGTGCAACACGACTGTGTCGTATATCACCGATTATGGATACTTTCAACCCTTTTAGCTCACCAAATTTCTTGCGCATCGTGTATAAATCAAGCAACGCTTGAGTTGGGTGTTCATTGTTTCCGTCTCCCGCATTGATCAATGGAACTTTAACTGTCTGTGCTAAATTCTGGAGAACACCATCTGGTTTCAAACGAATGACTCCTACGTCGACCCCCATTGATTCGAGCGTCCGTACTGTATCATAGATCGATTCGCCCTTTTCTACACTAGAAGCTGCTGCTGTAAAGTTCAGAACCTGTGCCCCGAGACGTTTCTCAGCCATTTCAAATGAAAACCTTGTTCTTGTACTATTCTCAAAAAACATATTAGCAACAAAGTGTGAGCTTAAGATAGGTACAACCTTCTCTTGTTGTGCTTCCCAGTACGCTGCTCTATCCAATATCGACTCGATTTCATTTCGACTGATATCCTTTAGCCCAAGCAAACTGTGGTCCTTCAGGTTAGTTGCGATCATCATGCTCCGGCTCCTCTCTGTTCTGCAAAATCATAACCTGATCTTTATCGTCAATCTCTGACAATGTCACTTCAATTTCTTCCTTATTAGAAGTGGGAACGTTCTTCCCAATATAATCCGGTCGTATAGGTAGTTCCCGATGCCCACGATCTGCCAACACCGCCAATTGGATCATCCGCGGACGCCCGCAATCCATTAAAGCGTCCATCGCTGCACGAATGGTCCGTCCCGTATAAAGGACATCATCGAATAATATAATTGTTTTATCTTGTATGCTTACATTACCCAAGCTCTTCTTCAATAGATTCACAGCAGGATCACCATCTTGCTGAACTGGGGCAAGCTCTTCTAATCGATCATCCCGGTAGGCTGTCACATCCAACTCACCACAATGGATGGGCGTTCCTTCAATTTCCTGAATTCGCTCAGCGATTCTTTGTGCGATATAAACCCCTCGTGTTCGAATTCCGATAAGAATACAATTCTCAATCCCTTTATTTTTCTCTATAATTTCATGTGCAATTCTCGTTAAGGCCCGCCGTATAGCTGTTTCATCCATAATGACACGAACTTCTTTAACCATCATTTATTGCTCCTCTACAGGAATTTCTTCAACTCTCCCGTGACATACAAAAAACTCCTTGCCCAAAGGCAAGGAGTTTACTTCGTTATTCAATCGACATCCATCGGATTGAATAAGAGGACGCCCATTAACGACTCGTATATAACTATACGAGTGTTATTGCGGTGAACCTCGGTTCACGTAACCTTGCCAGTCTCACGGGACTGAATTAAAGGTGCTATTCATCTAAAAATTATTATGACAGACCTATGGAATGATGTCAACCGCCATCATCTGACATAATAAACTAAATATCGCTTTCTGTGTTATCAAAAGAGAACTTTTTGAACATCCTCAATCAGCGACTGCGCAGACTTGTAATTAGTTCTTGTAGGTCTGGAGGTATTTCGGCATTGAATTCCATATACTCACCGCTTGATGGATGTACAAACCCCAACACAGCTGCATGTAATGCCTGTCCAGCAAATTTGATACCTTTACCACGACCATAGATAGGGTCACCAACTAACGGATGTCCAATAAACTTCATATGAACACGGATTTGATGTGTTCGCCCTGTCTCCAACTTAAGTTCAAGTAATGTGTAATCACCTAGACGTTCCTTCACTGTGAAATGTGTCACGGCATTCTTACTGTTGTTCTCCTTAACCGTATACATCTTGCGATCCATCGGATCACGTCCAATGGGAGCATCCACCGTTCCTTGATCATGAGCAACACTACCATGAACAAGTGCCATATAGCGCCGAGTCACCGTATGCTCCTTCAACTGTCCTGCAAGCGAAGCATGCGACTTATCGTTTTTCGCGGCCATAATCAGTCCTGAAGTATCTTTATCAATACGATGTACGATACCCGGACGTAATTCACCATTAATCCCTGATAAATCTTTACAATGGTACATTAAAGCATTCACTAGCGTTCCTGAGGAATGCCCTGGTGCTGGATGCACCACCATCCCTCTTGGCTTATTCACGACGATAAGATCTTGATCCTCGTAAGCAACTTCCAGAGGAATATCTTGGGCTATAATCTCCACCGTTATTGGTTCAGGAACAATAACCTCTATTCGATCCCCTTGGGAAAGCTTATAGTTGGCTTTTACCGTACTTCCATTCACCTTAACGTCTTCACCCGTTATCCATATTTGGACCTGAGAACGGGAGATTTCTTCTCCCCACATCTCGGTAATATATTTATCAATTCGCTCTTTAGCAGAGCCCTCTTCAACTATAAATTCTCGAATATCTGATTCCGAATTAAACAACTCATCTTCGTATTTCTTGCTGTCATTCACGCTTCTTCATTTCCTTCCATATTCGGATTGGATGGTTGTCTTCTCATATCAAGGAAGGAGTCCAGGATAATCAATCCCACACCAACAACAATACAGGAATCTGCAACATTAAAAATCGGAAAAGTATAGCTTCCGAAGTTGAACTGCAAGAAATCCACCACTTCACCTGCTATGACACGGTCAATAAAATTGCCTAATGCTCCACCTAGTACTAAGCCAAGTGCCAGTGGCAACAATTTATTGCTCGTTTTCATCACTTTTTGTAAATACCAGATGATCGCAATAACCACTACAGTCGTAATGACGATAAAGAACCATCGCTGATCCTCAAGAATCCCAAATGCCGCACCACGATTACGATGCGATGTTATCAGAAAAAAGTTCCCAATGACAGGTATCTGTTCATTCAATTCCATTCGACTTGCAATCAAATATTTCGTTCCTTGATCCACTAGAAAAGCAACCACCGCGATTATGTAATATACCATAGAACAAGTCACTCCAATCTTATGGTTACCACCACTCGCACTAATCATCAGTGTATGGTAATAACTACGAATTACAGACCTGTTCATTGTAGCACAGGCGGTCTAAAGCCGTCCATAAAGGACCAATGGCGAGAACATTTCCCTTACGTAAAATAACACAATTGCGCACACTATATAGCAAGAGAGTAACCTAGCCTTCTCCCAACAGTTTAGAAAGGAGCCACCATGACAAATTCACTTACATCAACAGAACTAAATCATTTACGACAAATGTTAGAACTTGAACAAGATGCTATTGTCCGCCGTACTAAGCAGAACGAACATTACGGGCTTGAAGATTCCTTACGTTATCAGACAGGTGAACTGTCCAGTATTGACAACCATCCAGCTGACGTAGCCACTGAACTGTATTACCGCAGTATGGACATCTCCCTTCTCGAACACGATGATTTACAGTTGGAGCGAGTTGAGTCTGCTCTAACTCAGATGAATGAAGGTACGTATGGAGTCTGCAATGTTTGTCATCAAGCTATTCCTTATGATCGTCTCCTTGCTGTTCCAGCAACACAATATTGTAAGGAGCATTCCCCACGGCAACATGTTTCGGATGATCGCCCTATAGAAGAACAGCTCCTTATGCCTCCATTTGGTCGAACAAGCTTAGATGAACGTGACGATCAGAACGGGTTCGATGGAGAAGATGCTTGGCAAATAGTAGAACAATGGGGTACATCCAATTCTCCTGCCATGGCAGAAGACAATCAGATCGAAAGTTATAATGAAATGGCTATTGAAGCAGACGACGAAATAGAAGGCTGCGTTGAGTCCCTAGAAAGCTTTATAGCAGCAGATATTGAAGGTTATCCCATAGGCATTATTCGCAATCGTCATTATCTCAAATATATGGAAACTGGAGAAGGTATTGATTCATTTATCGAACAAGATGATAACTGAAATCATGGAGCACTAATTAATAATTCAATTCTAATTGCCGTTGCACGATGCGTACAATATCTGCAATATAATCCCCAATAATCGGTAAGTTCAAAGCTCCGAGCGCTTGTAGGAAATAAATAATAGTCGCTGCAAAAAAAGTAAAACCAATAGCGATTCCTACACCGCGCGCAGTACCTGACAGTATATTAAGCCAAATTAAACGCCATGGTCGATGTAATAGTTCCGTGTATTGTGCAATACGTGACTTCTCCAACTGGTTTGCCATCTTCATCATCAAATTATAGGTATCTTCTGAACGATCTTGCTTCAAAGAAGATTCTTCTTTTTCTTCCACCATTTCTTCGACTCCTTTTGAAAACCCCTCATTGGCAAGAAGAAACGAGCCTTAAGCCCGTTCGGGAATAGTTCTTCCCGACTCTTGGGTCTTAAGGCTCGTTGTTCTTTAATTGCGTCTATTATGTCCCAAAAGACATTGTATTAATCTGCAATATAGATACCAACTGGCTTTCCAGCGAGCTCAACTTGTTCCATCGATTCTTTTGAACCGAACAACAATTCATTTACTAATACATTTTCTCGTAATACATGATCGAATGCTGTAATCGCTTCTTTCAGCTCATCATCGACATCCAGTGTCAAGACAACACGCTTCTCAATCGGTAGATCAAGCTTCTTGCGGTAATCTTGAACTGCTCGAATCACCTCGCGAACCCAACCTTCTTGTACTAACTCAGGAGTAATTTCCGTATTCAAAGCAACTGTAATCCCATACCCTGAAGCGGAAGAAAAACCAGATTTAGCCTGTTTATCAATCAACAATTCATCTAGAGTAATTTGAAACTCTTCACCTTCAGGTGAAGTAACATGAAGAATGCCACTTTCTACAACTTTACGCGTCTCTTCTGAAGACATTCCTTTGAAGTGGTTTTGCAAGAACCCTACGTTTTTACCGTATTTTTTACCGCCAATTTTCAAATTAAGCTTAAATGTGAGATCAACAAATCCACTATCATCGGTCTCTGTAATGATTGCTTTCACATTAATCTCTTCTTTGATAATATCCTCGTATCCCGGAAGATCAAACCCACGATCAATTGATACAATTAATTCGGACAACGGCTGACGTGTCTTAAGACCCGTCTCATTACGTACGTTACGCGCAAGTTCCACAATACGACGTGCTGTCTCCATATCGCGTTCTAGTGCCTCATCAATTAGAGCTTCGTTCGCTTGTGGATAATCATCAAGATGGACACTCTCTCCACCGCTAAGGTTAAGGTATATGTCTTCAGCTAGCATAGGTGTGAACGGTGCAATCAGCTTTGCCGTCGTGATCATGACTTTTGTCAATGTACGGTAAGCATCCAACTTGTCTTCGGTCAGCCCACTTCCCCAGAACCGATCACGTGAACGACGGATATACCAGTTACTAAGCTCATCAACGAACGCCTCAATAGCTTTTGACGCATTCAAGAAATCATTCACAGCTAATCCTTTGTCCACTGTCTTGATCAGACTATTCAAACGCGACAATATCCAACGGTCAAGCTTGTGATTGGATGGTTGGAACGGATGTTCAGACGGTTTATAACCATCAATGCTCGCATATAAGGTTAAGAACGCATGCGTATTGACGAGTGTATCCACCAACTTGGACTTCGCTTCCCCAACAATTCCTTTAGAGAACCGTTTGCTGTTCCAAGGTGCACTATCAGATAGTAGCGCCCAACGGAATGCATCCGTACCATACTCTTCAATGATTTCCCATGGATCAATAACATTCCCTTTGGACTTAGACATCTTCTGTCCTTGTTCATCCAGCACATGTCCTGTCGCCATAACCGCTTTGTACGGAGCTTTCCCTGTCAGAAGCGTAGATACAGCCAGAAGACTATAGAACCATCCACGTGTCTGATCAATCCCTTCACAGATCATATCTGCAGGATACTGTTGCTCGAACGTTTCTTGATTCTCAAAAGGATAATGTTGCTGTGCAAACGGCATGGAGCCACTATCAAACCACACATCGATCACTTCTGGTGTACGACTCATGATGTATTTACCACATGAACTGCGAACTTTCACTTCATCCACATACGGCTTGTGTAACTCTAAATCTTCGGGAACATCTCCAATAGCTCGAGCTCTGAGGTCCGCAATACTATGAGGTGCGAACAGTTCGCCCGTTTCATCACAGATCCAGATGTTCAGCGGCGTACCCCAATAACGATCACGGCTAATATTCCAATCCACCAGATCCTCTAGAAATTTACCGAAACGCCCTTCACGTACATGACCTGGATACCAGTCAACCTCATTGTTGTTAGCAATCAATTGATCCTTAATCGCCGTTGTCTTAATGAACCAACTATCCATTGCATAGTAAAGTAACGGAGTATCACAGCGCCAGCAGAACGGATAACTATGCTCATACTTCTCTTTACTGTACAGCAAGCCCCGTTCAGAGAGCATTTTAATAATATCCACATCACAGTCTTTCACAAATCGTCCTGCCAAATCCGTCACTTCATCCACATAACAACCTTGCAGATTCACAACATTCACAAAACTAATGTCATTCTCTTTACATACTCTATAGTCATCTTCACCGTGAGCTGGCGCTAAATGAACGATACCTGTACCGCTAGCATCTGTTACAAACTTCGCACCCAAGATGACATTCGCTTTCTCTAATTGAGTATACTTAAATGGTGGATCATACGTCTTGCCAACTAACTCCGAACCTTTCAGAGTGCCGATCACCTCGTGATCACCATGCATGACATCCTCCACTAATTTCTTAGCAACGATATAAATGCCATCTTCCTGCTTCACACGTGCATATTCCATATCCGGATTCACAGCAAGAGCTACGTGTGCAGGTAATGTCCAAGGTGTAGTCGTCCAAGCTAGAACATATTCACCACTATCATGTAGCTTGAACTTAGCCGTAGCACTCAGATCTTTAATATCCTTATATCCTTGCGCAACCTCATGCGAACTGAGTGACGTCTGGCAATCCGGACAATACGGGCTGACCCGATGACCGCGATATAATAAGCCTTTGTCATGCACAGTCGCTAATATATTCCATACACTCTCGATATATTTGTTGTCCAACGTAATATATGGATCATCGAGATCTGTCCAGTAGCCAATCGCTTCTGTCAGTTCACGCCATTGTTCCTCATAGACAAACACACTTTCCTTACACTTCTTAATAAAAGCTTCTACGCCATACTCTTCGATCTCGTGCTTATGCGTAATTCCAAGTTGCTTCTGCACGCCTAACTCTACTGGCAGACCATGCGTATCCCAACCTGCCTTACGTACGACACGATACCCTTTCATCGTCTGGTAACGACCGACGAAATCCTTAATAACCCGCCCTAGAACATGCCCAATATGCGGCTTCCCGTTCGCTGTCGGTGGCCCCTCATAAAATACAAAATTCGGTTTACCTTCACGGCGATCTATAGACTTACGAAACGTTCCTTCATCATTCCATTTCTGCAAAATACGTTGTTCTCTAGCGCGTGCCTTTTCTTTGACATCGACTCTTTCCATGAATGCTCATTCCTTTCAATAATAGTGTTCGCGGATGCCATCCCCCTAAGTCCCCCTTTGTAAGGGGGATTCCAAGGGCTAGCCCTCTGGACACCCAAAATTTCGTCGTGATTCCTACATCGTCTGTTGACCTGCACCCAAGTAACTACTTCGCCGTGGTGGAAGGACCCCGAGGACGTTTCCGAAGGAGAGTCGAGGTCGGGACTTTCACCACCCTCAACTAACTTAGAAACGCTCGCCGCCCCTCACTCGTCTGTTGACCTGCACCATAACAACTTCTCCGCTGTAGTGAAAGGACCCCGTAGACGTTCCCGAAGGGGAGTCGAGGTCGGGACTTTCACCACCCTCAACTAACTTAGAAACGCTCGCCGCCCCTCATTCGTCTGTTGACCTACACCATAACAACTTCTCCGCTGTAGTGAAAGGACCCCGTAGACGTTCCCGAAGAGGAGTCGAGGTCGGGACTTTCACCACCCTCAACTAACTCAGTAGCGCTCGCCGTCTCTCATTCGACAGTGAGTGCATGATACGCGAAGCGGCCAGGCACCCTTCGTATGGAAGGTGGCCGAAGATGATCCCAGAGGGGAGTCGAGGAAGAACCGTTCCCACCTCTACCCTAACTTCCCTCCGCCTACTAACTCCCTCCACCAAACTTTCGGGTGTCCAGAGGGCAGAGCCCTTGGAATCCCCCTTATTAAGGGGGACTTAGGGGGATCATCAGCACGACAAAAAAAGCCCCATCCCCAAAGGGACGAGACTTCAGCTCGCGTTACCACCCTAATTTCGCTCATCAAAAAAACTCTCGATAAGCGACACCTCAAGTCCTTGCTGATCTTAACAGCATGGAGCCGATATAACGTTCGGCAGTCCGATTCAGCTTACACATGTCAGAGACATTTCAGCTTCACTTCTCCGGGAGGATCTTCCACATAAGGTCTGAACATTGGCTTTCAGCGCTCGCCAACTCTCTGCTGAACAGTTCCTCAAGGTACTTATCCCATCATCAAATCTTTATAAACGAATTCGATTAATTAAATTAGATCATGACTCTATTTATAGCTTTTTTCAAGAAAAAAGTCAAACCGATAAGAGCCTATAACGCTTCCCTAATTTCATCACGACTCTCTAATGTATCCCAACCATCCATACTTAGCAGCTCCAGCTGAGCTTCAACAAGTGTCCGGAAGCGAGTGCGGTAAATGGAAGCCTGCTTCTTCAACTCTTCAATCTCCATCGCAATTTTACGTGATTTAGATAATGCCTCATTTATGATTCGATCCGCATTCTTCTCTGCTTCCTTAAGAATCAATTGAGATTCCTTCTTCGCATTGCTCTTCACATCATCTGCAGCTTCTTGTGCAACAATGATTGTCTTAGAAAGAGAATCCTCAATATTAACGAAATGATCTAATCTCTCCTGTAGTGTGAACATTTGATTGTGTAGTTCCTTATTCTCCCGAATAACACTCTCGTAATCCTTAATCACTTGATCCAGAAATTCATTAACTTCATCTTCATCATAACCGCGGATACGGCGGCCAAATTCTTTGTTATGTATATCCAATGGTGTTAACGACATGGATGTGCACCTCCTGAAAATTTCGGCATTCAAATTAGAGTGAAATATACTATTCTCTTAAATATAGTCTTGGATAACTCAATTCGACAAGAAGTTCCTACTTCCTGCAAAGTATTCACACAAACTTTCCGATTCTCACTCGATACCGTCCCTTTTTCGTCAATCCGCCAGCCTCTAGCACCTTGAACCGTCCAAAACCTTGCAAAGAAACTACATCGCCCTCTTTCAATGCAAAGGATGGGTCTTCCACTACCTTCCAGCTCACGCGACATCTTCCGGCTTTGATCGGGACTAGAATTTTGCTGCGACTTAATCGGTATACATCTGAAGCGATCCCATCGAGACGCAAGGAAGCCACCGTAAGGTCCAGGGTATCAAGCGAGACCTGGCTTGTCCGCAGTGCCTCTAGCGGCAGAATCTCACTCTGCACATGAATACGATGTACTTGATTAAGCTGCATATGAAGATAGGATGCGATATCCTCTCCAACAATAGAGTGACATCCGTCATCCAAAACATGAATATCACCAATCTTACTCCGCTTAATACCTAAATTTAAAATAGCACCCATGTAATCACCATGATCAAGTTCTAGAAACTTCTGATCCCCAGAATAAATACTAAGCACAACTAAACCCATACCTTCATCTTCCAGATTACGATAATCAGGCGCAATGATTGCACGGCATCTTTCAGCTCCATCGTAACCACCATCTAAGCGCATATGTACGTCAGGATGCCGATTAACTAACGTTTGCAGGATGAAAGCTTGCCTTGGATCTAAGAAATCCGTAAGCTTCAGCTCATGATATTCACCAGCGTTCACTACCCATTCCCATGCTCTGTCCACAAACTCTCTCTCGTCTTGGTGGAAATGATCTAATATTTCTTTCACCATAACTATACCTAAAAGAATATAGAGCGGATAAGAAATATCAATCCACCTTGTACAAATTGTAATACAAACAACCCAATGATAGGTGAAATATCAATCATGCCCATGATAGGTGGGATGAATCGGCGGAATGGGGCTAAATAAGGTTCAACCAACTTTGTCAGTAACTCACCAATGAAATTATCACGTAAATTCGGAAGCCAAGACATTAATATATAAATCACAATCATGTAACGGTAAATCAGAAACAACATATTAATAATCCGTTCAACTTCGTACAAAACTGGTTCACCTCATTCTGTTATGATCTAAGTTCTTCAGCTAAAATCTCGGAAATATTCCCTTCGATTTCAACCGTATCTGGGGTGCATAGAAATATGTTACCACCAATTTTCGAAATACTTCCACTCAATGCATACACGGTTCCACTAACGAAATCAATAATACGGAATGCTTGATCATTCCGTACACGTTGTAAATTCATAACAACGGTGCGATGGGAACGTAAATGGTCGGCAATCTCCTGTGCTTCATCATATGAGCGTGGCTCGTATAGTACTACTTTAACATTTTTTTGTGAGTGAATGCTAACTACATTACTTCTTTGGTTCTTACGTGGTTCTGTATTCATTGTTCCAAAGTCCTCTTCATCAACGGCAAGAGGCTCACGCTCGATCACTTCTTCTTCCTCCTGCAAGCCCATGAAACTCATAAAACGATTCATAACCCCCATATTTACCCCTCCTCTTTCCCCATTAGAATAGATCCTAAACGTACCCATGTAGAGCCTTCCTCAATCGCGACTTCGAAATCATTCGACATTCCCATAGATAATTCAGTAATAGGTTCACGTGTTAGGGACTGACGGTTAAGTTCATCTCTCAAATTCCTTAGACCCCTGAATATCGGTCGTGTATCTTCAGGATTCCCCTCAAATGGTGCCATAGTCATCAATCCAACGACTCGGATATGTTTGAACGGCTCTATCTCTTTAAGAAAAGACGCTACATTCTCAGGTGCTAAACCATATTTCGTATCTTCTCCTGAAATATTAACTTGAACAAATACTTTTACCTCTATACCTAAGAAACTTGCTCGCTTCTCTAATTCTTTAGCTAGAGACAGCTTGTCTAACGAATGGATATATTGAAATTTATTGATGATGTCCTTCACTTTATTACTCTGAAGATGTCCAATGAAATGCCATACTCCTTCTTCACCTAATGCATTCCACTTCGCTTCAGCATTCTGCCAACGATTCTCACCTACATGAATAAATCCATGACTCATCATCTCAGCAGTCATTTCTAAAGATGCATACTTAGTAACGGCAATCACATTAACATCTTCTCTTAATCTTCCACTTCTTATGCAAGCATCGTTAATTCGAGTTTCTACGTCGTTCATTCGATCTTTCATTGTCAAAGAAAAAACCACCTCACTTTATGCCAATCCAGCTCGCCATGCGTCCTGTAACTCCTCCATCTTTACGATAAGAGAAGAATAAATCATTGCGACAGCTTGTACACCATGTTGTACATTCGATATGAGTCGGCAATATTCCTGCTTCCATCATAATGTGTCGATTCATTTCTTTCAAGTTTAACATACTTTTTCCAGATTCCTTATTCTGATACCAAGATGGAGAATGAAGATCGTTATCCTTATTTCCCTTTTCCAATTTATACACATGTGACATTACTTTGTCATCTACCTCATAACAGCATGAACCAATGGATGGTCCAATGGCAGCTCTAATATCAGCAATATCACTCCCATATTGTTGTTTCATCCTATCCACCATGTTTGATGCTATTCCTGACACAGTGCCCTTCCAACCTGCATGAGCAAGCCCAACGACCTGTTTCATCTGATCATAGAAATAAAGGGGTACGCAATCTGCATAAAAAGAAGTCAACAGTACGCCAGGAACATTTGTTAATAAACCATCTGTATTTTGAAATGCAGACGATCTATCCTTGTTCCCACGGCCTATATCACTTGGGTATACCGTCTCTATATGGTTACTATGAACCTGTTCACCGCAAGTCCATGCATCTAATGAATAGCCAAGTGATTCAACCAAAGCAATCCTATTATTTATCACATCTGTCGAATCATCAGCAACATGAAAGGCACAATTCAGACTATGATATGGGGCCTGACTTGTTCCTCCTTGTCGTCCAGTGAATCCAGCAGTTATAGTTTGGTAAGTATTCCACGGCTCCAACATAAACAACGCAGGGTGATTCTCTTTAGGGTTTTTCAATACAAACGGTTCCATACGCCTCACCTCTGTTCTAGTGTAACATATTTTTTTTCAAAAGAGCCTAATAGTGCGGCCTACGATCATTTCGCTCTATTCGCTCGCTCTCTTTCTCCTCTTTTATAACCTTGATTTCATCTATCTTCACTAACACGACATCTGATCCTATTTTCACAATTTGATGCCAAGGAATAATAATATCACTTCGACCACCAAAGAGCCCCATAAACCTACTGTAACTCGGCACAACGATCGCCTCAATTCTTCCCTGACGGAGGTCAAGTTCTAAATCACTGATCTGGCCCAATCGTTTCCCGTCTATAATGTTAATAACATCCTTCGTTTGAAAATCAGATATTTTCATTTTCATCCCACCATATCTTTTTCTGGAATCTCAACTTCATACCCACACGAAAAGAGACATATGGTTAATATATGTGAATACTGGTTCACTATAACCTATAATCACCTTCCATCTCTGAAATAGGATAACTCTTATCTTCGGAATGATATATTTTCTTATAGCTCAACAAAAAAGCGATCCCTTGGGATCGCCTTTTTGTTATATTTACAATCTTTACGCTAATACAACTAGCTTTACGATTTCACATGTTTCTGCATTTGCTGGATAGCCGATTTCTCTAACCTTGATACCTGTGCTTGAGAAATACCAATCTCATCTGCAACCTCCATTTGTGTTTTCCCCTCGAAGAAACGCATGGAGAGAATCATCTTTTCTCGTTGTCCTAATCTGTGCATCGCTTCTCTTAAAGCAATTTCCTCAATCCAAGAAACGTCTTTGTTCTTATCATCACTAATCTGATCCATCACATATATCGGATCACCACCATCGTGATAAATCGGTTCGAACAACGATACAGGATCCTGGATCGCATCCAATGCGAATACTATATCTTCCTTCGGCACATTAAGTAGCGCAGATATTTCAAATATTGTTGGTTCTCTACAATTCTGATTCGTCAAGGAATCGCGGGCTTGAAGTGCCTTATATGCTATATCACGTAATGATCGTGATACTCTTATTGGATTATTATCCCGCAAATACCGTCGAATCTCTCCAATAATCATGGGTACCGCATACGTGGAGAATTTTACATTTTGCGACAAATCGAAATTATCAATAGCTTTCATTAGTCCAATACAGCCTACTTGAAATAAATCGTCGACGAATTCCCCCCGATTATTAAACCTTTGAATAACACTCAGTACTAATCTCAAATTTCCATTGACCAATTTTTCCCTAGCTGAACGTTCATTATGTTGTTGTAAGGCATGAAACAACTCCCGCATTTCCACATTGGTTAGAACTGGAAGCTTCGCTGTATCTACCCCACAAATTTCAACTTTGTTTCGGGTCATGATGATTTACCTCCCAAGGAGAAACATTACTGTACATTATCTCCCGAGAGGCTCATTTTATTCCTAATTTATAGTTCGAGTTCAAAAAGTCATTTTTTGAACTCGAACTATAAACGAACTACACCATCTTATTAAATTCCTTACGCAGTCGTTTAATAATTCTCTTCTCTAGCCTTGAGATGTAGGACTGAGAAATTCCTAGCATATCTGCTACATCTTTTTGTGTCTTTTCCTCACCATCCTGTAATCCGAATCGAAGTTCCATGATTGTCCGTTCTCTTTCGGTTAGCTTCTCAAGTGCTTTATGCAATAATTTACGATCCACTTGCTCCTCAATATTACGATAGATAATGTCATTCTCTGTACCCATTACATCAGATAACAATAATTCATTACCGTCCCAATCGATATTTAATGGTTCATCAAAGGAAACTTCACTTCTTATTTTATTATTTCGCCGTAAATACATTAATATCTCATTCTCAATACAACGTGAAGCATATGTGGCAAGTTTTATTTTTTTCTCAGGGTCAAACGTATTCACAGCCTTAATCAGGCCGATAGCTCCAATAGATACCAGATCCTCAATATTAATACCTGTATTCTCAAATTTGCGAGCAATATACACGACCAATCTCAAATTACGTTCAATTAGCATGGCCCGAATTGCAGCATCACCTGTGGATAACCGTTGCAGTAAATATTCCTCTTCGTCACGCGTTAAAGGTGGAGGAAGAGCTTCACTACCACCTATGTAATATATCTCTTCACTCTTTAATCCAATTAAAAAAAGAACACGATAATATTGCAGTTGTGCAACCAATTTCCACTTTGCTAATATCATTTCTTTCCTCCTAAGAGTTTTCTGTAAGAAAACTTTCTTCGTAAGCATAATCTGAGTTTTCTGTAAGAAAACTTTCTTCGTAAGCATAATCTGAGTTTTCTGTAAGAAAACTTTCTTCGTAAGCATAATCTGAGTTTTCTGTAAGAAAACTTTCTCCACAAGTATAATTTGAGTCTTTTGTATGATACATTCCCCTTGGAATAATAGGTCTTATGACCCTCAATGATCTCCCTAGTTAAATTAGATCACAGGTGGGATATGGTTGGAAACAACAGCTTGATTGATAGACTTGTTCTCATCCTGAATAAGATCCGGATGAATGATGGCTCTATATGCCTTCTCAGCAGAAAGAGTTCCGCCATCAAGTCCGATCAACACTCTTGATGTGTTGCTTACTAACCCATTCATGCTAACTTCAACGAAGTCTGGTTTTAATGCTAACATGAACGCTGCACCTCGATTCACACCACGATATGGAACTAACCTCAAACGGTCTTGCCACATAAAGTTCGATTCATGCCCGAGCTCCATAATCAGTTTGTCCGCTTCCCCATCAGCAAGCTTACCTTTCCATGATTCAGGTAGATAATCCTCCCACAAAGAGGCCTCCATCACCATAACAGGTACTCGTGTTAAAGGGTCGCATAACTGATTCCCCGTATCCAGAAGTCCTGTGCAACTCACTTGCTGACCTGCGATGACTACCCTCACTTCCGCTAAATAAACTTGTCTACTATCGAACTTTCGCTTTGATGATTGGACAACTTTAAACCAGTAAATGACGATAAAAAACATAATAATAGTAAACCAAAAGCCAATCTTCAATTCGAAAGCAAGCCCGCCTGATGTCGTGAACCATATACCGTTCCAAATATCACCTGTGTTCTGTAGCAGATAATGAATTCCTATAATTCCACCAGCTGCAGCAAAATTAATCATATAAAAAGATCCCATATTCCTCAAATATTGTTGTAAACTCCCATAACCGAAGGCAATCCACAACATTATTAAGGAAAGTCCGAATTTTATGAGAAAGGTATACATGAACGTAAGTTCTGGCACGAACATCATGATGACATATAAAGCACCTAATAAGGCTGATAGAATGATACGCCACCAAGGCACTTTCAACTTCCGCATCCAACCCGTCAACCACAAAACAGTTGCATCAATAAGTAAATTAACGATAAAAATAAGATCGATATAGACAACCAATGACCCTCACCTGCCTGAACGTTTAATCTAAGAGGTTGTTCAAAAAGTTATCTTTTGAACACGTATTCTAAGAGGAAGGTAGTCTGCTGTTTCTAAAGCTACTCTTTTTTAGGAGATAAGATTAGTATAGAAAAACCTCCTTCCAAAGTCTGTCTAATCCTGGTAGTCATTTAGGCTTTATTTTTGTCGAAAAACAACAAAAAAAGCCCGATTTCTTAAATACGCAGAAACGGATGCCGTCCTTTTTCAAGGACGATATCCGTCTCTGCCGAAATATAAGAAAATCGGACTTTCCATATTCTATTATAACCTGTGTAAATTAATCGTTATTCGGACGTGAACGATTCCGTAAAAACGTAGGAATATCCAATTGATCACTAGTTGCCTGATTACCAAATGGACGTAAATTATTATTGGTACTCTTCTCAACAGTTTCATCCTCTGGTGTTCCTACCTTGCGAATTTGAGAATGTGGAAGAACTTGTTTATGCTCAAATCCAGTGGCAATTACAGTAACCTTAATATCGTCTTTCAAATCTTCATCAATAATGGCACCAAATATCATATTCACATCTGGATCTGATGCAGAAGTAACGATCTCTGCTGCCTCGTTCACTTCATAAAGAGATAGATTTGAACCCCCAGTGATGTTCATAATGACACCACGAGCTCCCTCAATAGAAGTTTCCAGCAATGGGCTCATAATAGCTTTACGTGCTGCCTCAGCTGCACGATTCTCGCCACTTGCTATACCTATACCCATTAATGCTGATCCACGTTCCGTCATGATCGTCTTCACATCTGCAAAGTCAAGGTTGATCAGACCAGGTACAGCAATAAGATCCGATATCCCCTGTACTGCTTGACGTAGAACATTATCTGCTTCTCTAAACGCTTCTAACATCGGTGTCTTTTTATCTACAATTTCCAATAGACGATCATTAGGAATTACAATTAAAGTATCTACTTTTTCTTTTAGCGCTTCAATTCCTAGTTCTGCTTGTGAGAATCGTTTCCTACCTTCAAAAGTAAACGGTCGAGTAACTACCCCTACTGTCAGTGCTCCACATTCTCTAGCAATCTCAGCAATAACAGGAGCAGCACCCGTTCCAGTTCCGCCACCCATTCCGGCAGTGACAAACACCATGTCAGCGCCCTTCAGAGTATTCGAGATCAGATCTCTGGATTCTTCAGCTGCTTTCTTACCAACTTCAGGATTGGCACCCGCGCCAAGACCCCTTGTCAGCTTATCACCAATCTGTAGCTTATGTTCTGATTTGGCCATATGTAGCGCCTGAGCATCTGTATTAACCGTAATAAATTCTACGCCTTGCACACCGTTCTCAATCATTCGGTTAACAGCATTACTACCACCACCACCGACACCAATCACTTTAATCTGAGCTAGGCTCTCCATTTCAAAATCAAATTCCAACATACTGTTCCATCTCCCCCTCATTGTGCATGGATGGCTCGTCCACAGTTATATGAACACCTTATATAAATTCACTAAACATGTTTTTCAAACGCTCCATCATCCCCGGTTTTTGGGGCTTACCTTGATTAGCTGCAGGATTCACTTTATTGTTACGATTAGGTTGCTTCTTATTGTTCACCGTAGTAGTATTACGGACACGATAGTTACGTAGAACATTATGAATGATCCCTACACCGCTAGTAAAACCTGGGTCTCTAACTCCGATATAATCTGGAACGGCAATTCGCACAGAAGCGGAAAGCTCAGCCTGTGCTACCTGTAGAACACCAGGCATCGAAACTGTCCCACCCGTTAGTATATATCCCCCAGGTAATTCCTTGTAACCCAAACGCTTCACTTCTTGATGAAGGAGATAGAATATTTCTTGAATCCGTGGCTCTACAATCGTAGCCAAATCCAGTTGACTAAATTCCTTTTCAACGTTGCTTCCAATTCGAGTTACTTTGAAAATAACATCTGGAGCAGCCGCATCAACTAATGCACACCCGTATTTCAACTTGACCTTTTCAGCTTGATCGGTTAATGTACGTAATCCATAGGCAATATCGTTGGTAACATACTCCCCACCAATTGGTAGTGTAGAAGTGGCTACCATCGTTCCACCTTCAAAAATAGAAATGCTTGTAGTTCCAGCACCAATATCAACAAGTACAGATCCCATCGTTTTCTCGTCTTTGGACAGAGCCATCTGACCTGCACCCAATGACATTAAAACTAAGTCCTTCACTTTTAGACCGGACTTTTCTACACAACGCAAAAGATTATGTATGGCTGTCTTAGCACCCGTAATAATAATGGCCTCTACTTCCAAACGCACGCCAATCATACCTCGTGGATCTTGAATTCCTTCAAGACCATCCACAACGTATTGCTTTGCTACGACATCAATAATTTCCCGATCAGGAGGTAAAGCAACAACTTCAGCGGCTTTGAGCACACGCTCAATGTCTTCTTCACCAATTTCTCGGTCCTCGTTCGATACTGCCACGACTCCGTGGCTTGATTGGAGTCCAATATGATTACCTGATATGCCGACATATACTTCAGATATTTGAATGCCAACCATACGTTCCGCATGTTCTACTGCATTACGGATAGATTGTACAGTTTGGTCAATATCTACAATTGCACCTTTGCGAATTCCCTCTGAGTCGGCAGATCCAACTCCAATAATATTAAAGGTTCCATTATTTACTTCCCCAATAATAGCACGAACTTTGGATGTACCGATGTCCAAACTAACAATGATGTCATTGTTGCTCAACCGTGGCACCTCCTGTTCATTAATAAATTATAAGACCCTTTGTAAGGATACTCTCTACATATTCAACATATCTTCATCTTTTCCTCTTTTTTCTACATTTTTTTTAGATTGTATATTATACTAAGTATCTAATCAATCATGTAGGATTCAAAGATAAAGGAAAAACCTGTCCATAATTTTAATTGTAGCATTTTTTACTTGGTATTAGTAGTCCCATCCCCATATTCAGAGTCACTATCTAATAGTAAAAAAGGTACATAAGAATCGGCTTCTAGCATTGTAATAAGCCCTGGCTCCTCCGTCTCTGTCACTTGATTAAGATATTCCACTTTATCCTTGAGTAGAGATACCGCTGTAATCACTTCAAACTTAGAACGAGTGTACAGTTTAATACGATCCGGAAAAGAAACTGTAGGAGACGGTATGATCTCAGATATGTCCGATATCAATTGATTCGGAATCTCTCCAAGAGCTTGACTAAGCTGTACTTTATAAGGATCTAATGGATCCCATTTCGTTAAAATAGGCTTCTCCACAGCGATACCACTGCTATCTACAGGAACCATGGCACCACTTGATAAAATAGCCATTAGACTTCCTCCATCTCCCAACTCATAGGCTACCGTTGGATATTCCTGGACTTCTATGCTAATTTTACCTGGAAACTTTTTAACCACCATTACACTCTGAACTGAATCCACTTCCATTAATCGTTGCTTCAAAGTTGAACTAGATACCCCAAAGAATTGATCTCCAACATTAAATTCACCTGCTTGTATCAATTGGTCGTTGGTAGCAAATAGATTTCCATGAAATTTAATTTCCGTAATTCTGCTAATTGGCGATCTGAAGAAAAGAACAGCTAGTGCGACTACACACAATAACAATAGAATAAGAACAATTTTACGGCTTGTCTTCATTTTTCTTGGTTTATTAGGTTTAAGTGCGGGAATAGACATTTTCGACATATCAACACTCCATAAAATGCCTCTTATCCCCTCAATTCTAGAGGGGATAAGTAGGACCTTAGTTCGCCAAATCTAACTGTTTGGGCACCGGAGTATGCCGCTGAATATCAGCTCCAAGCTTCTGGAATAATATTTCAATATGATCATATCCCCGGTCAATGTGGTGCACCTGCTCTACAATTGTCTTCCCTTGTGCTGCCAAACCGGCAATGACTAAGGCTGCGCCTGCCCTCAAATCCGTTGCTTCAACCGTAGCCCCATATAATCTCTGGACTCCACGTATAAATGCACAATTGAGATCTATAGAAATATCTGCACCCATCACAGTCAACTCGTCGACATGTTTAAATCTACCTTCAAAAACCGTCTCCTTCATAATACTAAATCCATCTGACAAAGCCAACAATACCATTACCTGGGATTGCAGATCTGTTGGAAATGACGGGTACGGTGATGTCACAATCCGCTCCACTGCTCTGGGCCGGCCCATACAACTTACGGTCATTATATCATTGCATATACCAATTTGAATACCAGCACGCTTTAAGACATGAATTAATGACGTGAGATGCGCAGGATTACAATGAGTTAACGTAACATTTCCACGTGTTACTGCTGCTGCAATCATTACAGTACCTGCTACAATCCGATCTGGAATAATTTCATACGTGCATGGATTGAGCTTCTTAACACCCTGAATCGTGATGGTGTCAGTTCCAGCTCCGATAATACCCGCTCCCATTTGATTCAAGAAATTCTGTAGATCCTGTATTTCGGGTTCTCTAGCTGCATTCGTAATCGTAGTTGTCCCCTCAGCCAAAACTGCTGCCATCATAATATTCTCCGTTGCACCTACGCTAGGGAAATCCAAATGAATATCAGCTCCGACCAATTTACTCGCCCTACAAAGAATCTGTTGGTCTTTTTCTTCAATAGTTGCGCCCAACGCCCTTAATCCTTGTAGATGGAGGTCAATCTTTCGTTCTCCGATCGCGCAACCCCCAGGCTGGTAAATAGTTACTTCCCCAAATCGACCAAGTAAAGGCCCCATAAGAAAAATAGATGAACGCATTTGTTTCATTAAATCTTCTGGTACATGAAACGAATTGGCGGACGACGTATCCACAATGATCACTTCTTGCTCATGCCTTGCTTGGCACCCGAGCCTGCTCAGGATGTTCATCATGACTTCAATATCCAATAGCCGAGGGACATTATGCAAGTGAACTTCACCATCAGTTAGCATACATGCCGCTAGAATTGGTAGCGCTGCATTTTTCGCACCATGGATACGAACGCTTCCTGATAAGGTTTTGCCTCCCTCAATCACCAATTTGTCCAATGCTTCACCTCCGAGTTTACCGCTCACCCACTATAAACACCTCTGGCATCAGTGAGATCCCATACTCAGTAGAAATTCTCTCCTGAATTTCGTGCATAAGGGTGAGCACGTCCTCTGCTGTCGCTTGACCAGTATTCACAATAAAATTGGCATGCTGCAATGAAACTTCTGCTCCACCGACATGATAGCCCTTTAATCCCGCAGCGTCTATTAGCCTTGCTGCATGATCTCCAGGCGGATTACGGAACACGCTTCCTGCACAGCACGATTGTAGCGGCTGAGTGCGACGACGACGTTCTTTAAAGGTTGCTAATGCTGCCGCTATTTCTCTGCGTTCTCCATAACGAAGCCCGAATGTAGCATCTACTACAATTCCCTTATTCTCATGTAGAATAGAGTGACGATAAGCGAATTGCATTTCCTCAGCAGTACATGTCACCAATTCTCCTGTTTCCAGTACAATCTCAGCGGACTTGAATATGCGTGACACATCTGACCCATGGGCTCCAGCGTTCATGTATACGGCTCCACCGACAGAACCGGGAATCCCCCCTGCGAACTCCATACCCGTTAACCCCTGTTTACCTGCCAGTACGCTCAACTTCACTAATGAGCAACTACCACCTGCGGTCACAGTTTCCCCCTGAAAGTTAGCATATTCCAATCCTGAACCCAGTTTGATAACGACTCCGCGGATGCCTTTATCCGACACCAACATATTGGAGCCACGTCCAACCTGTATCCATGGAATATGATGACAATGAAGTAAAGTAAGGAGTTCTCGCAACTGTTCTCTAGTTTCAGAAACGATGAGGGCATCGGCAGGTCCACCGATTTTCCATGTCGTGTGTCTTGTCATAGGTTCATTCAGACTTATTTCCCCGACATTAGCGTTCGTTAATAGTGAAATCCATTGCGGCAATGCAGACTCCTCCTTCACTTCAAATCGTACAAAGTCATCTTTCAACAAATTAGGTGAACTTAAAGTTCTGGTACGATATTGCCGTGTCCCTGGGCGATTGTCACGATTATACGGTATCTTATGTAAGCTTACATGGGTGTGTGACAATCACTTAACAAACGTCGCATTTCCTCAACCATCCGTTGGGCTGAATCCGGTTTACCAAGCTTCTTTGAAGCGTTAGACATCTTTTTATGAAGATCTAAATCCCCCATAATATTTTCAATCGATCGAAACAACTGATCTGCTGTCAAATCTTTTTCCAATATGACTTGAGTGGCTCCTTCCTTCTCTAACATTCTTGCATTAGCTTCCTGATGATTGTTCGTAACATTGGGAGAAGGAATAAGGATGGATGGTATACCTAGTGAATTAATTTCCGCCAAAAAGGAAGCCCCTGCTCGATTCACTATGAGTGACGTTGCCGCCAGTACCTCTGGCATGTTATGTACATAAGGAAGCACATGCAGGTGATTAGGCATACTTCCGAGTTCACTTCGAATTAGTTCACGCGTCTGATCGAAATAATCCTCTCCTGTCACATAAACAAAATGAAGATGCTTTAATGATTCTAAACGTGGAGCCATTTGAATCATCGCCTCATTGATCACACGTGCTCCTCGGCTTCCTCCGACGATAAGAACGACAGAACTATCCATCGGTATACCTAACGTAGCGAACCCACGATTTCTATTAGCAGAACGTACCGTTGTCGCTCTTGGGTTTCCAGTGTAAATAGCATTGTTGGCTTTTGGAAAAAAAGACTGAGTGTTCTCAAAGCTAACCGCAACTGTATTTACATAGCGGCTAAGGAATGAGTTCGTTAATCCCGGAATAGCATTCTGCTCATGAATAATACATGGAATACGCAATTTTGCCGCGGCATAAACAACTGGCCCGCACACATATCCACCCGTACCAACCACAACATCTGGCTTGAACTTCGTTAGTAGCTCTTTCGATGTCTGAACACCTTTAATAAAACGAAAGATCGTTTTTACATTATCAATAGAAAGCTTCCTTCGAAAACCGGTAATATCGATTGATTCAAATGGAATATTCTCCTCAGGGATCAGTTTACTCTCCAACCCCCGGTTCCCACCAATATACAAAAATTCAGACCCAGGCTCCTCTTCCTCACACTGTCTTGCAATCGCAATAGCAGGATATATATGGCCACCTGTTCCACCACCAGATAGAACGACTCTCATCATGTTCACCTCGCATATCGTGATAAATTAAGTAGAATTCCTAGAGCCGTAAGCATCAGGGTAAGTGAGGAACCGCCATAACTAATCAATGGCAACGTAATACCTGTCACAGGCATTAGACCGATAACAACACCAATATTAACGATGACTTGGATAGCAAGCATGCCCACAATCCCAACAGCAAGCAAGCTGCCGAAGCGGTCTGGAATGGTCATCGCAATTCGCATGCCACGCCAGATCAGGATCAGAAACAGTAGTAATACAATCATGCCCCCAATAAACCCAAGCTCCTCAGCCAATATAGAAAATATAAAATCGGTTTGTGGTTCCGGCACATAGCTGTACTTTTGTCGACTCATTCCAAGTCCTAATCCACCAAGCCCACCTGGACCGATCGCATAAAGGGATTGAATGATCTGATATCCTGAGCCTAAAGGATCTGACCATGGATCAAGAAATGCTGTAATTCGCTTCAAACGATAAGGTGCAGCTAGAATTAAGCCAGTAAATCCAGCGATACCAACAAGAGCCAACATCCCAAGATGCTTCATACGTGCACCTGCCGTGAACACGATCATCATAGCAGCCCCGAACATGACACTACCTGTACCTAAATCCGGTTGCATCATAATTAACCCAAATGCCGTAACGATTAATCCTAGTGGAGGCATAAGGCCTTTGCTAAAAGAAGTAATATTGAAATGTTCCTGACTCAACCATTTCGCAAGAAACAAAATCATTCCAAGCTTCATAAACTCTGAAGGTTGAATGCCAAATGAACTAATACCTAGCCAGCTACGCGCCCCTCCTCGTACATTACCAATCCCAGGGATAAGTACAATCACTAGCAGAACAAAGCAGATCACTAGACCTGCTTTGGCATATTTAGTCCATATTCGATAATCGAGATTTGCTGTAACGAACATAGTAGCAATGCCTAATACCGCAAATAGAACCTGGCGTTTCACGAAATAAAAGGAATCCCCATAGTTACGGAAACCAAGGACAGAGCCTGCGCTGTAAACCATTATTATCCCAATGGTGAGGAGACCCAGAATACATAATAGGATCCACAGATCTAGTGATGGACGTGTTCGATTCATGAGAAGCCACCTCTTGCTTAAAAAAGTAGGGGCTTATCCACACCCCCCTACTTAAAGATTATGCACCGCCTCTTTAAACATGCGTCCACGTTCTTCATAGGAGGTAAACATATCCCAGCTAGCACAAGCCGGAGATAGAAGTACAATATCGCCCTTCTGTGCTAACTCAGCTGCTTGCCTCACAGCTGTGTTCAATGTTGTTACTGCATCCTCTACAGTATCGACGAGATAAATATCCTTTAATCCGGCAAGCTCAGCTACTTTAGCCATTTTATATTTCGTTTCACCAAGTAAAATGACAGCTCTTACGCGTCCTTGAAAAACCGCAAGTAATTCCATATAGTCAGACCCGCGATCCAATCCTCCAGCAATCAATATAATAGGTTCCTTAAACGATGTAAGAGCCATCGTAGTTGCTTGTGAATTGGTTGCTTTCGAGTTGTTGTAGTATGAGGCACCCGCTACTTCTCCCACGAATTCCAGACGATGCTCCACTCCTCGAAAATATGAGAGTGGTGCGGAAAGTTGGTCTACTGAAACACCTGCGACAATCGCAATAGCACACGCTGCAAGAGCATTTTCTATATTAAAACGACCCTTGATACCAATATCCTCTACAGGGATGATCTCGTGAAGTCTTCCTTCATGATCACGATATACAACGCAACGCATCAGTGAATCCTCCGTATTCACATGAAATGGAGGACTAACAAATATACCTTCTAGTAGCTCTTCTTTTATAGAAAAGGGCATCATCTTACCTTTCAAATGAGGCACTAGTGCTCGACAGGTTGGGTCATCCCAATTGAGGATCGCGGTATCTCCCTTTCCTTGATTTGCAAACAACTTAGCCTTCGATGTAATATAATCATCCATGTCGCCATGATAATCCAAGTGTGTCTCCGTAACATTAAGAAGACAAGCAATACGTGGTCGAAATTGCTGTGTTCCTTTCAACTGAAAACTACTTAACTCAATAACCATCCAATCATTATCAGTAGCCTCTTGTACAGCTTCACATAGAGGTGTCCCAATATTTCCAGCTATGATGGGAGATAATCCAGCAGAGCTAAAAATTTCGCCTACCCAAGTTGTTGTCGTTGTCTTTCCATTGGAACCCGTGATGCCAATCATAGGTGCTGCACATAAATGATAAGCAATCTCTACTTCCGTTACAATTTCAATCCCTAACTCCTTCGCTTTAAGCAAAGGGGGAGCAGAATAGGGAATACCAGGATTCTTCACCACCAGAGCAACGCCAGGATGAATGAGATCATCCGGATGACCTCCACAAATAACAGAAATTCCCAAAGCCTCTAATTCAGAAGCCTCGGGACACTGTTCTTTCTCTTTTCTATCGTTCACCTTTACTATTGCCCCAATTTTATGGAGGACTTTAGCAACCTGTACACCACTTTTTGCTAAGCCTAGAACAACGACTAGTTTGCCTCTATATGTGTCTGGATGATTCATGATTACAACCCCTTGTTAATATAAAGTCCGAGAACTGCAAGTATGGCCCCCACAACCCAAAATGTGATAACAACACGCCATTCCGACCATCCTGAGAGCTCAAAGTGATGATGAATAGGACTCATCTTGAATATACGTTTACCTCTCGTCTTAAATGATGCGACTTGTAGCACCACAGATAGCATTTCTACGACAAATACTCCTCCAATAATAAGAAACAGCAACTCACTCTTGGTCACGATCGCAATCGCACCGATTGCTCCACCTATGCCTAAAGATCCCGTGTCGCCCATGAATACTTTGGCTGGATGCGCGTTAAATACTAAGAAGCCAAGTACAGCACCAATCATTGCAGCCGCACAGAACGCCGCTGGCATGGAAGTTCCCTGAATGGCTACTAAAGCAAAGGCACCTAATGCAATAGCACTAACTCCTGAGAGCAAGCCATCTAATCCATCCGTAAAGTTAACAGCATTGCTGATCGCTAATAACATGATGATGATGAATGGATAATAGAACCATCCACCCCAGTCCCAGCCCCATGATGTACCAGGAATGCTAATCGACGTATCGTGACCATTTTGAAATAGTAAAAAACAAATAATTCCTGAGAAAAGCAATTGTCCTAACAATTTTTGGCGAGCTGTCAATCCCATTGACCGTTTAAAGACGATTTTGACATAATCATCAAGAAAGCCTATTAAACCAAATCCAAGTGTCGCAACTAATAATACGTAAAAATCAGTATTAACAATAGAAAATTTCAAGTATGACAATGTAAACGCCAATAATATTACGATTCCACCCATCGTCGGTGTGCCTGCTTTGGCCAAATGGCTCTCAGGTCCATCTTGCCGGACCTGCTGTCCAAATTTCATACGACGTAGCAAAGGAATGAGTATGGGGGCGGCTATCACCGCGAGTATAAAGGATACGCCGATCGTTAGTAGTAATAATTTAATGTCCATGGTTTCACCCCTTCGGTTCGTCAGATCTTCTAGTATTTCTCAATAAGAGCATTCACTACTTCTTCCAACTTCATCCCACGTGAACCCTTCACAAGGACAATGTCTTTCGGTTGAACCTGCTCATTGAGATGTTTAATCAATTCTGCCTTGTCTGTAAATGTAAATACGTTAGTTCTCGAAAGATTCTCACTAGCTGCTTCAGCTATATGTGAAGATAATGGTCCGAATGTATACAATAAATTCACTGTGTCAGTAGTAATATAGCGTCCTATTTCAGCATGATACTCGTTCTCCTGCGCGCCAAGCTCCAGCATGTCCCCGAGCACTGCGATTTTACGTCGAAATCCTTTCATACCATATAGCACATCAATCGCAGCTTTCATCGATGTTGGACTCGCATTATATGCATCATTTAACACCGTTAAGCCATCTGCTGTAACGATTTGTTCAATACGCATACCAGTTAACTGCACGTGCGAGAGTCCTTCTTTCATGTTGTCTTCATTCACATTGAAATAACGTGCAACTGCAAGTGCTGCTAAAGCATTAAGTACGTTATGACGTCCAAGCAATGGAAGATCTAGACTAAGCTCCTTATGAGCATACGATGTAAAAATAATACCTTTACCGTGAAACATCATTCCAGTCGGATAATCATCATTATTTGAATCGATACCAAACGTATATGTTTGTAAATCAACTGGTTTTAGTGTAGCTGAATCAGCTAATATTTGTGGAATCAGAGGCTCATCACCGTTATAAATAAGTAATCCGCCAGGTTTCATTCCACTCACAATTTCTAACTTCGCCAAGGCGATTTCCTCGCGTGATCCCAACTGCAGGAGGTGAGACTCTCCAATATTCGTAATGACAGCAATGTCAGGTTGTGCAATGGTTGAGAGAATGCTGATTTCATCACGTCCGCTCATCCCCATCTCTAGCACTATAATATCTATATCTTCACTCATTCCAAGAATGGTAAGTGGAAGACCAATATGATTATTAAAGTTGCCTTCTGTTTTATGAACCTTGTAAGTCGTCTCAAGAAGTGCTGCTACCATATCTTTCGTTGTCGTCTTACCATTACTTCCTGTAATACCAACTACTTTGCTTCCTATTTCTTTCAAATAGGATTTGGCAAGTAACTGCAATGCTACCAGCGTATCCTCTACCTCAATAACGGCACCGACAGGATGTATACCTCGGTTCCGTTGCCACAACGTTGCACCTGCCCCTTCCGCCAGCCCTCTAGCTGCAAATTCATGCCCATCATACCGTTCACCTACGAGCGGAATGAATAAGCTTCCCTCAGCAATATGACGAGAGTCTGTCGTAACGCCATGAATTAGCTTTTCTGGATCCTGAGTATGCGCGATCGTTCCACCGCACATCACAGCGATCTCACCCAATGTTTTATTAATCACTATTGTAAACTCCTTATCGCTTCCTTGGCAACGACACGATCATCGAACTCAAGCGTCGTCTGTCCAATTTTTTGATAGGTCTCATGACCTTTCCCCGCAATCAATACTACATCTTCAGGGCTTGCCATATCAATAGCCTTTTGAATAGCTGTACGCCGATCTTCAATCAATTGATAGCGATCTTCGGAAATATGATCTTCGACTAGGCCCTGTTCAATTTCCTTTAATATAGCTTCTGGCTCTTCTGTCCGGGGATTATCAGAAGTTACAAAGACCACATCACTATACTTTGCAGCAATTTTCCCCATCAATGGACGCTTCGCTCGATCTCGATCCCCACCACAACCAAAAACAGTTAGAATGCGTCCTTGTGCGAACTCTTTCACAGTCTTCAAGACATTCTCAAGTCCATCTGGTGTATGAGCATAATCTACAATAACTGCAAATGGTTGGCCTGCATCCACCGCTTCGACACGTCCATCTACACCTGCTAACGATTCAAGACTGCGTCTTATTTCCTCAAGTTCAATTCCTTCAAGTAATGCAGCCGTTATTGCAGCAAGTGCGTTATAAACATTAAATTTACCGACCATTTTTAACTTAATATCTGTGCTTCCTTTGAAGGTAGCAACATGGAATTCAGTGCCCTGCGAGGTAATCGAGATTTGAGTAGCTCGCACATCCGCACTTTCATCTAAACCATATGTCACCACTTCAGAGGACGTAATATTTTTGAAATAATCAGAAGCAGCGTCATCTGCATTCAGCACAGCGAACTTCCGTTTATCTGGACTACTCTGGAAGGAGTTCCCCATTCTAGAAAAGAGTAATCCTTTTGCTTCACGATACTTCTCCATCGTACTATGATAATCCAGATGATCTTGAGTAAGATTAGTAAACACAACTGTGCGGAAATCAGTCCCCTTAACCCGGCCTTGTTCCAAAGCATGAGAGGATACTTCCATCACACAACAGCGAGTGCCACTTACACCCATATCATGCAAAGAACGCTGTAATTCCAAAGCTTCTGGCGTTGTTCCAGACATTGGGAAGGAACGCCCTCCATAACGCATTTGAATGGTACCAATCAGCCCCGTTTTCACACCATGATCATTCATAATTTTCTCGATTAGATAAGCTGTCGTTGTTTTACCATTCGTTCCTGTAATTCCAATGACCTTCATTTGTTTGCTCGGTGATCCAAAGAATGAATCTGACAGTACAGCCATCGCATAACGGCAGTCTTTCACGATAATCTGTGGCAGGTCAATATCCAATTGACGTTCTACAACGAGCGCTACCGCCCCTTTGGTCATAGCTTCCTCAGCATAATCATGTCCATCGACCGTATGACCAGGCAAGCAGATAAATAAATCCCCGGCGATAACTCTCTGAGAATCCGTTTGTATTCCAGATATTGTAATATCGCCATTTCCAATAATGCGTTTGATCATTAAGGTTGAAGCTAATTCATTAAGTCTCATCTCTAAATCCCTCGCTTATTTCAATTGTCGCCAACAAGGACGAATATTACGAACTCCCCATATATATACGAATGGTCGATCCCCGCTCTACTCTGCTGCCCGGTTTGGGCGCCTGACTGACAACGGTTGTACCACTTCCAGATTTAGAGAGGTTGAAATTCATATTGAGCTCCTCATATAAATCCTGAACTGTTGCACCGACAAGATCAGGTACAGTGACAATTGGGGTCTCTCCATATTTATATTCCTTTGTCATTTGATCTTGGCGTTCGGGTACTTTCATGTAGTGAAGTGAATCCTCTAGAATATTCTGCACAATAGGAGCAGCAACAACACCACCGAATTGAATCCCCTTCGGGTTATCAACAGCTGCATACACGACAATTTGTGGATCGTCCGCTGGTGCAAATCCGATAAATGATACGATATGCTCCGAAGCAGAATAACGACCATTGACGACAATTTGCGCCGTCCCCGTCTTTCCACCAACTCGATATCCATCGATAAAAGCTGGCCGACCTGTTCCTTTAGCTACGACACTTTCCAATGCCTCTCTGACTTTAAGAGAAGTCTCTTCTGAAATAACACGTCTTACCAGTTCCGGTTTATTCTCTTCTACAACCGTATTCGTTTCCGTATTAATCCATGCCTTTGAAATATATGGTTTGTACAGATTCCCTCCATTTATCGCAGCTGAAACAGCCGCCACTTGCTGGATCGGTGTAACGGATACTCCTTGACCGAAAGATGTTGTTGCTAACTCCACAGGACCTACTCGAGACAATTTGAATAATATACCATTCTCTTCCCCATTCAGATCAATACCTGTCTTGGCACCAAAGCCGAAATCTTTTATATATTTAAAAAGAGATTCTTTACCTAGCCTTTGACCTAATGCCACAAACCCTGGATTACAGGAGTTCTCTACAACCTCAAGAAAGGTCTCACTACCATGACCGCCTCTTTTCCAGCATTTCAGAGTAGCTCCTCCTACTTTAACATAACCTGGATCAAAAAAAGTGTCACGCTCCAAATCAACTTTTTTCTCTTCTAATGCGGCTGCGAGCGTTATGATTTTAAAAGTAGAGCCCGGCTCATAAGTCATCCAAATGGGGAGGTTCCGATTATACACTTCAGACGGATACTCCTGATATTGTGCTGGTTCAAACCCAGGTCTGCTAGCCATCCCAAGAATCTCCCCCGTTTTGGGATTCATCGCTATAGCCCAGGTGCCGCGAGCTTGAAACTGAACCATGGCTTGATCTAATTCACGTTCTATAATGGACTGGATGGGTTTATCGATGGTGAGCTCCAGACTCAAGCCATCCTTCGGTTCAGCATATTTCTCCGAGGAACCTGGCATTAATCTTCCCGCTGCATCAGACAAATAGGATACGTTACCATCCAAGCCTTTCAACAGATCATCATACTTTTGCTCAACCCCTGTTATCCCCTGATTATCAATTCCAGTAAACCCGAGAATATGAGCAGCTAGATCACCATAAGGATAATACCTTTTATTATCCTCTGCAACAATGATACCCGGAAGCTTCAAATCACGAATTTTCTGAGCAAGCTCCATCGTGATCTTACGTCCACCGGGTTGTAATTTTTCATTTGATTTTTTCTTCGTTATGATCTTCATAATATTCTCTTGGCTCATACCAAGTAGAGGTGATAATGTCGCCGCTGTCGTTTCGGGATCCTTAATCTGAACGGGAATCACCCATACTGTCGGTGAACTGACATTGTAGGCCAATGCAATTCCATTACGATCTAGAATCTCTCCTCTTTTAGCGGTGAACGGAAGATCTCTACGCCACAGTGCCTCTGCTTTAGCCGATAATTCCTTACCTTGTCCAAACTGTAAATATGCAAGCCTACCTATTAGAGCTGTGAACAGAACGCAAAAGAACAGCAAGCTCCATAGTAGCCTCCGTCTCAGCGTCATATTTGAAACTTTCATCGCATACCCTCCCTAGTGATCCTTACTTCATTTCATGATCCTTATTCCTATCATGATTATTCAGGATTACTAGGGCTTAGAACAAGCTATCTTCCCTACTCTTCTTCTTTTACGTCTTCATTTACATCTTCTTTGACACTTTCATCCATGTCTCCATAAAATGGATTCAAAGTTAATTGTACGATCACATTCCCTTGATCTTGTATTTCTTGTTGCTCAACGACATAGCCTTCACCTTCAACGCTAACTTTCAATTTCATTAACGTCAGCACCTGAAGTGCGTCTCTCAAAGACTCCCCTTTTAAATCAGGAACTTCCATCGTCTTGCTATCTTCAGTTAGAAGGTAGATCCGTTGCCCACCGCTCATTATAGAACCTTTCGCAGGATATTGTCGAATCACATTATTACCTTTTCCTAATGTTTCGTATGCGATACCTGTATTAAGCAATTCACTCTTTGCAGATTCAATCGATTTCCCTGTTAATTCTGGAGTCGTATACTTAATCACTTGCGAGCTACTATCCTTATCTGTACTCTTATTAGAGCCTTCGCTATTAGCTATTCGTGTTTTAGGTACATTCATATACTGAAGAGATTGGCTTACTATCTTTGCAAATACAGGTGCTGCGACTGCACCCCCACCCGCATTAGGATCATTGGGCTCATCCATGATGACAATGACAGCAATTTGGGGATCATTTACAGGAGCATATCCCACAAAGGATACGACTGCTTTTTTGTCATCATAAACACTCTTACCAGCTGCATCTTTAACGAGTTTAACAGCCGTTCCTGTCTTACCTGCTACTCGATATCCTTCGATATAAGCATGGCGACCTGTACCAATCTCTTGGTCTGCAACTACTTGTTCTAGATAACTACCCGTTTCTTTCGCCGTCTCCGGTGATATGACCTGTCGGATCACTTCTGGTTTGGTCACTTCAGTTATCCCTGTATTCGGATCATGAATTTCTTTAATGATATGCGGTTGCATCAATTTCCCACCATTAGCTATCGCAGCGATAGCTGTCACCTGCTGTATCGGAGTAACTAAGACCCCATAACCATAGGATGCCGTTGCAACTTCGACATTCCCGGGTAGATCAATAGGCCAAGAAGCCTCACCAGCCATCTCTATTTCGGTCTTTTGCCCAAAACCGAAGTTATTAATATATTGAAGCAATCGCTCTTTCCCCAACATTTCAAATCCCATCTTTACAAATGCCACGTTACTCGAACGCTTGACTCCTTCTAAGTAGGATATCGTACCCCAACCTGCACGTTTGATATCCTTTAGTGTCGTCTTGGTACCTTGTACTCTGATCTGACCTGATACATACTCGTCTGTCGGTTTAATTAACTTCTCTTCTATCGCACCCGCCAAGGTCACAATTTTAAATGTGGAACCTGGTTCATATAGTGACCTCACTGCATGGTTATAGTATTTCTCCGGTTCTGGTGTTTCCCAGAATGAATTAGGATTGAAAGTAGGCATATTGGCTAAACCTAGCACTTCCATCGTGTTGGGATCTACAGCGATCACAGTCATACTAATCGGTTTGTATTTCTCAACGGCCTCTTTCATGGCATCTTCAATATAATACTGTATCGTATCGTCAATGGTCAGTTGGATATTATTCCCATTTATCGCCGGCACATAGACCTCATCTGCATTGGGCAGTTTATCTAATTGTCCATCACTTTTGTAATTTATCGACCCATTCGTTCCCCTGAGCATATCATCGTAAGTGGCCTCTAATCCTAAGATTGCATCACCATCACGATCTAGATAACCTAATATATGTGCTGCTAAATTGTTTTTAGGATAGTATCGCTTTTGTTCTTTGAGCAATCCAATACCTGCATCTGGTTTCTTTTTATTATTCTTCAATTGAGTCTTTATCTCGGCTATTAACGCAGCTACCTCATCACGCTTAGCCTGATCGACCTTCCAACCTTCCGTACGAACCTCTCTGCTAGTCCGAAGCACACCCTTATCATCAGTTGCTGTTACTAGCTTACGTAGCTCATCCTCATCTTTTCCGAGAATTTGATGTAACCCGGCTACCACTTCTTCCTCGATCCCATTCTCATGAATCACTTTCGGATTCACAGTCACCGTATAGGCAGGTGCATCAATCGCGAGTGCATTACCTTTTCGATCTGTTATCGTACCCCGTGTAGCAGCAATGACATCTTGTTTGGACCAATTCTTAACGGCTAGTTCATGCCATTGATCTCCTTTTACAACTTGAATGATAAATACTCTAGTTATTAAAATAGCAAAAAGGAGGGTTATGCATCCTCCTACAAGCAGTGTGCGTAGCTTTATTCTTTTTATCATGCTTAGTCCTCACATCCACTATTTTTGTGCTGCATCTACTTTAAGATTTCCAGTAGTAACATTTGAACTAGACACACGAGGGACATAAATGACACTAGCCTCCTCGGGAAGTACATACCCTTCTTTAATTGCGGTTTCAACAATCTTTTCTTTCAGAGTTTGCCTCTGAACTTCCAACTGAGAAATCTTAAGTGTATTACTTGAGATCACAGCACTCACTTTTTGGCTCTGTTTATTTAATTCATAAATATGTGCGTACCGCCAAATAACAAGACTTGCCAAAGCTACACACACTAGAACCGTAAATAAATATAGAAGCTTTTCTCTAATCGGAATCGAGGTTCGGCGAGTAATAACTTTTGTCTGCTCACGATATCCAGGAGATACTCGTTCTATTGGTTTTGGTTTTACTGCTAAATTGCCACGCGTATACGCCATTCATTCTCTCCCCCTGAGCTCTCCTGATTATCTTTTAAATGTAGTTCAAAAAGTCAGCTTTTGATCTGCGACTTTTTGAACTTTCACTTTTTCCAAATACAGTTTAATTATAGTTTCTCTGCGACCCGAAGTTTTGCAGATCTTGAGCGAGAGTTCTCTTCAAGTTCCAATTCACTTGGAACGATAGGTTTTCGATTTATTAGTTTAATTTGACCTTGATTTCCGCATACACACATTGGAAAATCAGGTGGGCATGTACATTTCGCAACATAACTGCTAAGTATCTGTTTACAAATACGATCTTCCAACGAATGGAATGTAATAACCGATACTCTTCCTCCTGGTGCCAGGCAACGAACCGCTTGATGCAATCCTTCTTCAAAAGCCCCAAGTTCATCATTTACCGCAATTCTCAGACCTTGAAAACTACGCTTGGCAGGATGTCCCCCTGTTCTTCTCGTAGCTGCTGGAATGCCTTCTTTAATAATCTCGGCTAGTTCTCCAGTAGTTTGTATCGGTTGTTTCTCACGCCGCTCTACGATCAACTTAGCGATCCGTCTAGAGAACTTTTCTTCACCATATTGAAATAACACCCTAGCGATCTCTTGTTCAGACCATGAATTGATAATAATATCCGCTGTGAGCTCTGCCGATTGATCCATCCGCATATCTAACGGAGCATCAAGGTTGTAACTGAACCCACGCTCTCCCTCGTCAAACTGCGGTGAAGAAACACCTAAATCGAACAATATACCATCTACTTGTGGGATACCATCCTTCTCTGGAACAGACTGTTCCTTCAGGGTCTCTTCCAAATTACGAAAGTTCGTTTTTACTAAAGAAACTCTATCGCTATATGGGGCTAATTTCTCCTTAGCATGCTCTAATGCCCAGTCATCTTGATCCAGACCAATTAATCTTCCATATTCTCCAAGCTTTGATGCGATTAAGGAACTATGTCCCGCGCCTCCTAAAGTACAGTCGACATAAATACCATCTCTCTTGATGCGCAATCCTTCTGCTGCTTCTTCTTTGAGCACTGTGATGTGATGAAACAAAATGTAATCCCTCCAAAATATTAAAAATCAAAGTTAAAATCGACTAATTTTTCAGCAATATCGTTAAATGATTCTTCAGATTGATCGTAATATTCATTCCAAATTGGTTTGCTCCATATTTCCATCCGGTTAGATACACCGAGAACAACGCATTCTTTATCAAATTTAGCGTAGTCTCTGAGATTGCCCGGTAGATTTACCCTGCCCTGTTTATCCCATTCACATTCTGTAGCGCCTGAGAAAAAAAATCTAGTGAAAGCCCGTGCCTCAGATTTCATTAACGGAAGTGATTTAAGCTTCTGTTCTAGCAGTGTCCATTCTTCTCTTGGATAGACAAAGAGACATTGATCTAATCCACGAGTCACAACGAATGAGGTCCCTAAAAGTTCACGGAATTTGACAGGGATAATAATCCGCCCCTTATCATCAATGCTATGTTGAAATTCTCCCATAAACATTGTTCCAATCACTCCTTAGTCCGATTTCCCCACTTTGCACCACTTTACACCACTTAACAATACTTTATTCGCCACTAAAAATCAAAGTCCTTCTTTATGAGTTAAATACTGTAAGTGAGTCTAAAGTCTCTAATCCAGCATTTTCCGATAGACTATATTCGGAATTAAAAATGACATATTAAGCATCACACCGCCCTTTCCAAGCAATTTCATCACCTTTTACAATCTCTTAAAGTTCATTAAATATAGGTCTAATGACCCTTATAAAAAATTATACTTTTAGTGTCTAATATGTTATGAGAGTAAGCCATAGAATTAAACTCATTAAAGAAGAACATAAATAAAGGCGACATTCCACTCAAATTTGAATGGAATGTCGCCCTGATTTATTGAATTTTATTTCACGAAATTGGCTCTACACTAAAATCTGGGTTTAACTATTTCGATAAGATCCGTTGTGAAGTAACATAAGAACCACCTTGCTACCGTTCTTAACGCCTACACCAATGTTTCATTATCGTGTTAAACCTAGTTCGTATTCCAACTTTCTAAATAAGTCGCTTGTTCGGGGCTTAACGTATCTAGTGAAATACCCAAGCTTTCTAATTTATATCTTGCCACTTGTTCATCAATAGAATAAGGAACACTAATAACTGCTTTACCCAATTCCTCGTAATGTTCATTCACATATTTAAGAGATAGAGCCTGCAATGCGAATGTCATATCCATAATTTCTGCTGGGTGACCATCACCTGCTCCTAAGTTGACTAAGCGTCCTTCAGCAATCAAATACATCTTGCGTCCGTCCTTAAATTGATATTCCTCAATATTCCGGCGGACAGTACGAACAGAACTAGAGCGAGCAAGAAGTTCTGGCTTATTCACCTCAACATCGAAATGCCCAGCGTTAGCAAGAATTGCTCCATCTTTCATCACATCATAATGCTCACCTGTAATGACATCACGATTACCTGTTACGGTAATAAAGAAATCGCCTAATTTGGCTGCATCAACCATAGTCATAACATGAAATCCATCCATATGAGCCTCAACAGCCCGAATTGGATTCACTTCTGTAACAATGACATTAGCACCCAGTCCTTTAGCACGCATCGCCACCCCTTTACCACACCAGCCATATCCCACAACAACGACTGTTTTACCAGCTACAACTAAGTTCGTTGTCCGATTAATCGCATCCCACACCGATTGGCCCGTACCGTAACGATTATCGAAAAGGTATTTACAATATGCATCGTTGACAGCAACCATAGGCAGCTTAAGCATTTGATCCTTCTCCATAGCTTTAAGCCGTAGAATACCCGTAGTTGTCTCCTCCGCACCACCCCGAATGTTCGCAAGGAGATCGGGTCGTTCCGTATGGAGTATTGTGACCAGGTCACCACCATCATCAATAATAAGATCAGGTTTGGTCTCAAGCAACGTAATCAACATCTTTTTATATTCTGCTGGCTCCGGATTATGCTTAGCCAGCACAGTAACACCATCTTCCACCAATGCAGCACATACATCATCCTGCGTGGAGAGAGGATTACTTCCTGCGATCGTAACTTCCGCCCCGCCTGCCTTCACAACTTTGGCCAAATAAGCTGTCTTTGCTTCCAAATGGAGTGATATGGCTACCTTCAACCCTTTAAAAGGCTGCTCCGCTTCAAATTGCTTACGTATCCGATTAAGGACTGGCATGTGAGCCTCGACCCAATCAATCTTCAAATGGCCTTCAGGCGCTAATGTCATATCTTTAACGATGCTGTTCTTAAGTGATGCAGAATTCATAGTACTCCTCCTAGTAGTTGAAATTACATAAAAATAACGCGATGCTCTTCTGAGTAATCAACCGTCATATCCATCAAATCACTAATCAAAGACAATCCATAGTGATTCAGATATTGATATACATTATATACTCTCTCTTGTGGCTTACCATTAGGAAATAATGAAGCTCCTATCCGATCCCATTGACGAAGCTCCGCATCATGTCGTTGTTCAAGTGCTTCCTTCGACTTACGCTCCAGATATGAAATCTGATCGATAATCTTCCCCTTATTACTCTGTCCCAACGTATATAATCCTTTTTGCAAAATTCCAAGATCATCTATTAACGGCTCATACAATTGTTCAAAAGCTTTCCGTGCTTCCGCAAACTTCTGGTCGATCTGTAATGAATCTTGTTGAGATAACCATTGCTCTCGACGCACTTGTAGATGATGTTGCACATCCTGAAAAGAAAGGTCGTACTTCTCCATATACTTCAGTTGTGTTCTATCAAGTAGAGTAAAGGACATCCGTGGCAGTAATATCGGCATCTTCAAGCCCATAATTTCAAAAGCTTGTCGTGTAATAGCCCAGTAAGCAATTTCTCCCTGACCTAACACACTCGCAAGGACCGGAAATAGTGAATCTTGCATGATCGGTCGAGTAAGTACATTATTACTGAAACGCTCTGGGTGCTTCTGTAGCACCTCCAGCAGTTGATCCTGTGTGAAGGACACCAGTCCTTTACGATCCATGAATTTACCATCTTGCTTCAACAATAGAAGCCTATCCCCATTATGAAGGTAGAATAAATTGGCACCCTCATCTGATACGTCGGCTTGCAACTTATAACCTAAGGATGTTATCTGATCAGCAGATGAGCGATAAGCATGCGATAATTGTTCATTCTGCTCAATCATCGACTGAAAAATAGGCGCCTCAAGCTTACGTAATCGAGGATCTGCTGAATCTAAGAGTACGAGACCATATTCTCCAAAGATATCACCTAACTGTTTTGCAAATGCATCACTTAGATTATCTGATGTATTCGTTGAATATTGAATTTTAGCCAAAATTTCGCCCTTCACATCACTGTCCGGCAACATCTCTGTCAATGACTTAACGGCTTGATCCCACTCCTGTGGAGAAACAGGAGTATAGCTTACGGATGTACGTGAAGTCATATATTTAGGCAACATAAGCTTAGAAGACTGTTGCTTATCCGCTGTTTTCAAATACGTATGGTTTACCTCATCCCAGTCATGATCTTCACCCGCTATCCAGAATACTGGCACTACGGGACGCTTCAGACGTCTTTCCGCTTCTCTAGCAGTTTGTATAATGGTGATTGCTTTATATATCACAAGCATAGAACCGGTGAACAACCCACTTTGCTGACCACCCGTTACAACCAGTGTACCTGGCTTTTCTAACATATATAGCGATGTATGTACTGCATCGTGAGAGTTATGCTTCTCATTATACTCTTTCAATATCTCAACCAAGGCATGACGATTTACCCGTCTGTCCTCTGTATCATCCAACCATTCCACTCGATCACTCCAGGTCTGATCACAGTGGTAATCTTCACCGTAGAGCGGTATGACTTTCTCATAATGATGAATATAATCATCTGCCAAAGTCGAGCCGCTTTGCAATGGCTCAGAAACAACTTCCATCGGGTATACCTCCTATTCTTACACAATAAAGAAATCCATGAAGATTATCTAAAATTCTTACTTGATTGTATCTAATATGCCTCTTTCAGTCAAAAGGAAGTTCTATACCCCCTGCCTACCACTAACATTCATTCATTTCTTAGAACTAAAAAGACCGTCGAATTCCTCCGACGGCTTAATAATTATTAACGTTATTTGATCAATTAAGCATAAGGAGTTGCAACCCAATGACCTTTTGATACTTCTACAAGCTTTGATTCTACCGAACTTTCATTAGATCCATTAGCAGAATGAATCGGACCCGCAAGATCATCAGGCATGATAATCCGCTTCTTGTTCGCTTCAATCTCTGGATCTGCAATCGGAATTGCTGATAGAAGAGTTTTGGTATACGGATGAATTGGATTACTATACAACTCTTCACTTTCGGCCAATTCAACGATTTTACCTAAATACATAACCGCAACCCGGTCACTAATATGTTTAACCATAGATAAGTCATGAGCAATGAATAAATATGTCAATCCCAATCGATCTTGTAGATCTTTCAGCAGATTTACAACCTGTGCTTGGATAGATACATCCAGTGCAGAAATAGGTTCATCACATATAATAAACTTTGGATTTACAGCAAGCGCACGGGCTATTCCAATACGTTGACGTTGTCCACCTGAGAATTCATGCGGATAACGAGTAGCATGATCAGGATTGAGACCAACCATATCTAGCAGTTCTTCGATCTTCATCTTACGTTCTTTACGACTATCTGTTAATTTATGAATATCAAATGCTTCACCAATAATATCAGACACCGTAAAACGTGGATTCAGTGAAGCGTAAGGATCTTGGAATATCATCTGCATATCGCGACGCATAGCTTTCATTTTGTTAGGTGGAAGTTTATAGATGTCTGTTCCATTGAAACTAACACTACCTGCCGTTGGTTCGTATAATCGAAGTATCGTACGACCTGCTGTGGATTTACCACAACCAGACTCCCCAACAACCCCCAACGTTTCACCTTCGCGAATAGAAAAGTTAATATCATCAACGGCCTTAAGTACACTTCCTTTGCCCACATTGAAATATTTCTTCAATCCGTTGACTTGTATAAGTGGTTGACTCATGATGATTCTCCCTTCTGAGCCATCGGATGCAAGTTCCAACAACGTGCTGTATGTGTGTCACTAAACACTGTCGTCTCTGGATTGTTCGTTACACAGACTTTCATTGCCTCATCACAACGAGCGCAGAATGCACATCCTAGTGGTGGCTTAATGAGATCTGGTGGTGTTCCTATAATAGGAATAAGTGGCTCTCCTTTTTGCTGATCAAGTCTCGGCATGGAACGCAAAAGTCCTCTTGTATAAGGATGCTGAGGATTTTTGAATATTTCCATCACTGTACCCGTCTCTACCACTTCACCTGCATACATCACGATAACTCGATCACACATCCCCGCTACTACCCCAAGATCATGTGTTATCAGAATAATCGATGTTCCTAAGCGTTGTTGCATTTCCTTCATAACATCCAAGATCTGAGCCTGAATCGTAACATCCAAAGCTGTAGTCGGCTCATCAGCGATCAGAAGTGCAGGTCGGCATGCTAAAGCAATCGCGATCATAACGCGCTGGCGCATACCACCTGAGAATTCGTGCGGATATTGATTGAAACGTGCTTCTGCATTCTTTATACCGACAAGTATCAGCATTTCAATGGCTTGTTTTTTCGCTTCACTTGCTGACATCTTCTGATGCTTCATCATAACTTCCGTAATCTGTTTACCTATTCTAATTGTAGGATTTAGGGAAGACATCGGATCTTGAAATATCATCCCAATATCTTTACCGCGAATAGCTTCCATTTGTTTATTGGATTTATTTAAAAGGTTGTCCCCTTGAAATATAATTTCACCTTGTTTAATCCGTGAAGGTGGCGAAGGAATTAAACGCATGATCGTCTGAGCGGTAACACTTTTACCACTTCCTGATTCTCCGACGATAGCCACCGTCTCACCTTTTCCAATTTCAAAGTTCATTCCGCGTACAGCCTGAACTTCTCCCCCATTGACATGAAATGATACGTGCAAGTCTTTCACTTGTAGGATCGGCTCCATGGTTCCACCTCCTATTTCTTTAATTTAGGATCCAGTGCGTCTCGAAGACCGTCACCGAAAATATTGAAACAAAGCATAATTAAACTAATTAGAATGGCTGGAAATAACATCCGCCATGGATAATACTGCCAACCTGTCAGTGCATCATTAATCATCGATCCCAAAGATGCGACAGGAGCTTGAACACCCAGACCCAAGAAACTTAAAAATGCTTCTGCGAATATAGCCGTTGGAACTGATAACGTTAAGGTCACGATAATAGGTCCCACTGCATTTGGAAGAAGATGACGGAATATGAGTCGACCTGAACCCGCCCCCATGGAACGAGCAGCTAACACAAATTCACGATTCTTCAATTGAATCATTTCACCACGTACAATCCACGCCATATTAATCCAACCCGTAATCGTTAATGCAATAATAATTGTACCCAGACTTGGCTCGAGTACAACGAGTAAGAGAATAGTAACCAATAAATATGGAATAGAGTATAAAATTTCAGAGAACTTATTCATAATCTCGTCAACACGTCCGCCGAAGAAACCCATCGTTCCTCCATAAATAACCCCGATAATAAGGTCAATTAGAGCGGCAGCTAAACCAACGGCAAGTGAAATTCTCGCCCCCATCCATGTACGAACAAACATATCACGGCCCAATTCATCCGTACCGAACCAGTGAAGAGAGGAAGGAGGCTGATTGGTATTCATGAGATAATTTGTTTTGTAGTCAAATTGAGAAATCCATGGTCCAATAATAGAAGCTAAAATAATAAAGATCAATATAATAAGAGAAGTCATGGCGAGTTTATTCTGACAAAGTCGTCGCCAAGCATCTCTCCATGCTGACAAGCTCTCTCTCTGAATAATCTCAGACTGCTTCTCATCGGCGCCAATCTTGCGGAAATCTTCAGCTGTTAGTTCAACATGATCTGAAGATGTTGTAGTCTGATTATTAGCCAACCGTTAGCCCTCCTTTCCACCATTTAATTTAATACGCGGATCAATCAACACGTAAGCAATGTCTGTAATAAACCTTGCTAGCATGAGAATGACTCCATAAAATATAGTGACGCCCATAATTAATGTGTAATCACGATTTGTAATCGATTCAACGAATACCTTCCCAATACCACCAATACCAAAAATTTGTTCAATAACGACGGAACCTGTAATAATGTTAGCCGTCATAGGTCCTACGTAAGTCACAACAGGCAATATCCCGTTACGAATAACATGCTTAAACATAATGGAGAACCAGTTCAGACCTTTAGCCTTCGCCGTCTTAATATAATCAGCATGTAAAACTTCAAGCATACTGGATCGTGTTAGACGTGCTATAAAAGCGATAGGTTGTGCTGATAACGCCATCACAGGAAGGACGTAGTCAATGGGCTTATCAAACCCGAGAACATTAAACCAGCCCGCTTTTTCCGCTAAATAATACTGCAATAAAGAAGCGAGTACGAAACTCGGCACAGCCATACCTAGCACAGCTAGTATCATGGCAACATTGTCAATCAATTTCCGATGATAAAGAGCCGCAAGCATACCTAATAGGACCCCAATCACTATCGCCACCACAATCGCTACAGCGCCAAGCTTTAGTGATGTTTGGAATGTATCCATTATAATTTTGGACACATCCTGATTCAATTTCTTCATAGATATTCCAAAGTCACCCGTTGCGATATCACCCAAATACTTAACGTATTGTTGATATAAAGGCTTGTCCAATCCATAATGCTCCATAAGACGGGCTTTCATTTCAACTGAGACTTTCTTTTCAGCTTGAAATGGATCACCCGGAATGGCTTTCATAAGAAAGAACGTTGCAGATATCAATATGAATAAAGATAGAAGCATATACAAAAATTTGTTAGCAACATAACGAACCATTCCCATTTACACCTCCGTTAACAATGTTCATTCTGACATATATATTTATCTTAATAGAAAACAAGAATTAATTCTAATCACTTTATTTGTATTAGATTGAAATCCTTGGAATAATCATGACCACAAACAAAAAACGGGATATATATGGTATTCCACATATATATCCCGAAGTAACTATCTAACTTCACATGTTACATTATTCGAAGTAAGCACGTGAAAAGTCAATTCCACCGCTAAAATCAATGGATACACCTTTAACATTTTCCTTCGTTAGCGATACATTGGTGTAATAGTAAATCGGCATTAGAACTTGTTCATCTTCAATCAGGATTTTTTCAGCTTTAGCCATGCTTTCCATACGGACAGCATTATCTTGTGATACTCGTGCATCTTTAACCAATTGGTCATATTCTGCATTACTAAATCCTGAATCATTATTACCGCTAGTCGTAGTCCAGAGATCAATGAAACTCATCGGATCATTATAATCAGAACTCCAGCCTGCACGTGCAACTTGGTAGTTCAAGTTTTGGCGAGTTTCTAAGAACACACCCCACTCAAGGTTCTCTGTCTTAACAGTAACACCCAAGTTATTACTCCACATATCAGCAACAGCCAAAGCAATTTTCTTGTGGCTTTCACTGGAGTTATAAATCAATGTGACTTCTGGAAGTGTCGTGTAGCCTTCTTCACTCATACCTTCAGCAAGTAATTTCTTAGCTGCTTCGATGTCTTCAGTGAAGAAATCATCTTTATACTCGTTACGGAATTCGTCTACTCCACCTTTAATACCTGGTGGTACGAAACCAAATGCAGGCAATTGTCCACCAAGGGTTACTTTCTCAACGATATTTTGACGGCTGATCGCCATAGCAAATGCCTTACGAATCTTGGCATTGTCAAAAGGTTTCTCAGTTACGTTAAATTCATAGTAATACGTACTTGCAGTCCCTTTAATATCCAATTCATTTGGCAGATCCTTCTTCAATGTTGGAATAGCATCGGAAGGAATTTCACCGTTAGGTGCACCGGCAAATTGAAGTTGTCCACTCTTATAACTTGATAATTCAGCAGCGCCGCTTTCTACAAGTGATGCTTCAATTTTACTTAATTTGATACTAGTGTTATCCCAATACGTATCATTTTTAGTGAATTCAAGTTTTTGACCTGTAGTCCAGTTTGTTAAATTAAACGCACCATTCGTGATCATTGATTTATAATCTGTTGCCCATGCTGCATTATCTTTCACAGAACTATGAACAGGCAAATACGTATAGAAGGAAGTTAGACCCAAGAAATACGGTGTTGGGTTTTCTAATGTTACTTCTAATGTATATTCATCTGTAGCTTTGATTCCCACTTGAGAGAAATCAGTAATCTCTTTAGCATTGAATGCTGTAGCATTCTTAATGTAATCTAATTGATAAGCATAAGGTGGAGCCGGTACTGTCGCAGGGTCTAGAACACGTTGCCATGCGAACACGAAATCGTTAGCAGTTACAGGATCACCATTACTCCATACTGCATCTTTACGTAGATTGAATTTATATTGTAACCCATCCGGAGAAATCTCCCATGACTCTGCAGCTGCGGGAACCTCTTTACCCGCTTCATCCATACGCACTAAACCTTCATACATCAACTTAAGAGCTGTATTCGCTTGGCTATCTTGCGCTTGTCCTGGATCAAATGTGGGTGGTTCCGCACTCATATTAATCTTTAACACCTGATCTTTTGCTTCCACTGGTGTTTCATTGGGTGCATTACTACCTTTATTGGTTGCTCCCTCACGCTCATTGTTCGATCCGCAAGCAGCAAGAACAGTAGTTACGATCATGATGAGTACCAACATACTTAGTAAACGTTTTTGTTTCATCTGTTTGTATCCCCCTAGCAATTTAGTATATGGTAATTGATTATACAACCAGTGGTCAAAAAAATCTACATAACATTACATAAAAATCTTTCTTTTTCTGAAAAACGACATTATAATTACTATTTTCGACATGAATTGAACTTGCAATTACTTTATGACATTGAATTATAAATATATTTAAACAGCACAATCACAGTGAATAAGACATAGCTACACATCATAATAATGAATGCCATTCTCCATACCGCTCTAACCATCCGCTGAACATCTACTTTGCCCTTTATACGATTCTGAGCTCCACCAATCATCCCTACTGCAAGTAAAAGAAACAATAAAATGAGATAAAATCCAACTTGTGTATTGAATGCGTTATTGAATAAAGCAGACACCGAAATGATCAGAAATACTGTTGTGACATCCATAGCTACTAATAGTGCATCATGCTTATTATTCTTCCACTTAAGGTGACTGAAATATACTATTAGGAATGGAAAAAACGGAAGAATGCTCAAAACAATAAAAGATGTAGTTAGAATTTCCATGCTTCAGCTCTCCCTCGCTTTCATACCCTCAATTAATTGAACCATTACTTTGTGATAATTAGCCTCTATCCCTTGTGCCTCGGCCATCGATACGATACTCCCATTAATCCATCGCACTTCAGTTGGCAGACCACCTCTTACGTCTTTAAGCATGGAAGAGTTATTCGCTGCAGTCATTTCACATACCTTTATAATTTGATCCCATAGATCTGAGTCCCAAACGATACCACATGCATCATAAACAACAGTTCCTTCTATAAAGAGCTTTCTCATCATAACCATTCTTTCTTCCGTAACTAACAATTCTCCATTTCTAATTCCCCATATAGCCGTCAAAGGGTTAATAACAGCGTTTATTAATAATTTACGATAAATATACTTAACGATGTCTTTCGACAAATCACATGAAAATCCTGCTTTTTCTAGCGCAATGATCATCTCGTTCTCATCTTTCTTTGAATTGATTTCCTGATCCGAATCCTTATGTACATATCGACCAATCATCGTTAATCCTCGACCTGCATGGAACACCTTATTATGTGACACTTTATACGCTGCCTCGGTTGTAATTGCTGAATAAAGTTGCCATTGCGGAAGCAGCATATTTAATAGTTCTATATGTCCTATCCCATTCTGAAAACATATCATTCCTTTTATTTCTTTCAAAGACTCTCCATCCATCCTCGCCAGTTGTCTAAAAGCTATTTCCTCCACATCTTTTTGCTTGGTCATCAAAAAGATCCATTCACCGGGAACTTTATTCCATTCGTCTATAAAACCATCCAGTATTCCTGTTTCCACCGCAAAAGGACCTGCACCCTTTGTTTGAGAAGCTTCACCACTATCCATGAACAGACCTTCAGTTCTGAGTATAAGCGCTTGTTCTTCACTTCTACACCATACACGAACCTCATTCCCAACAGAAGCTAATTTCCCTGCATAGAGTAGCCCTAGTGAGCCTCCGCCAATAATATCAATTCTCATTTTGCTATCTCCATTCCATTTCTTTTACCCTCGTGTTCTTATTATATCTATATCAACAGAATATTCCATAAAAAAGCCCGTAGTAAGTTTATAATCAACTCACTACGGACTCTTAAATTAATAGGTAACTAGTTATTCAAGACGCTCTAGATTTCCATTGGCATCCATTTTAAATCTTGACCTACTCTCTTCCTCTTCCTCATTCAGAAATGCTAGTCGTCGTGCACGATCCATAATCTGAATCAAAGCCTTGTAATCATCATTGACGACTCGGTAATCCGTCTGAACATCATTCACCTGTTTGGACAGTCTCTCATTGACATGCCGCAGTTGATCTAGCTCGTCATCCTTCTCACGAAGCTCTTTTTCAAGCATCTTCAATTGCCTGCTATTCTCCTGCACTGTCCCTTTCCACTGTCTCAAAAAGCGAATAACCGCTTCCATAGACAATGTCTCTTCATTGATGCCTTCAGCTTTGTAATAATTACTATCGTCTTCCACTTTCATTAAGCTAGCCACCTGAAAATTCATTGCTGAAGGTTGCTTCTTGTAGTAGCTACGTTTTTGCCGCTGTGCCTTAGCGATACTAATCGCTTCTTCATACTTTTTACGAACACAGCTATTCCATCGAAATCCACATGCTGCTGATGTCCTACCAATTTTTTCGCCAACCTCTTCAAATGCAGATAACTGTGTACCACCATCACGAATATGTCGCAAAGTGACTTCCGCCAAAATTAGATCATCCTCTACACTCCATGCATCCTGTCTTACGGCTGTCATGCAATCAAACCCTCCTAACAACGTCCTAAAATAACCATCTTCTTAACCGATTGTTTCGTTTCGGTATGAATGAGGTATTAAAGCTGCTTAATTCATATCTATGCCTCTCGTAGAGTTCATAGAATCTATTTGATACTATTTTGTATTTCCAATTTCATGTATACTCATACACCATCATTCAGAAAGTCTTGAAACATTACATATTATTTCTATAACAAACATCACAATTACTAAGTGTTTTTGCATTTCATCATTTACAGTTAATTCCGTAACCGCTATAATAGATATAGTTAACTTTGACCGTACATAAAGAAAGGGGATATACATGTGGGACGCATGTTTCGAACTCTAGGTTTCTTCACACTCGCAATCGGGCTTATGGCTTTTGCTGGCGGCTTGGTAGAGATGGCGCTGTTGTTCTTTTTACAGACTGCCTTCTTCGTTATTTTAGGTTATTTGAAGTTTACAGAGAGAACCTATATTCTTCTTTTTTGGGTGTACATGATTGTAACTTTCACAGGCTTTAGTTATTGGACTGTATTTGTTATGGATATGCCTGTCTAACTTTTAACTAGTAATCGTTTCACAACAAAACGGCTTTTTCGTCCACTATAAGGACAGAAAGGCCGTTTTTATAGTTTGAAATTAAAGATATAATAACTAAAATGAACCATATTTACATATAGATAATGAGTGACACTGGAAGGGAGGCCAACCTTTTGCAAGAGAGAAAAGTTCACATTATTATTTGGGGTATCCTAGTATCCTTACTCATTTACTCCATTAACTATTCTAATGAAATTATAAATGCAGAACCATTCATTCCAATTGACGAGGAAACGCGGCAGTTACTTGAGAAAAGCTTATCCATTTTGGAGATTGACCATGAAATTGAACGTATCAATAAAAGACAGAATGATATGGAGCAAGAGCAAGAACGGTTACAGTTAGAACTCCTTCAAAAACGCAGTCAAATACAAGACAAACAAGACCGTGCCGGTGACATTATCCGCTCTTACTATATGGGTGAACGTGACTTTCTATATTCCGCTCTACTCTCAATCCACAACATAAGTGAATTCTTTATGGTCTACAACTATTATGATCTCATTATAAACCACGATAAAGAGGTTCTAAGCATATATAGATCACAATATAACGACTTGGAATTAACACAACAAAGAATAGCTCTTAATTCCGATGAATTAAACGACATGAAACTCAAACTCATCTCGCAACGTGATCGTATACTTGTCTTTCAGAAATCAATAGATGGAAGTCTAGAAACAAGTAATAATCCAGAAGCTATGCAAGAAATGATGAATGAATTTAATTTATATTGGGAGAACGTGGGATTATATGAAGTGAAACGGCATTTCAAAGCTCTCGCTTCGGCTATGAACGATTTACCGGAATTTATCCAGAATACAAAAGGTGTCATAAGTGCCAAAGGCTCAACTTACACGATAGACATTACAGAAGATCAATTAAATACTTTTCTACGTTCCAAAAATGAGCTGTTTAATGTATTCGCCTTTCATTTCGGCGACAATTCCATCACCGCTTCTGGTCAAAGCGGCAATCTTTCACTAACGATTGAAGGAAAGTACAGCATTGTGAATGAGCCTAAGAATGGGATTAAATTTCAAGTGGATAAGTTATTATTCAACAATCTGCAACTTCCAGATACGACCTGCCGTGCTCTAGAAGCAGAATTCGATCTCGGGTTTTATCCGCAAAATCTCGTATCATTTCTCAAAGCAACAGAAGTAAAGACTTTGGAGAATCATTTACTTGTCACATTGAAGTTATCTATGTAGCATCCTGTGCAACTTGAGCAGACATAGCTTCTTTGAATTGGTTTACAGTCATTTGTCCAGTAAGCAATAGATTTACATATGTAGATAATTCATTCCATGAAAGGCTCATGGTTTGATTAGTTTTTATTGTACTATCGCTTGGCTCCTGTAATAGTTGTTGCGCAAACGGAATATCCCCTCCATTTACTGACTGATCCTCATAGATCGCAGTCATAGACGGCAAACGGCCCGTTGTGTCCAGCCATTCTTGTTGGATGGAAGTTGAGGTCATATAAGTAATCCATTCTGCAGATTCCTCCGTTAATAACGTCTGGGAAGATACTGCAATCGAACTTCCGCGTAGAAACAATGGTGAATTGTTATAGAATTCCCCTGGCAGCTCCATCTTCAACCCATATTTCAATGATGATTTAGCTTCTGAGTAGGTTGAGAGTTGTAGAGGTATATCTCCATCTCTAAGTAACTGCCAAGCCTCCTGTTGGTTATTACTTATAATGTACAAGTACGGAATCGCCTGTTCTAACCACAATAACGATTCATCATCAAGATTTAGAATGTCAGCTCCCATCCCCCCCATTAACGTAGCCAACGCATAGGGCTTTCCAGCGTCAATTCCAAGTAGCGCTTTATCTAGCCTTTCTTCTTGCTTACTTAATAAATTAGCCCATTCTATCTTCGTGCTGGGGACTTCCATGATTCCCATCTCATCTAGAGCCTTTGGTTGCCATACCATGACATAGGGATCCATATCAAAAGGCGTAGCCCACTGATAACCATTCCACTCTACCGTAGGAAGTAGCATTCTTAGGGCATGACTTCCCGTCGCTCTCTTGAGATAAGATTCAACAGGCAGTAAATATCCTCTCATTGCAAAACCCTTCACCCATTCATTTTCCATCAGTAACACATCAGGCCCTTCGCCCATCGCTAAAGACACCGAAATTTCATCGTATGCCATCTCTTGTGTAAAATTAAAAATCTCAGACTGAATTCCTGTTTCTTGAATAAATCGTTGATTCATCCGCATAAGACTATTAAAATGTTCATCACTTAATTGTACAAATATTTGAATAGGTCCATGATCACTATCTGGATTTGGTGAATCCACAGATAATAGCTTCGATGTGTCATTGCTCGTTTTTCGCGAGTCATTTTGTGTGAAATCAAGACTTGGAGACAAACTCGTTAAGGACAGTAGCAGAATCGCGAATAATAACAAATGATTTTTCCGCTTCATATACCTCCTATCTCCTCTCTAAAACATATGAACCCATCTTAGCAAATAAACACGCCACTTGTCCCACCATTATTTGGCATAACCTAACTTTAAAACATGACGAACTGTGAAGTCATGCACAACTCGACCTCACAGTTCGTCATACCCTATTCACTTATATATTATTGCTCGGGAAATATAAACATTTAGTGCATGTTCAAAAATTCTGCTTTTCAACACCAAAGTGTATGCTTACGATGCTGCGTTTCTTCGAAACGCCTCAGAAGATTGGATGAAGCTAGGTCCTGAGGAGCGGAGCGTAGGTAGTACCTACGTGAGCACCTGAAATGTTTCCGAAGGAAACATACTTCGAAAGCATATGCTAGGACCGGGTGAATTCAATATTCGATGTCGAATACGCTCCTTGTTATACTTCGTGATCAAAAGATGACTTTTTGAAGTTCCTCTAAAGTAAATCTGCTGCAAGTTGGGCTAACTTAGATCGCTCCCCCTTCTCTAATGTAATATGACCACTGATTGGCTGTTCCTTGAATCGTTCCACAATATAGCTTAGCCCGTTACTTGACGCATCTAAATAAGGATGGTCAATTTGTTCAGGGTCGCCCATTAATACGACTTTACTTCCCTCACCTGCGCGGGATACGATAGTCTTCACTTCATGCCTAGATAGATTCTGCGCTTCATCAATAATAATAAATTGACCCGGTATGGATCGACCTCTAATATAAGTAAGTGCCTCAACTTGAATGCTACCTAATCCCATCAATATTTTATCAATATCGCCTGAACGTTTAGTTTCAAATAGAAATTCTAAATTATCATAGATCGGTTGCATCCAGGGTCTCAGTTTCTCCTCCTTTTCCCCAGGAAGATAACCGATATCTTTCCCCATCGGTACAACGGGTCGAGCGATGAGTAGCTTTTTGTATTTATGTTCATCTTCTACTTTAGAAAGACCTGCTGCTAAAGCGATCAGTGTCTTCCCCGTACCCGCCTTCCCCGTAATCGTTACTAATGGAATATCATCATTCAATAGTAACTCCAACGCCATACGTTGTTGTGCATTACGGGCTGAGAGGCCCCATACTGGATCATTACTTAAATAAAGAGGTTCAAGTCTAGTACATTCACTGTTCACTTTGAGGAGCGCAGATTTCCCACTACCCATTTCGTCTTTCAAAATAACAAATTCATGACTATACAAGGGATATGATAATTGAAGAGCTTGAATAAGCAAGAAACGATGACTATAAAATTCATCAATGATTGCTGGATGAACTTTGATCGTTGAATATCCAGAATATAGCTCACTCAGACTTGCAGTACGGTCGGTAAGATAATCTTGTGTAATAAGTCCTAGAACATCCGCTTTAACCCGAACTAACACATCTTTACTAACAATAACTACTGGAGTAGGTTCTGCCTTCTCTTCTTCTTCTAATTGATAATTAAGTGCTACTGCTAATATTCGATTATCATTGTTTATTTCTCCAAATAATTCTTGCATTCTAAGGAAACTTCGGTGATTAAGCTCCACTTTTAGACTACCACCATGGTGTAACTTCACACCGCTATGCAAATGCCCGTATTCTCTAAGTCCATCCAGCAACCTCGATACGGTACGCGCATTCCTCCCTATTTCATCTGGGTTCCTCTTTTTTGAATCAATTTCTTCTAGTACAATAGCTGGTATAACGACATTATGTTCCTCAAAGCTAAATATGGAGTTAGGATCATGCAATAGTACATTCGTATCCAACACATAAATTTTCTTCATGTAAATCCCTCCACAGCACTTTATAATAGATACATAAATTTCTTTGTCTCGGACATGATATCATTATGCTCCAAAAATTCAGTAATGACTTTTTCCGTGAAAGGACGGATGACATATGCGATTATGTCTAAGCTTTTTTCTAGTTTTAACCCTGTTGACTGGCTGTGGTACTACTTCAAAGAATGCATCACCCTCTCCTCAGAGTCACACAATGAATAAGTTATCTGTTAACTCTACATCCAATGAAAAAGCAGGTGAAGCACAGGATCTATCTGACAAAGATCACTTAGAAGCTTTAGCTGAAAGAGTACCAGGCGTTATGAATGCACACTGTGTCATCATGGGCGACACTGCCGTAGTCGGAATCGATGTTGAGGGTAGCTTAACCCGATCACGGGTAGGAACCATTAAATATTCCGTAGCTGAAGCACTTCGGGCTGATCCACGTGGGATGAAGTCATTCGTAACAGCCGATATGGATTTATCCAATCGTATTGCTGAAATAGGCAAACATATTCGAGAAGGACGTCCTGTTTCTGGTTTTGCATCGGAACTTGCAGATATTGTAGGACGTATTATTCCGCAACTTCCAGAAGACGTCAAAACGAAACAAAATCCAGCATCTTCTACAACACCACTTTCTAATATTCAACCTAAGAAATGATGTCCAAGCTGAAGATATTAAAAAAAGCCTAGTGAATAGCTCACTAGGCTTTTTGCATGGCAGAGAATACTTGTCCGTCCAACTTCTCTGAGGCACGTTGGTCATATGTTTTAATATATTGAGGGGCTGATGATAGCTGTGCACCATAAAACAATGCATTTCGCACTGCTTCTATGCTGATGTCGAAACAGCACAGTTTAAAGGGAACTTCCGGCAATGGATCTAGAGCAACAGATGCCCTACCATTGATAGCATGTACCTTACCATCTGTAAACACGGTGATTGTCACCCGTGGATTATTCCTGATGTTCTCGACTAACCGAGATCGATGATCAATTGCTAATCGTAATGTAGAAGCATTTAACGCATAAACCCAAGAAATCGCACTGGAAGTCGGTCCTCCGGTTTCTACATCTATCGTGTTTAACAGGACAAATGTCTCGGATTTCAACTGTGACAACAAAGTATCTGTCATTTGTGTGACGGATTCGGACATAGATCCACCCCCTCTTATACGCTACATTCGATTATCTTCTATTGTATTATATCACAGGTCAAAATTACATCCAAGTTTAAGGATTTAGATGACTAGCGTCCTGATCCTCTATATTCATAGACTTACCAGCAATCTCATCTTGTAAAGCTTGCTTGGCTTGATTTAATTCATCATTGTCAATATAAACGTAAGGGCTCTTCCAATTTCCTGTCACAGGTATAAATTTAACATGATCTTTAGATATATTCCAATAGGTCGAGATAACGTTTTTGAGTTGGATTTGCTCCATATCAATCTCCATGTTCTCATCTACAGCATCAATCACTTTACCTAGCTTAGCTACACCACTAAGTGTTTGCATTTGGTCAATTAGTGAATGAAGAACTTCACTTTGACGCATATTACGACTGAAATCGTCAGATTCCTTCGTTCTAGGCTTACAACCTGAACTAGACTTACGATAGCGGACGTAATCTAATGCATCTCCACCTTTGAGCTTTGCTGGTCCCTTCTTGAGATTAATATCAGTACCATCTGCGTTATCTTTATAACACATATCCATGCTGATATTAACATCCACACCTCCAAGTGCATCAACAACATCACTAAAGCCTTGAAAATTAATAACCGTAGCATAGTCAATAGGATCATCCAAATCCAAATATCCGGAGAACATCCTCTTCATTTCAACTAATGCAGAAATTTCCGACTTCTTCTCCTTGCCTAGAAAGTAAGGATAATAGGCGTTCGCCTTACTCACCTTTCCATCTAGTTCAATTCTGGTATCCCGTGGAATCGAGACTACCGTAGCTGATTTCGTATCTGGATTAAAGGCAGCAATCATCATAACGTCGGTTAGATGGGTTCCTGTCTTAGGACGATAATCCGTTCCTAGAAGGATCATAGTAATCGGCTTTACTTTAGCGGATGCTTCCGGTGCTACCGGATTATCGTTACCAGTATCAAGAATAGTGTTATCCACCTTAAGAGCCATCCAACCTACATAACATGCAACCGCTAAAATAGCCACTATAATTACAACAAGTAAAAATTTCAAAAAAGACTTAAATGCACTCTTTTTCTTCTTTTTTTTCTTCTGCAAACTTTTTGGTTGTATAATTTCGCCGCCACGTTTTCTTGGAGGTAGTTGAGTATTGCTCGGACTCATATTAAACACCTATTTCATTATTTTGAGTTCAAAAGGGGCTCCATCATGAAATACATTCACACATTCTTGGAAGGTGCCTCTTCTTTCTTCTTCTGTCTGCCTTCCACAAAATAGCGAACACGTACAAGGAGCATCAATCCAACGGCAACTAACAAACATTGAATGATCGGTAGCTTGTCAACTTGAAAAATGAGAAGCATACCTGAACCTAATGCCATTAAAACGTATAATATGATCTCTTTCAACAAAGGCAACTTCTGATGTACTCTAAACACCTTATTGTAGACATAAGTGATCAGCAAGAAGATGACAATATAAGAAACAAGAGGATGCTCTGCAAACCATACCTGCATTTAGGTTTCACTCCCTTCATAATGGGGCTCTTGAATTAATTATTAGCTCTGACTCGCCATTTTTCGGTTTTTCTCTGAACGTTCACGTTCGCTTTTATTCAATATCTTCTTACGCATACGAATTGATTTAGGTGTAATTTCACACAATTCATCATCATTCAAATATTCCAATGCTTGCTCCATCGAGAAGATAATTGGAGATTTCATTTTTACAGTTTCTTCTTTATTAGCTGAACGAATATTATTCACTTGTTTCTCTCTACATACGTTTACGACGATATCATTCTCGCGTGTATGCTCTCCCACGATCATACCTTCATAAATTTCAGTACTTGATTCTATGAATAAAGTACCACGATCTTCAATACCTATCATTGCATACACAGTAGAGCTTCCGTTCTCACTAGAAATCAATACACCCTTCGTACGTCCACCAACTTGACCAGAAACGACTGGACCATAGCTATCAAAAGCATGATTCATAACGCCATATCCACGAGTTAGTGTAAGGAATTGTGTACGATATCCGATGAGTCCACGAGCTGGAATAAGGAATTCCAAGCGTACGTTTCCTGAACCAGTATTCACCATGTTAGCCATTTCTGCTTTGCGTTGACCCAAGCTTTCCATTACTGCTCCCATGCTTTCTTCAGGTACATCAATCATCAGACGCTCGATCGGCTCACTCTTGACACCATCGATCTCTCTTACGATAACTGAAGGCTTGGATACTTGTAGTTCAAATCCTTCGCGACGCATGTTCTCAATCAGAATTGTTAAGTGAAGTTCACCACGTCCTGAAACGATAAATGCTTCTGGTGTATCAGTATCCTCTACTCTTAAGCTAACATCTGTTTCTAATTCTTTATAAAGACGCTCACGTAATTTACGGGAAGTAACCCACTTACCTTCACGACCAGCAAAAGGACTATTGTTAACAACAAAAGTCATCTGTAGTGTAGGCTCGTCAATTTTCAGTACAGGCAACGCTTCTGGATGGTCAGGATCTGCAATGGTTTCTCCGATATTAATATCTTTAATACCCGCGATCGCAACAATATCTCCCGCTCCCGCTTCTTCAACCTCAATACGTTTCAATCCTTGGAATCCAAACAACTTCTCTATACGTGCTGTCTTACTTTTTCCATCACGCATAATAACAGTTACGGATTGCCCTTGGCGAATAATACCACGATTAATACGTCCGATAGCAATACGACCCATATATTCGTTATAATCCATCAAAGTTACCAGAAATTGTAGTGGCTCATCTATTTTCTCAGTAGGTGCTGGGATATGATCAAGAATAGTATCATACAAAGCAAGCATCGTTTCATCTTGCTTTTCAGCTACTAAACTCGATGTTCCATTCAACGCTGATGCGTAAACTACTGGGAAATTCAATTGTTCATCTGATGCTCCAAGTTCGATAAACAAATCTAATACTTCATCAATGACTTCAGATGGACGAGCTGCTGGACGATCGATTTTATTAACAACAACGATCGGTGTTAAATTTGATTCAAGTGCTTTACGCAATACGAATTTCGTCTGTGGCATACATCCTTCATAAGCATCAACAACTAGTAATACGCCGTCAACCATCTTCATAATACGTTCAACTTCTCCACCAAAGTCAGCGTGACCCGGTGTGTCCATAATGTTTATCGTAAAATCTTTATACGTAATAGCTGTATTTTTCGCTAGTATAGTAATTCCGCGTTCACGTTCTATATCACCGGAATCCATTGCACGTTCATGATGTGTTTCATTCTCGCGGAAAATCCCCGATTGTTGTAGTAATTGGTCAACCAATGTTGTTTTCCCGTGATCAACGTGGGCTATAATCGCAATATTACGAATCTGTTCTCTTGATTGCATGGTTATTTTACCTATCCCTTCATTCTCAAGTCTCTACACACTTTACAACGTGTCTCACAAAAGAAGCGTCAGGCGACAATGCCGACGCTTCATCATATCTTATATATTATAGTTAATTTTCTGAAAAAATCAAGTTTTTTTCTTGAAAAGTATTCATTTCAAACAAGTTTATAGTTACCATTTACTATTATTCGGACCTCTTCTTCCTAAGATCAACCAGATTCCTACACCTATAAGTATAATTACTAGTAGATAAATCCCCCCTGTTCTCATAAGACTGAACAGAAAGAAAAGAAATGATACTAACCCTATACTAAGAGATACCCATAAAAGCGTATTTGATCGTAAATTCTCATACAAGTAATACTCATACAATCCTATAGCTACGCCAAGAAGTAACGCAGGCCATACATATGCCATCAATCCCCAGCTCCATATATTACATATAACAAATACTAATCCCCATACCGTTAATATGCCACCAGGAATGAGTAGGATAGGCTGTCTCCGACGACTGAAATAAAGCCACTGTAAGGCCAACCCTGCAATCAATATGACCACCGGCCAGAGGGATCGGGTAAGGAAACCAAACACACCAATTTTACCTAATAAAATAACAACAGCGGCGATAATGATCAACAGTCCTATCTTCATATCTCTTTTAGAAGACATATATACACCCTCTTTTCTCATGGTATGCCCATTCATGTCAGAATCCGGATGAACATATTTTAAGATTATTGTATATGAAATTCGTTTAAAAGACCATGTTGTTAACGCAAAAAAGAACCTGGCGAAAATTCATGTCAAGTTCTTTTTGCTGGTCATGACTATTTAGTTGCGATTTTCCTTACTCCTCCAGACAGAACAACAATAATAGCCAATGCCATAGGTAACACAGAGTGACCATTTGGCCAAAGAGTAGACAGATACCCTCCGAAGCTTGAATCCTGAAGTATCATTTCTCCAGCTGTGTACCCCAATATTCCAGCACCGAAGTAAACAAGGATTGGAAATCGTTGCAACCAATGAATGATAATAGTACTACCGTAGATCACAATCGGTATACTAAGGGCGATCCCAATGACAATTAAGGAGAGATCTCCTTTCGCAAGCCCCGCGATGGCCAATACATTATCAAGACTCATGATGAAATCTGCTGCTATAATGGTGCGTATCGCTTTCGACATCGTTGGTGTCTCACCCAACCTGAGTTCTTTCTTCTCATCAGATAACAACTGGAACGCTATCCACAATAACATAATGCCTCCGAATGCTTGTAGATATGGAATCTTTAGCATCAACACAGCAACAAAGGTGAGGAGACATCTAAGGACAATAGCACCCATAGCTCCCCACCACACTGTTTTTTTGCGCTGAACCGGAGGAAGATCTTTGCTCGCTAAAGCAATGACGACAGCATTATCTCCGCTCAAAACTAAATTAATCACTAGTATTTCCAGTAACAGCCACATCTGCTCCATAGTACAACTCCCCCCATTCATACATGTATGAATGAAATGGGGCTTGTATGCTTATGAAATGATCAATTTATTATTTCCTGAACGATCCGTTTTAGAACCAATCCTCCTGTGCCGCATCCACATCCGCTCTGCTTCCACCTCCGTTTGGGGTAAGCATAACCGTCTCCGTACGTTCTAACGCATCCTGCAACAGTTCCGGAAGATTATTGATCGATCGTTCTATTCGATCTAGAGTACGTATACTCGGATTGGTAGCTGGTGATTTAGAAACAAACAATGTACAACAGTCTTCATAGGGTTGAATAGAAAGGTCATACGTTCCGATCTCTTTAGAAATCTGAATAATCTCATTCTTATCCATCATAATTAAGGGTCTAAGAATGGGAAGCTCTGTTGCGCGTCCAATCGCATTCAAGCTGGATAAAGTCTGGCTAGCTACTTGCCCAAGACTATCCCCTGTTACGATTGCCAACGCCCCTTCTCTTTCGGCCAGTGATGTTGCAATTCGTAACATCGCCCTACGCATTAAAGTAATGATCAAATTATCCTGACCAATTCCAGTAAACGAAGTCTGCACTTCAGTAAAGGGAACGAAGTGAACTTTCATTTCACCCGCATAACCAGATAACACTCTGGCTAAATCTTCAACTTTATTTTTAGCTAATTGACTTGTGAAGGGATAACTGTAGAAATGAACACACTCCACCGTTAATCCTCTACGCATTGAACTCCATGCAGCTACCGGGCTATCGATCCCGCCTGAGAGTAAGATCATCGCTCTTCCGTTGCTTCCTCGCGGGAATCCACCTACGCCTGCGATCACTTCATAAAATATATAGGTTTTTTTCTCTCTAATTTCCACTCTTAGCTCAAGCTCGGGTTGGTGCATACAGACGTTTAGCATTGGAAATTCCTTTAATAAATGTGATCCAACATGAGCGTTCATTTCATGGGATGAATGAGGGAAGCCTTTCCACACACGTCTAGCATGTACTTTAAAAGTAATATCATCTTGTAGATTCATTTCTTGTAAATATCGATGGCTTGTCCGTAGTATATCTTCTAAATCGGGCTCACAGACGATAACTGGACTGATCGAAGAAACTCCAAATACTTTCTTTAGAGCTTGAATCGGTTCTTGTTCTGATTCTCCGTTCAGATATACGTAGATTCTTCCAAACTCACTTCTTAACTTTAGACGTGGATAAGGTTCAAGAACAGACTCCACATGAAGGGTAACCGATTTCTCAAATTTTCTACGATTTTTACCTTTTAGCATAAATTCTCCAAAACGTATTAGTAACATATCATAATTCATTACTTATCACTCTTCCCTTCTTAAAAATGGTTTAAGCTGCTCCATGGCAGTACGAAGTGCATGTTGCAACAAACTTACTTCTTCTTCTGTATGACTATCCCCAAGACTAATCCGAATTCCGCTCGATGCTTCTTCTACGCTCAGTCCCATCGACAATAAAACACGGCTTGGCTCTATTTGTTTGGTTGAGCATGCCGATTTAGTCGACACAAGCATCCCTAGTTCCTCCAATGTATGCAGCAATACTTCAGATTTCATCCCTGGATAAGAGAAATGTACAATATGAGGTGCTGACTTCTCATGGGTATGGAGGTTCAGACCTTGGATATCCCTTATCGTAGCATGAAGTCTGTCACGAATAACCGACACCTTATTCATAAAGGTCTCTTGCTGTTCATTTGCCATCCGCATCGCTTTAGCCATAGCAATAAGCTGTGGGGTATTCTCCGTCCCTGCACGCAATCCAAATTCCTGGGATCCGCCGGTAAGAAGAGGTGTTAACTTTAATCCTTCACGCACGTAAAGCACTCCACTTCCCTTGGGACCACGAAATTTATGTGCAGAGAGTGTGTATAAATCCACTTGCCATCTCTTTAGATCGATAGCCAACTTTCCGAACCCTTGAACACCATCGACATGAAATAACGTTCTTGGATTGCATCTTTTAATTGCCTGTCCAATAGCTTCTATAGGTTGAATAGCTCCCATTTCGTTATTCACATGCATAACACTCACGAGAATCGTATTTTTCTTTATAGCCGCACTAACTAATGCTGGATCGACACACCCCTGAGAATCAACTGGGAGAAAAGTAACTTCATATCCCCATTGTTGTAATTGGAGAAAGCTCTCGTGTACAGAAGCGTGTTCAATCTGTGTAGTAATCACGTGCTTACCACGATTCATATATTGGAGGGCAGCACCCTTAATAGCTAAATTATTGCCTTCAGTTGCTCCTGAAGTAAACACGATCTCCGTTGGCTTGGCATTGAGAGCATTTCCGCAAACTTCACGAGCACGCTTGATCAACTTGATAGCATCATCTCCCAATTGATGCATGGATGATGGGTTACCATAGTGCTTTTTCATAACCTCAGTTATTGTCCGTATAACATCATCATAGGGTGGAGTGCTTGCGGCATGGTCCCAGTAGATCATTATGAACTTCTCCCTTCTTTTTCTTTTCGGAAACGCAAAAAGATCAACCGGCGGAGAGGGTGCAAATCGTCTTGCTGACCTTCACCCTGGTGCCTCCTCGTGTGATCTCTTATCAACCATTATGCAGTTTTCATATATAAAAGTTGTTCAAAAGTTATTTATCGAACTCGCATTTATGCTTCATATTTGGTGCGAGCGTTCTGTACCTTAGCAATATAATTTCTAGTCTCCGATGGGAGTGAATCCAAACGATTCAGTAGTTCTTGATCGGTCGATATTCCAAGACCTTGAATTCTTCCTGGTCCGGCATTATAAGCTGCAAGTGCCACGTCCTCTTCTCCGTTGAATCGTTTTAATTGCTGAGCTAGATACCTTGTTCCTGCATCAATATTCTCTGCTGGATTAAACGAATCTCTAACTCCCAATCCCGCGGCTGTTCCATCCATTAATTGCATTAAACCTTTGGCTCCTGCTGAGGATACTGCCTCCGAATTAAATGACGACTCTGTATCGATAACTGCTTTGATCAATGATTCGGATATTCCATACTGCTGGCTTGCCTGTTGAATCAAATCATTATACTCTGTTGATAAAGACTTTCCAGCATGATCCTTCGATTCAGAGAAGTTCAAATTATCCTTACTCACAACACCAAGCTGTTGCCATAAAAGACCTTCATCCCAAGATACCCCCGCATTGGAAGATACGACTTGATTATCAGAAGATAATTCAGGCGTTGTCATGATCTGGTTCAACACCCCTGCGAAATTAGATCCACTCATTTGAGTATTAAGAATATCCTGTATAAGATCATCTTTATCCTGCACTGTGGCATTCTGTTGTAGGTTAATAAGTTGTTTCGCTGTCACATTATCAATCTGCATAGCTTTATCCCAACTTCCATCATAATCTTCTTCATACATTTTATCATGGGATTAGGTCATACGCTACCTTCTTCATCAAAATTATGTCTAAGGATGCTGTAAAAGTGACTAGCGTCGGTGGGAAGGAACTGGTTATGCTTACGATGTTAGCAGATTAATATCGCCAACGTTATACAAAGTACATTTAATTACTCTCCATATTTTAACTGTACCTTTTGTAAGAAAAACCACCTTACTATGTTAAAAAGGCGAACTTCCTAACCTCACGCGGAGGCTTGGAAAGTTCGCTTAGAAATATCATTTAAAAGAGATTCTAAACCATAATCAGCATTGCACAAAATAATCGATGATATACGAAGTAGCGAAGATGACGGAATTGTCTTGAAGAAGCGGTAGCGCTCGCCTACAAGCTTTCCGTAGGAAAGCTACTTCGAAAGCATATGCTTTGCCCTCTGATTTCAACCGCTAAAGCGGTATACAATCAAGAAATCAAAGGGCAACAGCGATCGGAAGGACAATCCGTCATCATAGCGGTATCCTACACGAGCATTTTCCACGCCCTTTATTATCTTCCAAAAGGAATAAAGAAGAGATAACTAAGCGTAGCTAGTATCCCTAGACCTATCGACCAAGCACCAGTTCCTTTTCTTCCTTGGGAATAGGCATAATATCCGATAAGAACTGATATCGGCCCTAGAACGATGGACCACATAAATAAAGACACAACACCCAACGCAAGACCAACGTACCCAGCGACTTGTCCTGTTCTATCGTCCATCTCTTCCACATCACGATCTTTATTCTCGATCTTATCGTCATGAATACGAACAGGTGTTGATGTCATTTCTGCTGCATACTCCTCTTTATCGTTGTGAGTCAAACGAGGATAATCCGCACGCTTGTACAGATTAGCATGAAGTGTACTCTTTTTGCGAACACCTTCATCTCTTTGTATTGAATCATCTTGAGTTCCTGAACCCTGTTTATCATCGTCCATGCCAGCACCTCCTATTAAATTGACAAGATTTCCTTTACTTAGGCCTAAACGTTAAGCAGCAAGTCGAGGATGACGTATCAGCCTTATCCTGATGAATGACATATGACTCGTCTCCAAATTCTTCATTCAAATTTCTAGTAGCATGAGCATCAATTTCAATCATGATTTTCTCAGCACGACATAAGTTCTGTTCTCCCCAATAATGACAATTACTCACACTGCACCTCACTAATGTTTTGGACTCATTATTCATTTATATCACCTCTTCTTCATTGTTTCCGACAGTGTAGACTGATATGCGGATATGAAGCTGTAAGTTGATGTAAACATACAAAGAATATCCCATTCGTAGTTTTCCAGCTACATCAGCAAGGTAATGAATAAATTTCGAGCTATTTCCTAACGCTAATGAAAACTTTGATGGGTAATAGGAGGTGTTGGAATGTCCCGGCGAGCACGGTTAATTGCAGGACTTATTCTCACAGCAGGATTGATCACAACGCTTATTGTGCTACCTAAGAATGATTCAAATATCAGTACCAGTACTAATAACAGCTCCAAATCACATTCTTCTTCAAAGACTCCAGTCATTAACTCACGACAAGAACACACCATGAAGCAACAAATGATGAGCCAAGATATTTCATCCACAGATACTTTAACTCGGATGGATGCGAAACAGCATCTTACAACGATAGTAAATCAATTCAACACACTTAATCGAAAGGAGATGGGTTCATATATCCAACAATTGCAAAAGACTCATCATCATATTCAACTACTGACCTGGATCGACTTCTCCAGTAAGCGTTCTACTCCATATCAAGCGCAAGACCTTAATTTGGATATGAATAATAATAAACAGTACAACACGTATCACAGATTAGCGAAACACCATTTGCGTAATCACCGCCCCTATGAATCACCTTCATTTCAAGTAAAAGACACCCAATACTTTATCATGGCTGAACCATCCATTCGTGGAAATAAAGGTATTATTTCATTGGTAAGCCAACAGGTTCTAAGCGAAGTATCTAGTCACCAGAAACGTAATTTACGACTAATTCCTTATCCGAAAGAAGGCAACTACCGAATCGAATCTGTGGAGACAAATACGTTACGTGATATTACCGTAAAGACAGGACATGATAATGAAAATGCAAGCCATTATTATGAACATGAAATCGTTGTTCACTTCCGGGAACCTATTTCAGATAAAGAATTAATGACCATCTCCAGTGAGATTCATTCTAAATGGGTGCGCAAAATGGGTTATGCTTACGTATTCCACGCCAAAAACATGAGCTATTCCGAACTAAAGACTTATTTCACAAATAAATACAAACCTAATTATGTTGAACCTCATTATTTATATCTAACCAATGACTTAAAAGATGAAAGTTCTACGCGTATATCACCTATTATTCCTAATGATCTGTTGTTCTCCAAATATCAATGGAATTTACCTGCGATTGAAACTAACAAAGCTTGGGATTTGTCAAAGGGAAGTGCCGATGTAATCATAGCCGTTGTGGACACAGGAGTAGATCTAGCTCATCCCGACTTGAAGGGGAATCTTGTCGAAGGATATAACGTCATTGATCCATCCAAACCACCTAAGGACGATGTGGGACACGGTACACATGTCTCTGGAATTATAGGTGCCGTGGTCAATAATAATGAAGGGGTAGCCGGAATTAGTTGGTACAATAAAGTGATGCCTGTTAAAGCACTTGACAGCTCGGGAACTGGTACTACTTATTCCGTAGCAGAAGGTATCATTTGGGCAGCAGATCATGGTGCCAAAGTTATCAACATGAGCCTAGGCAATTATGCTGATTCCGAATTTCTGCATGATGCCATCAAATATGCCTATGACCGAGATATTGTAATTGTAGCTGCTACAGGTAATGACAATACAGAACGACCAGGCTTCCCAGCTGCTTATCCTGAAGTGTTCTCTGTATCAGCAACAGACTCCGATATGAAACGTGCTTCATTTTCTAATTACGGGGATTATATTGATGTAGTAGCTCCAGGCACAAGTATAGCCAGCACCTATCTGAATAATCAGTACGCTGCACTTTCTGGAACGTCGATGGCAAGTCCTCATGTTGCTGCGTTAGCAGGACTCATTAGGTCCAGAAATTCTAATCTCAACAACGAAGAAGTCATGGATTTGATGCGTGAAAGTGTCGTTGACTTAGGTGACAATGGAAGAGATAAATATTTCGGATATGGACAAGTCGATATTTACAAAGCACTTAAAGCAGCAGGAAATGGGTCTTCCTCACTTCAATTTTGGCCACAACAAGTCCAGAATCAAATGCAGTCTGTCATTCGGAAAGATCAATCTTCTAAGTAGCCGTTACCATAACTCTCCCAGTAGAAACGGGATACCGTCCTTTTCTAAGGAATTTACGCTTCCGATGCCAGCGATACTTCGTATCGCTTTAAGGTATCCGTCTCTCCATAGATATAAAAAATAGAGTATCAAGAATCAATTTCATAATTACGCAACCCGATTTAGCTGCATCGGCGATTATGAAATTGATTCAAGTGAAACTTATATTTTCTTATATTTCAAAAAATCCGTGTGCTAAAAACTCGCACGGATTTTTATTCTATTCATTTCAACTCAAAAGTTACCTTTTTGATTTAGATTTAGATTTCACTTTTGCTTTTGTCATTGTTACATTGCGTTTTTTATCCTTCCGACCGGACACGCCTACTCTCTCCTCAATTGGTTCATCCGTAGTCACATAATTGTAAATATGTTTGGATACGGGAACGCAATGGTGTCTTTTAACTACTTGAATGGTATGGACTACAGGAACAATTTGAGGGTAAAAGAAGTCTTGAACAACAACAATCGGGTCACAGAATATCGGCTCTACCTGTGGACATTGAAATCTGGAACATTCGCTCATAGGTTATAACTCCTTTCGTGATTTTGATATAGTATATTGTAAAGATCTACCTTTGGATTGTACGAATGACCAACCTGTATGAATCATGCAGGAAGAAGCTCCCTATATGTCCATCCAAATAAAAATGGTGTTGTTCCTCAGTAAATAACTGAAGAACAACACCATTTAATAGTTATACATATAAGTTGTAGTTGTGAAAGTTTGCCGTAAGCCGGGTCCTGTGTTCTTCGTGGTACATACGGGAACTACCCTCCCACTCCAAACGACAATCATCTATCTAGGCCGAACATTGCTGATCGGCTCAAGCGACCAACCTAAACGCGCCTCGGGCTAAGGTTGCTCCCCTTTGCAGAGAAGCTGCGTTCCATTAGGTCTTGCTCCAAGTGGGGTTTACCAGGAACGAAGTCACCAGCGTTCCTCGGGGTCTCTTACACCTCGGTTCCACCCTTGCCTGTGCTGCTTGCGCAGCCATCGGCGGTCCATTTCTGTGGCACTATCCTTCAACTCGCGCTGACTGGACGTTATCCAGCACCCTGCCCTATGGAGCCCGGACTTTCCTCTCGTGATGCCTTACGCATCACCAGCGATTGTCTGTCAAACTTTCATCGCAACAAATGATAGTATACAGCGAATTTACCGCAGATTCAACCCTAATCAACTTGTAACTTTGGAAAGCACTCCCTTTACATAAATTGAAATGGTTCTGTATTCACTTCGGACACATGTACTTTGGTCTCCACTTTAGCATTTTGAAGCTTTTCTTTCATCCAATCTGCCACTTTAGATTTCATTATTTTCTCCGCATTATGTCCCGGATCAATAATCGCAATACCTGCCATTAAAGCGTCTTGTGCTGTATGATAATCAATATCCCCGGTTACAAGTACATCCGCGCCACGATAAATAGAAGGTGATACATATCTCCCCCCTGAACCACCAAGAACAGCCGCTTTACGAATCGAACGCTGTAGGTCTCCTACCACTCTTACATGGTCCACCTGTAAGTTCTGTTTCACAACCTCAACGAACTCTGCAAGTAGCATCGGTCTGTTCAATCTCCCTACGCGACCAAGACCCAATGTTCTTCCTTTTAGATTCATTGCATAAAGATCATAGGCTACCTCTTCATAGGGATGAGCTTTCAGCATGGCCTGTACTACTTTACTACGGATTCCATGTGGCACAATCGTCTCAATTCGTATTTCTTCAACACGTTCCATTCTTCCTTGCTTACCTATAAATGGATCTGTTCCCTCTAATGGCATAAAGGTTCCGTATCCTTCAACATTAAAGCTACAGTGGCTGTAATCTCCAATCATACCTGCACCTGCACCTAGAATGGCATCTAGAACTTGCTGATGATGGCTCTTAGGCACGAAGACAACCAACTTGGATAATTCCTCTGTATGAAGATCTTCCAATGGAGAGCCATTCTCAATCCCCAGTGCTTCAGCCATCCAATCGTTCATTCCACCTTCTGTAACATCCAGATTAGTGTGGCTTATATAGACTGCAATATCATTCTTGATTAGTTTCTCATATAGTCTACCCATCGGAGTATCTGTTTGTAACTGCTTTAGAGGACGGAATATAATCGCATGATGCGCAATAATCAGATCAACTTCTAGCCTGATTGCTTCCTCAACTACCTCATCGTTCACATCTAACGCAATGAGAACATTGTGAATATCTTTCTGTAACGTTCCTAACTGCAGTCCTATTACATCATCAGGCATGGCTACATGCTTAGGAGCTAGCTGCTCCATATATTGAATTACAGTCTGTCCTTTGGCAAACATGTGAGCACCTCCCTAATCTGCTGAATTTCTTGTGCTAAGACTTCAGATTTAGCCTCGGCTGAGGATAAAGAAGATGTACCTAGAGATTTCAACACTCGTGCAAGTTTATCAAGCTCTGACATCCACTTAGCTGTAAAGATGCCGCTGTTCTCCTTCAATAGCCAAGGACCCATCCGTATTTGAATATCCTTTGTCACTTTTACAATTCCATTAGCACTGTCCACTTCATACTCTTTGTAGACTTCATTATTAGTTAACTTCGCCTCATACGTATTCTCTGGAACAGCTGTTAATATTTCATATACTTTACGGTCCTCTTCCATAATGTGCTCTGATGTTAATACAAATTCGTTATCTAGCAACCAACGTCGAACGATATCTTCACCTACATTGGGTTGCAATATAAGCTGCTTAACACCCTTAAGCTTATCCAAACCTTGCTCCAATATACTTGAGATAAGCGCACCACCCATGCCAGCGATCGTAATAACATCCACTTCACCAGGAGTTACGACATCTAGACCGTCACCAAGCCTAACGGAGATTCTGTCTTTCAGACCAGCTGAAGCCACTTGTTTAGCAGCTGCATCCCGTGGTCCAGCATTAACTTCCCCAGCTACCGCTCGGAGTACCTTGCCACTTTGAATAGCCGCTACAGGTAACATGGCATGATCAGAACCTATATCTGCTAACGTACTTCCCTCTGGAATTTGTTCCATAATAAATTGTAATCTTTTCGATAATTTCATGACGACACCCACACAATCCATTTTTTTCGTGAATAGAAAAGCACCACAAGTACGACAGCAACTTTAAATACACATAGAAGTACGATATTCGTTGGCATTTGATGCCTAAGAAACATCATATCGATTTCAGGTATACACCATAGGGTCAATCCCATACTGAAATATACTTGGGATAGCATCTTATGATGTTGGTGCAACAACCAACTTAGCCATATAAAAAGCATGACCAGTGGAAGCCATAACAACTGCAGTAGAACCCATGTGACATCGGGCATCTGTACAAGACAGAATACTGCATATAATAATAACCATCCAGCTATTCCGCAATAATGTAGCAGGCCAATCCTTAGAATATATCCCATAAGGATCCAAATCGTTCCACATACTGCAATCAGTACCGGTATCCATAGCCCCTCATTCCATGAATGAAGAGCAATCATCGATACCCCTAGAACTAGCATGAATAAGCTGCCTGTACCAGCAAGCACCAGACTAAGCATTCGAGATTTACTCTTATATACACTCGCATAACTATAACAAACTCCGACCACAATAACTGACGTTAACATTTGCATTGGCAAAGAAAAAGCGCTAAAATAAAAACAAATAAAACAAATCAAGGAAATAATTCCAATTGAAAGAAACCATGGAATACTATTACTATGTTTTAAAGATTTTAATCTGGAAGAACTTGATTTCTCGTTCTTCGGTTCTTGATATAAATTAAGAAGGAAGTCACAATATTGCTCTGGTAACAAGCGGCTATCTCGCCAGTGCTCAATTTCGTCTATTATGATTTCTTTTCGTTCTTGTTTCATAAGTTCACCACGTTTCTGACCGGTAAACACCGGCATCTTCAATACGTATGATGATACTATGTCGAAACTATAGATGCACTCCAAGGTCAAATGATGAGTATTTCGAAAAAAAAGGACCTTGCTGAGCCAAATAAGCTACAGAAGGTCCAATAAATCATTTTATTCCAAAAAGTCCTTCAGTCTCTTGCTTCGGCTTGGATGGCGTAATTTACGAAGCGCCTTAGCTTCGATCTGGCGAATCCGTTCACGGGTTACACCGAACACTTTACCAACCTCTTCGAGAGTTCTCGTACGTCCATCGTCTAGACCGAAACGCAAACGTAATACATTCTCTTCCCGCTCAGTAAGCGTGTCGAGTACATCTTCTAATTGCTCCTTGAGAAGCTCATAAGCAGCTGCATCGGCAGGTGCCAATGCCTCCTGATCTTCTATGAAATCTCCAAGATGTGAGTCATCTTCTTCCCCGATCGGCGTTTCGAGTGAAACCGGTTCTTGAGCTATCTTCATAATCTCTCGTACCTTTTCAACACTTAACTCCATCTCAATCGCAATTTCCTCCGGTGCTGGCTCACGTCCTAGCTCTTGAAGTAGTTGACGAGATACGCGGATCAGTTTGTTAATGGTTTCCACCATATGAACTGGAATTCGGATTGTCCGTGCTTGGTCAGCAATAGCGCGAGTGATAGCTTGACGTATCCACCATGTAGCATATGTGCTAAATTTAAATCCTTTTCCATGATCGAACTTCTCTACAGCCTTGATAAGACCCATGTTACCTTCTTGAATAAGATCAAGGAACAACATGCCACGTCCAACATACCGCTTTGCAATGCTGACTACAAGCCGTAGGTTAGCTTCTGCAAGACGTCTTTTAGCCTCTTCATCACCTTTTTCAATCCGTTTAGCTAGTTGAACTTCATCATCTGCTGATAGTAACTGAACACGTCCAATTTCCTTCAGATACATACGGACAGGATCATTGATCTTTATCCCTGGAGGTAATGATAGATCGTCAACAAAGACAGTCTCACCCTCCTGTTGTTCTTCAGAGTCATCATTAGGTCGGAGTGTGTTAGAATCTTCTTCGTCATTTTCATTGACTACTTCAATCTCCAAATCGCTCAAATGCTCGTAAAACTCTTCCATTTGCTCAGGATCTTGGTCAAATGGTGACAATTTCTCCATAATATCCTTCATGTTCAATGTCGATTTCTTCTTACCTTGCTCAACCAGTTGATCTTTAACTTGATCCAAAGTCAATTCTGTCTCTATTTCAGTACGTTGATCATTCGCCATAATTCGACTCCCTCCTCCCTAGAAACAATCCAACCATAACGATCATTCACTGTCTCTCTAGGGCAATAATTTCAATTACTATTTGTGCCGCACGTAAAGAATCACCTGAACGCTCCGCGCTCATCATCTCTTCTTTTTTAAGCTCTATTACTCGTTGCTGTGGAACTTTATGAATTTCCCGAATGTAATCGTCCAACAACTCAACACTCCACTCACGGGGTATATCCATCATTGAGATAGAACTAAGTGTCTTCTCCAGTCGGTCGTCATGAAGGGATGAAATAAATCGGCTTATATCCGGGTGTTTACCCTGTGCATAATAGGCATATAGATAAGCAGCAATAGCTGCATGATCTTCAATATTAAAAGCTTCTCCGAGACGCTCACTCACATACTGTGCAACTTCAACATCTTGAAGCATTAAACCTAATATTCTACGCTCTGCTGTGTGATAAGCTGGGAGTAAAGTTGGCATAGCAACCTTCTCTTTTTTATGCCTACCATTATTCCACCCATCGTCAAAATTATCCCCATCTGGCATGTTTTTTTGCATTGTCTGACGAATCAGATTGCTATCCTGCTTAAGACTCTCGTATGAAAGCTGATGTTCTGAAGATAATTCCCGCAGATACACTTCTCTCTCTGTCGAGGATGGTAGTGCTGCAATGATCGGGAGAACTTCCTTCATATAAGCAATCTTCCCATCTTCTTCTAGCAGTATATGGTTTTTTCTCAGATATATAAGTTTAAATTTTGTAGTTGAAACAGCACCCTCAATAATTTGAGTCATAAACCGTTCTGGTCCGTATTTACGTACAAAGTCATCAGGATCGAGCCCATCGCTTAATACAGCAATTTTAATTCTCATTCCTGCACTCTCAACCATCGGAATATTCTTCATAGCTGATGACTGGCCAGCACGATCTCCATCGAAGCAAATCAATAATTCATCAGCCATCGTCTTCATCATTGAGATATGGCCTTCGGTTAAAGAAGTTCCCATCGTCGCAACACCATTCTGTACGCCTGCCTCCCATGCCGCAATAACATCACCGTACCCTTCAAAGAGAACGATTTGCCGCAGCTTGCGGATCGAGCTTTTCGCTTGATGCAGGTTATACAAAATTCGACTTTTGTTAAACAACTTACTTTCAGGTGAATTCAAATATTTAGGTTGGGCATCACCAAGTACTCGTCCAGCAAAAGCAATCACTCTGCCATTTCTATCGTTAATGGGAAATATGACCCTATCCCGGAAACGATCAATATAGCCCGTACCATCACTTCGAACAGACAAAAGTCCTCCCTTGTCCATTTCTTCAAGATCGAAAGAACGTTTAGTCAAAAACTGTACCAACGTATTCCACGAATCTGGTGCATAGCCAATCTGGAACTGATCAATCATCTTATCTGTAAATCCACGTGAACGTAAATAATCCATTGCTGGTTTCCCGTGTTCCGTATTCTTTAGCAAGTAATGAAAGAATTTGGATGACCATTCGTAAGCCTGCAGTAGCCTTTCTCTCTCCGGGTTAGCCGGAATAACTGCATAGCCTTGTACTTCAGGCATCTCAATATGACTTTCCTCTGCCATCATTTTAACCGCTTCAGGGAATGATAATCCTTCCATTTCCATCGTGAATTTGATAGCATTTCCACCCTTGCCACAACCATAACAGTAGAAAATTTGCTTTTCCGGTGTCACGGTAAATGATGGAGTCTTCTCCGAGTGAAACGGACAAAGGCCTTTCATATACTTTCCTTGCTTTGTCAGATGAACGTACTTACCTACCGTATCGACAATATCATTGTGCTCCAAAACAGAGTCGATTACTTTTTCCGGAATATTACCTTGCCCGGCACTCATCTTTACCACCTTCATCTCTTTAGCACGTAAATATTATTCGCTACGACTGACCGTTCTCCTGCAAACTCTCTAAAATTTTTGTCAAATTGTGTTGGAAAAATGTTTTGTCATCTGTTGTAATCGGTCTAGGTCCTTTAGAATGCTTGCCCATTCTCCTTGCCTTCGCTTGGTGATGCCTTCGATCCAACATTAATTCAATATTATCATCTCCATATTGCAATCCTCGGTTTGAGATAACGTAGCAACCTTTAGCTAATGCTAATGCAGCTAATCCATAATCCTGTGTCACTACGATATCACCACGTGTAATATGGTTAGCAATGTAGAGATCTGCACTTTGATCACTCCGATCAACCTGCACAGCAGTAACGCCTTCTTCTTCTCGAATTAGATGATCATAAGATGAGACCATAATAACTGGAATAGAAAACCGGCGTGCAGTAACTGCTATTTCATGTTTAACCGGACAGGCATCTCCATCGACGACAATATGACAATTTATCTGTGTAGTCAGAATATCACCTATTCTACCCTAAATTTAATTCTTACATGGAGAATGTTCAAAAAGTCATTTGTAATGAGAATCTGACTTTTTGAACTCGCACTTATTAGTATATATACGCTCTGTACTAGGTAAACTCCTTCTTCCCATCAACTAGTAAATATTTGAAAGTCAATGAAAGACCTATACCTGCTTACTATTTGTACTGAAGCCTTATTGTATATATACTCACTTCCCTTGTAGTTACAACACAAGTTTTGAGAAATCCGCAAATTTCTTGAGATCTTGATCGATAGCGGCAAGAAGTGCCAATCGATTATTTCTGATCTTCTCATCCTCTGCCATAACCATAACAGAATCGAAAAACTTAGTAATGGCGCTACGAATTTCCCCTAACGTCTGCAAAGCCTTAAATCCATCACGTCGTTGCAGCGCTACATGATAATCTTCAAGGATAGAATTCCAACCTTTATAAAGCTCCTTCTCCCCTTTTTCTTGAAAAAGAGATTCGCTTATCGTATGGTGTTCAGCTTTCCCGCTCAGATTACTAACACGGTTAAAAGATTCCACTGTCGTCTTGAAGTCTTCTTGATTATTCACAGCGTCCATTAACGCTTCGCCACGTGAGACTACAGAAGCGATATCATCGAAATCCGCTGAAATTACCGCATCTACGACATCGTAACGCAAATTTTCAGAAAGAATCTTTTTCACGCGAAGTCCGAAGAAATCAGTTACAGCTTTACGTATTTCATCGGTGGAAAGCTTCATTTTACGAAGACTTCCATGGATTTCTATACTTATGTTGATCAACTCTGATAAGGAAATCGGAAACTTTTGTGCAAGCATGATTTGTACAATTCCTTGTGCTTGACGTCTAAGAGCATATGGATCTTGTGATCCGGTTGGGATAATACCTACCGAGAAACACCCAATGATCGTATCCATTTTATCAGCAATACTAACGAGCGAACCTACGAGTGAATCAGGTGTATTATCTCCAGCAAAACGTGGTTGATAATGTTGGAATACAGCCTTAGCCACATCTTCCTTCTCGCCAGCTTTACGGGCATAGTCTTCACCCATCACACCTTGCAATTCAGGAAACTCATAAACCATTTGAGTGACAAGATCGAACTTACAGATCTCAGCAGCACGACTTACTGCTTCTGCATCTTCTTGAGAAACCTGTAGTGCAGATGACAGACTGTCCGCAATACGACGGATTCTGCCTACTTTATCAGCAATAGTACCTAACTCTTCATGGAATACAATATTCTCAAGTTTCAACAAGGCGTCCTTAATATGAAGCTTTTGATCCTCCAGGTAAAAGAACTTCGCATCCGACAAACGAGCGCGCAATACTTTCTCATTCCCCTTAGCAATAACATCCAATGAGGTGTTATTCCCATTACGTACAGTCACGAAGAACGGTAGCAATTGATCTTGCTCATTCAATACTGGAAAATAACGTTGATGCTCCCTCATAGAAGTAATTAGAACATCTTGAGGAATTTCTAGAAATGAAGGATCAAACGTTCCGAATAATACCGTCGGTGTTTCAACAAGGAACAAAACCTCTTCAAGCAGATCCTCTTTAACAGCAATCTTCCATTGTTTCTCTTCTGAAAGAGCATCGATTTGATTCACAATCATTTCTTTACGTTCATCGATATTGGCAATGACAGACTGGCTACGAAGAACATCCAAGTAAACAGATGGATTCGTAACAACTACTTCACCACCTAAGAAACGATGTCCTCGTGTTATATTCCCCGATTTCACTCCAGTTATCTCTAAATCAATTACATCATTTCCAAACAAGGCAATAAGCCAACGGATAGGTCTGACGAATTTAAAGTCATAGGCACTCCAACGCATATTTTTAGGGAAAGTCATGGATGACAGAATACTCAACAAAGCTTCTGCTAAAACACTGGATGTCTCTACACCTAAATTGCTCTTCGTCACGTAAATATATTCAACCCCATTTAACTCTTGGAACCTAAACTCTGCAGGATCCACCCCTTGACTACGAGCAAAACCTAATGCAGCTTTACTCCATTCGCCACTAGCATCCTGTGCTATTTTGCGGGATGGCCCTTTTACTTCTTCCTCTATATCTTCTTGTTTCTCAGCCACAGCTTCAACCAGAACAGCTAAACGACGAGGTGTCGCATAGGCATGTACCGCCCCATGGACGATTCTTGATTGATCCAGCCAGTTAACCAACCGTTCCTTCAACTGATCTACAGCTGCACGTATGAAACGAGCAGGTACTTCTTCCAATCCTATTTCAAACAATAGATCTTTAGCCACGTTGAACCTCTCCTTTCTTGCAGAGTGGGAAGCCTAGTCTCTCACGTTCTTCTAAATGAGTTGCAGCAATCTGACGCGCCAAGTTTCTTACACGCATAATATAACCGGTTCGTTCGGTGACACTTATCGCTCCACGAGCATCAAGCAGATTAAACGTATGAGAACATTTCAATACATAATCATAAGCAGGGAACACTAAATGTTGCTCCATCGCTTTATTAGCTTCTTCCTCATACATATTGAATAATGTGAACAACATTTGGACATCAGATACTTCAAAAGTATACTTGGAATGTTCAACTTCTGCTTGATGAAACACATCTCCATACGTAATACCATTTACCCATTCAAGATCGAATACATTCTCTTTATCCTGAATATATGACGCAAGACGCTCCATCCCATATGTAATCTCTACAGCGACAGGATTCGCATCAATTCCACCAACTTGTTGGAAATACGTAAATTGTGTCACTTCCATACCATCAAGCCATACTTCCCATCCAAGACCCCATGCACCTAAAGTTGGCGCTTCCCAGTTGTCTTCCACAAATCTTATATCATGCTTCAACGGGTCGATGCCAAGACGTTTCAAACTATCCAAATAAATTTCTTGAATATTATCAGGTGAAGGTTTAAGAATGACTTGGAATTGGTGATGCTGATAAAGCCGATTCGGATTCTCTCCATAACGTCCATCCGATGGGCGACGAGAAGGCTCCACATAAGCCACATTCCATGGCTCAGGACCAATCGAATGCAAGTAAGTCATCGGATTCATCGTCCCCGCACCTTTTTCAGTATCATACGGTTGGACAATAATACAGTTTTGCTCTGCCCAGAACTGCTGCAGTGTAAGAATCATCTGTTGAAAATTCATTTAGCATCGCTCCTTTACTTATTCTCATTTCTTTTACATTCTTTCGTCAGCACAACAAAAAAAGCCCTCGTCCCTACGTCTGCTGTACAGACATAGGGACGAGAACTTATATTCCCGCGGTTCCACCCTATTTGATTGTCCCGTAAGCTAAAACTTACAACACAATCCACTTTTATTATTCTTTTCATGCTCCCGAGTTGCCATTTCACGATTCTCCCTCACTAGGCTCACACCATCCCCAGCTCGCTAAACGTACAGGATCAACAATCGTAAATATCCCGATCAATGCATGTTAAAATTCACTTAATCTTATAATATACTAATGGATATTGCCCCATTCGTCAAATTTCATATTTATCCATTTGATCAAGAAAATTTCTGGATTTAAGTTTCACTCCTAATTGTAGATCTATAAAAGCTCTCATAATCAGTTTCAATTCGGCCTTAGTCTCTTCTCTAACAGCAATATTTCCAAGTTGCCTTAAATCAAGTTGTGCAAATACACGCAACATCTTCAGACCTCTTGGAGAAACTTTCATTGCTTGCCGATCGAGATGTCGACATTGTCTACATAACACACCACCAAGTTGAGGACTTATCAATAGTTCCTCATCACTTCGCGAAAGTCCACAAGAAATACATGTATACAGTTCTGGAGCATAGCCCGCCGTTTGTAGTATTTTCATTTCATATACATTGATTATAATTCCAGCGTCCTTCCCTTCCTCCAAAGCGACAAGACAAGCCTTCAACTGCTGAAACCAAAAACTGCCTGTCTCCTCATCATGGAGAATACGATCAAGAAGTTCACAAGCATATGATGCATATGCTGCCATATAGAGATCTCCACGAAGACGATGGTGAGATTCAGTGATTTCACCTGCATTTAGTGTGCCTAATCCCTTACCGCTTCTAAAAAAAACATATTCTCCTAACGTAAACAGCTGCGTCAAGGCAGCATGTCGGCTTTTCACTTTCTTTGCGCCTCGGACAAGAACTCCTATTTTTCCCGTGTTCTCGGTGCAAAGCGTAATGATTTTGTTGCCCTCACCGTAGTCCATGCTGCGGATGACAATCCCTTCCACCCTGTATAGCATGCCTCTTCCCCCAACCATTCACGGAGCAATCTCTCATTCGTTCTCTTCATAATCAACCTTCTCTTCCACCATGACATCGGAAGCGAACAACACTGATTCTGGTGTATGACCTGCTTCTTTAAATAGCAAATAAGCATCCACATCTCCAGTCATCGCAAAATACTTCCACGAAAAATCTCGCATACGTATTCATCCTTTCCTTGAGAATGCATCTGCATCTTCAAATTTAGGATGTGCGATGTTCGTTGTAATATGTGTTGCAAATCCTACCAACCTACTTAGAGGAAGTTCAAAAAATCACCTTTTGATTACGAAATATACCACTATAAATCAAAGTGTTAGCTTCCGCGATGAAATCCGAGGTCTCGAAGAACACGATCCTGATTGCGCCAATCTTTTTTAACCTTAACCCATAATTCAAGGAATATTTTGGATCCCAATAAATTCTGAATATCATGTCTTGCCAGTTGTCCAATCTCTTTCAACATCGCACCTTGTTTACCAATAATAATGCCTTTTTGTGAACTTCTCTCAACAAAAATGACCGCAGATATATGCACCACACCATTGTCTCTGACCTGCATATCTTCGATCGCAACAGCGATAGAATGCGGGACTTCTTCCCTTGTCAGATGGAGAATTTTCTCACGAATAAGCTCGGAACAGACGAATTGTTCTGGGTGATCTGTAATCTGGTCTGCTGGATAATATTGAGGCCCTTCCGGTAGGTATTTCTCCAACTGTTCTAGTAACGTGTTGACATTATTTCCGTTTTTGGCGGATACCGGAATAATCTCAGCGAAATCATACAGCTTACGATACCCTTCAATGAGTGGAAGTAATGCTTCTGGCTCGATGCGATCAATTTTATTTAACACTAGAATGACTGGAGTCTGAACATTTTTAAGTTGCTCAACAATGTAACGATCACCGCCTCCCATTCCTTCAGAAGCATCTACAAGAAAGCATACTGCCTCAACTTCACCTAAAGTGTTAAGAGCTGTCTGATTCATGAAATCACCCAATTTGGACTGTCTTTTATGAATACCTGGTGTATCAAGAAATACAATTTGCATTTTCTCTGTTGTGAATACACCATGGATTTTATTACGAGTCGTTTGCGGCTTATCTGACATAATCGCGATTTTTTGCCCAATAACTTGATTCATTAATGTTGATTTACCTACATTGGGTCTTCCGATGATTCCTATGAAACCTGATTTAAACTTTGCCATTTAATTATTGTCCTCCTAAGGATGGTCCCTCTATAACTACATATTCAATTCCATTGATGTTCTAACTTCTAACGTTCTCTAGATCTGATGGACCAAAATAACCCGGCAGTAATTCGCCAACTGTCGTTTCACGAACATCACCCTTCAGATTTCCTAGAATGACTAACATATTAGGATCACATAATTCTACCATCACTTGCCGGCATACACCACATGGTGCAATGGGTTCTTCTGTATCTCCTACGACGGCTAACGCTTTAAAACTACCCGCTTGATGTCCATCTGCAATCGCCCGGAACATAGCTGTCCGTTCAGCGCAGTTGGTAGGTCCATAAGCGGCGTTCTCAATGTTACATCCGTGATGTACTTGTCCTTCACTATCCAGTAGAGCCGCTCCTACGCCAAAGTGCGAGTAAGGGATATACGCCTTTTCCCGTGCTTTCATAGCTTCTTCTAACAACATAACCGCATCCATCATTTAACCCCCAAACAACTCTACAATCGGTCTGTAGAAGATGATCATTCCTACAATCACTGCAAAAGCCGCAGTAATGAACACAGCTCCTGCAGCAGTATCTTTGGCTGCTTTAGCCAAAGGATGAATATCAAGTGATACCATATCCACAACAGCCTCTATAGCTGTGTTAAACATCTCAGCTATCCACACTAATGTAATAGCCAAAAGTAGGAACAACCATTGTATCGGGCCTACCCCTAGAACGGCAGCAGCTATTATAACGAGCAGGGCAGTAACGCCATGCACCTTCATGTTTCTTTGAGTTGTCATGACATACCTAATTCCTTCCACCGCAAAGCCAAAGGATGAAAGGAAGGGTTTCCTAGCCATTATCGATTCAACCCTACTTGAACTAGAACAGCTTCCTGCTTGCCCATCATTTCGTCCTCGGTCACTTTATCTTGATGATCATAACCAAGTAAGTGCAAAAAACCATGAACAAACAAAAATCCGATTTCGCGTTCTAAAGAGTGACCATATTCTTCGCTTTGTAACTTCGCACGGGTAACGGAAATGATAATATCACCAAGCACTTCCGGAATTCCCTCCATCGTCTCTCCTTCTTCTAATTCATAGACAATTTCAAGTTCATCATCTAGCGAATCATTCATAGCAAAAGAAAGGACATCTGTAGGTCTATCAATACCACGATAATCCCGGTTCAATTCATGGATCTGCTCATCATCCACAAAGGTTAACGCAACCTCCCCGTCGATCACACCCTCGACTTCCCCAGCCTTTTGAAGCGCTAATTCAAGCAAAGTTATTAATGATTCATTAATCTCATACTCCGTCTGCTCGTTATTCCAAGCCAGTTGTAGACTCATATATTAGACACCCTTTCCCTCTTTCTCGTCGATCATCTTCGATGTCTTCTTTATTTCTTCTGGATATTCAATTCTGGAGTGGAATATCCCCATAACGCTTTCCTTCAAACTCTTACCAATAATACCCAATTCCTTCAATGTAAGATCGCACTCATTGAATTGATGATCATCCATACGACTTTTGATTATTTTCTCAATCATCGTCTCAACTTGTTCCACGGTAGGGTTGCGTAATGAGCGTACTGCTGCCTCTACACTATCGGCAATCCCCACAATTGCCGATTCCTTAGACTGTGCCTTGGGTCCAGGGTATCTGAAGTCAATATCTGTGAAATCCGGTTCCACACCCTGCTCTTCTGCCTTCTTCAATGCCTTGTGATAGAAGAAATGTAGAAATGTCGTTCCATGATGTTGTTCAGCAATATCTCTAATAAGCTTAGGTAGCTTATAATCCTTCAGCATTGCTACTCCATCTCGCGCGTGAGCAATAATAATCGATTTACTAAGCTTAGGATCTATCGTATCATGTGGATTCTCCATATGGTTCTGATTCTCAATGAAATAGCTTGGACGTTTCGTCTTACCAATATCATGATAGTATGAACCAACTCTACACAATAATCCATTCGCTCCAATCGCTTCCGCAGCAGCCTCTGAAAGATTTCCTACCATGACACTATGATGATACGTTCCCGGCGTCTCTGTAAGCAATTTACGGAGTAAGGGATGAGTAGGACTAGAAAGTTCCACCAACTTCAATGCAGATAATATTCCAAACGTGACTTCGAAGAAAGGCATTAGCCCTATAACAAGCACAGATGTTAATATCCCGCCCGCAAATGCAAAAGCGATGGTGTACAGTGTCTGCACCTGACTCCATTCCGCACCATCAATTAGGATCATAACAAGTACAGCGATTGATCCGAACAGACTCACCATGATCCCTCCCTTAAGTAGGGTAGATCGCTGGCTTGCCTTATGAATGACAGAAATAGCGACATATGAAACGGTCATTGTAAAGAAACCAAAGTGAAAATCAAAAATATGACCCGTATTAACATTTAATATAATGCTCGACAATATACTAAATATCATAGCGCAAAAGAAAGCCAGTGACATGTCCATCAGCAAGGTTACTAATATTGCCCCCAAAGCCACAGGTGCAAGATATCCTATATAAGGATGAATACTGTTCTGTACAACGCTCACAAGATTCATGGGCACAACCGTAATCATAAATATGAGAATAAGCATCAGTAACTGCGAATTATTATATTTATATTTCTTCGCACTTGACTGACGAATAAACATATGTAATCCGAAAGTCAATAAACAAGAAAACATCAGTAGCCCCAACTGTGGCCAATAATTCACCTCATTCTTAAGCAGCTTATTATCATTCAGAAGAGCATATAATTCTTCCGTAATAAGTTGCCCTTTGCTTACGAGAACGTCACCTTGCTTGATATAGACCGTATCCGTATTCTCACGCGCCGTTACCTGCGCTTCTTTGGTTACTTCTTCATCATAAAATTTATTCGATGTAAGTGTCATACGTGCAAGTTCTTGCACTATTTCACGAGGTATTTTGTTACTCAGCGAGCTTGTACTCACCAGTTCTGCTACTTTAGCTCTAGCGCTCTGTGCGTCCATGATTTGGTCCGTACTTAACCGAGATACAATCTCTCGAGCTACAGGTTTCATCTCTTGGATGTCAGCACTCGTAAGCCTTGGTATTTTTATAAAAGTTTCCTCTGGAATACGATATACCTGTTGATTAATTACTTTTGATATTTCATCCAATATTTTATCCGAATAGGTTCCCGCGTTTCGACTACTCTTTAGAAAATTCTCTACAAAGTCCTCAGCACGTTGCGGAATTTCCTGACGATAAATAGCGACCTTATCTTGATTAGACACCTGATCATCTTGATTAAGTTTATCAATCCGATCAAGAATCTGAACAATTAACGTCTCATTGCGCATAGAAATAATACTGTAAATGGGTTGTACTTGTTCAGCTGCCTTCTCTTGTGCTTTTAATGTCGCCTTACTGTTCGGAATTTGTACCGGTGCGGCAATCTCTTTCTCACTGTATGAACCCAAGCGAATATCATAACGTTCAGGCAGTATTTTAGGTGCAAGAGCTACGTAAAATAACACAATTAATAACAGGAACAAAGTATAGCGTGTTAATACGCTATACTTATAACTAATATCCTTGAAAGAGTATAAGAATGATTTGCCTTGTGAAGGTTCCTTCGAATCCATAGAGTCTATCCCCTCTAACCTTGGTTTTCTGCAGCTCGCTCGTAGGCAACTATAATTTTTTGTACCAGTGAATGGCGGACAACATCTTGCTCTGAGAAATAAATAAATCCAATATCCTCAATTGAACTTAATATGGCATTGGCTTCAACTAATCCAGAGTTCTTGCCTCTAGGAAGATCTATTTGCGTTACATCTCCTGTTATAACCATCTTGGAGCCGAATCCCAGTCGAGTCAAGAACATTTTCATTTGTGCAGCTGTTGCATTCTGTGCTTCATCTAGAATAATAAAGGCATCCTCGAGTGTCCGTCCACGCATATAGGCAAGCGGAGCAATCTCGATAACACCTCGTTCCAGCGCTTTCTCAGTCTGATCTGGGCCCATAACATCATAGAGCGCATCATAAAGTGGACGTAAATAGGGATCTACCTTTTCTTGCAAATCACCAGGCAGAAACCCAAGACTCTCCCCCGCTTCTACAGCTGGACGAGTAAGAATAATACGTTTGACAGAACCTTCTTTAAGTGCAGCAACTGCCAGCACTACAGCCAAGTAAGTTTTACCTGTACCCGCAGGGCCTATTGCAAATACAATATCACGCTTCTTAATCGTCGTGACGTACTTTTTTTGTCCGATCGTCTTGACACGAATAGGTTTACCTCGATAGGTAGTTGTTATTTCGCCCTTGAACAAATCCAGTAGCTGATCTGCCCTGAAATCCTTTGCTAAATCTATCGCGTACATCATATCTCGTTGTGTTAAGACATAACCATTTCGAACTAATTCAAGTAATACATCAAATAACTGTTGAAGCATCTGAACCTCTCGGTCCCCACCACTTATCGTAATTTCGGATTCACGCGAATCAATCTTTGCAGGAATTTCAGCCTCAATCATTTCTAGAAAAATGTCCTGCGGACCAAATATAGCTAATCCTTCAGCTCCATTTTGAAATGATATTTTTGTACTATGTTTTTTCTCCGACAAATATCCTCATTCTCCTTGGTTATATACTATGGGTAGTTCTTCAGCAATTAACTCTTCAACTTCAAAGAGTACTTTCATATAAACTTTACCATTCTCTTGCTTCTCATGCAAAACTTTTCGGCTTATAATCTGCGATCCGCTTCCGTACTTCGCCTTAATATCGCGAATTGCACCTTCTATCCCTTGCTTTTTAGCTTCTTCTATCGTGATCATTTCGCTTCTTTCTTCCATTTCCATCACATGCTCTGTCATCCATCCGATAGGTAATTTAGTTGATCTCCAGGTGAGAGGATCCTGCTCAATCACAACCTCATACTTCTCATATGTCACTTCACCATAACCCCATAATTGAATCCCGCGATTACCTAGAATAAGATAACTTCTATCCTTCATTTCCCCCGTATATACTTTGTGTTTCTGGACCGTAGGCACCTCAATCTTATACTCATGCCATACCAGCCCCTTTACCTCACCCTTGGCAACGACAGCCTCTGAATTCTCTGTATCTCCTAACAAACCAGAGATCAAGATTTGTCCCTTCTTCACTCGACTGTTCTTTGCAACTGTTGGCCGACCCTGCTCAGCATATATACTCGTAATAACAGCATCCGTTCTACTCACTAAATGTCTTGGGCTAAGAAGTGGTCTGGCCTCGGGTATAGAAGATTCCACAACTTGAATCGTAATACTTGTCCCTTGTCGATCAACTCCAACCCATGCAGTCCCAGGTAACTGTCTATTTAATTGTTGTGAAAGCTTGTCCAGATGATTCATCCGATAAACCCATTGCAGAGGGTATATCCCCTCTTGCTTAGCGATCATAAGTATATCTTCCTTGGGTATTTTAACATTGCCTACCACCTTCACTTCCCAAACAAGAGATGATAATAGAAATAAGATAGCGAAAAAGGATACCAGACCAACAGCAAAAAAACGACGTTTCTTCAATCGAATCATTTGAAAGGGTAACCCTATTCTCTTATTCACATGTATACGGCAGCCTGTCCGTTGTAAATGCGGTCTGAGATCATGAAAGTCTTCCACTAACACCTTCATCTCAGCAGTCTGAAATGAAGATGGTTTAACATCCCACACCGGAATCCCAACTTGCGTTAAATCATTTACAAATGATTCTATTTGACCCTTCCTCACTGTTATTTCTACATACCCACGCCAATAAAGTAATGTTGGGACTTTCAATGACTCTCCTCCGCTCCTATGTACTTGATATTCATAACAACTCCTTCGATTAATACTTCCATTGGTAAAATAGATCGAATAATAAGTTCTGACCCCTCTATTTCAAGACTTCCTTCACCTAGTGAAAGAATCAGTTTATTCGGTGAGAAATGAATCACACCCTGGTGATTCTCGATGAAGAGTTCTTTATTACCAACCATCGTTAAACGCGGCAGATTAAAAACAATATCTTTTGGTAAATCCAATTTCTCATATGTCCAATTCCGAAGTTTGCGACTAATCCTGGTCATACGAAGGTCTTCCCCCTTCCTATTACTTTTAACGATATGCGGGGTTGACTTATTTTATGAGTGCAAATACTTGGGACGTGTAAACATAAACAATAATTGGTATTGGGTTGTAATCCGATGGCGCCGACCCTATGACAGACCCATATAAGAGCCAGGAGGCTCACTCTCGGCTTTCAATAGCATTCCTCCGACATTTACACTCAAACGATCCAAAGTGACTAGAAGACACCATATAAAGGCTTGGATTAAGATGATTGCTATTGGAGTACATCTAAATTACTGGAAACTCCACTTTTCAGCGTTATTCCCATTTTTAACTGTAGTTTGTATAACTAATTCTCTCCGCAGCTACTCTAGTCTCACCTTCATGCCCGAAGCATTATTCGTCACTCCAACAACGCCACTCTATGCCTATTCCACTGAATTACATCCGGAATTGAAGATCTTACATGGATTATGGATGGGATTTGGTTCAAGGGTAGAGCGGCAAGCACTCCAAAAATTTTATACTTCCTAAGTGTATGTCAAGGAAAAGGGGTGTCCTTAGCCATTACATTGGCTAAGGACACCCCTTTTTTTATTATCAGATATCTAGTTAATCTAGAGTTTCCGTCTACTGAACGCATGTTTTGCACGTGGTGGTCCTAATATTTCCGACCAAATCAACCCATTCACCGCTGGATTGGAAATTTCAGACAGATAAATCTCCTTACCTTCCTCATCAGAAGTTGCATAAGCATCCCTCTGATCCGAATCTGTTGCAGTGATTTTATCTTGCCTAGCAATCAGTTGTTTTATATCTTGCTGCCTGTTCTCCATCGTATCCTCCCACATTTGAGAGACTCCTTCACCCGTATCATGATCAAGATATGGAGAATACTCACCTTTGTACGCAGATGGTTCCATCAATTTGCGATCGTCTGATTCAGGCATCGAAGGAGACTGTTGCATGTTTTTCTGAGTGTACACTTCCTGTTGTTCGCGATTACCCGGCGAAGTTCTTTCGGTAGAGTCATCACTTTCTACAGTAGGACTAGGACGCAATGATCGTTCCCCACCCCCACCAAACGTTGGCATACTGCTTGGGTCATCCTTCGATTTCGTCTTCCCTTTATTCATTATCGAAGAAATGATACCGAATGCGACGAAGACCAAGATCCCAATATACTCCATGGAATACATCATTCCCTACTTATTATTTTTTGGGATTACCAGAAATATCTCCGCCGTCTCCCATTTTACCAATAGAACCTCTCATTTGAGTATCGGCCTCTATATTTTTAAAGTTCATATAATCCATAACGCCAAGTTGTCCAGATCGTAACGCTTCTGCCATCGCAAGAGGTACGTCCGATTCAGCTTCGACAACTTTCGCTCTCATCTCGATTACACGAGCCTTCATCTCTTGCTCTTGTGCTACAGCCATCGCGCGACGTTCTTCCGCCTTCGCTTGTGCAATTCGCTTGTCAGCCTCCGCTTGTTCCGTTTGTAGAAAAGCACCAATATTTTTACCAACATCAATATCTGCGATATCAATTGATAAAATTTCAAATGCAGTCCCCGCATCCAATCCTTTTGAAAGGACGGTCCGAGAAATCATATCTGGATTCTCTAATACATCTTTATGAGAGTCGCTTGATCCAACGGTAGTTACAATCCCCTCGCCTACACGAGCGATGATAGTTTCTTCACCCGCACCACCAACTAGACGGTCAATATTCGCACGTACGGTAACACGAGCTTTAACTTTCACTTCAATCCCATTTCTTGCTACCGCTGCTACTATCGGTGTTTCAATGACACGTGGATTAACACTCATTTGAACCGCTTGGAGCACATCACGACCAGCTAGGTCAATGGCAGCTGCGCGTTCAAATTCCAAAGGAATATTCGCACGTTGTGCGGCAATCAATGCGTTGACAACGCGGTCAACGTTACCACCTGCGAGATAGTGACTTTCGAGTTGATTAATATCAAGTCCTAGTCCGGCTTTAGTAGCCTTGATCATAGGGTTCACAATTCGACTAGGTGTGACACGACGAAGTCTCATGGCAACAAGTGTAATAATTCTTACGCGAACACCTGAGGATAGTGCTGCAACCCATAGCATAATTGGGAAGAAACTGAAAAATACACTTAGCAAGATAATGACAACTACAGCAATCAATAAAATCGGAATCAATGTTGGGTCCATAAATTTATTAGCCTCCATTTATTTCATATTTACTTACTCTACAATAGATTCGACAACAATACGAGATCCTTCTACCTTTACAACATGAATATCGGTATTAACAGCAATAAACTGACCATCTGTAACGACATCCACTCGTTCACCTTCAATGAGTATCGTTCCACTTGGACGAAGAGGGGTGACACTTAACCCTTTTTTTCCAATTAAACTCTCTCTACTTGCAGCTGGTATAAACCCTTTCTCTTTTGACAAAGTGTCACTGAGTATGAATCGATTCCATATGCCACGTTTCTTGAAGATACCGGCCACCGCAATGATAACGATGATAGCGCAGATTACTGCAATTGCTAGCGACCAAGCAACATGAGATGTACTATACGCCGCTCGAACTACACCAACAATAAGACTTACTGAGCCTAATAAACCTAGTATACCAAAGCTTGGAATGAACAATTCAAGAACTAGCAACACAATCCCAATGATAAAGAGAATCCATGTTTCTGATCCCGCAAATCCAGCTACGGAATTACCAAAGAAATAAAGTGTGAATCCAGCAATACCGAGAATACCAGGAACTCCGAATCCAGGAACGATCAATTCGATAATGACACCTGCAATCCCCATAAAGAGAAGCAATGTCATCACAACACGACTCGTCAGAAATTCTGCTATTCTCTCAGAAACAGTATGTTCAACACGGAACACGTCATCCGTAGAGAAACCCACAAAAGTGATCGCTTCTTCTACAGTCTTCGCTGTGTTTTCTGAATACCCTACTTTGAGTGCCTGATCACTCGTAAGCGAAATAATTTCCCCTGGAGTCTTGGTGTAGTCGATTCCCGACATTTCAACAGTCATGTTCAGATCTGCCATACCTTCAGCAATTTTTCGATCACGCCCGTTAATTTCCGCGGCACTACCCATTTTCGATTTCCAATAGGATATCAATTTCGGATCATCAACATATTTCCCCGTCGTTCCATCAACTAGCGCAGCCGCACCAATCATACCTCCCGGCGCCATAACAATAGTATCCGCATTTAAAGCAATATAGCTTCCAGCTGAAGCAGCATTACCACGTATATATGCCAGTGTCTCGATATCGCTTTCGCGAATCAAGGTGCCTATATCTTCAGCTGTATCAATCCGTCCACCAGGTGTATTGATTTCTAGAACAATGAGTGACGCATTCATGCTCTTCGCTTCCTTGAACCCACGTTCCATAAACTTCTGTAATCCTCTTTCGATGTTTTGATCAACGGGAATTATGTATACACTTCCATGCTTATCGGTCTCTACTGGAGATACCATTGTTGCATGAACCGCTTCACCTAATACTGGAATCAGTTGTCCCGCTAATAACAAGATTAAGACTAAGGCAAACCCCATCTTCTTAAGAATTTTCATAACCTAATCCTCCCTCCTCAATTCATCATTACCACTTTAACTAATAATCTAACCAGCTATGGGTGTTAATACGTACTTCATCGTATGAGGTTTCAACAAACAAAAAAACACCCCTTAGAATCAAGGGATGTTCCTGTATGTTTATTGCAGAAATTGTTGAACCAATTGATTCACAAGTTTGCCGTCAGCGAGTCCCTTAACCTTAGGCATCAGGGCACTCATCAATTTCCCCATCTCGGCTTTCGAAGAAGCACCGGTTTCCTGGATGGTCTGCTGTACAATAACTTTAATTTCTTCTTCAGATAGCTGTATGGGTAGATACTGGCCGACTATCTCGATTTCTGCCTTAGCATTTGCGACTAGATCGTCGCGGCCTGCCTTTTCAAATTCTTGGAGGGCATCTTTGCGCTGTTTGATTTCACGACCTAGGATATCAAGCACTTCGGAATCATCCAAAGTTCTTTTTAAATCTATTTCAAGATTCATGATTGTCGAACGAATCATTCTAATAGTGGAGAGTTTGAATTTATCGCGACTCTTCATTGCTTGCTTCATGTCTTCGTTTAATCGTTCGCTAAGATTCATATATGTTAAATCCTTCCTAGAACTTTCTCTTACGAGCAGCCTCAGACTTTAGCTTGCGCTTAACGCTTGGCTTTTCAAAATGTTTACGTTTTTTCACCTCAGCCAATACGCCATCTTTAGCGATGGAACGTTTAAAGCGACGAAGTGCAGCATCGATTGTTTCATTTTTACGAACTTTCGTTTCAGACACCAGTTTTCCCTCCCTCCGACCAGACCGTCCAAGAGTAATAACACGGTTCATCAACTTTTATTATAGGTGAAAGTGAAATAAGGTGTCAACCTTACAACTTTTTTTCATGAAAAATTTCCATCGACTATATTCAATGACATTACTGATGAGAACTAGAAATGCCAGTCAGAGCACCTAATCTCGCACCTCCGAGGAGGTGGTAATGTAGATGGTGTACCGTTTGTTCACCGTCAGGTCCGCAGTTATTAATAAGCCTATAACCTGATTCAGAGACGCCTAATTTGCTCGCAACTTGCTGCGCAACCTGATGGATCTCAGCAATTAGTGGCATATCTTCCAGACTAACCTCGTTCATCGAAGGAATATGCTTCTTCGGTATAATGAGCACATGTATCGGCGCGGCAGGTGTAATATCGTGAAACACTAATATATTCTCATTCTCGAACACCTTTTTTGAAGGAATGCTACCTTCGACTATTTTGCAAAATAAACAATCCACTGAATTCACCCCTTGATCTAATTGGAACACCAAATCAAATTAATATTTATAGCTAAATCTTATTAAATATACCATGTGATAACTTTCCTTACCAATAACTCGAGGGCAGGAATAGAGTATCAAGTAGAAACCGCTATACCGTCTTTTTTTCAAAGACAGTGTCCTGTTTAGCGAAAATATAAGAAAATCACCTACAGTAGACAACTTTAGTTGCAAAAAGGTTCACTATTTCCTCAGGAATGCTTGCTATTATACTAAAAATAAGCAAACAACAGACCAGGATTCTTCCAGGTCTGTTGTTTGCTACATTCGAAATGATATTATTAAAAAAAAGGAAGCAAAGTAAGTGTTGTTAGCAACGCCAATGGTAAGACGGCTCGATTAAACCGCCGTCTTCCATATGGATTGTAACCAAATCCAGGCCCCGGATAGTAGCCAGGGATAAATCCGCGTCCATCCAAACCTGGATATCCATCAGAACCCCAAGAGTGACTACCACACCCACAGCTTTGCTGACTTCCATAACCTTGATTTGGTCCGTGACTTGTTGGTTGGAGTTGAGGCTGGTGCCCATAACTTCCAACGGGTGCAGCATTGTTCTCATGGTAACTAGCGTTCTCCATGTGTTCGTGGTGCATTTGTTCATGATGCATTTCATGACCAACCGGTACAGCTAAGTAGAGATGCTCATCGTCCATATTTTCTATAAACCCATCGAAAGTTCTTCCATCCAGTATGACGACTCTCACATAACGATGCATGTGGTGATGACATATTTGCTTAGCTTCAACTTTTTCCATCCGCTCTATTCCTCCTAAATGTTCCATGATCTACTGTCATCATATTCAGGTCTAGGCGAATGGATACTAATAATATTAATTGAAGCTTATACTTGTACTTGCTTATATTTAAAAAAAGACAAAAAAAGAAGAAGTACCTAGTCAGCTAGCATAAGCTGCTTAACGTACGGACCTATGTTAAGGAATAGTAACATTCCATTCCATAAGTCCGCCGAGGTACTTCTTAAGAGATGTCGGTTATTAACTGTATTATAACAACACCTTGTTGCTGTTACTGTGATGAGTATCACATAAGTTGATGTTTTACATATTTTCCATCACAAGTCGTGATCCCCCTCCAGCATTCTCAGCTGGTAGTACGACTAATTTACGAGGCAATCGTGCTCTAAGTTCGGGAACGTGGCTTATAATACCTACGGATAGATGATCGCTGTGAAGGCGTTCTAGTGAAGTGATCACCATCTCGAGCAGATCTGGATCTAACGTACCGAAACCTTCATCCAAGAAGAAGAATTGCAACGGGTATTGACCACGTAATTGAATTTGAGCGGATAGTGCGAGCGCTAAAGACAACGATGTTAGGAATGTCTCACCACCAGATAACGTGGATACCGGTCGGCGGGTCCCTCCGTTAGCATCATCACGAATAACGAAACCGCCTCCTGAATCTACTTCCAGAGCGTAGCGTTGTCTAGTGAGAAAAAGAAGACGTTGCGAAGCAGCCTGACTGACCTGCATCAACTGTTCCTCCGCGATATATTCCACAAAGGCATTCCCCCGTAAACAAGATTGTAGCTTGGATAGTTGCTCTCCCTGAGTCTGACGCTCTACACGTATATTCTCTAATTGCATCCATCTAGAGTGTCGATCTATAACATCTTCCAAATCACGTTCTGCTCTAGCCTTGTGTTGGATCGCTGCTTCATCTGTATTTCGGCATTCATCCAATGTAGCTTTGCAGATATCCCATTCCTCTTCGGTTAATACAATCCCCGAGAGCTTGTCCTCAACATATGCAAGCTGCAACGTCACTTCTCGCTCATTCTCACGGTGTGCTGTAACAACATCCGCATATTTCATCTCTTCTTCTCGCTGTAAACAACATGCCACAACTTCTTCTGCACTAGATAATATGGAAGATGCTAGCATTTGCTCCCATCGACTTAATGCAGCCTTATAATGTTCCACAGCGGAATCAACAGCCTGCTGTGCTATAACAGCAACTTTGATCGCTTCATGCTTCGCATCCTCAGCGGTACGTCGTTCTTTCTGAGATTGTTCCGCTGTTGCCCTTAAGTTCTTGAGTTGCTGAATACATTCCCCAAGTAAGCTTTCGGCTGAATTATCACCAACGTAGGCAAGAAGACGTTCCTCTTTCTCAATCAGCAATTCACGCTTACCCTGCCACTGTGTATTCCATTGAATATGAGCTTTGTCTAGCTCTCCTAGTTGTTGTTCTATCGACTGAACCGCTAGCAACTTGCCTTCCAGAAAAGGAATACTGATCTCAATCCGTTCCTTGAGGGTCTCAGCTTCAGCGTCTTTCTTTTGCATAAGTTCAAATTTCTGTTCAATCTCCATCAGAGGAACTTCAGGAAATTGTTCCACCCACGCTTGATGTAACTTGGTTAATTCAGTTGTTACACGGTCAAGTTTAAATTTCGTTTCAGTATGAATATTTCTTAGAGCATCTACCTCTGCTATATATCTCATATGTTGCTGTTGAAGCATGCCATCACTCTGCTTCATTTCAACGTTCTCCTGCCTTAGGGCTAAAGTCTGTCTTATCAACTCTTGAGATGTCTCTTCCATCTGTTTAATTCTATCTCTCCAGTATGCCAGTGAGAAAAATGCAACTTCACTATCACTCACTTCAGATACTTCCATTCCTGTCACTGTTTGCGGCTCATCCTGTTCAGGTAATACAGCACCAGCTTGCTCCATTAATGTTCGACCCTCCATCATAAGCTGATGAAGCTTTAACCGAAGCTCTTGAAGCTGTAAGTGTACCTTTCGAAGACACGCCATTTGCTCTGTCTGAATGGTCAGTTTCTCTGAACCATCTGTTATTTCTACTGGATGCGGATGATGTTCTGATCCACACACAGGGCAAGGCTGTCCTGTTTGCAACTGTGTAGCCAAGCTCAATGATAGAGCATGCGTCTCAAGGCTCTTTATCTCCTCATGTAACTCCGCCTCTTCTGCCGAGAGCCTTCGGATATCCTGATTAACCGCTTTTTCCTGTCCAATGATGACAGATACATGGGAAGTCAGCCTCTCTATGAAAAGAGCATTATTCGACGCATTGTTCAACAACTCCCGCTCAAAGCTACTTAACTTGGAGCTCATTTCAGCGAGTTTTTTCCCTTGTTGGTCGTATTCATTCGATACGATTTGTTGTTGCTCGTCACTCGATTGAATAATATGCCTACGTTGTATCGCTTTGTGAATTAACTCCCGCTCCTGTGACCTTGTCTCCAGGGGCTTCAAGCTTTCCTGCAATTCAGCCTGCCTTTTCTGCCCTTTATTAAGAAGTTCCTTCTCTTTCAGAAGTTGTTCATGGAGCTCAGACTGCGTTCTCACAACATTCGCTTTCTTCGCATCAAGATCTTGACACTCACTACGAAGAGTATCTCGCTCCTGCTGAAGTTTCACAGCTTGAACCAGCTGATCCTGTCTAATGAGCAACTTGGGTTCTTCTGAAGATAATATAAGCTTAGCTACATCATCCGCTTCCATTGCGCGAAGTAATACTCGTTCTGCTTCTTGTGCTTTACCATGTAATGATGCAGCCTGCGTCTCACGGTTCAGATATTCCTGTTTGCTCTCCTGCATCTGAGTAAGTAAAGGCATTAAATGCTGGGCAGCACTTGCTTTGGATAGCTTATCTTCCAAATCCTTTACTTCTTTCTCCAATGATGAAAGCTGTAACAACTGTTCTTGTCTACGACTACGCTCCAGTTGCCATTCCCATACTTTTGACAATTGCTCTGCTTGGATTGTAATTTCATGAAGTTTGCGTCGAGAAGCTTCCGCATGAAGCACTGCTTCTGATAGTTGCTTCTTAGCTTCTTCAAGGACCTCCTTGCCAGCGTTCCCCAACCCTTGCTGTTCTGCCTCGATATTTCTCAGAGTCGCTTCATTCTCCTTCACACGACGGCTAAGCTTCTGGCCCAATTGATCACCATACTGTTCCAAGTGAAATAATCGTTGCAACATTTGCCTTCTTTCAGTCCCTTTTAAAGACAAGAACTCAGCAAATTTCCCTTGCGGAAGAACAACTGCACGTGTGAAATCATCCATCTTAAGTCCAATCTTGTCTTCAACACAGCGAGTAACGTCTGCCAACTTATCCGCAAGCACCACATCCCCATCTGGAGTAACCTCAATAAATCGGCTAATAGTGTTGCTGATCGATAATTCATTAGATCTCTTAAAGCGCCGTTCAACTCGATATCGCTGTGCCCCTTCGGAGGAATTCAATTCAAAAGTAAAGGAGACAAACAACGAATCTTCCGAGTGATTCATAATTCCCTGTGTTCCGTTGACTGCCCTCTCCACTTTTCCATATAAAGACAGTGTTATCGCATCAAGCAGAGTTGATTTACCACTGCCTGTAGGACCAAAAATACCGAATAACCCCATCTGCGTAAGATCATCGAAATCAATCTGTTGCATTTCACGATAGCTCTGCAGTCCAGCCAGTTTCAGTGTGATCGGCTTCATGTTGCATCCCCTTCTTCCTGAACGGTAGAATTCTCATCAACAAGCTCGAGGAACAATTGTACAAGCCCATCATCAGGCTCCGCTCCCCCTGTTTGCCGCTGATAGAACTTACGGAATATTTCGTGTAATGGCAATCGCGAACGTTCTATTTCCATTTCCATAACCTCCATCTCTGGGTAGATGGGACGGATATGTACTAATCCTTCACGACTCTTACGCAGTCTCTGTATTTCACCAAGTGATAACGCATCATTAAGCGATATTTCCAAATCAATAAATGCATGAGCATCTAATCCCTCATCTAACCAGCGATGTACTTCTTCGAGCCCTCCCTTAGCTTTCCATCGAACTAAAGGTCTGCCACAAGAGAGGAACAATTCTTCAAGAATCGGCTGTCCCCCAGGTGATATATCTAGCATCGTGACCGATTTCGCTTGACCAGCCTCTGAGAAACTATAGGCAAGTGGGGAGCCGCTGTAACGAATCATTCCTTCCCCTTTCACAGCTTGAGATCTATGGAGATGACCAAGGGCCGTATATTGCGCGCCTATTGAAAGTGCCGATGGATCGACAGTATAAGCACCCCCAACCTGTATAGGACGCTCAGAGTCTGATTCTACACCGCCTAAGACGTAAATATGGCTCATCGCCAAGTTAATCGTACTCGGAGTGAATTCACGAGCTAGCATGCCCATTAATTGGCCGACACGAGCGCTATATGCTTGACGCAAATCATCTTCGTTCCCTTCCACTACTAGCAATTCATTCAGTCTGGCTTCAGAAGGATAGGGTAGCGCAGCAATTTTGGCAATTTCCCCTGTACGAGCGGCATGGACCGTCACAGCATTCACGCTGGGCATACCAACTAACGTAATGCCTTGTCGAGTCACTAACGGTGACACAGATGACACTCGCTCAGGTTGATCATGATTGCCGGCAATGACGACAAGCGGTCTTCCACCCGCACTTAACCTTGCAGCGGCCTCATAGAAAAGTTGCTCTGCCGCAGCAGGTGGATTAACAGAATCATACACATCCCCAGCCATTAAAATAAGATCCGCTTGCTGATCATCTGCCATCCGTACTAACTCATCTACGAAATCCTCTTGCTCTTTCATGCGACTGCGCCCCTCCAATGAACGTCCGAAGTGCCAATCGCCGGTATGCAATATACGCATATCATCTCTCCCCTCTGATATCCCCTAAACCTTTGCCCAATGCGACCCATCGAAGAAGTACAGCCACATCTCACTAATTGGCTCACCCATAATGTCCTCTAACGCTTTACCGTAAAGTTCTAGTTGAAAGCGATACTGCTCCACCAAAGGCTCTACCCCACCTCGCTGTTCCAGAACACGATCCGTCTTATAATCAACAAGAATCAACTTGCCATTATCTCTGAAAATACAATCCACAACACCTTGAATTAACACCGTTTCATTCTCCAACTGTCTAGCAGTCACCGAAGATTCCTGTTCATCAGGCGCAGATAATTTCTTTACGATATTTAGTCCTTGATGCGCTTCAACTGCAGAAAGCGCGTAACTGAAAGGCATTTCCCGTTCTACCCAATCCGCAGCAAGCAGCCTTGCTCCAATATCACTTTGAAACATAGCAGCCACTTCCTCTACAGTGATCATCTCCGCCTGTTCCTTCGTGACAATCTGCAATTCGGTAAGCCGTTGGAGTGTTTCTCCTACTATCGCAGAATCTACTGCACCTGTATGCAATGGAATATGCTGCATAAGCGTATGGTAGACGGTTCCCCGCTCCGTGGGACTCATGCTTTTCTTCTCCATAAATTTAGGTCGACGAAGCTGTAATGTTGAATCTTGTTGATTATTCTTCTCCTCCATCCAATCCAAAGACGGAAGTTCCTGCATAGAGAGAATCTTCTTCATCTCTGTAACCGATGTTTTAGCTGACAGCGTACTAGCTATCGCATATGGATATTGCCACTCCAGCTTACTCTCGATGCCATTCGAGCCAGTAGTGGGCAGTTCATCGCTAGCCTCGATGGACGACAGCGGTATTGATTCTCTTTTCAATATGGCTTGCAATTTAAGCTTACGATTCTGCGAAATCTCTTTCTCTCCATCTACACCCAGTATGACATCTTGCGAAAGTTCATCTGCTGAAAGAACGGATATACTCCATACAGAAGGATCGTCGTTCAAAGCAGGCGCAGGAGGCTCTGTAACGCCACCGATCTGTCTTAAAAGCTCTGCATCAGGATGACGAATTAAGGCCGGCCCAATCCAATCCAAATAGCTACGCCCCCTCGATAGCACATAATCAGGAAGCATATAGGGTTGATGTGCCTGAACCTGGGTCCATGCTAATACCTTTTTAGCGAGATCCTTAGCCGTCCCTACTAGTATCAATTTCTCTTTAGGACGAGTTAGTCCTACATACAGCACTCGCATCTCCTCAGCCAGCAGTTCTTGCTGTGAGCGACGACGAATCGCGAGATTCGGTAAAGTTGGATAACTGACTCGCATCTCTTGATCCACGAACTTCGGCCCAAATCCCAAATCTTTATGCATCAGAAAAGAAGAACTCAAATCCTGCTGATTGAAAGTCTTGGCAATGCCCGCTAAGAAAACGACTGGGAATTCCAGACCTTTACTTTTATGAATTGTCATGATTCTTACGGCATTATCTTGCTTGTCTGATCCCCCTGGACTACCTAAATCCGAACCATGGTCACGAAGTCTAGCGATAAAGGTCAAGAAGCGAAACAAACCCCTAGATGCTGTAGTCTGTTCATATTGAACAGCTCTATCGTATAGTGCCGTTAAATTGTTCTGACGATGCCCTCCGCCAGGAAGTCCGCCTACCCAGTCCATATAGCCAGTCTCCCTGTATATATGCCATATCAGGTCTCCTAGACTGCCACGACGCGCTTCATTACGCCACCCCTCCATTTTAAGAAGGAAATCACGTAATTTGAATCTTAGTTTAGAAGAACCTCCATCTTCCGAATTGATCTCCGCTGCTGCTCTCACAGCCTCATAGAATGATCCAGTCGCACACAAGCGAACCTCAGCTAATTCTTCCTCTGTTAGACCAACAATCGGTGAACGAAGGACGCTCGCAAGCGGAATATCTTGCAGCGGATTATCTACCACTTGCAACAAGGACAACATAATCTCAACTTCAGTAGCCTGAAAGTAACCTTGATTCTGTTCCCCATCAGCAGAAATACCCTGTTGACGAAGTTCTTCCATAAACAATGGTCCCCAAATATAAGCAGAACGTAAAAGGATTACTATATCGCCATGAACAATAGGTCGCATCATTTTTAATTCTTTATCATAAATAAATAACGGTTCCCCAGTTTCACCTGTCATTTCTTTGATCTTCGCAGCAATGGCACGTGCTTCGAGTTGAGCAGTCTCCATCTCCACCCACTCGCCTTCTTGAAGAAGGGAGTTCTCTTCATTCTCTGAAGCTTCGTCTTCACCTGATCTACCGCCATTCCCGCGATCAATCAAGAGAAGCTCTGGCGTATAAGTAGACTCCTCTGCACCGTCTGAACTGCTAGGAAATGATGCTCCATATACTAATTCAGCACGTTCGTTATAAGTGATCTCCGCTACACTTTCATTCATTATTTGTCGGAACAATACATTGGCTGCATCCAACACTTGACGTCTACTACGAAAATTCCGAGCAAGGTCGATCACTATTCCTTCATTCTCATCCACGCCGTATCTGCCGTATTTATCTAGAAAAAGTCCTGGATCTGCTAGGCGAAACCGATAAATACTTTGTTTCACATCCCCAACCATAAAGCGATTCCCAGGTGCATCTCTGGAAATCAGCCTTACGATGTCCTCCTGTACGCTATTGGTATCTTGATATTCATCCAATAACACCTCATCGAAGTGGCTTTTATATTCAATGGCGGCATCTGAGGGAAGGAGATGATCCATAGAAGAATCCGGATGTCGTAGGATCTGTAAACAGTAATGCTCCAGATCACTGAAATCGACGAGTCCACGTGACTTCTTCTCTGCTTGATAACGCTGACCGAACAGAATGACAACCTCAGATAATTCCTCCATCACTGGAGCAACCTCATGCAGCTCTGACAGGAAAGCTTCTGCCGAGCGACCGAACAAGGAATTTTTAAGTTCATTCAGTATTTTCTTAACATTGTCCCTCAGTTCCTTGACACGATCCTGTAGAACAGGGTCCGTCTCATCTTTGCGGCAACTCTTTAACTTACCGAAGGAAATCGTTTGAAAGGCATCATAAAGAGCATTCCATGGAAAATCCTCTAGACATTCTCGAAGGGATTCGACCATTTCTAAATCATCTCGTAAATTATCGACATAAGGAGCTGGTCCTCCAGGTAACATCGCTAAAGATATAGCTTGTTGAAGTAATCCTGCCGCCCCTGCAATAGACAAATTGGCATCCTTAACAATGCTGTGAACCCAAGGACTATCATCAAGCTCTGAGGAATCAGAAATGGAGAAATTAGACGCCATCTGACGTAACCAAGCATCTGGCCAAGAGTGACTTCGAGAGAAGTCATATAGCTTCTGAACAAGAAGATAGAGAGCATCATCACTACGTTCACCGCTGAACCAGTCAGCAAGACGTAGAAAGATACCACCGTCCTCTGCCTCACCATACTTTTCCTCAAATAATTGCTCCAGAATTTCCTGACGTAGCAATTCCGCTTCATTCACATTCAGTATGCGGAATCCTGGATCCAAGGGAATCCACTGATAATAGCGACGAATAACTTCCAAACAGAACGAATGAAGTGTAGTAATCGATGCTCTCCCTAGAAGGGCAAGTTGACGACGCAGATGCTCGTTATCTGGCTCTTTCTCAAGCTCCTTATCCAATGCTTCACGAATCCGCTGACGCATTTCAGCCGCTGCTGCCTTCGTAAACGTTGCAACGAGTAGCCGATCAACACTAAATCCTTCTTCTTCATTCATAATTTTTCGAATAATTCTTTCTACTAACACGGCTGTTTTCCCTGAACCCGCTGCCGCTGCTACAAGAATATGATCACCGCTAAGCGAAATGGCCTTCCACTGATCATCGCTCCACATACTACCCTCTGGCTTCACTAGTCCGCTCACGGTGTATCTCCTCCTTGCGTCTTGGACAGCATGTCCCATACTTGTGCTTTGTTCGGTTTACCCATGATATGATATTGACTTCCCTCAATCGTTTCATCGAAATGACAGACCGGCTTATAAGAGCAAAATGTGCAAGCCGTCTCATTCTGAATCCGATAAGGTTCAATTGTTACATCACCTTCTGTAATACGCGTTCCAATCTTCATAATATTGTTCCTTACAGATGACAATAAACTTCCCCATTGTTCCGTACTTGCCACAGCTGCACTGCTATAGAAACTTCCATCGGCTTTCACAGCAACGGGCAGAATCGTAGAATGTCCTTTATCTAACGTTGCATCCATCTGTGCAATAACGTCGCGATCCGCGAGCAAAAGCCCCTTCATTTTGAAACGTTTAAGCAATTCATCTGCTGCTTGCTCCGCATTCATCCCATTCGTAGATTGCAATAATGGATCATGCACATGGAAATACAATGTTCCCGCTGGGATAGCTGCCTGCCCAAGCCAGTCTTCTGAATATGTCAACAATACGTCGAGATAAGTTAACAATTGAAGAGACAGACCATAATACACCTCATGTAGCTTGAGATCATTCTGGCTGGACTTATAATCAATCACTCTCAGCATCATCCCTTGCTCTGTCTGTGCCATATCTACGCGGTCAATCCGACCGACAACTTCCATAATCGAGCCATTCTCCAGTGGAAAAGTAAGCGGAGGTAGCGTCTTCCCAGGACCGAAATCAAGTTCAAGCCCAATAGGTTCAAAGTTACCTCTCCGAGCATGTTCACCAAGAATAATGGATGCTCTGCCGACAATGTTTTTTAATTTTCTTGAAATATAGCCATAGCGCTTGGAACTCAATAAGATTTCTCCCTGCAAGAGGGGTGTTAAGCGATCTACCGCAATACCGGCTTCCAGTCGGCATTCTTCAGGTGTTAGACTCCCCCAACTAACGCTTCGATTCTTTAATTGCGTGGCCATATCACTAAGTGCAGAGTGAAACAATTGACCGATATCAGGCGCCTTTAGTCGATACATCTGACGTTCTTTTAGCTTTAAACCATGTGATGCAAAATGTGAAAATGGACAAGCAACAAATCTCTCCATTCTTGATACACTTGTACGAATTTTGGCTCCATACAACTTGCGGCTCGTGTCTAAGCGCAAAGGTAATGCTTCATTCACATAAAATAACGAGCGAAGTAACATGAACAGAGGTTCGCGCCACTGCTCATGCTGTAAATACCAATTGTAAGCTTCCCACCAAAAGTCAGGAATATCGCTACCTCGCTTCCATTTTTGCAACTGTATAATTAAATGACTCAACGTCTGTTGTGGATTCGTTACAAAGTCTAGCTGTTCTTCAAGGGTTTGTCCTCGCTGAGGTTGCCCCAATAGTGGCTCTTCTTTCAGGAATGGGTACATCTTCTTCACATGTCGAATCACTTCCGAAGGTAAGAGGACTTTGCCCTCTTCATCAGAAGCCGTATAAGATATCCACATATGTTGACTAGCTGAAGTTAACGCATTGTAGATCAAGAATCTTTCATCTAAAAGCTTACGTGAAATGCTTGGAGCTAGCTCCATTCCAGCATCCGATAACAACAGGCGTTCCTGTTCCGTCAGTACGCCATCTTCCTGAAGTATCGCAGGAACAACACCTTCATTGAAGCCCAACAGAAATGTATATTTCACACCACTAGTACGTGTTCTATCCATATTCCCAATTAAGATCTGATCGATGGAAGGTGGAACGAGGGATAATTTCAACTCTGTTAAGCCCGTATCTAATATCCCCGTAAACAAATCGAAGCTAATGTTCTCATCACCCATTAATTCCACCATTTGATCAAGTATATCCAGAATGGCGCCCCATAGTTGCCGATGCTCTTTGGCAGCCTCTGGTTGACCTGCTTCCAAAGCTTCATGACTGAGAAGATCAAGCTTTTGCGGAACATTCGCCTCTTCCAACAACAAATATACGGCTGTACATAAATCTTGAGCAGTCTTAGCTTTCTTCAATCTGTTCTCAAAAGTAAATAGTGGTCCACAGATCGCTGCGCGACAGCGCTCCATCAGTTCAAGAAGCTCTTCGCCTTTCTTCTCTCGATCCACGTTGTCATCACCTTCAAGTGAAAGACTTGGAGTTGCGCTCCATGGGCGTCCATCTGTCCAGCGGTAGCCATGAATCCCACAAGCTAGCACGTAATTCTCTAATCGATCCATATCTTTACGATCAAGAGAGCCATCTAATGGCAGCAATAAATCCGTCTTGATGCAGCGAAATACATCTTCATAGCGCCAGCGTCTTTTCACAATATCAAGTGCTGAACGTATAAACTCTACCAAGGGATGATGTAGCTCACTGCGCTTCTGATCGAGGAAAAAGGGTACGTCATAATCGCGGCAAAGAGGACCTATAATAGGCTCATAATCTCCCAATTGTCGCACAAAAATAGCCATTTCCCTGAACCTAGCACCTTCTTCACGAACGAGGCGAATCATTTCACGCAGTGCTCCCTCGACTTCTGCACGTCGATTAACGGCTGCGTGAATAGAGATGCCGTGAGACTTAGGATGCTCTTGTTGCGCAGAATCACGCCAAGGAATTCGCCGATCAAATCCCCGTTCGAGATGCGCAAGCTCTGGGCTATGTTCAAATCTCGGGAGGTTATCCGAGCTGAGTAGTCTATCCGATGACTCCACACCTAATTCTGCAGCCATTCCTTTTAACTTCACATACGTTGTGGCTGATGGATGAAATAAATCTAACTCATGTGGAAGCATGCCATGGTCCAGAGTTTTATCCAGCGTAAGTGCAATGGTTACAGATGACGCGCATAACATTAATTGCTGCAACACCGTATATTCTTGAGGTGTGAATCCATGAAAACCATCAATCCAAATATCCGCACCCTTCACGTATGAAGAATTCGGAATAGCCCCCGCTAATGTCATCAAATAATCTTCATTATCCATATATAAAGGAGATAACTCTTGCTCGAAATCTCGATAAAGCGTCTCGATATCTCCTAGCTTGTCGCGTAAGATCGGAGTCCCCAAACCATTAGATCTCATCAATGAGAGCTGTTCTGATACATTCGTAGCATCGATACAATAACGCTTCATCTCCGTGTAGAGTTGACCTAGTCTTCCCACGAAACCTACTTGATCCCCCGATGGGCCGAACAGCTTCAATTCTTCTTTACGCCTTTGTATGATCTTGTAGAGCAACATTCTTTTTCCTTCTTCGCTAATGCCAACACGTGCCGATCCACCCGTCTCTTGCATGACCCGGTAAGCCAGACGCTGAAAGCTTAGCACCTGCGCACGAGCAATCCCTCTCACCGAACCCGTTGTCACTAACGCATGCTCAGCTTGAAAAGAACCCTGTTCTGGAACGATCAGGATGATCGGATTACCTTGTGATTCCTTGCTAATCCGTGCCGATATATCTTGCAATATGTTCGTAGTTTTACCGCTTCCCGAACGTCCTATAAGGAATTGAACCGACATGGGATGCCTCCTTTATATAAGGATGAATTGTCAAGTCTTGTCGCACTCAGATTGACAATTCATCGTATAAACTGACTTATTAAATTGTATTAGAATAGTCGCTTACTATTATAACATACCCTCCACTCAAAGGAACGTACGTTTGGTTTCACTGCTCACATCTATGATAAAATCCACTTTTTAGACTATTACGACTCATAATCCGTTAATCGTTAGTAGATTGGATCCGCAATGATCATGATCGTTTTTATAAAAACGACAAATAAGAATGTCTCCGAAGCATTACTTCAAGACATTCTTAAGTAGGATTTCATAAAGAACTCCAAAAGGGAGAAATAAGATCGCTCATTTCGAAAGTTTGTATCTCTACAAACTTCCGAAATGAGCGATCTCGTGAACAACTTTACTTCAATCTCAAACATGAGGTTATTCTTTCACGCCTCCGAGCGCTACGCCCGCGATAATATACCGGGATAACAGGAAGTAAACCACAAACAGCGGTAAAGCCGTTAAGGCTAGCCCCAAGTAGATCGATCCGAACTCGGTCCTGTAAATATCACCGCGAAGTAGACTGACCATAATCGGCATCGTATATTTCTCCTTCTGTGTCAGCAGAATCAGAGGCATGAACAGGTTGTTCCAATTGGCCACAAAGGCAAAGATAGCCTGCGTCGCCACTGCCGGCACCATCAGCGGCATGATAATCCTGTTAAAGGTGCTGAATTCACTGGACCCGTCTACGCGTGCCGCTTCCACGATCTCTATCGACAGCGTAGCGAGCAGGTATTGGCGCATAAAGAACACGACCGCAGGCGCTGCAATCGCAGGCAGAATCAGTGGAAGAAAGCTGTTTGTCCAATGTATTTTATACATGAACTGATAGAATCCGATTGCACTTGCCTGGGAAGGAATCATCATCACGCACAAAATAAAGGTAAAGAATGGCCCACGCAGCTTCCAGCTATAAGTCACAAGTCCATAAGCCGCTAAGGACGAGAAATAGACCGTTAAGAGGGTTGCTGAAGCAGAGATAACAAAAGAATTCATAAACCCTTGAATGGGATCGAAGCTCTTGTCGAGCAGCACCCGCAGGTTACTCATCAAGTGCGTCGAAGGGAACAGTGAGATACCGCTTTGAATTTCCGGTGTAGAGCGAGTGGCGTTCACAAACATGATCCAAAACGGGAGGATACTGAGTACCGCCAAAGAGATACAGACGACATAGATAATCGTCTTGTTTAATTTACGGGTGACGGTTCCACCTTTTTGATTATTGTTCATGTGCTACGCCCCCCTTTTGGCTGCTCTTGGCGGCTTTTCTATGCATTTTTTCTATTTTTTTTATTTTTGCCGCGTCGCGATCACGCATTAAATAGAACACAAATCCAGACAATATTGCTGAAATCACGAACATGATCATACTGGCCGCTGCAGCGCGATTGTACAAATAGCTTCCCTTAAAGGCTTGCCCATAAATGAACATGGACGTGGTAAGCGTGGAGTCATCCGGTCCGCCCGCAAGGAAGAGCTGCGGAATATCGAACATGGTCAAACCACCGACCATCGATGTAATCAGCGTGAATAACAAAATCGTACGTAAACTCGGCAGCGTGATACGGAAGAAGGTCTGAACTCCGTTTGCGCCGTCAATCGACGCAGACTCGAAGAGTGCAGGATTTATACCCATAACGCCTGCGATCAGAATGATCATGGTGTTGCCATACCACATCCAGAACTGGATGAACGCCACAATGCCCCGCGCTGTCGTCTTATCCTGCAGGAAGAAAATTGGGCCGTCGGACCATCCCATCATTTCAAAAAAACTGTTTATGGGACCCATCGGATAGGCAAACAGAGTGCTAAAAAGAACGGCAATTGTACCCGCTGTGATAATATTAGGCATATAGAGCAGAACTTTGAAAGCACCTTGTCCCTTAATTTTAAGACGCTGGTTCGTGAACCACGCAGTGAGCAATAGCGCGAGAAGGATCTGGGGAACGAAGTTGACAATCCAGAGCAACCCGGTGTTAATTAGAGACTTTCTGAATGAGACATTATCAAAGAGGAGATCTTTAAAGTTCTTAAAAGGATCATCCAAAATCTGTATTGGCTTTGGTATTAATCCCTTTAAATCGGTGAATCCGATGAATGCGGTGTATAAAATAGGATATAGCGAGAAAATAAGAAATGCCAAAACAAACGGTAATGTAAAGATATAGCCATATTTAGAGTAGTTCACACCTTTACGGCGCATGGTCTCCCCCCCTTTAGTTGATATGAAGGGGCGGGATAACTTCCCGCCCCTTCGTTTTCTTTTTATTCGCTGTCGATTTCAAGTTGATCTTTGACTTGCTGCTTGAAGGTTTCGATCGTTTTATCACGGTCCTTGTTGCCCGCAGTATATTCGCGTACTTGTTCACGCCAGAGTCTGTTTATCGTTTCGTCGAACTGGGTCAAGTTCTTGCCTGAAGCGTTGGTGTTAGCCGGAATAAATATGTCGAAAATGTTCTGCCCGCCAAGCAATGGTAATTCACCGTTAGACTTATCCATGACAACGGAGGAAGAAACACTGTCCTTCGCGCCTTGCTCGCCCTCGTTGAACGTTCCGTTAGCCCAGTAATACTGGAGTCCGGTTTCAGAAGTATCGAGTGTTACCCATTTGATAAAGTCCGCAACAGCTTGTTTCTTGGCTTCGTCCTTGGTTACGTCTTTATTGGCGAGCAACCAGGTACCTCCCCAGAAGAAACCTGTTGGTGACTCAGTAACTGCCCAGTCACCATTTGTATCTTTTGCATGGTCGCTTAACGTATAGTTAATGAGCCAAGCAGGACCGAAGAAACCGAAGACCGGTTGGGCACCAGTGCCGGACATATCGGCGTACCAGGCTTCCGTCCAATCTGTCGTGTCGTTGTGGTATCCATTGTCTTTCAGCTTTTTGGAGAGATCAAGGAACTCTTCGCGCTTCGGATCGATATGAAGTTTGCCATCAACAATCCAGCCTTTCTCAGAACTGTTCTCGATCGCATGCCACATATCGCCGTCTCCAGAAACTGCGCCATATCCTTTAGCTTTCAGCTTCGCAGCTGCATCGAAGAATTTATCCCAGCCTGGACCAATTTCAGTCTTGATGGCAGCCGGGTCATCCGTTCCAAACACATCCTTGGCAAGCGAGCGGCGATAGATAAAGGCTCCGCCAGTTGCTTGATAACCGAGGCCTTTCAGCTGGCCGTCTTTACTGCCGATATCAACAGAGTACTGAGCGATGCCCGCGTCCTTAACCATTTGGTCGTCAAGGCCCAGGTCCGCATAGTTGGCGGTAAAGCTGGATGCATCGCCTTGTGTATACTTGAGCACGAACGCCGCTTCAGCTGCAAAAATATCCGGAGCATCTTTCCCGCCAGCGGACAGGGCCTGGTCGATAGCAGGCTGATAAGCTCCATCGGTAGTTGCGATAACCGTAGTTTTGAACTCTACATTCGCCTCAGGATGGATTTCCATATACTTTTTGGTCATGTTCGGAATCTCGTCCGTAAAGCTCCAGAGATTGATGGTAACTTTCGGAGCATCCCCTTTTGATGGAGTCTCAGCAGTGTTAGATGATGGAGCTGGAGTTGAGCTGGATGAGTTTGAATTTCCACCACACGCTGTGAGAGCAGATGATATCACGAGCATTGTAGAGATTCCGACTAAAACACGTTTCATACTTTTCATACTTTTCATACTTTGCCTCCCCCTTTATTTGTTTCCTTCGCGTTAATGTAACCGCATCCATAATTATATCCCCTATGCACTTCTGACATAAGGAGCCCTTTATTGGGAAAACTTCCACTTTTTTTGGGTTTTGTTCCCTGCAAAGCATAAATAAAGATATCAGGGGATCATTGACCTTATTTAATTCGTCCAACAAAAAAACTCCCTTCCACTTACAGAAGAGAGCTTGTTCCTAATCCAACTAAATTATAATTCATTTTATTTACTCCGCACTTCAAAAATAGCGAATTTCAGATAATGACCCTCATCCACTCCTAGAATTTGCGGATGATCTTTACCAGCAGCACGCCACTCGATTAGACGGAGAATTTTACCTGCATCCGCTGCCGCCTCTTGTATGGTCTCTAGAAATAAATCTGGACGCATATGGTAAGAGCAACTTGCTGTAACGAGATATCCGCCTTCATTCACAAGTTTCATTCCATGGAGGTTGATGTCTTTGTACCCGCGACAAGCGCCTTGTACTGCACTCTTATTCTTCGCGAATGCTGGAGGATCAAGGATAACCACATCCCATGTTCGACCTTCACTCGTAGCCATCGGCTTGGAGGTATCAATCTTATTCTTTCCTGTCCCTGTATTAGAACGCCTCACTCTCTCTTCTACACCTTTAACCTGTGTACGAAGATATTGAAAGGCATCATCAACAACAAACTCTACCCGATCTGTGAACCCGTTTAATTCTACATTAGCTTGAGCACTTTCAATCGCATGCTGAGAAATATCTAGGCAAGTGACCTTCTTTGCTCCATATTTACAAGCGTGCAACGTGAAACTACCTGTATGAGAGAAACATTCGAGTACCGTCGCCCCATCCCAGTAAGGAAATGTAACGATGCCCCCACTCTTGTTCACAGGCAAATTCTTAATCATGCCATCTTGCTCAACATCCTGCAAAGTAATACCACTTCTTCCACCCCACCCTGTCATCAAAGGTTCAATAGAAGCACGGTTCTCACGCTGATCGAAGAAATATCCAGTCTTCTGACCTTCTACGATATCCACGACAATGGCCAAGCCATTCTCACGCACATTCACATGACGTGGACATTCTCCATATAATGGTCCCTTCACTTGTTCCAAACCTTCCAATTCACGGACAGATACGTCACTACGCTCATATATTCCTTCGGGATGCATGACTTCAATCAAAGATGCCACAATGTCATTGCGGCACTTGTCCATACCCAGCGTCAACAATTGGACCACTAGCACATCACCGAATCGATCTACAATTAATCCAGGCAGAAAATCCGCCTCGCCATAGACCAATCGATAAGCAGTCTCTCCTGGGGTAAATCGTTCACGATGTTGAAGACAGTTTCGGAATCGCTCCGTAAAAAAGGCCTGATCCATGAATTCCATAGAACGATACGATACGATTCTTACCGTAATCTGCGATGCAGGATTATAATACCCTGTCCCAATATACCTTTTCTGGTGGTTTAGTACGTTAACTAACTGACCTGCTTCTGGCTCACCTTCGACTGTTGCAATTTCACTTTTGAACACCCATGGATGTCCATGTTCTAATCTCTTCTTCTGACTCCGTTGTAAAATAACTGATGCCATTCATCTTCACTCCCTATTATGTACCTGTATCGGTGCTTGTCACCGCAGGTTCTATCATGTTTGTCATGGTTGTCCAATCACGGACATATAATTATTTCAAGGACTTTTTGAACATCCTCTAAAAGGAGAATCATATCCATGTTCCATGCTATTATCTTCCCTGTACTATACGGTTTGGCCATTTTTCTGCTTGGTATGAAAGTGATGGAGTCCGCTCTTTCTCGCTGGGCTGGACCCATGTTAACCTCTCTTCTAAGCAAGGCAACCTCGTCACCCCTCAAAGGCATGCTATTCAGTACTTTCATTACTGGCATTCTACAAAGTAGTACAGCCGTTACGGTCATCACCATAGGCCTCGTAAATGCCGGTCTTCTCACCTATGCTAGAACGCTTGGTATCATTCTCGGTAGCAACATTGGCACTTGCCTCACAACCGAATTAATGGGTTTGCAATTAGGACAACTGGCTCCCCCTTTGCTCCTCATATCCATCACAGTATGGGCTGCTGCTGTGATCGCAAATGATTATACGCCATGGAAATTACGCCAATACAAGCATTTCTTCGAACCTGCCCAATATATATCCCTCATCGTAGCCGGGTTCGCATTAATCATGTTCGGAATCCGTGTCATGCAGTCAATCGGACCTGCATTAGATTCATACGGTGTCTTCGGATGGTTCATTGAACGCGCCTCTCAGAATGTACTCTGGGGAGTCGTTGCCGGAGCATGCCTGACTGCCCTAATCCATAGTAGTGCGGCTGTCATTGGCCTGGCTATGGGACTTGCAAGTTCCGGTGCCCTTCCCGTAGAAGTAGGTATTGCCATCGTCTTAGGATCCAATGTAGGCACATGCGTCACCGCTGTCATCGCCGCTACCGGTAGTTCTCCATCAGGTAAATTTGTCGCTTGGACTCATGTCGTACTGAATGTAGGTGGTGCAGCATTATTCATGCCCTTTATTCAACAATTACATAACGTATCTGCTTGGTTATCCAGCGACTTCGGTAGCCAAATTGCCCATTCACAGACGATATTCAATATCCTCTGTTCGCTCATAGCACTTCCAATATGTTATCTTCCGATCTGGAAAAGGATCGATCGTTCCTCATCCTAAGACTCGCACTTATATAAAATCGAGTTCAAAAGATGACCTTTTGAACATCCTATACACTTATTCCTAACAATGATAGAGCTTTCTTGAGAATGATATCGTTATTACGATATCCGCTTTGCTGCTGGCGACGCCAAGCCTCTTCAGGTGTATACCAGGATACTTCATTTATCTCCTCAATTTGAGGCTTCAGATGACCGCCTGTCGCTTCCACCAGATAATAATGTACTTCTTTATCCACTTCTCCATGAACAGGGTTCTGGTACGTATACGCAATAATATCTACAGGCGAGACAATACTTCCCAGTATACCCGTCTCCTCTTCAATTTCACGCAGAGCTGTCTCCTCGATCGTCTCACCCTGCTCCATCTTCCCTTTAGCTAACGACACTTTACCATAACGGTCTAGTATGAGCTGAATATGAAGTTCCCCATCCTCTTTCTTAAATACGACGCCACCTGCTGAAAATTGTTTGTATGCCACGCTGATGACCCCTTTATATCATATTATCAAGTAGAAACGGCTTCGCCGTCCTTTGTAAGGACAGCACCCGTTTCAGCGGAAATATAAGGAATAGAGTATCAAGTGAAACTTATACTTCCTTATATTTCAAGAAAAATATAAGGATTTCATCTTCTGAAACAGAAAAATGAAATCCTTATCCATATCTCAGTTCATTTATGAACCTACACTGATCAACTTCCCCTTGCACTCGTTGACACCAGCTTCAACCATTTCCACACGACATATTTTACGCTGAAGATCCTCTGGTCCGTCAAAAGTCATCTGCAAATAGTTATCGCTGAATCCCTGTAATTTACCTGAACCTTCTGAACCTTTACGAGCTCCCTCTGGGATGACCTCAAGAACTTGCCCTACAAATTTATTCGCATAGGTAAGCTGCATCTGTTCAGATAAGTCGATCAGATCGTGAACCCGTGCATTCTTGATCTCTTCATCCACCTGGTCCTCCATACGTGCTGCAGGCGTGCCTGTCCGTTTAGAGTATGGGAACACATGCATTTCCGAGAACTGGATCGCCTTCATCAGATCATAACCATTACGGAACATCTCATCCGTCTCGCCAGGGAAACCGACAATAATATCTGTAGTAATACCTACATCCGGCATAGCTTGGCGAATTAATCCCATTTTATTATAAAATTGTTCTGTTGTATATTTACGTCTCATCCGTTTCAATACTTCATCGTCACCAGCCTGAAGTGGAATATGAAGATGACGACACATCTTCGTAGAACGATTCAAAACATCCAGCATCTTATGATCAATTTGACTTGCTTCAATCGAACTGATTCGAATCCGTTCTAGTCCATCTACCTTATCTAAATCCATCAATAGATCGGATAAATCATACTGATCAAGATCATCGCCATAACCACCGGTATGAATCCCCGTTAAGACCATTTCCTTATAACCAGCTTCCACTAACTGATGAGCCTGTTTAATAATATTCTGCGGATCCCTACTGCGTGATAACCCCCGTGACCACGGTATAATGCAGAATGTACAGAAATTGTTACAACCATCTTGAATTTTGAGAAAAGCGCGTGAGCGATCCGTAAAATCAGGAACATCCATTTCCTCAAATACCCGATTCTTCATAATATTACGAACAGCGTTAACGGGTTCACGCGATTCCTGAATTTCTTTCACAAAAGGAATTATCTTATCACGATCCTGCGTCCCAATGACGAGATCTACGCCTGGAATATCCATGATCTCTGCTGGTGATGTCTGAGCGTAACAGCCCGTAACAGCAATGATTGCGTTCGGATTACGACGAACTGCACGACGAATAATTTGCCGACTCTTCTTATCCCCTGTGTTCGTAACGGTGCATGTATTAATTAAATACACATCGGCTGTCTGTTCGTAATCGATCTGCTCGTATCCCTCATCCTTAAATAGTTGCCAAATGGCTTCCGTATCATAAAAATTGACTTTACATCCTAATGTATAAAATGCTATGGATGGCATTTTCAAACTCCTCCCATTTCACCAAAATCGTATAATATGCAAGATAGGGCAACCATCCCCGCAGTCTCACAGCGTAAAATGCGACGACCTAGTCCAACACTGACTGCTCCCGCTTCCTCCGCTTTACGGCACTCCCCTTCACTGAATCCACCTTCTGGTCCAACAACAAGTAACACTTTAGGTATACTACTTGCTTCAACACTTTGTATAAATGGTAGCAACGCATCACGCAGTTGTGATCCCTGCTCCTTCTCATAGCAAAAATATACCGCATCATATAGCTTAAATGACTTCATCAACTGCGACCATGTTAGAGGTGGTTCTATCGCCGGAACAATATTACGATGACTTTGCTCCGCCGCTTCTTTACAAATCTTGCGCCATCGTTCTAGACGCTTCTCTTCCTTTTTAGCATCATATTGAACGATCGTACGTTCAGATAGAAAGGGTACAAATGACACAGCTCCAATCTCTGTACACTTCTGTATAACCGTCTCCATCTTATCCCCTTTGGGAAGGCTCTGCGCCAATGTGACCTTCACACGTGCTTCTTGCAACATGTCGAGATGCTCAACGATATTAGCAGTAACTAGACCTTGCTCTAATGACTCCAGCTCAACCACCGCTTCACGCGATAGACCATCACTTACAATGATCTTATCTCCTGCTTTCCCCCTCATTACTCTCGTAATATGACGGGCATCTTCACCTGTAATCTCCACCATGTTGTCCATGAATTGTTCCACAGATATGAAATATCGTTGCATCGCTTATCAACATCCTATCCTTACGTAATTAACCTCCAAACATAACCATGAACATATTAATAAAGTTGAAATACATCGACTGAGCAGCTCCATAGAGTGGGGTTATCGTATAAGCCCGTAGCCCCGGAATGAACAGTATCAATAGAAAAATTAATAGGGACCACTGTTCAAATTTCTTCAGCTTTGCACTAGCTTCACGAGGAACAACATCTTCTAGTATACGGTAACCATCCAATGGAGGTAATGGGATAAGATTAAATAAACACAGAAAGAAGTTCATAATAATAATAAAATAAAACGTGGTCGCAATCGCCTCAGCTAGTTTCAAATTCGTAATTGAACCTAACACGTCAAATTGAATTAGTCCTGCATAAACAAACGCCCCCAATACAGCGAGCACGAAATTACTCAATGGTCCTGCTAAAGAAACAATTGCACCCATTAGACGTGGTCGCTCGAAATTATCACGATTGACTGGCACGGGTCTCGCCCAACCAAAGCCTGCAATTAGTAACAATATAATTCCAAACAAGTCGAAATGTACGGTTGGATTTAACGTTACACGTCCCAATAGTTTAGCCGTAGGATCGCCGAATTTGTTAGCAAAGTACGCGTGTGAGAACTCATGCACCGTAAAAGCTAACACGATAGCAATTAAGAAAAACGGCATTTTATCGATCGGATAAATCAATATTTCATTTAGAAAATCCATACTTACCTCTTTCTAGCCACGAAGGCAATCCATTCTTCCTCACGATTCACATCGATGATTTCGAAGTTGGATGCTTTAAGCGCCTCTTGAACAACGAGTTCTTTATTTTTATATATTCCAGATGTTATAAAAACACCTCCTGGTTGCAATACTTGGTACACATCATCAATAAGCAACAGAATAACCTCTGCTAATATATTCGCAACAACCATATCCACAGGCACGGTAACACCAAGATTCACGCCCTCCTGCTGATGTTTGAATACAGATAGAAGATCGCTTTCTTTAACCGTTATGCTACCTTCCATCCCATTGAATGCCGTATTCTCCATCGCACTATGTACTGCTACTGGATCTAGATCAACAGCTAAGACATGCTTTGCCCCTAGAAGAATTGCACCAATCGCTAATATGCCCGATCCTGTTCCAACATCAATAATCTCTTCTCCGCCCTGAATGACGTCCTCTAATGTACGTAAACAAAGAGATGTGGTCGGATGAGTCCCCGTACCAAATGCCATCCCAGGATCCAAATGAATAAGCTTCTCTCCTTCAGATTCAGGAGTATACTCTTCCCATGTTGGCTTAATGGTTAGACTCTTAGAGACACGTATCGGCTTAAAGTATTGCTTCCAAGCATTGGCCCATTCATCTTCATCAATCACTTTCAGTTCATAGCGAACTTCACCAGTGTCTATATCATACTGGCTCAACTCATCCACCCGCTGCTTCACTATAGGAACAACATTGTCCATATCCATATCCATGGAGAAATACCCTTTAATCACAGCCTGACCTTCGGGTATGTCATTCAAAGGTTGATCATACAGCTCACCATACTTCGTATCTCTTACTTTATTGAGCGTTCCGGATTCTTCAATGGATACACCACCAGCTCCTGCCTCATGCAGGAAATTAGAAATCATTTCAATGGATTCCTCTGTCGTTTGTATCGTAAATTCGTGCCATAACATGTTGTTCTTATCCCCCTCATACCTATGCATAATTATCATTGTACTATACAAAGGGATCGGTGTACAAAAAAATATGACATATATAGTAAAAGGCTACGCCATCCTTATTCGGACAGCGTAGCCTTCTTTATATGACATCATGAAATGTAGTTACAATCAATCTCCACGGAATGCTTTCTTCACACGATCAAAAAAGGATTGTTCATGCTCATGTGTCTTTTCACCATCTAATGAAGCAATTTGCCGAAGTAGTTCTTTTTGCTCATCATTTAGATTACTTGGTGTAATAACGACCACTTTAACATGCTGATCACCTTGACCAACACCGCGAAGACGAGGTACACCCTTACCTCTAAGACGGAAGAACGTACCTGTCTGAGTTCCTGCCGGAATCTTGAGCTTTATCTTCTCCGTCAATGTCGGAACTTCAACCTCATCTCCCAATGCTACTTGAGCAAAGGTTAATGGGATCTCACAGTAAATATCGTCCCCTTCACGTTCGAAGAAATCATGATTTTTCACGCGAATGACAATATATAGATCTCCTGAAGGACCTCCACGCAATCCGCCTTCACCTTCACCTGTCATGCGTAATTGTGCTCCGTCATCTACACCTGCAGGAATTTTAACATGAATCTTACGTTGTTTTTTAACTTTTCCTTGCCCATGGCAACTTCCACAACGTTCCTTAATAATCTTACCACTACCACTACAGGTCGAACATGTACGACGGTTGGCCATACGGCCAAATGGTGTATTCTGAATAACTTCTTCCTGTCCACTACCATGACATGTATGACAGGTATTGGGTTTCGTACCGGGTTTAGCTCCAGAACCAAAACATGTATCGCAAGTTTCTGTACGTGGAATAGTAATATCACTCTCTTTTCCAAATACAGCTTCTTTAAATTCGATCGTCATTGTATACTGCAGATCATTTCCCCGTTGTGGCGCATTCGGATCCCGTCTTCCGCCGCCGCCGCCGAAGAACATATCAAATATATCACCCATGCCTCCAAAATCACCACCACCAGAGAAGCCACCGCCCATTCCCTGATTAGGATCGACATGTCCATATTGATCATATCCCGCTTTCTTCTGTCCATCACTCAGAACATCATAAGCTTCCTTGACTTCCTTGAACTTGGCCTCAGCATCATCTGCCTTGTTTACATCCGGGTGATATGTTCGTGCCTGTTTACGATACGCCTTCTTAATTTCTTCATCCGATGCGTCTTTACTGACACCGAGTACTTCGTAGTAATCGCGCTTTCCAGCCACTCTGCCACCCCCACAACATCTCTTTTATCATATCAATAATTACAATCCCATTCTCGCAAAGAGAAAGCCAAAGCACGGGATGCCCCGGCTTTGACCTTCCCTTTCTCCTCCAAGTACTACTTATGAAGGAAACCTTCTATAGGTTACTCTTGTTTCTTATCTTCGTCAACAACCTCATATTCTGCATCCACTACATTATCTTTCTTCGCTTCACCGTCAGCTGCTGCGCCTTCAGCACCTTGTTCTGCTTCGGCAGCTTGCTCATACAGCTTCATAGACAATTGTTGAACAATTTCTGTCAACTCTTCTGCAGCCTTGTTAATTTCTTCAAGGTTATCTGTCTCCAAAGCAGTTTTCACTTTTTCTTTGGCTGCTTCAGCTTTTTCGATTTCAGATGCATCGATCTTCTCGCCTAGATCCTTAATGACTTTATCAGTCGAATAAACAAGTTGGTCAGCATTATTCTTCGCTTCAATCAATTCTTTACGTTGACGATCCTCTTCCGCATGCTCTTCAGCATCCTTCATCATGCGTTCTACTTCTTCATCACTCAAGCCACTTGAAGATGTAATCGTAATTTTTTGGCTCTTATTCGTGCCTTTATCTGTTGCAGATACGTTAACAATTCCGTTCGCATCAATATCAAATGTAACTTCGATTTGTGGTATACCACGTTGTGCTGGAGGAATCTCACCTAGCATGAAGCGTCCAAGGGTCTTATTACCTGCTGCCATTTGGCGTTCACCTTGCAACACATGGATTTCAACACTTGGTTGGTTATCTGCATAAGTTGAGAATACTTGTGATTTACTTGTAGGGATCGTAGTGTTGCGTTCGATCATCTTCGTAAATACACCACCCGCAGTTTCAATACCTAGGGACAATGGAGTTACGTCAAGTAGAACAACGTCTTTCACTTCACCTGTTAGAACTCCGGCTTGAACAGCTGCTCCAAGAGCAACAACTTCATCAGGGTTAACACCTTTATGCGGATCTTTACCAGTCAATTTCTTAATGGCATCTTGTACAGCAGGAATACGTGTAGATCCACCAACAAGAACAATTTTATCTATATCATTCGGAGTCATGCCTGCGTCACTAAGCGCTTGACGAGTAGGTCCTAGTGTACGCTCAACCAATGAATTTGTTAATTCATCGAATTTAGCACGAGTAAGGTTCATTTCTAAATGCTGTGGAACGCCATCAACTACAGTAATAAACGGCAAGGAAATCGTTGTAGTCAATACGCCAGATAATTCCTTTTTCGCTTTTTCTGCAGCATCTTTCAAACGTTGAACAGCTGATTTATCTTTACTTAGATCAATTCCTTGATCTTTTTTGAATTCACTTACGAGGTGGTCAATAACCAATTGGTCAAAGTCATCCCCACCAAGACGGTTATCTCCACTTGTTGCTTTCACTTCAAAGAATCCATCGCCAAGTTCAAGAATGGATACGTCAAACGTACCACCACCAAGGTCATATACAAGAATTGTGTGGTCTTCAGACTTTTCCATACCATATGCAAGTGCCGCTGCTGTTGGCTCGTTAACGATACGTAGAACTTCTAGACCAGCAATTTTACCAGCATCTTTCGTAGCTTGACGTTGGCTATCATTGAAGTAAGCTGGAACCGTAATAACAGCTTGTGTTACCGATTGCCCTAGATATGCTTCTGCATCTGATTTTAACTTTTGAAGAATAATAGCAGAAATTTCTTGTGCTGTATAGTCTTTATCATCAATTTTCTCTTTATGATCTGTACCAATATGACGTTTAATGGACATTACCGTACGGTCAGGGTTAGTAATGGATTGACGTTTCGCTGTTTCACCAACAATACGTTCGCCGTCTTTCTTAAAACCTACAATGGATGGTGTTGTACGTGCACCTTCTGGGTTAGGAATAACAACGGCCTCGCCGCCTTCCATAACTGCTACACAAGAGTTCGTTGTACCTAGGTCAATCCCGATTACTTTACTCATTTTAAAATTCCTCCTTTTTATATATAAAACTTAATTATTCACTAACTTTAACCATCGCTGGACGAAGTAGCTTATCTTTCAAGATATAACCCTTTTGAACTTCCTCAACAACAGTTCCCTCTGGATAAAGGTCGCTTTCCACTTTCATAATAGCCTGATGATACTCCGGATTAAACGGCTGACCTACTGTCTCCATAACAGTTAATCCTTCAGCCTGTAAGGTACTTTCCAATTGACGGAAAATCATGTCCATCCCTTTTGAAAAAGACTCCACCTGCTCATTTGAAACATCGACAGCAAACGCTCGTTCAAAGTTATCCATGATCGGCAAAAGTTCCGTGATTAGCTTGATAGAAGCATATTTAGCGGAATCTTCCTTCTCTTTCTGTGTACGTTTACGAAAATTATCGAAATCAGCTTGGGCACGCAGAACACGTTGTTGATTCTCATCAGCAAGAGCTTGCAGACGCTCTAGCTCAGTTCGTACACCGGGTTCTTGTTCAAGCGAAGACTTTGATTGTTCCTGATTTACTTCTTCTACGATGTCTGTCTCTATTTCTTCTGAAACATTATTTATTTCCTGTTGTTCCTCTTTCATGGTGTCTCCACCTCCTTAACCTAGTTTGAATACAATCACTTGATTATGTTGTGTGAGTTCACTGAGGTGTTCGGTATTCCTAATCATTTAACCGTCCATCCTCTTCCCTCATCTTAATCACATTATGAATACGAAGTATTGCCATTGCGACTTCTCCAGCAGCTTTCAGTCCATGGGACTTGACAAGCGCAGGATCAACAATTCCCTCAAGCTCGTAATTAATAACATGACCTGTGTCGCAATCAATCCCCATACTGTCGCAATCTTCTGTAAGCTGAGCTGCGCGTGCTTCCTCTAATTTCTCAAGAGGATTATAGCCAGCATTTAGCAATATTTGTGACATTGGCTTCCTTAATGCTGCTGCGACAGCTGCAACTCCGAAAGCTTCCATCCCTGTGATTGTTTCTCGCTGACGCTCTAACTCATAGGAAATGGCCAATTCAGTTGTACCTCCACCAGGCAGCACGCCTCCTGATACGGCAGCCTGTAATGCTGACGCCGCATCTCCTGCGATCCGTGCTGATTCCCCCACCACTTCGGCCGTGCTAGCTCCCACGACCACAGTAACGAATGGTTCTTGGTTATTGGCTTGAGATTGCATACGGACACGTTCAAGCTCCTCATCATAAGTTACCTGAGGAGAGTATCCTAATACAAGCTGTAGCTGTTCAGAATTTTTATGTAGCGCTGTACGTCTTACTGGAACAGCCCTCGTCATCTCACATACACGGTTAATATCAACTCGGCTTAATCGCTGAATGACTAGTATACCATGATCAATGCAGAACTGTTCGGCATCAGGATGGATGCCCCGTTCCAATAGAATCACGCCTACCCCGAGTTCACGTAAGCTTAGTAATTCTCTACTGAACTGTTCACGCAGATCCATATAGCGCGCAAATCCAGCCTCCGTAGTTAATACTTCTTCATCTAGAGCCTCTGGCTCGAGTGCATCTTGAAGTACTAATATCCGGACATCCTCCAGTACCTTATTCCCTCGAGAATGCAACGGTTTCTGGCGTAACAACAAGCCTTCATATACTTCGTTATCAGCTTTCTCAATCGCAATTACACAGTTCGCTAAGTTAAATGTGGGTTCCTTCATTCTTTCCACACCTACTTTGGAAGCAGCATCCATCACTAGCCTCACAATATCCCTACGTTCTCGACCCGCTACGTAAGCAGTCTTCTCCAATAAAGGATCATATAGCCCCTGAATCATTCTCGTTCGACGCTGTAATGATTGTATCGCAAACTCAATGCCTTGTTGCATACCAGAGACTACTTTGGAAGCCGGAACTCCCTTCATGATCTGCACAACACCTTCTTGTACCAGCGCACCTGCTAGCACAATCGCCGAGGTCGTTCCGTCTCCGACTTTTCTTTGCTGTGATCTTGCCACTTGAATCAGTAAACTGGCTGCAGGATGACTTACATCTATTCTGTCCAAAATAGTAACTCCATCATTGGTAATGATTACTTCTCCTCTGGAACCGACAAGCATAACATCGAGTCCCTTCGGACCGAGTGTACCCTCAACCGCAGAAGTAATCGCGCGGACCGCATTACTATTGTTAAGCAAGGTTGAGTAGCGTTCCTCTCCCTCGCGAAGTGATTGCTGTCCTTGACTCATCTGTTCCACTCCCTATTTGTACCAGTGTGACAATAGTGTTGTCAAATCTTTAGAAATAACCCCCATGATGCTCATGACTCTGGCATACTCCATCCTTGTTGGCCCTAATATTCCAATAGTTCCTAAAGACTCTCCTTCTAATGAATACGTAGCTGTAATCAAGCTACAATCAGCGAATGCCTTATGATCATTCTCTGTACCGATCCTTACCTGAATCCCACTCCCACTAGCACTAGGATCCATCATCTTCATTAAGGTCGGTGTTTCTTCAAGTAGATCTAGAACAGCTTTCACTTTATCGACATCTTTAAATTCGGGCTGCGTAAGCATATTCGTCGTACCACTCAGGTATACTTGGTGTTCACTCTCACGATCCAATATAGAATCCAGAACGATAAGTAGTTCTTCATAGTGCGATGTGTATCTCGCAAGTTCCTCTGCAAGTTCAGAGTATAAACGAGATTTCAACTTAAATAGCGGAACGTTAACAAGCTTACTATTAAGCAAATTCACCACTTTCTCCATTTCTGAAACAGAGACGCCTGGAGGGATGGCTACCGTCTTATTCTCTACTTGTCCTGTACTTGTCACGATGATAGCGACCGCAGTCGTCTCATTGAGTGGAAGCAGCTGGAAATGACGTAGTGACGTATGGAATACTTCTGGACCTAGCAATATCGATGTATAATTTGTCATATGAGAAAGTATTGTAGCTGAGTGCTGAATAACCTGTTCCATTGCATTTAATTTCTCTGCATAAAAGGATCTAATCTTATTGCGCTCAACAGGGTTAATCGCAATCCAAGGAGCCATATGATCTACATAATAGCGATAACCTTTATTGGATGGTATCCTTCCGGCCGAAGTATGGGGTTGTTCAAGAAATCCCAATTCCTCCAGATCAGCCATTTCATTACGAATTGTAGCTGGGCTATACCCAACATCAGCTCTCTTAGATATGCTGCGAGAACCAACAGGTTCGGCAGAACGAATATAATCATCAACAATAACATTCAATATCATTCTTTGACGTTCAGTTAACAACTCTTTCTCCTCCTCGCAGCAATCTTTGTTAAACATATCGTTAGCACTCACAACCATTGAGTGCTAACTGCTAATATAAAAATACCAAACTGACCTATTTGTTGTCAAGTCAGTTCAGTATCTTTAGAACAGCTATTTCATCACAGCAATGCTGTTTACAACAAAAGACGCAGTCAGTCCACACCTTTTCAGGGAAAATTTCTTTCTCTACCACATCAAATCCATTCTTAATAAAAAAGGATACTTCATATGTTAAGGCCATCACTTTGGGAATCTTCCGATTTCTAGCTTCTTCTATTAGGGCAATTACTAACTTGGACCCAATTCCCCGACCCTTATACTCTTCCCCAATACCTAATGATCGTATCTCCACTAAATCATTTCCTAGCTGGAATAATGATCCACAGCCAACAGTTTGACCATCGATCTCCGCTACAATAAATTGATCCAGTTGTTGTTCCAACACCTTACGTGAACGTGGAAGCATTATTCCCTTTTCAGCATATCCTTGTATCATCACAAATAGATACTCTATATCTTCAGGAACCGCTTTCCTGCATACCGCCGACATCCTGCTCTCCTCCTTACACATGCTGCACAATAATATGAATAAATATACAACAGCACGCATAAAAGTTCAAGATGTTAATTTTCCACAAGCGATCCTACGAATTCACCAAACACATCATTGCCGAACAATATTCCCTTATCACTCAATCGATAACCTTCATCGGTCATGTCAAGAAGTCCCGTATTCACCATCTTCTCAAGTTGCTTGGCAAACACGACATCCATCTGTACTTCAAACTGTTCTTCGAAATGAGCTTTGGTTACGCCCTTGAGCACTCGTAATCCAACCATTAAGAAATCCTCCATGGCTTCTTCTTTCGATATAAGAAAGCTATCTAGACGTGGGAGGCCTTGTTTCACTGCCTCGACATAGGGATTGACCCCTTTTATATTCATGTGACGCTTTCGACCTACGTATCCATGCGCACCCGCACCAAGACCGTAATAATCCTCATTTAGCCAGTACGTCATATTATGTCTGCTTTCAAATCCTGGCTTGGAAAAATTACTGATTTCATATTGATCATAGCCCGCTTGCTTCATCCGATCCATCAATAAAAGATACATCTGAAGCTCATCATCCTCATGCGGTAATGGCAACTGATTCTTCTGATACATCGTATGGAAAAGCGTGTTTTCTTCTACTTTTAAGCTATATATTGAATAATGGTTTAGATTAAGCTCCAGCGCCTTTGTCACGCTCTCTGCCAGCATCTCTAATGTCTGATTCGGAAGTCCAAACATCAGATCAATAGACATGTTATCAAATCCTGCTTTACGGGCATTCTCTAAACTGTGATAGACATCATCTGTATTATGAATCCGTCCAATGTCTGAGAGTAACTTATTCTGAAATGCTTGAACACCGAAGCTAACACGGTTCACACCGCCTTCTCTCATCACTGTCAATTTCTCCAAATCTGTCGTCCCAGGATTGGCTTCCATAGAAAACTCAATATCATCTGACCAGTCTGGGAAATGAGTACGTACCGAGTTCAGGAAATATTTCATCTCATCAGGTTTCAGAACTGTCGGTGTTCCTCCACCAACAAAGATACTTTTGATTTGTCCCGGGGGAGTGTGTGCAACTGTTAATTCCATTTCTCGATCTAAGGCAACCAAATAATCCATTACGGGCTGATCCTTCAATACATATGAATTAAAGTCACAGTAGAAACACTTATTGGTGCAAAAAGGAATATGCAAATAAATCGCTTGAGGTTTACGGCTTCCCTGATAAACATTTTGCTTATGATGCTGAAGTTCAGCCATAATAATTACCTCCCAAAATTTTACTTATTTTTTCTTAGAAAAGGGGGGGCCGCAGCGGCCCCCCTGTAAATAGTTTCACTCTATATACATATAACATACTTCAGCTGATCAGTCGTCGACTTTCAATACCGCCATAAATGCTTCCTGCGGAACTTCAACGCTTCCGACCTGCTTCATGCGCTTCTTACCTTCTTTCTGCTTCTCAAGCAGCTTCCGTTTCCGTGAAATATCTCCGCCATAACATTTAGCCAATACGTTTTTGCGCATAGCTCTTACTGTTTCCCGCGCAACGACTTTCGTTCCGACTGTAGCTTGAATAGGTACCTCGAACATTTGACGAGGAATAATTTCACGTAGCTTTTCACAAATAACACGTCCACGATTGAATGAGCGATCCCGGTGAACGATGAATGAAAGTGCATCCACTTGCTCATTGTTAAGCATGATATCCATTTTGACAAGATTCGATCTACGGTATCCGGATATTTCATAGTCGAAAGATGCATACCCCTTCGTACCGGACTTTAACTTATCAAAGAAATCATAGACAATTTCCGAGAGTGGAACTTCATAAATGATCGTAACACGATTAGCGTCTAAGTACTCCATATTAACGAACTCTCCACGTTTGTTCTGGCACAGCTCCATAACCATTCCTACATAATCATTCGGTACGATGATGGATGCCTTAACATAAGGTTCTTCCACATGATCAATTTTACTAAGCTCCGGATAATTAGATGGGTTATCAATCTGAATCAAATCCCCATTGGTCATTGCGATCCGATAGATAACACTCGGTGCAGTTGTGATCAGCGGGATATTGAATTCACGCTCAATTCGCTCTTGAATGATCTCCATATGAAGTAACCCTAAGAATCCACAACGGAATCCAAAGCCAAGTGCACTCGATGACTCGGGTTCAAAACTGAGAGATGCATCATTTAGCTGAAGCTTCTCTAGTGCTTCCCGTAAATCGACATATTCCGATGTCTCAATCGGATACAGACCGCAATATACCATCGGATTGATTGTCCGATATCCCGGTAGCGCTTCTGCTGTCGGATTCTTCAGACTAGTTACTGTATCCCCTACACGTGTATCCCCTACATGCTTAATCCCGGCAATGATAAAGCCGACATCTCCCACTTTCAGCTCATCCACGATGGTCATGCTAGGCATGAAGGCACCAACCTCGATGACTTCAAACGTTTTGTTAGTTGCCATCATCTTAATCTGGGATCCTGCTTTTATACTCCCATCCACTACACGGATATAGACGATAACGCCCTTATATGGGTCATAATGCGAGTCAAAGATCAAAGCTTTCAACGGTTGTTCTGGATCTCCCACCGGAGATGGAACCTGCTTTACGATCTGCTCCAAAATTTCCTTGATACCAATGCCTGCCTTCGCTGAAGCTAGTACAGCTTCGCTTGCATCCAACCCAATAACATCCTCAATTTCCTGTCTTACGCGTTCTGGATCTGCGTTAGGTAGATCAATCTTGTTAATAACAGGTAAGATCTCCAAGTTGTTATCCAGTGCTAAATAGACATTCGCGAGGGTCTGAGCCTCAATTCCCTGTGCAGCATCTACGATGAGCAATGCGCCTTCACAGGCTGCTAGACTTCGAGATACTTCATACGTAAAATCTACGTGCCCCGGTGTGTCAATTAAGTTTAGAATATATTCTTCACCATCGTCGGCACGATATAATAAATTAACGGCCTGTAACTTAATCGTAATTCCCCGCTCGCGTTCAAGGTCCATCTTATCCAGCACTTGCTCCTGCATTTGGCGGGAAGACAATGCGCCAGTATACTCTAGAATACGGTCAGCCAAGGTAGATTTACCATGGTCTATATGGGCAATGATACTAAAATTACGAATTTTCTTTTGTCTCTCAAATACGTCCTTCATTCGTTACCCCCACAAACAGCCTGATGTTTCAATCACCTCATTATAACAGTTGTAGATTAGACGGGCAATGCCAGGCAAATAATTACTCGATAACATCACACTTATTCTGTGATGGAACTGAATAGAGATACGACGAAACGTATGCCCTCTTGAGATCCCTTTTGTAATAGGTTCGCTGTTTTATCCGCCAAAACATCCACTGACGATTTTGAACTCTCGGGTATCAATATTTCCTGTGGTGTTTTATCTGCATAGTCCGTAACCGTCGCCTTCTCCTGTATAGAAACCTCACTAGACTGCGTATCTGGCATAACCGGTTGGAATGTAATGGTATACGTACCTGCTACACCCGGATTGGAATTAATTTGGGGCAACGGCAAGGTAACCTCCTGTATGGAGTTCGTATTAGCCACTACACTCTGCTTGGGAGCCGTAGGCCTATTGGGACTAGCAAACTGCATCCCCACAAGAATACCTATACCAGCCCATATCCCAATAACCCACAGCCTTTTGCTAAAACGAGACATCTTCGATTCCTCCTTCATCTATTGAATTCGCATTTTAACCACCGTTATTTGTACTTATTTCAGATGTCACAGTGCTTGCTTTCTTCGCCTTCTGATCTTCGAAATATACATCCGCTATAATGCCAGCCAGAATACGAGATGTACGCTCCAGTTCCTCATTGGTGTTATCAACTCCACCGATTTCAATGACAATGCTATTAGGGGATAGGGACTGATTGTATTCACCATTGCCCTGTTCTGCTGTTTTCCCCCAAATGCCTCGAGAAATACCAGGATAAGCAGCTTCCAGTTTCTTATGAATGGCATTTGCGTAAGCTTCGTTTTGGCGCCAGTTCTTATTCGCATGGCCAATAATGAAATACATTTGAGCATAACTTACACCTTTAATTACGGTTGTCGTCTTCTCATGTCGCGCAGAATCGCGATGAATATCGAGTAAATATGTTATTTTTTCATTTTGTCCAATGGCCTCTTTAACAGCTTCACGAGAATATTTATAAGAATAGTTCCAATTGTATTCTTTTATATAAGTTGGATAATCATCCTGAAGATGTATCGTACCTATTCCTTTTGCCTTAAGCTCCTTAGCTATAAACGCCCCTACTTGCATCACATTTTTGGTAGGCATCTCTGAACTAGGATTAGTACTAACTGTTCCTAGTAATGGATTAAAAGCTTCACGAGGATGCGAATGATAGATTAGAATTTCACTGTTCTCAACAGTGGGAGTCTCTGTCTTTGTTGGTGGTAGCAGATTTTCCGGATTCGCAATCTCACTTGGCTTGATAACTGGACCTTGAATAATGATGCCTTCTTGAGATTTTGCACTCGCTACAGCTGTAGTAGCATCAGGATGATAATCTTTGGGGGCTTCCATGTTCTTATTTCCAGACGCACTTCGGAGTAGAACGGGATTATTACTATCCATACCAGGCAACTCCCTTGCCAACAGCGTTTTAGGATCCCGAAGATTTACACTTGTTAGCAATTGAAATACGAATGTACCCATTTTCTCGCCAGAAAGTGGAGATGATTCTTTACCTTTATTTAAATGGGGCATTTCCATACTCAACATATCCATGAAAAGTTCACTTGTTAGGGATGATGCGAAGCCCTTCATAGATGCCACCGGAGATGAATTAAGTCTCTGCTCTGCCATACCTCCAAGACCTAGTAATATGAAAAAAACGATTGAACTCAACATCAAAACTATGAATGTGCGTCCCATTGTTAGAATCGACAGCCATTTAGCTCTCCATTTGTGTATATTCCAAATTTGAAACCACTCTTTTTTCATTCTAATGTCCTCCTGAACTCTCTTATACTCTAAATCTATGAACTTGAGAGATTTACTAGAACCAAAAATTAAGAAAAACGCCTTTCGGCGTCCTTGTTTGGGGAGTTGATGTCGTAATTTAAGAAGGTCATATACTGAAGAACGAGCCTATCTAAGGATGCTGCGAAAGATACTAACGTGGTTGGGAAGGGAGCTTATGCTTCCCAACCACGTTACCCTACACCAATGAATCAGTGTGTATAAGCTCCAACGTTCGTAGGATCAACCGCTTCATGCAGAGCTGCATTTAGACCAGTAGCAACGATATTGGCCATGTCTTCTATAAACTCATCAATTTCCTTAGGCGTCACAATTAGGTCGTGTCCGAGAGGCTCTAGCACTTCTTTAACTAAGGCCAGCCGCTCTCCTTCGGGCATATCATCTAGCATCCCCATAATTTCTTTCGTATGATCTGTTTCCCGATCAAGATGCTTCTTCATCAAGTCGATGGCATTATTTACGATCGTAGATGCGTAACAAACTGTAGGTACTCCAATAGCAACGCACGGAACACCTAATACTTCCTTAGTTAATCCACGTCGCTTATTACCAATACCCGATCCGGGATGGATACCAATATCAGCAATTTGGATCGTAGTGTTGACCCTTTCAAGTGATCTGGATGCTAGTGCATCCACAGCAATAATCAGATCTGGTTTCGTACGATCTATAATGCCTTGTACAATTTCACTTGATTCAATACCTGTTACACCAAGTACACCAGGGGCAATCGCGCTCAATTGACGGTATCCTGGAGCAACCTGATCAGGTACCAATTCGAAATAGTGACGTGTGACTAATATATTCTCTACGACGAGTGGCCCAAGAGAATCCGGAGTCACATTCCAGTTCCCAAGACCGACAACCAAGACAGAACTAGTCTTTTGTATACCAATCAATGTGAGGAAATCTTCAAACTCTTGAGCAAACACCTCAGCTACTCTTCCTTGCAATCCTGTATCACCACCACGTAGTCCAGGTACTTCAATCGTCACATAGTGACCCTTCACGCGACCAATCATCTTCGATCCTTCTTCGTTAAGTACATTTAAGCGAGTGACTTTAATTCCATCATTCTCCGTGACTTCTTCATCTACACCTGAAATAGGGGCGCTGTATCTTGATTCCGCCATTTCCTTCGCATCTAAAGCAAGATCTGTTCGAACACTGTAATTTTGCAAATCTAATGTCATCCTATTTCCACCTCCTGCTTCTTCCTACTGATAGTGTGCGAGAGAAGGAGGTTGTTTATACACTATAAGTATTGCTTTTTAATGTATCACATGCTAAAATATTTTAAGTTGTGAATCATGTCGATCTATCGAATGTCTTTCAGGAGGTGAATGCAATGCCAAATATTAAATCCGCTATCAAACGTGTGAAAGCAAATGACAAACGTCATGCGCTCAATGCTTCCCAAAAATCCGCTCTTCGTACAGCTGTTAAAGCTGCTGACAACGCGCTGGTAAATAATGAAGTTGAAGGTGCAAATGCTGCTATTCAATTGGCTTCCAAAAAGTTGGATAAAGCTGTAACTAAAGGCTTGATCCACAAGAATGCAGCTGCTCGCAAGAAATCACGCTTGGCGAAAAAACTTAACGCTCTTAATGCTCAAGCATAAGAAGCGCTATTCATACGACAGATGCAAAAGTCCTGAACAGCAGGTAAGCTGATCAGGACTTTTTATCATTCCTATGTAGCACCTAGTCGCCTACTCGAAGTAAGAATAGTTCTAAACCAAGGACCTTATCTATTCGTCCCGTCTTCATGTGGTAATCTAAATCTGCAAGTCTGCTTAATATTCGCCTCAAATCTTCAAATTTGAACTTGCGCGCTTGTTCACCTGCAATTTTAACCGCATAAGGATGAAGCCCAAGCTGCGAAGCAATTTGCGCTTGGGAATAACTTTGCCCCGTCAATTCCTTCACTTGTAGAACCATACGAAACTGTCTTGTAATGAGTGCCGCAATCTTAATCGGCTCTTCCCGCTGCTTGAGTAGTTCATAAAAGATACTCAACGCTTGTTCTAACCTCAAATTAGCAATATTCTCAACAAGGGAAAAGACATTCTGCTCTGTGCTACGTGCAACTAACTGCTCCACCGTATCACACTCTATCGTTCCACCTTCACCTGAATATATACAGAGCTTGTCTAGTTCGGATGACAACTTCTGAAGCTGTGTCCCCGCGTTTCTAATAAGGATCTCAGCCGCTCCTGCTGCTAGAGTACACCCTCTCTGCTTCGTCTCCTTTGCAATCCATCCTAATAGTTCATCGCCCCCTAGCGAAGCAAATGATAGGACAACACTCGCAGCCTTCAGCGCCTTGACGACCTTCTTCCGTTCATCTAATTTATCGTGATACACCAGAAATATAAGGATGCTATATTCGGCAGGATTCTTCAAATACTCCAATAGCGCTTCAATTCGATGTTCTATTTTTCCACCCTCTTTACCAGCAGTAAAGATAGATGCATCTCGAACAAATATTAACTTGCGCGGCACCATAAAAGGTAATGTCTCTGCTTCTTCAATAACAACCTGTATTGGAGTTTCTGCTAAATCATAGTTCACAATGGCGAAATCGCGGTCTTCCTTTTCAATTAATTGATCCACCAATAAAGAACTAAACTTCTTTATTTGATATTTCTCCGATCCATAAAGTAAATATACAGGAGATACATCCCCTTGTTTGATCGCTTTGGTCGCTGTCTTAATATCGATGATAAATCCCCCCCTCTTTCCTCTCTATACATGATCCCTAGAATGATTCTATCAAAAAAAGGGCTTTCCAACCACAACAAAGGAACCTCGAGTCTTCACTCAGGGCTCCTTCTCTCCGGCCGTCCATTCCAAATCTATATTATGGGGTAGTCACAACTTCAGCTACATGGGAGTAAGTATAGACTGACGTTTTGCCGTCGAGCTCTATTTGGTACGTAAACACGGTACTGTCCATCGACCACTCACCCATTACCCAAGTTCCCACTAGATCAATACTTTGAATAACGTTCTTTTCACTTACATTTCCAACAGACACTCTATATATCGCCAACTTCTGTTTCTCGAGATTCTGATTCTCCAGAACGGCAGTCAATGTCCCATCAGGTGAATCCAATGAAATAGATGCTGAAGCAGTCTCTGGAGCTATAGCTACATGGCTACTGAATCCTGTAATATCATCCATAATACGTTGCTTATTTGGAACAGGATCTACAATCAATGCTTGTAAAGGTTCACTGGCTCGGTCACCCATTGCCACTTCATCTTCCAAAGCCTTCTCTGAAGAATCCAATATGTCTGTTTGTTCCATCCTAGCAATAGATGGTTCATCCACAGCTTCTGAAGTTGGATTTGAAGTCAGATTTAAATCCTGATCTTGTTGATCCTGCTTAGTTGAATCCGAGGCTACCACTTTCTTATCACTTATTAACGGTTCACTTGATTTCCCTTTCTCCGAATTCTCAGGTGATAAGGCCACTGTATCTTGTTCTAATTCGGCAGGTTCCGGTGATGGAGTGCCAAGTTCATCCTTCACACCCTCAGCAGGTGACAAGTCTCTATTTGCTACAGCGCCTGAATCATTCGCAGTAGTCGTAGCAGCATTACTCGCCGTACTATTCTTCATAGACATAGCTCCGTCTTCCGCACTCATGGTTGATTCCATCCTTGTAGAATCTGATTCTTTATATTGGACCTGCGCATCTGATAACTGTTGTGGAGAATAACTATAAATAGCTACACCTAAAATCCCTACCGCAGCCGCAACCCCGATCAATGTTCTTGTAACTCCCGTTGTAGGGTAGCGTTTCTTCCGCTTATTCATATATGCTACTGGAATCATCTCTGCGGGTTGAATCTCTTCGGAAGCCGCCTTCTCAAGGCGGGCACGATCCAGTGCATCAAGTTGAGGCATAATAGCATCCACCAAACTATATTTGGGTACGACGAGCGGAAGTTTCTCTAGTTCCTGGGTTAGAGCCTTCAGCGTACGAAAGGCTTCTGCACATTGTTGACAACCAGCAATATGTCCCAACATTTCTGCCACCTCTTCTTCATTAAGGTCGTTATCCAAATATCGGTGCATCGATTCTACCACCCCTGTACATCTCATCCTGACACACCTCCTTTCTGATACTCTTGTAGCATGCCCTGTAATTGTTTTCTTGCCCTAAATAAATATGATTTCACCGTGTTTAATGGAAGATCCAAACATTCAGAAATTTCATTATATGAAAGATCCTGTATGTACCTCAACACAATAACATTTCTATGATGCTCTGGAAGTTGATTGATAGCCTCTCGAATGTCTTCCGCCACATAAGAGGACAGAACTAAATGCTCGACATCCTGTTTATCTTCAAAATCAAATTCATGCTCATCTATGGATACCGTTGGCTTATTACGCCTGAACTTATCAATACATATATTGGTCACAATCCGTTGTACCCATGTTTTAAATTTCGCCTTTTCTTCATAGGAGTCAATTCGAGTATAGATACGGATTAATGCCTCCTGTGCAGCATCCAAAGCATCTTGTTCATTATTTAGGATATAATAGGCAGTGCGATATACATGTTGTTCAATATCACGTAATAGGGTAATTAGAGCGTCGCGATCGCCCGATTGAGCGGCTCTTATGAGTCCAAGCTCTACCACAAAGGATCCCCCTCTCCCTGTAATCTTACTGACGTGTAAGACCAGCAAATTGTTGCATTTTTTTTAAATAGTAAAAAGACTTCTATGCGAATCTTACAAGAGTACGATCCGGAGTTCAACCCTAATAAACAAGGAAATCCAATTTCAGCCTACTTTAATTTATTTCTGACCCATACTTTGTGATTCAAATGGAACTTCATTTGAATCTCTCCTTGCTGATCCGTACGAAAGATGTCCATACCATGTTCAGTAATCCGATCAAGCACTTCAGGTCTAGGATGACCATAAGAATTGTTGACCCCCGCAGAAATAACTGCAGCTGTTGCCTGCCAACGAGCTAGCCATTCTTCAGAAGTTGATGTTTTACTACCATGATGGGCAATTTTAATAATATCGGCTCCCTCTAATACAGTTGCCACACTGGCTTCATTCCTCAGTATATTCTTCTCACTTGCTATATCCATATCCCCAGTTAATAACACACGGATACCATTCATATCGAGCATAAATACTAGGGATGAATGATTCTGATCCTTTACTACAGGCAACTCCATTTGCTCATCTTGTGTCATTTCAGGTGATAGAAATGTCATCTCCGTGTACTCATCAGGTTGCATCACCATCGTATGATGAACAGCATAAATGGGTATCTCTTTTACTAGAGCCGTTAATAGTAACTTTTCCATTGTAGCCGTATTTGTAAGTGTACCATTAAATACTAAAGCTTTCACTGGAATATGCTCCAAAACAGCCTGTAAACCACCTATATGATCCTGATCCCCATGGCTAAGCACTACAGCATCAAGATGATGGATACCTCGTTTTTTCAACAATGGCACAACCACTTTTTCTCCCACTTCGAAAGGGACTTTACGATTCTTCCAAGAGTCCTCTGGCTTCCTGAAACTTACGGTACCTCCACCATCCACAAGAATATTTTTCCCTTTAGGTGTTGTAATAAGAATACTATCCCCTTGACCAACATCCAGAAATGATACTAGTCCAGCTCCATTCAATGGCTCTGGTTGGTACCCAATATATAATAAAAATATAAATATGAGCAATAGTGGGGCAACAATGAACTGCTTCCATGTAATCTTGCTACATCGTGCTTCTGGTTTCCGTCGCTGACAATCAGGTACATCTTCAAGTGGGACGGTATCATCAACAGACATTGGAGAGGATTGAGCATGTTGTACCCATAAATCCGTTAATCTAAGTAGAACATACAATAAAACATAATAACTACAGATCCATAATATAGAGGGTGATGGCCATATCATTATGAACACTGGGTGCATATTCATCCATTCTACTACCGTAAAGGTAATGTTATCGAGCCATTCTGCAACCCAGGCTAGACACCTCCCTGCGGATACCCATATCGAACCGATTGCTAAAGAAGCCATCCCCAGTGGCATGACTAAAAAAGAGATGAGTGGAACCAACAGTAGATTAGCCACGACAGATAGTAAGGAGAATTGGTTGAAATAATATATAGTCAGTGGAAAAGACGTCAGCTGAGCGATGACAGTCACTCCTAATGCACCTGCAAATTTACGGGGCAACCGTGTCAGCATTGACATGACTAGTGGCACATATATGATCAGACCTAGTGTAACGATAAAGGAAAGTTGAAAACTAACATTTAATAATAAGTAGGGATTCCATATTAACATCAGGAGGGCCGCAGCACTAATAATGTGAAGCCCGTCTTTCAACAACCCTTGTCTTACTGCATAAAGAGTAATCATGCTCATGATACCAGAACGAACAACAGAGGGACTGAACCCTGTTAGAAGAACATAGCAAGGGACTAGCAGAATAACGATTGTAAGTACTGTTTCACGGGAAAGTCTGAACAACGATAGCAGAATCATTAAGCACGCAACATATACAGCCACATGAGTACCTGATACAGCCAATATATGTGTTAATCCTAATTGAGAGAATTGACCATACGTCGCAGGGTCTACATCATCTTGCATCCCAATGATCAGACCTTTCATATATCCAGCGTGAGGCTCGTGGAACAATTCATCGATCTTGGATGCCATCTTCTCTCTTAACAGATCATTCACGCGAAATAACGACATCACACTCCAAGAAGTCGGTGCCACAACTGCTGTGTTCTGTACTCCTTTTACCTTCATGATCCAATGTATTTCTTTCGTTCGTAAATAATTTCTATAGTCGAAACCATCATAATTACGAGCAACTGCTGGAACTTCAAGAGAACCACTTAACTTAATGGTATCACCACGCTGCCATTTCCCGACCTCTTGCTGCTCCTCCTTCGTCAGAAGCTTCACCTGTACTAGCACGGTCTCCGATACGACTGATGAGTTTATTTCAGATAAATTGACGTTCATATCTGCTCGATCCCCATCTACTATCACCGTCGTTACAATCATACCCTCTGCGTCGACGCTCATCTCAGAAAGTCCGGTTATATCCTGTTGCACAGCAGAAGCCAATGACGTTACGTTAGTATGATCATGCCATTCCCAGTATCCACCTGAAAGGGTAATTGCCGTCCACATCATTAGAACGACTCCCCACCTCTTTTTTAGAAGCATCTTAAAAGCTAGTAGTAATACCGTCATCCCTATCCATAACCAACCAAGTCTATAACCTGAATATAGGCAAGCAACGCTGCTTCCAACAACCCAGCATAGAGTACATAACAACAAGGGTCTACCCTGCATCCATATCACATTCCTTATTTAGAAAATAAAAAGAATCTCCTTTGCGATGATCGTCGCAAAGGAGATTCTTTCTCCAATATTGTGAACTTATATATTTAGTTCGTTACAATTGTTATCGTATCTCCAGGGGGTTCAAAGGATTGTAACTGGCGAAAAATAATGCCTTTGCTATGCATCATAGATGTTACCTTATCTGTATCTTTAGGATAGGAACGATGAAATACAATTTCAACGACCCCACTATTTGCCAGCATATTTGCACAGGTCCAACAGGGTTCATCTGTGACATAAACTGTACTACCCTCTCGATCAACACGATCAGTAAAAAGCAATAAGTTCTGTTCAGCATGAATCGTTCGAATACAACGTTGTTTCCTAATCATTTTCTCTTCCCCATCCACATAGACCAGGGATACATCCTCTGCTATCATACAACCAGCCTCAGAACAATCCGGCATGCCCATTGGTGCTCCATTATACGCTGTCCCCAGTAGTTTCTTCCCTTGAACAAGTACAGCACCTACATGTCGACGAGCACAACGAGAACGAGTAGATACCATATAAGCGATATCCATGAAATACGTATCCCAGTCTTTACGTGTATCTGTCATCTTATTCCCCTCCATTTTATACTTTCATATTAACCTATAGTTCTACATATGGAGTTATTTTCTCCAACATTTTTTCTCCAATTCCTTTCACATTAACGAGATCAGTTATTTTCCGAAAGGAACCCTTTTCATTGCGATAATCCAATATCGCCTGTGCCTTTTTTTCTCCTATACCTGGAAGTTCCTTTAATTGTGACAACCCAGCTGTATTCACGTTTATTTTATTGTTATTTGAAACTTCAGACGACACCGCTGTAGGTAGACTTGTCTCATTAGTAGCAACTTCTAGAACCTCCTGCTTGTCCACATCGACTATTGGATCAGAAGATGACGAGTTAACGACACCCTCATTCTTTATTGCTGAAACTTTATTCGACATACCTGTCTGCGGCTCTTGTTTCAAAGTTTCGGTCTCATTATCTTCTCCCAATGCTTGCGCTATTTGCAAGTTCAACGGTTCCCAATCCTCAATACCGTCTTTCCCCCCCACACCAGACAATACAATATAACCGCTACTTAATAGGGCAACCACAACATAGACCCCCTTATGTATACGTCTCATCACAATGCACCTCTATCACATTAGATTTGAATAACAACACAACATTTCGACAGAATCATCTTAAGATAAATAAAATTACTTGATCAGATCTGTTATTTCGTCATGAGGCAAAGGTACTAGCGCATATATTATGAAGTAGGATTATGTCATTAATATAACTTTGAAAGGAGGAAATGTTCTGATGAAGGTAGGATTGATTGGAACCGGCAGTATGGGAAGCACTTTATTAGATGCTTTCATTCATTTCGGAGCACTTCAACCTCAACAACTATTCATAAGTAACCGTACAATAAAGAAGTCCCTTGCACTCTCTGAGCGCCATGAAGGACTAAATGTATGTCGCAATAATATTCAGACTGTAAGATGTAGTGATGTTCTATTCATTTGTGTTAAACCTCTTCAATTCCCTTCATTAATTCAAGAAATTAAAAATGACCTTCGACCGAACCAACTAGTCATATCTATTACTAGCCCTGTGCAACTGGCACATTTGGAGAGTAGTCTATGTTGTAAGATCGCCAAAGTCATTCCAAGCGTAACTCATAAGGTCGGTAGTGGTGCTTCATTAGTTATGTATGGAAGCCGAATCGAAGAGAAAGATAAGCAATTTCTGCATGATCTACTCTCTTCATTCAGCAAACCGTTGGAAATAAAAGAATCACAGGCACGCATTAACTCAGATTTTTCTAGTTGTGGCCCTGCTTTTATGAGCTTCTTCTTATCTAAATGGATCGATGCTGCCATAGAGATGACAGGCAGTTCCCGTGAAGAAGTCACCTGTCTTGCCAGTGAGATGATACTAGGAACAGGTAAGCTATTAACCCAAGGTGGGTTAACGCCACTCCAGCTACAAGAACTAATCGCCGTCCCTGGCGGAATTACCGCTCAAGCTTTACTTCAATTAAATCACAACCTAGATGGTGTATTCCACCAGCTAATTACTACAACCCATCATAAATATGATGAAGATGTAAAGGAGTTAGATAAATTGTTCGGTCGACCTGAAATTAACTGACCACAATATTAACTAATTTCCCTGGAACAGCAATCACTTTACGAATGCTTTTTCCTGCTATAGCTTGCTCCACGCTAGGTAGTGACAGACTATGCTTTTGCAATGCCTCTTGGTCCATATCTTTTGCAACCAGCGCACGCTGTACAATTTTTCCGTTCACTTGTATAACAATCTCAACCTCAGAATCTACCGTCCAGGCTTCGTCAAATGTTGGCCATTCAACAAGAGAGATGCTCTCAACATGCCCAAGGCGCTGCCATAATTCTTCGGAGATGTGCGGTGCCATTGGGGACAACAACTGTACAAACTGCTCGACAGCTTGACGTGGCAATTGTTCCGTTTTGTAAGCTTCATTAACAAAGATCATCAATTGGCTGATCGCTGTATTAAAGCGCAGGTTATCCAAATCTTCGCTAACCTTCTTAATCGTTTTATGCCATACACGTTTAAATTCATCGCTACCTTCGCCGTCAACAATTTTGCTTTGAAGATTGCCTTCTTCATTAATAATTAGTCGCCATACACGGGCAAGGAAACGATGGCTACCTTCTACGCCGTTCATACTCCATGGCTTCGTAGCTTCTAATGGTCCCATAAACATTTCGTATATACGAAGTGTATCTGCACCATGACTTTCAACGATTTCATCTGGATTTACTACATTTCCACGTGATTTACTCATTTTCTCATTATTGGTACCTAGAATCATTCCTTGGTTTACGAGCTTATGGAATGGTTCTTTGGTATCAACTATACCAAGATCGTATAGCACCTTATGCCAGAATCGTGCGTATAGCAAGTGAAGTACAGCATGTTCTGCTCCACCGATATATAGGTCTACCGGAAGCCATTGTTGTTGCTTATCCTTAGAACAGAGCTCCTCATCGTTATGAGGATCAATGAAGCGTAGATAATACCAGCAACTGCCTGCCCATTGAGGCATTGTATTCGTCTCACGTCTAGCCTTCATTCCTGTCTCAGGATCAATCGTCTCTACCCAGTCAAGCACATTAGCAAGCGGTGATTCTCCCGTACCTGATGGCTTGATTTGGTCTACATCTGGTAGAACTAACGGTAATTGATCGACCGGTACGGTCTTCATTGTTCCGTCTTCTAGATGAAGAATTGGGATAGGCTCTCCCCAATATCTTTGGCGGCTAAACAACCAGTCACGTAGACGATAGGTGATTTTACCTTCGCCTTTGCCGTTCTCTTCTAGCCATTTAATCATTGTTGCCATGGCCTCTTCATTCTTTAAGCCATTAAGCAAATCAGAGTTGACATGTTCTCCATCTCCGCTATATGCCTCTTCTTCGATATTCCCGCCTTTAACTACTTCTATAATTTCTAATCCGAACTGTTTAGCAAATTCCCAGTCACGAGTATCATGACCTGGTACTGCCATAATAGCTCCCGTTCCATATCCTGCAAGAACATAATCTGCGATCCAGATTGGCATCGTTGCACCATTCACCGGATTAACTGCATATGCCCCTGTAAAGACCCCTGATTTATCTTTAGCCAAATCCGTCCGTTCCAGATCACTTTTGTGCGATGCCTGAGTTTTATAGATCTCAACCGCAGCCAATTGCTCTGGTGTTGTAATAACGGTAACCAATTCATGCTCAGGAGCTAGAACACAATAACTTGCGCCGAACAAAGTATCTGGTCGTGTTGTAAATACCGCTAAGTTTGCATCGTGACCTTGAATATCAAATCTCACTTCTGCTCCTTTAGACTTACCGATCCAATTACGTTGCATATCTTTAATACTTTCGGACCAATCTAACTCCTCTAAATCTTCCAATAAGCGATCTGCATACTCAGTAATCTTGAGCATCCATTGTCTCATCGGTTTACGAACGACAGGATGACCTCCACGTTCACTTAATCCATCAATAACTTCTTCATTCGCTAGTACCGTACCAAGTGCTGGGCACCAATTGACAGGCACTTCAGCTACATACGCAAGCCCTTTATTAAATAACTGGATAAATATCCATTGTGTCCATTTATAATACTTCGGATCCGTCGTACTAATCTCTCTATCCCAGTCATATGAGAAGCCTAGAGATTTAATCTGACGACGGAAATTGTTAATATTCTTAACTGTGATATCCTTTGGATGTTCTCCTGTGTCTAAAGCATGTTGCTCAGCAGGTAGCCCGAAAGCATCCCAGCCCATAGGATGAAGAACGTTATAACCTTTCATCCGTTTATAGCGTGATACAATATCTGTTGCCGTATAACCCTCAGGATGCCCTACGTGAAGCCCCGCACCTGATGGATAGGGAAACATATCCAAAGCGTAAAACTTCGGTTTCGTTGGATCTTCACCCGTTTTAAATGTCTCATGTTCATCCCAATATTGCTGCCATTTCGGTTCAATAATTAATGGTTGATAGCCTTGACCTTGTTGTTGCTGTTCATTCATGGCTTATTATTCCTCCTTCATAATCGCGTACATGATCTAAATCTAACTCATTTGTCCATCAAAAAAACCTCTACATCCTTAGCGTTTGATCGCTAGGGACGAGAGGTTTGATTCCCGTGGTACCACCCTAGTTAGCGGAATACATTCTTTGTCTTCCACTCACTTTGAACCCTTAACGCGGGTGAGACGATGATACTTACTATATAGAAAAGTCGACGATCTTAGTCACCGGATCGACAATGCCTTCCATATTCATATCATTACTCCGAGGCAAGTTCACTTCAATTTATCAACCGGCTTACAGCAACCGCCGGCTCTCTGGATGATATTTCGAAATTAGTACTCCTCATCAACGTTTAAAATATGCATTTTGATGAATCAAATTATACAGAACCAACAATATTAAGTCAACAAGTGTATCTTCTACTTACTCCTAGTCCAATAGTTGTACGAAGTACATTTAAATCCTCATCATATCCTTAATTGCTAATTTTAGTTGCACAGAGTACATCTAGTTACTGGTAAATCCCCACTTTTCTCTATTTTCCCTTTTTTAACTGTATCTTTGCATCTATTTCTCTCCACCTCACCTTTTCCTCTAAAATAAGTGTATCTTCTACAACTGCCCATGCACTTCTACCTCCAATCCTAAGTGAAGTCCTTTTCCGAAGACTTTCTGGTACAATATAGCGATCATCAATTTTCTTGTTACTATAAGAACAGGAAATGTATAAATCCAATCACATATACAAATACTACCCATTGTCTTTCCAAAACTACTTAAGGGAGTGTTCATATGCGAGAAGGATTGATTCCTGCTGTTCTTGGAACTGTCGTATCTGCATCAGGTGCCGCAATGCTTGGAAGCAAGTATAAACTTGCTGCGTATGGTGTACTTGGCTTTGGTCTAGCACATATCATCCTGGGAAGTATCGACCTTGTTGAACATCGTTGAGGAATGGAAAGACAGCGAAACATAAGACCATCTCTTATGGTTCAAATGGAGAATAGCAAGAACAAGCCTTGGATCAAAGGATCCAAGGCTTGTTTATTCATGCTCTACTGTGGGTTCGTTGTCCATAGACCAGCGCTTTTCACAAAAACACGATCTGGAAGCTTCAAAGTTGCAATAGCCAATTCAGCCAGATCTTCTGGCTGCATCATATGATCTTCATCGCTTATTTTCAAGCCGGCATTTACAGCTAATTCTGTATTCACCGTACTCGGAGTTAAAGCAACAACACGTATGTTAAATTTACGAACTTCCTGCAGAACGGATTCAGTAAGCCCCAACATCGCAAACTTAGAAGCGCAGTAAGCAGACCCGGTTGCAAACCCCTTCTCACCAGCAGTAGACGCAATATTAATGATGTTACCACTGTTTTGCTCTACCATTCCCGGGAGTACAGCCCGCGTCATGTAATAGGTCCCCATTAAGTTAACCTGAATCATTCTTTCCCACACTTCAGGATCCATTTCTAATAATGTTCCGAACTCAGCAATCCCTGCATTGTTAACCAATATATCAATCGAACCAAGTTGTTCCTTTAATATCCCTACGGCTTGATCCACTTCATTCTTTATAGAAACATCAGCCGTTGCAATGCTAACTTTCACACCGTAAGCTTCTGTTAATGAATCACGAAGTACTTCTAAATCTGCCTTTGTTCTTGCAATTAGACCAAGATTGACACCTTCCTTAGCAAGCGAAGTCGCTATTGCTAGACCGATTCCTTTTCCTGCACCAGTAATAATGGCTGTCCTATTCTTCAATTCCATCTCACTCACTCCTTAACGTTTCTTCGAGCCAAGCTCGATACTATAGTCTAACATAGCCCTTTTATGAAACCAAACAAACAGCCCCACTCCTAAGAGTCGGGCTGTTCCTTATATGTCTATTTAACTGCTACATAGAAAAGTCTCTGTGCATCATCTTCTGCTTCAACCCATTCAAAGTCTGCATACATATGAACATCTCGAAATCCTGCCTTGATGAGTTCAACTCTCATCCATTCCGGATCATATGCACGCTGAACATGAATTTCCTCGAAACGACGATACTGATCTCCGCCTTGTTCAGCACGCACGAAGATTCGTAAATGATGCTCAATCTCACAGCGTCCCACATCCAGATCACAAGTCCATATGTAAGAAACAGTACGTTCGTCAAGCACAAACGGCTGTTCCTCATCATAACGTTTTATCGTATTGGGATGATGTACATCAAATAAGAATGTTCCTCCTGGTTTTAATCCCTCATAAGTACGAGCGAATAAGGAAGTAATATCCGATTCCTCAACAAGATAGTTAATACAATCACAAAAAGATATGACGGAATCCACTGGCTCTGGTAACTCCCACTCTCTCATATCCTGTTGTACCCAACGTATACTGCCTTCACGAAAGAGACGGTTCCCTCGTGGAGTTCCTTCCATTTTGCCACGAGCAACGGACAACATATCCGATGAGATATCGATACCCGTGACTTCAAATCCAGAATTCACCAACGGTATCGTAATACTGCCCGTTCCACAACCTAATTCAGCAATACGATGAGGCATACCATGTTTCTCCCAAGCCGTCCGCGCAAAACGAATCCAGTCAGGGTATGGCATGTCTTCCATTAACTCATCGTAAACATATGCAAATTTTCGGTAGGATGACATAATGAATGACACCACACTTTCCTTGAATTTACGACGGTTCATCCTCATTCGTATTCGATTCCGGATTCACTAGATATGTCCAATTTTCCTTTTGCGTGATTAGACCTTCTTTTAACAACTTACCGATCGCTCGTTTGAATGCTGATTTACTAATACCAAATCTCTCTTTAATGATATCAGGAGGTGTAGCATCTGAATAAGGCATTCCTCCCCCAGGGCGCTCTTTGAGGAAAGTCAACAATGTATCGGCATCCAAATCTCTTCCAATTTCTTTCAAAGGAGTCATCGAAAGATTTACTCGTCCATCTTCACGAATATGACTGACACGTACTTGCACTTCCTCGCCAAGGCGAAGCATATGAGTCCGCTCCGAAGAATGAATTAAACCAATCATGCCGAATCCGACGACCCCACCGTCTACAATGACGAATGTGCCCATTTGAAGCGGTTTATACACCGTAGCACTTGCCCATTGGTTTAGTGATGAAGATGGCGCAGCAAAGGTCAGTGGATCAAGTTCATACTCTCCGGCAAGCTTAGCAAGTAATCGCCCTTGTTTATCATGCTCCATCGTGACGAACACAGAATCACCCACACGTGGGTGCAATTCTTTAATCTCTGGCAATTCACGAATAGGTAATAACAATTGACGACCAAGTCCCATTTCGAGGAAACAGCCTAACCGTGGATTAACATCCGCCACTACGAGTTTAGCTAGTTCTCCTAGTACCAAATGAGGCCTTTTCATCGTAGCTGCTAATCGATCTTCTGTATCGAAGAAAATAAACACTTCAAGGATATCTCCGGGTTTTATTTCTGTTGTAATCTCCGTGTAATGGAGCAGCACATCGAAATCAGGCGCATGTAAAAAGAATCCGTATGGAGATACTTCACGAGCTACTTCAAGCGAGACAACTGTCCCCGCAACTAAACTCATACGATCTCCACGACCTTAGCATCTGACCATAGTTTCTCGATGTTATAAAATTCGCGTTCATCTCGATGGAAGATATGAACGATAACATCTCCTAAATCCATGAGCACCCAACGCGCGCTATCCATTCCTTCAATACCACGGATAGTACTACCCGCGTCCATAGCTAATTTACGAATCTCTGTAGCAATCGACTGTACGTGTACATCTGAATTACCGTGACAAACTACAAAATAATCGGCAACTAATGATATCCCTCTTAAGTCTAGTCCAACAACATCCATAGCCTTTTTATCTTGAACACCTGATATGACCAAATCCAACAATTTCTTAGGTTCAATAAATTTCTGATTCATGAATTCGCCTCCATTTTCTTTATTAAATCATTACGCGCTAATACGGTTAAAGGAAATATAATCTGCCTACGTGACACTAATAAGCTAATCGTAGTATCTAGACCCGCTATTAGGCCTACTTCTAAACTATCCTTAGCTAGTTCTCTAATATTATTCACCCCTGGGAAATCTCTTCCCGGTTCGATATAATCAGCCAAGCATACCACTTTATCCAATAAAGTCATCCCAATCCGACCAGATGTATGATATCGAATGGCATCTAACACTTCCATATCCTGTATACCATAATCATGACTTGCTACAAAAGCACCTACTTCAGCATGCCAAAGCTGCTTACTATATAGTAACAATTCATTTGATAACTGATGATCTATAAGAATACCTCTTAATTTCTCTATAGGCCAATACTTAGCTACATCGTGTAAGATCGCAGCTAAATCAGCTTTCACAGGATCTGCCCCATATTGTTCAGCTAGTTTCACAGCTGTCTCCATAACACCTTGTGTATGTTGCCACCGTTTAGCAGGCATTTGAGAAGATACGACTTCAATTAGTTCTTCACGGCTGTACCCCATAAATCCCGCTCCTTAAGATGTAATCATACACATGCTCTGGCACCATATAACGTATGGAATGCCCAGATTCCGCCTTCTCCCTAATGTCAGTTGAAGAAATATCTATAAGTGGCATATCAGCTAATAGTACCTTAGACTGCAAATAGGAAGGTAACGCGTTCAGAGCTAAGGGAGATCCCGGACGACCTACTCCAATAAACGTTATCAGCTTGGATAAATCCTCAATACGATCCCAATGAGGTAAGTAGTTAACCATATCCGCTCCTATGATAAAATAGAAGTCGAACTCTGTATAGGTCGCCTTGAGCTCCTCTATCGTATCAATAGTGTAGGAAATACCTCCCCTTCTTACCTCTATATCAAGAGTTCGAAAAGAAGGATGATCCTTTATTGCCTCAGCAACCATAGCTAGCCTTTGTTCGCCAGTTGTCCCTGCCTTATCCTTATGAGGTGGTATATGGCTTGGCATGAACCAGACCTCATCTAGTTGATAAGAATCTCTTGCAGATTCCGCTGCAAGCAAGTGGCCGATATGAAGTGGATCAAAGGTCCCCCCCATGATACCGATCTTCATACTAAATCCTCCCTATTTAGGCAGTTGAATTTCTTTGTTATCTTTCGATTCTTTATAAAGTACGATCACTTTCCCAATAACCTGAACCAACTCAGCGCCAGACTTCTCAGCCAATTCGGCTCCAATCTCAGCACGATCCTCAAGGCATGTATTCAAAACTGTCACCTTCATAAGTTCTCTCTTCTCAATAGCCTCTACGATATGTCGAATCAAATGATCATTTGTTCCATTCTTACCTACTTGGAATACAGGATCCAAATGATGCGCTAGTGAACGTAGATAACGTTTCTGCTTTCCGTTTAACATGTAATATTCAAACTCCTTCTATTCAATTCTATTCAATTATTCTATTATTTACTTAATAATCAGTTCTGGAGACTATGCAGGACAGCCTGCCTCATCTGATCAATCGGTGCAGGCAGGCCCGTCCAGTATTCAAGAGCATACGCTCCCTGATTGATAAACATTCCAAGCCCTCCATGTATAGTGCAGCCTCTCTCATGGCTTCTTTTCAGCAATTCAGTTGTTAGCGGATTATATATCAAATCGCTGACGATAATGCCACTTGGAATACATTCTGGATCGATAGCCGATTGGTCCATGTGTGGATGCATACCAATCGAAGTTGTATTAATCACAATATCCATACCTGTCAGAAATGAGGGTGATTTATCTATAGCAATACCATAAATATTCCCCAAAGAATTCCATTCCTCTGCCAGTTGAACTGCTTTATCCTCCGTACGATTAGCTATTACGATCGTCTTCGGTTCTTCTTGTGCCAACGCGTGAACAATTCCGCGTGCGGCACCACCTGCTCCTAAGACCATAATTGATTTCCCACGCAAACTAACATGCGTTTCGTCCTTTAACGATCGAACATATCCGATACCATCCGTATTGTAACCCGTAAGATAACCATTATCATTCACAATCGTATTCACAGCGCCAATCATAGTTGCTGATTCATCCAGTTGATCCACGTAAGCCATCACGTCTACTTTATGCGGAATGGTCACATTAATTCCACGGAAGCCTAACTCTTTCATTCGCGAGATAGCCTGGCCTAGGTCTTGACGACTCACATGAAGGGGGATGTATTCACCCTCTATGCCAAGCGCTGCTAATGCCGCATTATGCATTACTGGAGATTTCGAGTGTGCGATAGGATCTCCGATCACAGCAAGGCGCAAAGAGTTGTTAGGTTGTGAACATAATTCGCTCCATAACATCTGCTTATTTCACCCACTCTCTGGTCAGTTTAAGTTATGACATATTGGCACTCCATTATATCAATGAAGGTCTAGTCAGTACTTTCACACCGCGCGGTGCGTGGATTGCTATGACAGCACCATTGTCACTATTTATCTTAATCCAACCTAGACCTGAAATAAATATATCACTTTGAGAACCGCGTTTAATGCTGAACTCATGCCTTGTCCACTCTGGAAGCTTCGATAAATTCTCCTTGTTAGGTGGAGACAGCATTTCTCCCGCATGGTCTGCATACAGTTCATCCGCACGCTCTAACTTCGTACGGTGGATACCTGTCTGATGACTAAGGAAGCAAGTGAATGATTGACGATCACCTTGAATGAAATCGAACCGAGCCAACGCTCCGAAGAATAGTGTCTGTCCCTCATTCAATTGATACACCATTGGTTTAAGCGGATTCTCTGGCATCGTCGCCCCGAGATCTTCACGGCTTACAAGTTCACTTAAGCGCCATGGATAAACAATACCAGGGGTATCAATAATGTATTGGCCGTCATCAAGCGGTATATTAACCATATCTAGTGTCGTACCTGGATAACGGGAAGTCGTCAATTCTTGTTCAAGATCACTATAATCTCTAATAAGACGATTAATCAAAGTTGATTTACCTACATTCGTTGCCCCTACAACATATACATCCCGATCTCCACGATAGGTAGCAATGGTCTCAAGCAACCGATCAAATCCTTGATTTTTCTTCGCGCTACATAGCACGATTTCTTCCGTTTTGAGTCCATTCTCTTTACTTTGTTGCTGTACCCAGTTCTTGATTCTGTTCCAATTCGTAACTTTCGGAAGAAGGTCGATCTTGTTCACAGCGAGAATAACTGGATTATTCCCGACAAAACGCTGTAATCCAGAGATCATACTTCCTTGGAAATCAAATAGATCAACAATATGAATCACGAGTGCATTCTTATTGCCAATCTGGCTCAACAGCTTCAAGAATTCATCTTGATCCACCGTAACACTAGATGATTCATTATAATTCTTAATACGGAAACAACGCTGACAAATAATTTGTTCTTGTTCTAGCGCCTTAGCCGGCACAAAACCCGGTATATCCGCTTGTTCTGTTTGTAAAGTAATACCACAACCACTGCATCTCATGGCTTCTTGCTCGCCAATAGTTTCTTTCATTCTTATTGTTCCTCCTCAAGCCATAATCCTTTTTTTCGAAGTCGTTTAAGCGCAACGCGCTCCACTCTACGATTGATCCTTGTCGTCCATCCTTCGTCGGCAACCGAGATAGGTTGAACTAACACGGTAAACAGTCCAAGTCGATTACCACCGAACACATCCGTCAACATTTGATCCCCTACCATAATTGTCTCTGTATTCGAAAGTCCCATCATCTTCATACCCTTTTGAAAAGGCTTCAGCGAAGGTTTACGGGCTTCATGCACAAATTGAATGTCCAATGGCGTAGCAAAAGCCGATACTCGCGCCAGATGATTGTTGGAAACAATGATCAATTGAAATCCTCTTTTTTTCACCAGTTCAAACCAAGCAATTAATTCCGGATAGGCAAGTGGTGCTTTGGCACCGACAAGCGTATTGTCCAAATCCGTAATAATCCCCCGGTAGCCCTTTGCATATAGATCTTCCAAGTCGATATCGAATACTGTATTCACCCTTAATTTAGGTATCAGCATTTCAAACAAGTCCAGTCACCTCAGTTTCATACGACAAACTATACCATAATATGATGAGCTATTACAAAAGAAACCGCCCAATTTACGTATGTAAATTGGACGAAGGTATTGCTATCTTTTACTTTTTGCCTTTACAGCTTGTTTAAGCTGATCTGCAAGCTTCTGAACTTCACACCATTCCCCAGCTGCTACAGCCTCTGGGCTATACTTTGCCTTCTCAAAAAGTTCCAGAAGTGACATCAATAATGGTTCCAATGTAGGCTCATTCATCTTCCACTTTAATACAGATTCACGTAACGTATCATGCTGCTCACGTACCATCCCACGCTTACGCAAATATTTTAGCCAACGTTCTGTCTCGATGACCACTTTCTCATTAGGAGTTAACTCCTTACCACGTCGAAGTCGATACATTAGAAAAATCATCGAATGACGGGACCGAAAGCCTACGTACCCAAGCCATATAGAGAGAACAGTCATTGCAGCCACCGCTATCCCTTTTATCCAAGCTGACTTCACACCTGAATCCATCGAACCTTCAATATCATCATCGGACAGTTCCTCTTGTTCATCTATTGGATCCTTATCGCTATCGTCCATTCTTGTAAGTAGAGGCATGTTAAAACCAGGCGTAGCTTCAACAGGAATCCAACCATATGGTCCGTAATAAATTTCTGCCCAAGAATGTGCATCCGCATTCGATACGGTGTACGTATCAGTATCTACATATCCCTGTTGCATCATACGATATTCATCTATTTCAGGCTGCCTGCCCGGAGCATAACCTTTGACCCATCGAGCTGGAATATCAAGAGATCTTGCCATCATAACCATGGATGTTGAGTAATAATCACAGTAACCTTCAAGAATCTCAAATAGAAAACTATCAACGAAATCAGCACTTATTTTACGTGATATATCTGGTGTATTCGTATATTCATAATTCGATTGTAGATAAGCTTGTAATAATGCTATTTTCTGGTATGGTGTCTCAGCTGATTGTGTAATCTCAACCGCAAGTTCCCCAACCCGTTTGGGGAACTCATCCGGTATTTGCAAATAACTTTGTTCTGTTAAATCATTGTACAGATCTTCATAGGATTGTATACTTAATTGTTCAACAGGAATAATAGGAACCTCTGAAGTAAGACTATACGTTGTAGGATATTCTAACTCATTCTCCTGCTTATTCCAATGAAGTTCTGCTTGTGGATTCTTCCATTGAACCCCACCCATTTCTTTCTCACCATCTACCGATTCAACCGTAGAAATTCGATATGCACCAAATAGTACTGGATAAATACTATCCGTTTTGAATGTCATCGTCTGCTCCAGTTTCTCTGTTTCAACTATAAGCTCTGAGTCCCACTTCAACTCTTCACCAACTTGTACATCGTCGAATGAACTAGCCCTACTTATTTCGTTCTCCCAGCCTGTACCAGAATATAGCCTTCTTGTCTCGCCCCGCCAATAACTTCGCTTCAATGATTTCACAGTCATCACCAAGGAGTAATCGAATTCAAATGCACCGCCCAACTCATTATCTTCACGACTGTAGCCGGACATTGAGGGTTGTGCATCATCTATGTTCCCTAGCACTTGTTCGGATTTACCACTAGGAGTCGACGTCTTCCATTCGCTCCAAACGGTGTAAGGATCGGTTAGAACTGGAGATATGTTCGGCATATTAACACCCAAGAGAAAGATGACTGAGAAAATCAGCACAATATGAGCTATCATCTCAAATGGATAATAAAGTAGATGCTTCCAACCTTGCGGATATTTCTGTTTGAAGCGTAGAAGATGATGGCTAACCAACCAGCCCAACATAGCGAATACCATCCATCCAGCTTCATCCCACAGGATTTCGGAAGTGAAAGAATCCAGAATAGCGAGCGCGACAATATTAAGCCCCATAAATATAAGGATCAATCGCTTACTACTTATGAATTTAGCTATCATTAACAACAATGCAGCAGCGATAACGACAAACCCAATATAGGGTTGTGCAGCGATAATAAACAGCTCTATCCGGTTACTCAGCTCACCAATAGGCATGTACAAAGCATATTCAATGAGAGTGCGACGAAGTAGCAGAATAATCAGAACACATTCCGCAACAATCCTGTACACCCTTTTTATTGGGAGCAAAACCTCAATCATTATAATTATGAGAACTGTTCTTCCTACTAATGAGGTCGTTTCTTCGTACCATACGGGTTCTGTGTAAGATAACCATTGCCTAGCAACAATCCATATCCAGAGAAAGGAGAACGCAGCTAACCAATCATATTTCCAAAAAGGTTCACGCTTGGTCATACGAATTCCCCTCCTATTGCCCTAGGTAATTCTTGTAGTGAGGTAACAGCATATCCTTGAATTCCACTACTCCGCAATAAAGTGATCCATTCTTTCGCTTTCTTCTCCCCGGAATTAAGAATATGCAAGTGAGACGGACTCAATCTATACGTATTAGCCCAACGAATTAAATCCATTACAGCTTGCCCACTAGTAGGACTAACCAGAACAAATTGAGCCCCCGGTGGAAAGAGACGAGCCGCAGATTCCAGCTTCGGAAGTAATTTCCCTCCCCCATCGGCATTCATATCCACTAGATGATGCTGCATCTTCTGTCGCTCTAATATATTTTCTGAAGGCGCAAAGATCTTCACTTGATTGCCAATTGTGCATAACCCAATACTTATACGTTCGCGTGCTCCATACTCCAATAAGGAAGCTACCGTCGATATAGCAAGTTCAAATTGCTCATTTGTTGTATAATGTGCTGCTGTAGCATCCAGAACGAGCATTGTTTTGGGAACAGATTCATGCTCAAATTCTTTAGACTTCCATGTTCCCGTCTTCGCAGTAGCATTCCAATGAATTCTCGTTAATCGATCACCATATACATAATCCCGTACACCGCTTATTTGAGTCGTTTCCCTACGAGAAGTAGACAACGCAGTCTGCGGACCGGCTGAGCGAGAATTTCGATCAAATAGCTGCCAATATGGAATAAAGACCGTTCGTGGTAAAACACGGAAGTGTGCGGGCGCATGTATCATTCCTTTATGTTCCATAATTCCAAATATATCTTCACTTACACATTCTGTATCCACAAAAGAGTATCGCCCACGTTCCAATGCTGGCGTCTGAAACATAAGCTCAGCATTCCCACGGAAACTTGGGAGCACACTTTCTTCGAAAGACCATGACTGGCCATTATGTCTTTGCAATACTTCTCTTACGATAATATATGGGTATGGAAGAAACCCAGGAATATTCAAGATCAATTTAACTTGCATCTGATCTCCGGCATACAACAAATCGAAATGTTCATCATTTAGTGTAAGCCGACGACTTCCCATTGCCCGGCTAACACCACTGTATCCTCCAATCAGTAAGTAAGCGACAAGCAAGCTGCTCATCCCAAACAACATGGAAGACATCTTCCCACCTTGGAATAGCAGATAGAATAGACTGACAATCCATACAACAACAACCGCCCACAGTCTACGATTGCGCAGTCCCTTTCTAAGGGCACTCACAATATTCTTCATCTCTTTCTAATGCCTCATCATAGCTACAGGCACATTCGTCTGTTGAATAATACTATGGAGTACAGATTCTCTATGAATATTCTCAAGGCGTGATTCAGGACGGAGTAGAATTCTATGTAACAAAATATAAGGAGCAAGGCTCTTAATATCATCTGGAAGTACATAATCTCTTCCTTGAATAAATGCATAGGCTTTGCATGCCAGCATAAAGGATATCGACGCTCTCGGACTAGCCCCTAGTAGAATAGCTTGATGTTCACGCGTCTTACGTATTAATTCAATCATATAATCAACGACCACATCACTCATATGCACATGACGAATTTCTTGCTGCAAGGTAGCAATTTGTTCCATATCAGTGACTGGCTTCAATTCATCGACAGGTTGTCCCATTCGATGCTGCATCACTAACTCTTTCTCGGTAGCTGCATCAGGATATCCTAGATTAATCTTCATCATGAAGCGATCAAGTTGGGCTTCCGGTAAATTATATGTACCTTCGAAATCAATTGGATTCTGTGTCGCAATAAGCATGAAGGGATGAGGCAACTCATGTGTTTCTCCATCTACGGTAACATTGCGTTCCTCCATAACTTCAAGCAGAGCAGATTGTGACTTCGTCGTTGCACGGTTTATTTCATCTACAAGTAATATATTGGTCATGACAGGTCCTGGGCGGAAGTAAAACTGTTGTTCTTTCGGATGAAAAACAGATACTCCCGTTATATCACTTGGCAGAATATCAGGATTACATTGAATACGACGATAATCACCGCTAATGGACTTCGCTAACGCTTTCACTAATTGAGTCTTCCCTGTACCTGGTACATCCTCAATCAGAACATGCCCTCCTGCGAGAAGTGCAGTGAGTAATAGTTGTATTTCTAAAGACTTACCTAATATGCATGATTCCAAATTGGCACGAAGTACCGAAATAACTTGAGTGGACTCTTGAAGTATGGGCATGTCGTAATCAAACCTCCTATATCTTACATTTATTACATTGTAACTGATGATTAGTTTTAAGTATATTGGGCACAATCCCCAATTTGATCGTAAATCTTTACAAATACATAAGCTACCGCCTTCAGTAGCAATTTAAGAAGACGGCCACTTATGCAGTCATATTTCCAATATTAATTAAAAAGACAAATCAGTACAATAACCAACAAAATAAATAACACATATATCACAATGCGTTTTTTCAACGTTAGCTCCATGATATGTGCTCCTTTCTGTTGTTCTTTACGCAATATTCACCCATTGCATGTTATTCCTCGCTAAGGGTTATTGTGCATGTCTATGTAGTGATGACGTGGACATTCTACAATACAAAGTTCATACTAAGTACATTAATTAATTATCGAAATGAGGTATTCTCTCCATGAATCAAAAAACGACGGATTTATTCCGCAAATTAACAGAATTTCCAGCTGCATCAGGATTTGAACGAGAATTACGTACTTGGGTAAAGGAAGCCATGTCTTCATATACGGAAGAGTTTGTACAAGATAGACTTGGAAGCCTATTTGGCGTGCTTCGTGGTGATGAGAGTGGTCCTAAGGTGATGGTAGCAGGGCACTTTGACGAGGTCGGGTTTATGGTAACTGGCATAACACCAAGCGGTATGATTCGCTTTCAACCCCTTGGTGGATGGTGGAGTCAGGCTGTGCTTTCGCAGCGTTTGCACATTATAACCGACAACGGCCCTATTATAGGTGTCGTTGGTTCCACTCCCACTCACCTTCTAGATGAAGCACAGCGTAGCAAACCTGTTGACATCAAATCTATGTATCTGGATATTGGTGCTGATAATCAAGAAGAAGCTGAATCATTCGGTATTCATCCGGGTCAACAAATTGTACCGATCTGCGATTTCACTCCACTTGCCAATCCCAAGAAGATCATGGCCAAGGCATGGGATAACCGCTATGGACTTGGGCTTGCCATTGAATGTCTAGAAGCACTACATAAAGAGAAGCTTCCTAATACACTATATGTCGGTGCAACCGTACAAGAAGAATTGGGATTACGAGGGGCACGTACATCCGCCAACCTCATTCAACCCGATATTTTCTTCGCTTTAGATGCTAGTGCAGCCAATGATATGACTGGTGACAAACAATCCTTTGGACATCTTGGTCATGGTGCATTACTGCGTATTTTCGATCCTACGATGCTTACGCACCGTGGACTCGTAGAATATGTACAGGATACAGCGGAGACGCACAAGATTAAATACCAATACTTTGTGTCGCCAGGCGGTACAGATGCGGGTCAAGTCCATCTTAGTGGCATTGGTGTTCCATCGACAGTGATTGGTATCTGTTCCCGCTACATCCATACATCCTCCTCCATCATCCATACAGATGATTATGATGCGGCGAAGGAATTATTACTTACGTTAGTAAAGAATCTAGATCGCACGACATTAAATACGATTCTGGAGCGGAGTTAAGAGATAGATTCTTCCGATCCCACGTAAAAATAGACCAAACAAAAAACAGTAGCGCAAGGATCGTCACCTTGTCTACTGTTTTTTGTTGAATTCCATACTATGAGCAATCGTTTTCTATATATCACCACTATAATTGTATCACATCTAATCGTTTCTCTTATCGGCATCTGACAAGCCACATGATTGTATTTATCGTTTTACTAATCTACTATTAACTTATAGATCATAGATAAGGAGCGTTACAATGGATTTTGTTGCAATCGACTTTGAAACAGCTAATGCCAATAGAGATAGCGCATGTGCTTTGGGACTTGTGGAAGTCAAGTCGGGACAAATTATATCTGAACAAGTCTGGCTCATCGATCCGCAGCAGCGGTTTGATAGTATGAATATTAGTATACACGGTATAACTCCGACCATGGTTAGCGGGCAACCCACTTTCTACGAACTGTGGCCAACATTGCAACCTCTCCTACAGGGAAAATTGATTGTGGCTCATAATGCTTCTTTTGATATGAGTGTTCTACGGTATTGTCTGGATCAATCATCCTTAACCTATCCAACTTTTCAATACTTTTGTACCTATTTAATGGGCAAAAAAATACTGCAGGAGCTCCCCTCTCATAAGTTAAATGTCATAGCCGATTATTTCGGAATTGGGCTGAAGCATCATGACGCCTTAGATGATGCCCGCGCTTCGGCTGCTATTTTATTAAAACTACTAGAGCAGGAGCAGCAATCCGATCCTCTAATGCTCGCACGCAACCATGGATATAACACCGGTACATTGTTCGCAGGAGGTTACACTTCCTTTTCAGCGTTAGGAAAGAAATCAATTCGTAAGAAGACATGAGCGGGAAATTTTCATACTCAATCATGAAAAAGGATGTCTCCGATGAACCTTAGCTACAGGTTCACTGGGGACATCCCTATATTAATTTATTGTCACTCTATGATCGGGAGCGAATTACTTCACCGAGACTAACGTCATGATGACAAGCGCTACCATAATAATACCATAGTCGGAATTATAGGGATCGGCATCAACAATGTTCATAGCTGTATCCAATTATTGTTCGGCTCAGCTTACGGTGTTCGTATCGAGAGTGAGCATGGCTATGGTACAGCCATCCGAATCACCCTGCCCATTCTAGAGAAGCTAGAGGAGCGGTAGTCATAACTTATCAGAGCATATTAAAGGCGACAGCTCATTTTTTCCTGATCTGTCGCCATGTGATATGCAAGAATTTGAAATTTTTATCAGGAAAACACCGCTTGTTTTTGTTTATCATGAATAGTTACAGGTACACCGATTGCAGCACTCTCATAAAAAGCATCGATAATTTCAGAGAAATAAACACCGTCGTCAGCTGGGGCGATTAGGCGTTTCGTTTCATTCTCAATACAATCGACAAAATGCTGAAACTCATTCATTAACTGTAAATTTGGATTCAATTTCAATTTAGGAGTAATATCCAAGCAAATATCGGAGCTTTCACCGAACAACTTCAATACACCGTTAACCAGACTGGCTCCACCTTTTGTTCCCATTAATTCCACATAGAATCGATCTTCCTCAATGTTAGAAGCCCAACTGAAATCAAAGGAAAGAGACGCCCCTCCCTGTAAACTCAAATAACCGGTCGCAGCATCTTCCACGTTGAAAATACCGCCGTCTACTCCTTTATAGCCGTTCCGATTTCGAGTCGTCGTATGAATGAAATTTTGATAAGTGTTACCAACAACGTAGGAAACTTTCGGAAGCCCCATAAGATAAAGGGCTAGATCCAGATAATGAGCCCCGAGATCAATCATAACACCACCGCCAGAATAATCCTTATTCGTAAACCAGGTACCTCTACCCGGAATACCGCTTCGTCTGATCCAGCCTGCTTTGGCACTATAAATATCTCCGAGGTTCCCTTCACTAATCCATTTTTTCAAAAAAACAGCTTCATTGGTGAAGCGGTTATTTAAACCGATCATTACTCTCTTCCCAGATTGGTTCTGTGCCGCCACAATTCTCCGCGCTTCCCCAGCGCTAATGCTGAGCGGTTTCTCACAATGGACATGAATCCCTTGTGAAAGTGCATATTCCGTAATTTCTGCGTGTAGATTGTTGGGTGTAACAATACTCACTATATCAAGCCGTTCTTTGGCAAACATCTCTTTGTAGTCACAGTATACGTTTAAAACCCCGTGTTTCTCTGCCATGCGGGCTGCCTTGTCCCGATTGATATCACAGATTGCCACAACCTCCACATTTGGTAGTGCCAGATAACCATGAATATGCTTCTTCTCCGCATTTCCACCCGCACCAATTAAGGCATATCTCAATTTTCCAGTCATTTTCCTACCTCATTCATGTTGTATTTTACATCTCCAGCAAAAGTTTTTTGAAATACAAAGCCGAATAATCCACACCTTTTTCCGCAAGTTCATCAGGAAGTGCTGATTTACGCGGCTCAATGCTGAGTCCGGCATCATAGCCAACGGCTCTTAGTATTGCTATAAAAGAGGGCCAGTCCGTTTGATCCATACCAGCAGGCGGCTCATCAACCTTATTTCCATTCACCAGCAGCGAACCTTTTAAATGTACGTGATAAAACCGGTGTCCCCAGTCAAGCGTCTCTTTCATATAATCGCCATCAAAAAAGCGAGCATGGGATGGATCGAATTTAATACCAAGCTCCGGTAAATGACCGTGAATAATTCTCCATACTTCCGGAGAGTGTACGAAGTTTACTTTTCGACAGTTATACGTTGAGATCTTAACATTTTTCGTTCTTGCATAGACTAGGAGTTCATTGAAAAACGAAATTGCTGCTGTACAGTTCTCGTAAAAAGACAGCTCCTCTACATAGTTGCAGCCAACGACAAAGCTCTTGCAATTCAGCTTACTTGCCGCATCAATTAGTTTGAAGCACCTGTCCAGTTCATCTTGCAGGATTTCTCCCTTTTCATTAATACGCAGGGATTTCCATCGTCCGATGGAACCGATCTGAACATTATATTTAGCTATCCATTCAGATATTTGCTCTAATTTCCCGCAAAAATCCTCTACGCTGTCTCCTTCATTCACACAAAACTCCAGAAAGTTCAATCCTCTTTTTTGTGCCAAAACAAAGCTATCTTCATTCACAGGAGCGATAATCCCCAAGTTCATAAGCTTCTGCCTTCCCTTCTACACTAAAAATATGATAAGTAAATTATTGAACTGTAAATATCCGGTCAGAATCAATTGTTCACGGTTTCAGTTTCGTACATTCTGCTGCCAAGTTGTACCTATTATAGCGTAATCTGATTTTCAGTAAGAATCAAGCTTCAAAAATAAATACAGTCTGTATGATCCCGGTCTATGATTTATGAAATTGATTCAATATAAATTAGAATCACAAAATCCAAGCTGAATAAACAAGCTTGTACCAAGTCTGCTACGTCATCTGTTTAACTACCTAAAATATCGATCAAAGTAATTTCATTTCCTTCTTTATCCGTTCCGATCGGAATCGAACAGTATTTAAATTTCTAATGATTCCTTTTCGGTTACCTTTATTCCCAAAACATTCTATTTGTTTATAAAAGAAGTATCACATCAGATAAAAAAGAAATGACAGGACTAATTTACCCTAATGGTACCAGAAAAACGTTATTTATGAGCAATGGCAAGGACAATCAAGCTCAATATCGAGTATATGAAGTGAGCAGTGGTAAGTTGATCAATACGTTCGATGTTAACAACGTCCGAGCAGTCGGTACGACAGAACTACAAGCAACCTGGGATGATGATGAAGATAACCAATTCAGACTATCTCGTTATAGTCCAGTACGTCACCTAAATGCTTATAGTACTGCTGAAACAAAAATGGCAAATGCTATACGGGACAAGGTTCTTTCAGAGTAATGGATGACACCATTTACACACCCGTAAATGATCTGATGTCGACACTAAAGGGTGAAGTATCTAACTTAGGCAATGAAACAACAGTATCCCTTAATGAACGTACATTAAAGTTGGACCCGGCAAAAATCATCATTTGGGATAATCATATATTCTATCCATTTAAAGAAATAACATCAGCTTTCAAATTAAAAGTTATAGGGAAAGGGAGAGCACCAACAGATACTGATTATTTAAATAGCTTTGCCGAATTTGAAATTATATCCGAATAATGATCACAGAGTTAAAACCATATACTAAAAACTTCTCCTCTTCCAGACATCGGTTCGCGTTGTCAAATGTCTTGAGGTTGTGAACACGACCTGATGTCATTTTTCAAATTTGGACCGATTATAACTTTATACTGACCTCATCGCTGCTAGCGACCATGATACACTGGTCTAATATCTAATATAATTCTGGTAAATAAAAATAAACCAACCATTGTGATATAACAACGATTGGTTCATACATCTTCATTTTTTTTTACAATCTGCTTCCGCACTCACAGTCAACGCTTCACCTTATAGAACTCATGATACAGCTTCATCAATGCTCGCTTCTCAATCCGGGATACATAGCTACGACTAATACCGAGCTCCTTCGCAATTTCTCGCTGCGTTCGTTCTTCCCCGCCCTGTTCCAATCCGAATCGGCCTTTAATGACTTCTTGTTCCCGAGGGTCCAATATATCCAAATTACGATAGATTTTACTCTTCTCAATCTTCAGTTGTACCAGATCCGCTACGTCATCTGCTTCACTGCCTAAAATATCGATCAAAGTAATTTCGTTTCCTTCTTTATCCGTTCCAATCGGATCATGGAGTGATACATCTTTACGCGTCTTCTTGAGCGAACGTAAATGCATCAATATCTCATTCTCAATACAACGGGCTGCGAATGTCGCCAATTTTGTACCTTTACCCGTTTTGAAGCTTTCAATGGCTTTGATTAATCCAATCGTTCCAATCGAAATGAGATCCTCTAAATCTTCACCTGTGTTATCGAATTTCTTTACGATATGCGCGACCAGTCGCAGGTTATGTTCAATAAGCATATTCCGTGCGTAGCCGTCTCCTTCGGCCATCAACTGCAAGTATTTGCTCTCATCCTTCTCGGATAGTGGCTGGGGAAAAGCATTATTCTTGACGTACGATACCAGTAGTGTTAGCTGTTTAATAAACAGCGCGATCGCTGAGATTAATCCAGGCATTGAACCGAACACCCCCAAGTTGGATTCCGTTAGACAAGAAGCCAATCCCAATCGGCTCCCTATTTAGTCGAATATTGAAGTCTGTTCTTTAGTGTATGTGGGCGAAGGCCTAGAAGTGCATGTACGGGGGAGTGGGGATATAAAATAAAGCCACCTGATGAAGTGGCGGCTTTGTTTGAAATATGAGAGTCTGTAAAATAGCAGTATAAGAAAGGTTGGGGGAAATACATGGGATTATGGACAAAGCAGCAATTACGAGAGTTTATTAAAGAGAATAAACTGGTGTCAGCACAGGATGCCCAAAATGCATTGAAAGAGTTGTTTGCTGAGACATTGCAAGAGATACTATTGTGTTGTCTTGCTCGGAATATGTATAGTTGCATCTCTGGTCTTAGGCTCTCGGCTCGTGAGTGTTAAAGAACTGATAGACGGTTTATTTCACCCAGACATAGACTCCTTCGGGGCAAACGTGGTGCGCAAGAGGATTTCCCGAACCGTTTTCAGTTTACTTTGCGGTGCGGCACCCGGAGTTTCCGGGGCCCTTATGCAAGCGGTCACTCGCAACCCGATTGCAGACCCAAGTATACTGGGAGTTAACACAGGCGCATCATTGTTTGTTGTTTGCGGAAATGCGTTCTTGAACATAAGCACCGCGAATCAATATATATGGCTAGATCTAGCTGGCGCTGCAATTACTGCAGTTTTCGTATTCGGAATCAGCTCGATGGTGCGTGGCGGCTGTTTTTTGCATCATCATACTTCATACAAGCGGCCACTTCTCTCGGAGTCGACACAGACAAGACAAGAGTTGCATTTATTTTGAGTTCCGTCTTCATGATTGCTCTGGCTACCGCTACCAACGGTCCAATAGCCTTTGTCTCCTTCCTTTCGGGACCGATAGCATAATTCAACTTAATGTGATAGTTTATGAAGCTGATCCAAGAAAACTATATCACGATTGAAAACAGCATATACTTTCCAATTTTCTTGACGGATTGTCCGCATGGCACATAATATATAGCACTAACTAATCCTAACCATCACTTACTTATAGTATGGTTCTTCGTAACACCCTATCAGCGAATTCAGAAGGGCACCCACATGGTGTCTTTGTATCTGCTTAGTCTGCAGTCTAGCTGGCCAATTCCTTTCATGCACGACAATGGCTGGCATCCTCTGCTCGTTAACTGCCTGATCCTTGTTGTCACGTAGCTACTTCGATACTTTTTTCTTGGCCTCTTTATACTCCTTCTCTACATATATTATTTCTGATTTATTCATTAATTTTTCATTGTTCGATTTCCATGTATGATGGATTTCGTTCCTCCGTAAGCATACATAATTATATCGGTCTGTCGTAAAAATTTTATATTTCTGTTTCAGGCACTCTTTTAAAAAAAATGTGTCTTCGCCGACATTGATCGGATGAAACTTCACATGTTTCCACAGTTTTTTTCGAAATACCAATGTCGATCCCTTTACTCCACTTTTTTTTATAATAAACCTATTTACTTTCATATGAGCTAAGTGAATGGCGAGTGTCTTTTTTTGTTCAAAGTACATGAAGACCGTTCTCTTGCAGACCAGATCCGCACCTTTACGCTGCAAATCTCTTACTTGTTGTGCTAGATAATTGCGAGCATAGTAATCATCATCGTCAAATTTTGCGATAATATTATACTGGCTTTTGTTAATTCCAAAATTCAAGCATTCCCCTAGAGTAATATGAGGCTTTTTATAAACCGATACATCTTTAGAACGAGCGGCTCTTGCATGCCAATTTTCTATATCCATCTCTTCCCCATTCAAGATAATGATGAGTTCCTTATTCTTAATTTTTTGCCTATCATAGTTTTGAAAAACATTCTCCATAAATTGTTCTCTAATTGAACAACAAATAACTGAGACCATTCGAACCCTCCTTCCGAAAATCATTCATGTTGAACCGTTAAGATAAGGAGCGACCCCCAACAATTCCGAAACCGTCAAGAAACGATAACCTTGATTGGAGAGATTTTCAATGATATACGGAAGGGCGTCCACCGTTCCGGATAACGGACTCCAACCATTATGTTGTAAAATGATAGAGCCCTTTTTAACACCTGAAAGAATATTAGCGGCAACTTGGGTGCCCGAAATGCCTGTCCAGTCAAGGCTATCTACATCCCATAGAATGACTTTGTAGCCAAGGGCTTTGCATTGTTTCATCACTTGCTTATTCGCCTTACCATAGGGGGGACGAAATAAGCGTGGCTTTTGACCGATCAGCTGGTAAATGATATTTGAAGTATCCTCGATTTGTCCGTGGACTTCAGAAGGGGCGATTTTTGTTAAGTCGGGATGATTCCAGGTATGATTAGCTATTTCATGGCCTTCACGGAACATACGCTTAAACATTTCTTGATTACTATCGATGTGTTCACCACAGCACATGAAAGTCGCATTCACATTATAATGATTTAAAATATCTAATATACGTGGTGTGTATAAAGTGTCCGGGCCATCGTCAAACGTGAAAGCCACAACCTTGTCTTTTCGCTTTGCGGCTTTGATTGCTCCCTTTTTCCAGTTGCTTTCGCCCATATCGCCCTCCTCCTCAAGATACTGCACAATAATTAAAGCAAGCACATCAAACGTTTGATTGAGTCCCGGGGAAAGGCTGTAGCCGACATCCGAGTTCAGTTGCGGGAATTAATCCTGCGAATCTCCTAATGCCCCGCTCACTTAAATCTAAATATACTGCTAGTTTATAGTATGTGCACGAGACACTATAGGAACGGCTCTAGTCCTATGAGGAAGACCTAATTTACTAAAAAGATACAAGAGAGAGGAAGCAGCTTTGGAATTCTCTGATTGAGCGAAACTAACGTCAGCGGAGGTAGATTCACTAAGTCAATCATTTAAACATAAGGTTAATATTGGATGGAGAATTATCAAGAAACGAAATTGCTTTAACGATTCAAGAAGGCATCATTACAGGCTCGAATCAACAACTTGCTCCAAAGGATAACGTAACAAGAGAGTAAATGTGCAAGCTTATGAGGATGGAAGGGGCTTTTCTATTCTTCCTCTAACCACATAACCATTTCAACATGTGTTGAATGTTGCAACCTACGTGCCTACCGTTGTTTGGCGACTCGCTTCGACAAACTGGAGCAGAGCTTCCGATCTTTTTGAACGCTAGCTTCGATTATGGTTTGGCTTGCTTAGGTTGTTTGCATAAACGTCCTAAGCCTTTAATCCCTTTCCACCCAGAATCTGCGGCATATATTTTTCAACTTCAATGGCTTCATATGTATAGGCATTCAAGATGATTTCCATTTCAACTATTTCTAGAATATTGGTGAACCGAATCTGGCGCGCCGCCTGTACTTTTTCCGTTTGTTGGATTAGAATTCCGATTCACATTTCTTCCGATGATCTCATCCAATTAACTCGTCCCACATCACAAACCGCACCCCTTCCTGACATCGGTTCGTGTTCACAACATCTTGACGATATGCGCCACCAGTCGCAAATTATGTTCAATCAACATGTTTCGTGCGTTGCCGTCTCCTTCGGCCATTAATTGTAAGTATTTGCTCTCGTCCTTCTCGGATAGTGGCTGGGGAAAAGCATTGTTCTTGACGTAAGATACAAGTAGTGAAACCTGCTTAATGAACCGCGCTATCGCTGAGATTAATCCAGGCATTGAACCGAACACCCCCAAGTTGGTTTCCATAGACAGGAAGCCACTGGCCCCCGATCTAGTCGAATATTGAAGTCTGTTCTATAGTCTATGTGGGCGACGGCCTAGAAGTGCATGTACAGGAGATATTGAAAATTTTTCAAAAAAAAAGGAACCAACCACGGACTGATACCTGTAGTTGGTTCTTGAGAGATAAATTACTAATTCAGACAAATCCTTGTATCATATTGTATCATCTGGCTCGGAAGAACTATCTGTTTATTTGTTTTCTTTACTTTTAAAAAATGAAAGTCTATCCGCAAATGATTCAGACTTTTCTACATCTACTCGATTCGGGTTCGGTATTGCATTACACTTTGTACGATTGGTTCGGCGTCACTGTGCTTTAAATTTCCCTTCACATATGACATGATGTTTCCTTTTAAATTATCGATTTGATCTTGATCTTGCTTATAAACATTGTCAATCAGTACTTTAAGAACTGTATTTGATTCTGGTTGATCTATCGAGTTTATTGTTTCAAGTTTAGCTGAGTGAGCTGCATCTTTTATTCCAGAAATATCTGATAGAATTACATCTTCATAAGATTCCGGATGTTTGTATTGCAACGTTGGCGGATTTGGCGGATCATCATGAGTGGGCATCATATGACTGGCAGTCATGACTTCATCATAACTATGATGACGTTTGTCTCCTACGAGTGCCGCGAGCATTCCAACTCTTAACACCTCCATCTTTGGATACGTTGTCCGTTCTTTCGCTACACTTGAATCAGACTCCGCATTTGCAAGAGCATTCTCATAGAGATTTAAGTAGCCAAGTGTATGGCCGCTTATTCCGCCAATAATAGGCTTATGGTTTGCCTTAGCCGTATCGTACCATTGTTGTTGCTTGGCTTCAAACTCCTTTAAAATCATATCCTTCGTTAAAGAATCGGTTGATCCCTCATGATTAAATTTACTTAAATCCGTTGTATCATCTACATTTACCAAATCCTTTTCATAACGGACTCTCGCTTTTTTAGGCGTCTCCAATATGTTCCCCATGACGCCTGCAACATTCGCCGGGGCCTTATGATCCGGTTTCCGATTTCCCGCTAATGCCTGCCGTACATCATTATCCGATTGAATATGGGCATTGGACCAAGGCAACTTTAAAACATCGCCATAGATTGATTTCCTCTCATCCTCACTAGCAACTTTCCATAAATCCTGTAATGCGTGTGTTGATTGAATGGTTGTTTCTTTATGCTGTTTATCTATACTATGTTTTTTGTACAAAGCTTTTAAAGTATCTATTCTTCCTGTTGAACCATGCTGGTACAATTCCTTAATCGCCTTGCTCATTAAACTTTTTAATACATATGGAAACTCGTTCCATTCCAATTCCACCATACCTGTTCCTAAGTTTCTTTGGTTTTGGTGTGGAACCAATCCTTCCGGACGTGTTCGATAATCGATCAAAGGCTTCATAAGATCAGCTTTAGGGGAACCAGCAGCGTACTGTCTTTCTGGATCTTTTGTTAAAGTACTCATATGATAGATCCAGTATTCTAAATTATCTCTTTTATCCTTTTCATATTCTTCCGATCCGCCAAAGTAAGGATATTGAGTTTCAAGCATTTTCAACAATTTAGCGTAGCCTGCCGCCATACGTTTTTCCTCTGCATCCTGAATACCGCTTACATCCAATTTCCAGGAATCTTCTTTTAAATTCCCTAATGATACTTCACTTCGTAATTTATCGCTAAGGTATTCTTCCGAATATTGTATACGCTCTTTTTTCAAAGCTAGATCCCCTTCATCCTTTGCTATCGCCTGATTAACGGATTCTTGATTAACGGATTTTATATTAATAAATTTATGTATAATACCAACAATCTCATTGATTTTCTTTGAAAAGAAGCCAGCATGCTCAATGGATCTCTGTAAATTTTCTTCAAAAATCATATCGATATCAAGAACAAGATTATCCCCCTGATTGTTATAGGTTGTATCTAATAAATTTTCATTTAGTCCTATTCTATTATCCTTATCATCCGTATTCTTCAACACCGATAAGGTATCAAATAGAAGGTCTCTTCCATTGGCCAGCAGTGGATTGGCATGTTCCAGCCTTGCAAATTGTTTAACATTCAGAGGATAACTTTCCATTGGTTGCAGTTGAGAAACTTCATTCGTAGCAGTGCTAGGAAATTTGCTGCCCATTGCATTCGCTTCTTTTTCCAAGACCGAATCATCATTCACTGCCGAATCCTTCATTTGCCTGGTTGGCTGAACTCTTCCTTGCGCCTGCTGCACCACATGCCAGGCCTCATGCGGCAGATGCTTCTCCTGACCAGGTCCTAGATGTATATCTGTCCCTTGAGCATAAGCCGCTGCCCCTAGCTTTTCAGGATTAGACGAATTATAATGCACCTTCACATTGTCCATGCTTAGTCCTGAAAGGCTTTCCACTCTAGCTTTCAAAGCATCGGACATTCCAGTACGATTTGCTTTCTTTTGTGCGGGCTCAGAATTTTTCATCTTTGTCCCCTGCATAAGCTGATAAACGGCCTTGTTACCAATCGTTTTCTGAAATTGCATCATATTTTCATGTGGAATTATGCTCTTTTGCTGCGGCTGGGTCGAGGTTGATAATGTGTTATTTTGCTTCCGCGGAACACTTCTTTTATCATATTGCTGCATAAAGCACCTCCAGCTTGCGCCGATTTTGAGTATATACTCAATATTAAATAATGGATAATGTAAACTAAGCTGAATAGAGATTAAATGAAATTGTAAAACTGTAATGCATGTACAATACCATCATCATTAACATCATCAGTCACTAGTTCTGCTACCTGCTTCAGATCATTTGAAGCGTTGCCCATAGCGATGCCATGGCCTACAGACAGCAGCATATCTTTATCGTTAAAGCCATCGCCAAAAGCAAAGGAGCACTCCTTTGGAATGCCAGATTCCTTCATCAGCCAGCGGATACCCTGGGACTTTCCTGCTTTTTTTGAGATGAGATTAGCAAGATAATGATGAGACCAATTCATTAAATAATCATCCAGATGCTCTTCGAACAGTACTGATTCTTCTTTTGTAATATAAAGATGTCCCTGATATAACGGATAGCTGGCCTCAAATCGGTCCAGCTCGGTTGGCAGCGGACAATTAAAGTCTTTCCAGACCGTTACTACCCTTTCATTAACATGGTCCACTACCTCTCCATTTGCATAATATCCACCATAAGCAAATCTATGTTCTCTCGACTTATCGATAATTTTATGGATAGATGGAAGAGTCACAAAGCTCTCGAAAATTTTATTTCCATTGCGGAAAATAAGCTGTCCATTCAGAAATATCATCGTTTCACAAGGAATTGCCAATTCCTGCTGGATAAACGACATGGATTCCGGCCCTCTGCCCGTAGCGATCACGACAGTATGTCCATTGGACTGCAGGTTGTATAAGGCGTCATTCGTGCTTTTCGGTACGCTTTTCGTCTTGTGGCTGTAAAGGGTATCATCGAAATCAAAGAATAATATTTTTTTAGGCATGTCATCCGCTCCTTCCATGCTTAGATTTTTTAAATTACTATAGCATACTACAGTTGAGAAAAAATGTTAAGTTATATTATTGTAAAAAGACACCTTCAGCAACAGCGGAAGGTGTCTCATCTGATCCTACTTATAGAAGGAACTGTCCCTCCCACATCTTTCTTATTTTAATTTACTGGCGGCTTCTTGCAGAAGTTGATTAACGTCTCCCCCGCCAATCATAATGGCTTCCCACATCTCGCTAACTGTACTAGCAAGCGTACTCGATTGCGGTATGACTTTATTAAAGGACAAATCGCCAGACATTAGCACAGCATTTACCGCTGCGGCCCGATAATAAGCAGGAGTATTGCTAGGCTCGGCATCTAAAAATTGTTTATATACCGGTTCATCCAACATTGCTTGGCTGGTCGGAAGATTCCCCGTTTCGATCAACCAATTCACATTTTGCTTTGAATCCGTCAAGTAGGAAACGAGCAGCCAAGCAGCAACTCGTTCTTCTTCTGTTGCATTTGCGAAGATCACGTAATTCTCGCCTTTGGAAAAATTGATCGAATGGCTTGAATCTTTTTGCGGTACTGGCGCTACACCTACTTCAAAATCCTTGTGGCCTGCATCCGGTTTAGGTAGCGCAAATTGGATACCAGCAGATGCTCCAACGAACATATACGTTTCTTCCATTACAAAGCCGTTGCTACTGAATTTGCCTCCTGCACTTGGCATTAAGGCTGGCACAGTGAAATAGCCCAGATCCATATTTTCCTTGTAGATCGTCAATGCTTCTCTGCCGGCTTCATTATCGATATCGATCGTTCCATCATCATGAACGTACGGACTGCCCCATTGCTGAGATAGTAGCTTGAAAGGAGCATCACCATAAGAATTATCAAAACTGAAGCCCGGATTTCCGGTCTCTTCTTTAATCACTTTAGAATAGTTTATTACCTCGTCCCATGTTTTCGGAGGTGCCCAGCCTTTACTATCGAAGTACGTTTTGTTATACGCCAGCACGTCCGTCGTCTTCTTATTGGTCGGGAAACCGTACATAGTACCTTCTGCTCCAAGGCTCATCACTTCATCCAGGTAGTACTGGAAAACACCGTTTGTCTGGTTCGCCAATCCAATGTCACTGTTCTGATAATACGGCATCAAATCAATAATGGCTTTACTATTTATATATTCAGGGAATGTGCTCACATCAATATTGGATAAGGTAGGCGTTGACTTCGATACAATGTTTTGGGTGAGCTTGCCTGTCAGCTCGCCGATCGCTCCCTGGTTGGAGAAATCCACTTTAATATTCGGATATTCTTGCTGGAATGCAAGAACCATCTGTTCCAAAATCGGAAAATTCGCCGCACCTGTTCCTGTCCAGAATTCGATACTTACTTCCTTCTTATCATCAACTACGCTTTTCACAGCTAACTCCGTTGCGCTCGGCGCTTCCGTTGTTTCTGCCGTCGGCTCTTGCGTTATGCTTGCAGTTGGTGCTGCATTCACAGATGTGTTGCTTTCTGAATTGTTATTATTGCTGCAAGCGGCAACCAATAACATGGCCATAATAATCAAAATTGACAGTAGATTTTTTCTCATTTTCATTTTTCACTCCTCTTTATCTTCTTCTATGTAAAGGCGGTTTTGGTCGAACCCGCCGGGTATTTATTTGACGCGATGAGCAATCAACCTTTGATACCGCCTTGGAGCATACCTGCAAAAATATATTTGCGTAAGAACAGGAACATCAACACAAGCGGTACGGTAATCAACGCTGCCGCAGCCATTTGTAATTCATATTCAATGGTGCCGACACTGCTTGTGAAAGCATTCTGCAGTCCGTTCGAAACCAGCCTTAAATCGTCTTTCGTTGTGACCAGGTTGGGCCATGCGAATGTCTGCCAAATCGAAACCATGGAAAGGATTACAGTAGTAATAATGGTGGCCTTAGAAAGCGGCAGCATCACTTTTATTAAGAAACGGAAGCTTCCCAACCCATCCACTTTGGCAGCCAGATACAGCTCGTTCGGAACTTGCATAAAGGTTTGTCGCAGCAAATAAATATTGAATGGATTGATCCAATACACAATAATCAACGCTTGCCATGTATTCATCCAACCCCAATCGGCAATGGTTTGAAAGTTCGTAATAATCAGCATTTCCTGCGGGATCATCATTGTCGCAAGCACTACAAAAAACAATACATTCTTTCCTCGAAACTGAAGCCGTGCAAATGCAAAAGCTGACAAAATGGATACGGCAGTACTAACAATAACGACAGAAACGCCAACCAAAAGCGTATTTAATAAATAGGTGAGCAGCGGTGCTTGGAGAACAGCATCCACATAATTCTGAAGTCGTATTTCTCCTGGGATCAGTGTCGGCGGAACCATCACAGCCTCTGCTGATGATTTCAAAGATGTATTTACCATCCAATAAAATGGAATCAGCACGAAGAGGGCGGAAATGGTCAGGAACAGATACAGGAACACCTTGTTGAGCCTCATTGTTTTCCTCAATGGTAATACACCCATCTTTTCGTTATTTTTAATTGAAAGAAGACGACGACCATGACCATCAGCACCAAAATAACCGCCGCAGCACCAGCACTACTTACGGATCCCGGCGATAAATAATCACCCAAAGCGTCCATAATATACCCGACTAATGTGATCATCATCTTGGAATTGTCGCCCGGCGGCCCATAAGCATCTCCAAACAAGGCAATGACATTGGCATAAGCCCTAAAGGCAAAAATAACGGAGGTGACAAATATAAAAATGGTAGTCGGCGAAAGTAATGGCATCGTTATTTTGCGGGTTATCATCCATTTGCTTACACCGTCAATACTCGCAGCTTGATAGTATTGCTTATTGATATTTTGAAGTCCGCCCAGAAAGAGAAGAACATTGAGAGACAGCCCGTCCCAAACACTGTACAGAAAGAGAACAAACAAGCTTCGCATATAGGACTGATTATATCGTTCCTGTGAACCGACAATCCCCTCTCCGCTGATCCATGCGACAGGCTCAATGCCGAACCATCCAAGGAAAACATTCATTAAGCCGAAATTGGTGTTGAATATAAACGAAAATACTAATCCCGCAGCAATAACATTAGTAACTTGGGGAAGATAAAAGATGGTCAAGAAAAACCCCTGCAGCCGCTTTACAGCATTCAGACCAAGCGATAAGATGAGTGCTATGAGCATAGAACTCGGCACACAAATGAATGCAATGAAGGTCGTATTCCACAAAGCTCTTCTAAATACTGAATCATTCATGACCTCAATATAATGCTTTGCACTAAACCCGCTGTAATTTCCCGTCAGAAACTGATAATCGAGCTTAAATGAAGTAATGAACGTGTTAATAATAGGATAAACCGTAAATATGCCTAATAGCAGAAATGCAGGAAGCAGATACAGATAAGCCGAATGGTCATATCGTACTTTCGATCGATCTCGTTTTTTCCTTAGCATTGCAGGAGTTCATCTCCCTCTTCGTTAAAGATGCTGATCGTCTGCTGGCGCACATACAATTGCAGTAAATCATTCTCTTCATAAGGCGAATCTCTATCATTAAGGAAGGTGATGGATTGTCCATCGCGAAGATGGCCTTCTACTGTGAAAGAGTCTCCTAGCCTTATCGTTTTCACGACCTTAACAGGAAAGGTTTCCTTGTCTGGATCCGATGTGGCCACAACATGCTCAGCTCGAATACCAATGCTCACCTTTTGATCAGAAAGCGAGACTGGTAGGGTTAACCACTCTTTTTCTCCTATATAAATCTTGTTATTTGCAACAGTTCCTTTAATAATATTAATAGGAATATTCCCCAGAAATTTAGATACAAACAAGTTGACTGGCTGATCGTAAACATCTTGCGGGGTACCTTGCTGTTGTAGCGTTCCTTTATTTAAAATAATGATTTCATCACATATACTTAGAGCTTCTTCCTGGTCATGCGTTACGAAGATCGTCGTAATGCCGGACTCCTGCTGGATGCGTCTGATTTCTTCCCGGGTTTGAATCCGCAGACGCGCATCCAGATTGGACAGCGGTTCATCAAGCAGCAGTATCGATGGATTTTTAATAATAGCTCTTGCAATAGCAACACGCTGCTGTTGACCGCCGGACAGCTCGGACGGTCTTCGTTCCAAATAATCTGAAATATCAACCAGCTTAGCTGTTTCAATGACGAGCGAATCGATGTAGGATTTGTAATTCATTTTGATACCCTGATCCTCGATGCATTTGTCCATCTTTCTATGCATCTGAGCTTTTAATTTTTTAGAATTTAGAAGCGGGAATGCAATGTTTTCTCCTGCTGTCAGATGCGGGTATAGCGCATAGTTTTGAAATACAAAGCCAATTCCACGGTTTTCGGACGAAGTATCGGTCACATCTTGATTTTCGAACCATATTTTCCCTCCTGTAGCGGAATGAATGCCAGCAATCATATACAGCACGGTCGATTTACCGCAGCCTGAAGGCCCCAACAGACCCGTCAAGGATCCGGATTTAATCTCGACATTCAACCCGTTAACAGCAGTGTAAGAAGGTTTTCCTTTTTCAGCAAAAGTTTTCGTCAACTGCTCTAGTTTCACCTTCATTTGATCTCCGCCTCTTTGTACGCTTATTGTTTATGTCTCACTTTTATCGTTTCAGGGTACTCATTGGCGAGTCCCCCTTGCTCCTTAATCGCTTGAATCATATTGTCTCGAATAAAAACACCCGTTTGTTTCCAATTGACTCCTGCCGAAAAATCATATCCCATCTCATTAGCAGCAATAAATTCATCCACAGCGATATCATAATATTGATCGAGCTCAAGTGCTTGTCCGTTTTCCAACATGATCGATTCTATTCTGCTTCGATAAGGCTTGCTATAATCCGCAACAACCTGTAGCCCGCCGAATGCTAGAGGCGACGCTCTCTCGCTGCTTAGCTTACTTATGCCGTTTTCAATATTTTTTATCAGATCTGCACCTTTCAGCTTCATCGTAATGATCTCATCATTGAAATAAAACAACTTATAAAGCTCATAAAGTGTTACATCACCTTTATGAAGGCCTAGTCCCATTCTCCCTGAATACATGAGAACGATGTGACGGCCTGTCTCTTTGCGCATTATGTCAACTGCTAGTTTTGTAAGTGGTGTTCCTTCCATATCAACCTCTGCAGTAAGAGGAGTTTTGTGAACGATATCCTCCTCTATTTGTCCGATCACTTCTCCCAGCGTCTTCATGGCCTGATTCCTGTATGCGTCCATTTTCTGCTGCATATCCTCATCCGGCGGAATATCAGCGATCCTGCTGCTGTAGTCTAAAAACTGAGGAGTTACCTTCCGAACTTGATTGTCCGGTGAAAGCTTTATCGTCAGAAGAGAAAATCCTCTTCCGTTGCTGCCTCCTTGCACAACGGGAACTGAATTGATTGCCACACTCAAAAACTGATGCCAATGTGCTGTAAACACACCGGATAATTCAGGCACTTTGTGGCAAAGATCGATCACTTCTTCTCCAATAAGCGTGATGGGGTCAGCTGCATACTTTATTCCGTAGTGCGTGAGAGCCAGTATCATATCAGGTTTTCCTTGTGGATCTTTCCCATTATTCAAATAAGTTACCCATTTTATTGCCTCCTGAGTGCCGTTTACTATTTCCAAAGCGCGTACATCATCCGAATAAGGGAGACGATTCAGCTGTTCCACGGTAGACAATCCTATAAATGCAACCTTCACGCCATTGGCAGTAATAATTATATATGGCTTGAACCCATCAGCTATTTCCCCTGTTCGCGAGTCTATAACATTCGCTGCTACAAATGTAAAATCGCCTTGCCGCGACCAGTCCCTCCACATATCCATACTATAATCAAATTCATGGTTGCCAACCGCGGAGACCTTCGCATCCAAGCTCTTCATAAAAAAGGTAACAGGTTCGCCAGACAATTGCTCTGATACGGGATCGCCTTTATAATTATCTCCTCCAAAAACTACGATTGTATGGGGATTTTCCATTTTATACTTTGCCACTAACGTGCTAAGCTTAGCGCAGCCGAGTGTATGTTCGGTTTCAAAGAGCTCGGCATGAAAATCGTTAATACAAAGGATCGATATTGTTTTTGTGTCCATCGGCTTATCCCTTCATAAGAGCAAATTGAAATAGTTTCCTAAAACGAGTGCCATCCAATGAGTGATCAACAGCATACAAATAAAAACTCGAAACTTCATAGGATAATGGTGTGACCACACAGAAAGGAAAGTAATTTGATATAGACGTATTGCAATCATATGCAAGCGAAATGTGTGGAACAAACGAGATGCTTTCAAACTGAACGCCAGCACTTATCAGCGTGTCGTCTATCACTCGTTGAAGGTTTTTCAGGCTTTCATTCTCCTCCCTCACATTTACCCAAACCACATTTCGATCAGCATTTTCAAACATACCCAGTTCATTAAGCTGCAATATGAATCTTCTAAATTTTATTTGTTCCAAATGTGAAGCAATTGTTTCTATACTCAACATTTCCTCGAAATAACGCAAGGTCAAATGATAGTTTTCTGCGGGCTCGTACTTCCCTGATTGATCAACATAACGCAGTCTTCTTTTAATTTGTACCAACTCTTGACTCACAGCAAAAGGAACATCTAATCCGACAAATATCTCCATACTTTCGCCAGTCCAATCTTTTTTAATTTGGTATCTTAAAAATTTATGTACTTAATTTATAAATTACGCCAGTTTAACTCAATGAGAAGTCAAAGTCAATGAATTAAATATTAAACTATTTTCATGAGAGTGTTTTACAGAGGTATATGTGCATGTATGGCTTAAATATGTATCCTTTAAAAACAAAAACGGCCAGTTCATATTGAACTCGCTACCGATCTTGCTTGATCCATCTCTAAATTAATAGCCGACACATTTCCTAATCTCTTAACCTTGTTCCAATTGTGTTTATCTCTCGATAGAAAATACGATAGTGTCCCATAAGTAAATAACGTAGCATCAAAGATGGGTTTTATTGGTACCTCCACTAAAAAGAACATTACTATTTTTACGTAATTAAATAGAGTATACACATGACCGTATTTACTATTAGCCCAGTATGCCGATACTTTAGTGAACAATTGAATACATAGTGATACTATTAGACAGTAGATGTGATATGTCGTTATCTCACCATAGATAACTAATATAGCAATTCCTAGAGCTGCCATGCCTAAAGAATCCCATAACAAGAACAGTGCAAACTTAACACCCATAGATTTAATAAATCCAGATTTATACTTGACTAAACAATCTATAAATCCTTTCTGCCATCTCGTTTTCTGCTTGATTAGATCACTCAGATTTTCAGGAATCTCAGTGTAACACTCTGCCTTTGGAATAAATTAAATTTAGAGTTGGGGATAGTGTCATAATCTGGTGTGAGGTCTAATAGTGAAGTGAGTACAGCGAGTGTGTTGTCAGTGGATCCATCATTAATAAATATTGCTTCGTAGTTAGTGTAATTTAGATTATTTAGACCTTCTATACAGCCTTTTAAGACGCTTTCCTCGTTGTAAGCTGGAATTAGTATGGACATTTTTATTTCATCTAAATATAGATTGATGGATCTGTGCTTACTGCTATTTGTATAAGCTAAAGTTATGACTAAATACATCAATCGAAATCCTACAACCAATAAGAATAGTAGTACACCAACTATAACTATACTTAAGCTCATATCACGATCCCTCTCTTACATAGTACCTGACATAATCAATCAACATTGAGTTGGGAAACTTAGTATACTTGTTCGGTTCACCTACCCAATCACCTCCAATGCCTACATTGATATACAGGTACATTGCTTCTTGCGGTATTAACTTTCTACCAGTAAAAATAACCTTTCCATCTAATGTGTAAGTCATCTTAGTAGGAGTCCATTCAACTCCGTAAACATGATAGTCTTTTGATAAATCTACACTGTTAGTCATTTTGTATTCTCTTACGCGTTTCCCTTTTCTTTCATCATGTACTACGTTGTATAACTCCTTTGGTTTACTGCCGTCAAGTTCAGCTATGTCAATTTCAGGGTATAAGCTTCCATCTGAAGGCATCATCCATATAGCTGGTATCAATCCTGTTCCACTTGGAAATGTAGCTCTAATTTCAAACTTACCATACATAAAGTGCGCTTTAGTCTTAGTTATAATTGCTCCAGATGTATAGTTAAATTTGCCTGATTTCTGTTTAAGGATACTAATTTTTAGTTTGCCGTTTACAACACTAATATTATTAGGCTTATAATGTTGTTTTCTATTTCCATATCCATTTGCATCATCTAGAGCAATCCAGTTATTATTAGAAAATGTGTTAAATTCATCACTCCATTTCAGTATCCATCTTTTATTTTCGTTGGATGTAGACTTTCTTAGAACGTTCATTTTCTCTAGTTTCTTAACTAGAGAACTCTCAAATCTTTTTTCATCGGGAATAATAAGTGGACTTGAGGCACCGTAAATCGAATTCATGAAATAAATACTGTACAATCCCGCACCTGACGTATATAGAATAGCGAAAACTAATATCAACCATACCCTTTTTCTTAACGTGCTCATCAATAACTTTGATTCCATCTGTATCTCCTTTCAAATAAGATCATCATTTCCTTCATACTTGTTCCCTCTATAGAAGCTTATGTGCTTACCTTATTTTTTAGATCTCTGGAATACTTAAATATTGACACTCATGGGGTAAAACAGACAAAGTTCAACATAAATAACGGCTAGGAAACCCATACCCACAGAATGATGATTTCTTCCTGTCAAAAGACAAGCCCTAGTTGGAGAGTAAATGGCTGTCGTGTGGAAATTCGTATAACGAAGTCCATCATTGGCTAATTGATCAATATTCGGTGTCGAAATAGCGTTTGATTTCTCCTTGAAATTCATTGGACATTTTCTCTTCTCAGCTCCTCCTTATTTGTGAATCATCTGAATACAAAAAAGAGACTCAACAATTAAAGATTAGTCCTTTCATAATTGAGTCTCTGGTGATCCAGTCGACTACAAATACGTTATTTAATTGGAATGAATGGCGAACTCGTTTTGAATATGAATGAATACTATCAGCTTACAAGATAGTCTATCAATCATTTTTTTACTAATCACATCAAATTAGTTGGTATCTCCAGGTACTCCTTCCAGACGATATTGAGGAACAACTTTCTCAGGTAAAGATTCATTGAACCCTTCTATAATACTGTTCGAGTAAGATTTGTCCATTGAAAAAACCGTTCAACGATCTTTGTGATCGTGAACGGTTCAGAATTATTTTGCTAATCATTTAGTCAGCGTAAGGATCTATCGTTTGAATTGTTCCGTCAGCATTATACTTTAGTTCCGTATATTTCACGCAACGTTTGTGATTGACGCCATCAGACAGAGAACAATCATGATAAAAGAGGTACCATTTATCTTCAAACTGGACAATAGAATGATGCGTGGTCCAACCAATAACAGGAGTCAGGATTGTCCCCTTGAATGTATACGGACCCTGCGGGTTCTTGCTAATTCCATAAACCAGTTTGTGTGTAGTCCCCGTGGAGTAAGATAGATAGTAATAGCCATTGTATTTATGTACCCATGGCCCTTCGAAATATCTCCGCTCCTCGTCGCCCGCAAGAATCGGATTCCCTTCTTCGTCCACTATCGAAATTTCAAACGGTTTATCCTTAAATGACAGCATATCCTCGTTTAGCGTTGCCACGAGTGGACCTAACGCAGGCTTGTCTGCTGCGGGCCCCTCAGTTTGCGACGAGTCGAAGCTGCCTGTCTGCCACTTTTCCAATTGCCCTCCCCAGAGACCACCGAAATACATATAGGCTTGGTCATCTTCATCGATAAATACAGCAGGGTCAATGCTATAACTGTCCTTAATATAATTAGGCTCCGGCTTAAATGGTCCTGCAGGTGAGGAAGCCGTAGCAACCCCAATCCGGAAGATTCCGTCTTGATCGCGTGCTGGGAAGAACAGATAGTATACATTGTTCTTGTAAGCAGCATCTGGCGCCCAGAGCTGGCTTGAAGCCCATGGAATATCGCGCAGATGAAGAGCTTCTCCATGATCCACGACAGGAGAATCGAAGTTCTCCATAGATAATACATGGTAATCCTCCATAGCATATTGGTCCCCATTATCGTTATCTGGCCCATCATGATCGAGGTCGTGTGAAGGATAGATATAGATTTTACCTTCAAAAACATGAGCAGACGGGTCTGCCGTATAAATGTGTTTGACTAGTGGTTGGTTTGGTTTAGTGTTTGGTTTCATAGTATACTCCTTTTTAGCTGATTCGCATGTTACCGTGATAGTATCGCGATCATCGTTTTTGAAATCGCTTTCATTTCTTACTTTTATTTTACACTATCCTGCTCTCCACTCCAATACTCATACTAAAGAACTTACTCTAATAATTATAGATAATATGAACAAATAGTAGCCGGCCGTAAGAATAACTCTAACTAGCAGGCTACTATTTGTTCATCAGAGAGCATTCTAGCAAAAAAGAAGAATCCTACTTTACTCCCTTACGGCGGTTGGAGATATCAAGCCAAACAGCGAAAACGAGAATGGAGCCCTTAACTACGTACTGCCAGAATGACTCCAATCCCATCAGTGACATCCCGTTATCGAGCGTGGTCATAACCAATGCGCCTATAATGGCACCTATAATTGTCCCAACACCGCCCATCAATGATGTTCCACCGATGACGCAAGCAGCAATCGCATCCATTTCCGCCATGTTACCGGCAGTGATTGTCGCAGATGCCAAGCGGGAAGTCAAGACAATTGCTGCAATAGAAGCGAGTAGTCCGTTAAGTACAAAAATCAGCATTGTCTTGCGTTTAATATGAATACCTGAAAAACGAGCAGCTTCAATATTGCCGCCAATGGCATAAATATGACGCCCAAACGTGGTCTTCGTCGAAATAATGTAAAAAATGATCGCCAATATAATAACGAAGATAATAGGAAAAGGAATCCCTTTATAATTGTTCATAACGACTACAAACGACACAACTAGTAATGCGAGCACAGAGACCTTCGTAATATCTACTCCGAGTGGTGCGATCTCGAAGCCATATTTTTGCCGGGAACGTCGTTTCGTATAGGCAGACCATAGTAGAATTCCCACGGCCAGCAAACCAATAATGATACCAAATCCTTTAGCAAAATATGCATTACCCAGCAATGCAATCACCGGATCAGATACTGGAATCGTCTTGGACTGGGTGACACCCATTAATACGCCGCGGAACACCATCATACCACCCAAAGTAACGATGAAGGCAGGAATCATTTTGTAAGCTACAAGCCATCCTTGAAGCAGACCGAGCACCGCTCCGGCAACCAGTGTCCCAAGAATAACAATAATCGCCGGCAGTTCCAGCCAATTACTCAATATAGCGGCAATTCCTCCCGTCAACCCTACGATAGAACCTACAGAAAGATCAATATGCGCCGCCACAATGACGAGTACCATTCCTATAGCCAGTATGGAGGTCACAGACATTTGTGTGAATAAATTAGATAAATTTCGTGAGGTCAAAAAGGTAGGATTCAGAAGTCCAAACAGTACCCATAGTAACACCAACGCTCCTACCATGGTATATGCACGCACGTCCATTTCACCAAACAAGCTACTCCAGAGCGATTTTCGGGTCACAGGCATATCCACTCTATCTTGAAGTTCCTTTTGAAGCTGCATCATTATTTCCCTCCTGTGGCGGCTATCATTATATTTTCTTGGGTGGCCTCATGCCATGGAAATTCCTTAACGAATTCCCCTTCGCACATCACCATAATTCTGTCACTCATACCCAGTACCTCAGGCAACTCCGAAGAAATCATAATAATGGCTACACCTTGATCTACCAGTCGATTCATTAAATTATATATTTCGTATTTCGCTCCAACGTCGATACCCCGGGTAGGTTCGTCCATAATCAGGATTTTCGGATCAGACATTAACCATTTCCCGATGACAACCTTCTGCTGATTTCCTCCCGAAAGTGTTCCTACCAACGTTTCCAGCGAAGCTGTTTTCGTCTTTAGATCCTGCACATACTTGCGTCCCCATTTAATCTCTTCATTCTCGTTAATGAAACCTAGCTTTGATACCTTGCCCATCGTGGCCATCGTAGTATTTCGTTTCACATCCATACCCATCACTAGTCCTTGACGCTTGCGATCTTCAGTTACTAGAGCCATTCCTGCCTTTATAGCTTCAGCAACGGATTTAATCTTCACGGTTTTCCCTTCGATTTGTACTTCCCCCACTGCTCTGCCTTCATAAGCACCGAAAAGACTAGTGACAAGCTCTGTGCGTCCCGCACCCATAAGTCCCGCTATTCCAAGAATCTCACCTTTACGTAGTGTGAAATGAATATCCCTGAGCACTCTCTGATTACGCTTTTCAGGATGCCACACGTTATAATGTCTAACCTCAAGCATCATTTCTCCCGGTGTACGGTTTACTCGTGGGTATCGCTCTGTCAGTTCCCGGCCAACCATTAGGGATACAACCTTATCATCATCCGTCTCCTTACGATCAAGAGTCGCTATAGTACGCCCATCACGGAGTACCGTGATGTAGTCTGCAAGAGCAAAAACCTCGGGCATCTTGTGTGAAATGTATACACAGGAGACACCTTCACTGCGCAGTTGATTCAATATCCCCATGAGGATGGAGACTTCACTTTCAGTTAAAGCTGCTGTTGGCTCATCTAGAATCAGAATTTTTGTATGCTTGGAAAGTGCTTTTGCGATTTCAACTAGTTGCTGCTGGCCAATCCCAAGATGACCTATTTTGACGGTTGGGGAAATATTAAGTCCCACCTTTTTCAACCACACAGAGGTATTATGATACAATTCATCCCACTGAATAACTCCGCGCTTGCATGGCTCAGCTCCTAGAAAGATATTCTCACCTACCGTCATCTCTTTGACGAGCGCAAGCTCCTGGTGAATGATAGCAATTCCGGCTTGTTCAGCGTCGGTTATTTGATGGAACTGCCTACTCTTACCACCAACGATAATCTCACCGCTATAGGTACCGGTCGGATAAAGTCCGCTTAGTACCTTCATCAGCGTTGATTTCCCAGCACCATTCTCCCCGCACAGGGCATGTATTTCTCCCTCCCTAACCTTAAAATTCACACGATCTAGCGCCTTAACTCCGGGAAACTCTTTACTGATGTCTGCCATTTCTAATATATACATTATTCAAGCACCCTTTCTGACCATGAATCAGAATCAGCAGAGAGCGGAACCTTAAGGTTCCGCATTCGCCATTCTACTAGGTTATTGTTTAGGCCATTGGTCCTCAGGAACGTTCTTGTATACTTCCTCCAGTTTGTGAAAGCTATCTTTGATCAGAACGTCCAAATTGTCCTTATTAACCGCAATGGGATCAAGGAGTATGGAAGGGACATCAACCTTCCCGTTATTTACAGTCTTATCCGTCGCGATCTTGTCGCCCTTGGCAGCAGCCATAGCCATCTCAGCAGCTTTTGTTGCAATCGCATTAATCGGCTTATACACGGTCATCAACTGTGTTCCTTCTGCAATGCGTTGTACAGCAGCTAAATCTGCATCTTGACCGGATACTGGAATTTTACCAGCCATCCCTTGGCCAGTTAATGCCTGAATCGAACCTCCAGCCGTACCATCGTTAGCTGCGACCACACCTTGCACGTCATTGTTGTTCGCAGTTAGCGCATTTTCCATATTCTTAAGAGCCTCTTCTGGCTTCCAGTCCTTGGAGAACTGGTCATACACAATCTTGATATCCCCTTTCTCTTCAAGAGGTTTCAATATATTCATTGCGCCTTCCTTGAACATATGAGCATTGTTGTCCGTATCCGCTCCGCCGATATACACGATGTTACCTTTCGGCGCCTGTTCGATCACAGCTGTCGCCTGGAATTCTCCTACACGTACATTATCAAAAGAGATATAGTAGTCCACATCTGCATTGTTAATCAGTCGGTCATACGCTATAACCTTGATGCCTTCCTTGTGTGCTTTCTCCACAATCGGCGCTGTCGCTTCAGCATTGTGCGCAATAACTACGAGTACGTCTACTCCCTGAGAGATTAATTGCTCTGCTTGACTCATCTGTGTAGCATCATCTCCATTGGCTGCAAGAACCTTCACTTCGCCTCCAAGCTCTTCCACTTTAGCAGTGAAAATATCGCGGTCCTTTTGCCAGCGTTCCTCCTTCAAAGTGTCCATAGACATCCCAATAACAATTTTGTCTCCGTCTTTCGCGGCTGTTTTTTCCTTGTTTTGGTTATCCCCATTGGAGACCAATCCACAGCCTGCAAGTGATGATGCCAATAATAGAGCTACCAATCCTAATCGAATAACATTACCGTATTTTCTCACTCTTTCTTCGCCCCTTTTCACCAGTTAAAATATTTGGTTGCGCTTACAAATAAAGCTTAGCATGGGACAACATGCTGTGGCGTGTTCATTACCAGCACATCTTTACTTTCAACCTGCATTACATTGCTGCCTCCTGTAATGAAAGCCAATTGCGAGTCTTTCACAGGACAATTCAGTTATACAACACAAAAAAGTCCTTGTCGGTTAACAAGGACTTTTCTTCTCTAATTGCTGCCGGTATTCACTTGGCGTAATTCCTGTTGCTTTCTTGAAGACCCTGCTAAAATAATTTGGGTCCTTATAACCGACCTCATAGCAAATTTCTTTTATACTGAGACGTTCTTCCACAATCAACCGCTTTGCCTCCTTAATACGAAGCCTGGTAACATAGTCGATGAAAGTCTCTCCTGCATGATGCTTGAATAATTTACTGAAATAATGTGGGCTAAGATTCACATATTCCGCACTTTGCTCCAATGAGATGTCTTCATTATACTTTTGGTCAATATAGAGAAGAGCCCTTTGGAGCACTAGAGACCGACTCTGCTCCCGCTCTTCCTTCAGGCCGTCGATGAAGGAATCAATCCACAATAATGCACTTTTTCGAAGAGCATCGCTATCTTCTTCTACACTCAGAGATGTAATCAGATCGGCCCCATCGCCTGATTGAATCGCACGACATATATACAGCAGAAGTCCTATGACTTCTCCGCGCAAGGTAGCAAATGAACTGACCACTGTTCCTTCCAAAATCGTAAATAGTGAGTCAAATCGCTCTGAGCTCTCCTGTTTGTTGTGACGCAATAAAGCATCAAGTAACTTCTTCTCATCATCCAATGAGATCATCTTTTGCCCTGAACTCTGGATCATATCATCATAATGCCGTACATTTAGCAGCTCTTTATCCTCTGTGCACACTCGAACTGCTTCCCGATAGGATCGACTCACTCCATCCCAGCCTTCCCGAACAGATCCAATTCCTATCGAAAGGGACAACTGAAATCGCTCCTCTATAAAGTCCCTAATACGTTCACCCCAGTCTAGAGATATAACACGCTGGGAATAACCAGGTCTGCCAGGTGGAAGAGGATTAAATAAGGCCATCTGATGTCCAACGATAGGTCCGGCGATAGAGGAAAGATTGGGTTTCGTGAAATGCTTAACAGCTTCATAAATTTCCCGCTTGAGCAGTTGGAAATCCTCCCACTCCTTTTTCGTTTGCCTTGAAAAAGATAACACCATTGCATAACCTTTAACCCACTGTAAATTGAGTAAACTAGCCAACTGTTCGAGTTCCACCTCCTGCACCGACTCCAGCATAAGCATGAGTGATAGCTCGTTCTCAGCTAGTGGGATCAGCTGAGACAATTTCTCCTGAATCTCCAGTTGCTCATTTCGTAGGCGTTTCTCTTCTTCCTTCTCTGCAATGAACAGCTGTAATACCTGTAGCACTTCCTCTCGTCTGGCTGGTTTAAGCAGGTAGTCACGGACTCCCAGAGCCAGCCCCTCCTTCGCGTAAGAGAAATAATCGTGAGCCGTTATCATTACAATTTTGGTTGAAGGAAGATTTGCTGAAATTTGACGTACAGCCTCAAGTCCTTGAATACCAGGCATCTTAATATCCATAAAAATAAAATCAGGTCGTTCCTCTTCCGCAATCTGAATGGCCTTCCTTCCATTTTCCGCATGATGAAAATGAAAAGTGTTCGGAAAAATATGCCTAATCATCAGCTCCAGACCTTCCCGCTCCAGCGCTTCATCATCCGCAATAAGCAAACTGAACATGAGTCACGTCCTTTCTTATCCATGTAATGTGTTTACCGCGCGATAAGGAATTCTGAACAACACGACTGTCCCTTTACCCTCAACGCTATCGATTTCGATGCTCTGCTCTCCGTTGAAGAATAAATGTAGTCTTTTGAATACATTTTGTGTCCCCAGTCCAGTCGATTGGCCCTTCCTACCCATACTAGGAGTTTCCTCTCGGAAGGATTTGAGAAGTAGATCGACAGTCTCCCTACTCATCCCTACACCGTTATCTCGAATCTCAATTCCTACAGCTTCATCCACATATCCGATTGTGAGCTTTAGTTCGGCGCCCTCTTCCATCTGCTCTATCCCATGTACGAATGCATTTTCCAGAATAGGCTGCAGGGTCAGACATGGAACCATTCCATCCAGTACTCTCTCATCAATTTCCATTACAAAAGAAATTCGGTCACGAAACCGCGCCCTCTGAATATTGATATATTCGGTCACATGTTCAACCTCTTCACGCAACGGTACCGCCTGATCCAGCTTTTGCAAGTTATATCTCAATAAACGGGATACAGATACCGTAAGATCACTTGTCTTGGTCGCTCCCTCAATATAAGCCAACTTGGCTATAGAATTAAGAGTATTAAACAAAAAGTGCGGATTAATCTGGCTTTGCAGCATTTTCAACTCAAGCTCTTTGACCAGACGGTCTTTCTCTAGACTTTTGATATTATCAGCCATCAAACTTTGAATATTATCGATCATGCCATTAAAAGTTCGGCACAAGATGCTGATCTCATCATTGTTCATACTTTCTGGAGCCTTTGTGTCCATCCGTCCCTTCGATATTTGCTTGGCAGTTGCCACCAGCCGTCGGATCGGTCCCGTTATACTACTCGACAGCCATCCTGCTAGAATAATGCTAAGAACTGCGACAGTGATGACCAGTTGAGTTCCAAGTTTATTCAATTTGTCCGTAGTGGACATAATTTCCTGATAAATCGGCTTGTACTGATCCAACTCAATATCGACCAATCCCTGGGCCTCCTCACGTATAAAACGTTCGGTTTGCTCCGCTTCAATGTAAGCCCCTGCCATGGTATTAGAATCTTCATCATCGATCTTGCCAATCATGGTCTCAACTTGTTCTAGAAACGTATCAATAATATTGCGGTAATTCACAAGTGGCAGGTCGCTTCCGCCAATCGTCTCCAATCCATCGAGCTCCTGCCGCAGCTGCTGAACACCTCTCAGATGTTTCTCCACCTCAGGAAAGCTATCCACATCGACCTGCATAATAGACCGGTTCATCGATCGCATAATCTCCCCAACCTCATAAGACACTTCCTTATATAGTAAGATACGATTCATCATTAAATGATAGCTTTCCTGCACATTCTTACCGCTTTGGAACAAGAAAAAGGAAACCGTACTCATCAAAAGCACCAGTAGCGGAATACAAACCAACAGCTTCTTGCGGATACTCACAAGCCCTCCCCCTTCTGAGCATTATGCTTATCTAGCACCATAACCTCTGTATAATATTCAGATCGTAAGGCCTTTCCCTGAAAATGCTCATGGAGGAGCCTGACTGCTGTATCTCCCATTAAAAATGGCTGTTGTGCTACAGTCGCCTTAATCTCACCCTTTAGAATGGCGGCAAGCGTCTCTTCCTGATTATCAAAACCAATGATCGTAAGAGAATCCCGTTTCAAACTTTTCGCAGCCTGAAGAACACCAAGAGCATCTGTTGCACTGGTACCCACCATAATGGTAATATCCGGATGCATCTGCATCATTTCCGCTGCTTGCTGAATCGCTTCCATATGTGAAATGTTGGAGCTACGCACTTCCACAATTTTCAAGTCTTCATATTGCATTACGATGTTTTTTAGCCCTTGTAGTCGCTGCAGCTGATTCTCAGCAAGCTCACTCCCAATAATCACACCTATTTTTCCGTATCCACCTGTAGTCTCTACAACAAGACGTCCTAAGCTTTCGCCTGCCATCTCATTATCGGTACCTACATAAGCCAGCCTTTTGCTAGCCGGAGCATCCGTATCGATGGTTACAACAGGAATTCCACGCTGCACAGCTTTATCTATAACTGGAGTGAATCTCTCACCGTTCAACCCTTGGACGATAATTGCATCTACTCGGGCAGCAATCGCCTTTTCCAGTAAATGAATCTGCTCATCCATGTTATTGCGGACCGGACCCGTAAATTCAATATCAATCCCATACCTTTCCGCGGCCTTCTCCGCACCTTTCTCAATCATTTTCCAGTAAGGATGATAACGTTCCTGCTCAATCAGTACGATATGATAGCGATGTCCCAAATTCCCGGGGTGACCATGTAGTTCCTGAACGATGCTACCCATCTTACCGGATTGATGTGCGAATCCAATAAATTCATACGTCAGGAGTAAAAATAACACAACCACACACGCTAGCCATTTTTTATCCATTATCATTCACCTCAACCATATCCTACTTTTTTATGAAAACGGTTGCAATAGAAATATTCTCTAATACATCACCAACTGTACCGTTCATGATGTCAATTGGGGGATTTTTCTCAAGAGGATTAAAAATTGATTTTGTAAGTGTACCCTTATTAATTATGAGTGCCAAACAATGCTGTGATCATATTTTTCGGCTGGTTGAAAATACGAAGAAAATAAAAAGAGCTTGTTTTGAGAAAAATATCAAAACAAGCTTTTTTTAAAAGAAGTATGGATTGTCATTCACGATGTAACTGAGAGCTTGTTGCTAAGAACAAGTATTGCCGCATAGCTCCTCATTCTTAGCTCGACTCTCGTTACAACGAACGTTCTTTACTCAATAAAGTCCATTGCCCGAAGCATCAAGAGGATAACCTTCGTTGACTCTGCTCGTGTTGCAGCACCTTCTGGGTTGAATGTGTCCTTTGTTTTCCCCTCCATGATGTTCGCATCAACGATCATGGCAATATCCTCGAAGTAACTTTCGCTCATCTGACCCGCATCTTTGTAAATATCTGTTAGATTACGCTCGGTTTCCTTCACATCAATTTCATGATTGCGCAGGACAACTGCTATGATCGACGCCATCTCTTCTCGCGTAATCGGCTTGTCAGGATAAAATCCGAGTTCTGAGAACTTAGTCAAAATCCCCGCCTGCTTCGCCTGATCGATCGCTTCAAAATACCATTTACTCGAAGCAACATCATCATAAGAATTATTCACATTAGTATGATCTACCACTTCGTTATTTACCGGAAGATTCAAGCTATTGACGATCATCTGCACGAATTCTGCACGCGTGATAAGGTCGTTCGGAGCAAATATCCCCTCTCTTCTCCCAACGATAAGCCCCTTATTACCACTTTCAATCATATATCGCATTCCCCAATGACCAATAATGTCTGAGAACTGAACATGATTGCGAGCCACCACGACAATCCCATCACCTCTCATCAGCACTGCTGCTTCTCTCTCTGTCAGTTTCGCAGGTACAAACGAGAATCCAGCATTCGTATAACGTAGCACTGCATTGCCCTCTTCTAAAGTATGAAGTGTCAAGTTAGCAAAGGTGTTCGTAGCAAGCGCTTGAACCGTGGTGTTATCACGATTGGCGATACCTAGTTTAATGTCATAGAAATCACTAACTAGCATTCCAGAAGGGTATTGCTCTTTAAACGATTGTTCCACCTCTGCCTTCGCAACATCGGACAGCTTGTTGATCGCAAGCGTCAAAATCCCATCGTTCGGTATGGTTTCTTTCATTTGATTGACCAAATCAAACGGCAACGTATAGGTGCCCGAACCGAAAGTGATCAATAATTCAGCCTCTTCATTCTTAGCAAAAAGATCCTTTAGCGTCTGAACGCTTACCAAGAGGTAAACTTCATCCTCATCGCCTGCTTTGACAGTGATTGTTTGATCAGACAGGGCCAGCTGTGAAATATGCTGATCAAATCGTAGGTTGTCATGACGGTCTATCAATCGAATGACACCTCTCGGAACATTATAAACCGATGGTGGTATTTCTACTTTGTTATCTTCATCTTTATCTTCATCTTTATCTTTATCTTTATCTTTATCTATAATGCCAGGGTTCTGTCCTCCATCTGGAACCTTCGCCTTCGCGATTACGAACGTCAGCTCATCCTCTACCGTTTCTCCCGTTGCAAAGCTAAGCTTCGCCTTCACTGTATACTTACCAGGCGCTGATTCAGTCATCAGCTGTACTGGCGTGCTGCCATCATAGAAGACCGGTTGCCATGAACTGCCGTTCACTTGGTATACTGCACTCGCAACGCTCAACCCAGGGGACGCATACGCTAGCAGTGATATGGTTACCGCTCCTTCGTATGTTCCATCTGAGTTTTGCTGACCCTGCGCACTAAGCACAAGCGAATCTGGGACGATCGGTTCTGGAATCTTCGCCTTCGCTATTTCGAACGTCAGCTCATCCTCTACCGTTTCGCCTGTCGTAAAGCTAAGCTTCGCCTTCACCTTATACTTACCAGGCGCTGACTCCGTCGTTAGATTCATTGGCGCACTGCCATTATAGCTGACAACTGATTGCCATAAACCATCATTCACTTGATATTCTGCTTCCTCAATCGTTAACCCCATGGACGTATACGCTGGCAACGAGACATCAACTGCTCCTTTGTATGTTCCATCTGAGTTTTGCTGACCCTGCGCACTAAGCACAAGCGAATCTGGGACGATCGGTTCTGGAACCTTCGCCTTCGCGATTACGAACGTCAGCTCATCCTCTACCGTTTCTCCCGTTGCAAAGCTAAGCTTCGCCTTCACTGTATACTTACCAGGCGCTGATTCAGTCATCAGCTGTACTGGCGTGCTGCCATCATAGAAGACCGGTTGCCATGAACCGCCGTTCACTTGGTAATTAACATGCGCGATCGTCAGCCCAGTGGAGGAATACGTAGGCAGTGAAACTGCTACCGTTCCTTCGTATGTTCCATCTGTGTTTTGCTGGCCAAGTACACTAAGCACAAGCCGATCTGGTACAACAGCATCTGGAACCTTCGCCTTCGCTATTACGAACGTCAGCTCATCCACTACCGTTTCTCCTGTTGCAAAGCTAAGCTTCGCCTTCACTGTATACTTACCAGGCGTTGATTCAGTCATCAGCTGTACTGGCGTGCTGCCATCATAGAAGACCGGTTGCCATGAACCGCCGTTCACTTGGTAATTAACATGCGCGATCGTCAGCCCAGTGGAGGAATACGTAGGCAGTGAAACTGCTACCGTTCCTTCGTATGTTCCATCTGTGTTTTGCTGGCCAAGTACACTAAGCACAAGCCGATCTGGTACAACAGCATCTGGATCTTTCGCCTCCGCTATTTCGAACATTAGCTCATCCTCTACCGTTTCTCCTGTCGTAAAGCTAAGCTCCGCCTTCACCGTATACTTACCAAGTGCTGACTCCGTCATCAATTGCACTGGCGTGCTGCCATCATAGAAGACCGGTTCCCACGAACCGCCATTCACTTGGTATACTGCACTCGCGACGCTCAACCCAGGGGACGCATACGCTGGCAGTGAAATGGTTACCGTTCCTTCGTATGTTCCATCTATGTTTTGCTTACCATGTATACTAAGCACAAGCGGATCTGGTACGACGGCATCTGGATCTTTCGCCTTCGCTATTTCGAACGTCAGCTCATCCTCTACCGTTTCTCCTGTCGTAAAGCTAATCCCCGCCTTCACCGTATACTTGCCAGGCACTGACTCAGTCATCAGCTGCACTGGCGTACTACCATCATAGACGACCGGTTCCCACGAACCGCCGTTCACTTGGTATACCGCACTCGAAACGCTCAACACAGTAGATACATACGCTGGCAGCGAGACATCAACTTCCCCTTCGTATGTGCCATCTGCGTTTTGCTGGCCCTGCACCGTCAGCGTGAATGGATCTGGGATGACTCCCGGGACGCCAATATCGAACCTAACATCGTCAAGCTGATGCTCCATCCCTGATGCCAGTTGCACCTTAGCTTCCACTCGATAGCTCTCAACCTGGCTCAGCTTGGTCAACGTTGTCTCCGCTGTGCCATCGAACGGTACCTCTGTCCAAGCACCATTGTTCACTCGATAGAGTGCCTTGTCAATCTCAAAACCTTCGAGCGCATACGGAAGCATCTTGACCGCAACCGTACCGTTATAACTACCATCTTGCTGCTGGTCTCCCTGTACCTTGAGCTCAAGCTTCACTTTGGCTGTTTCTGTATTGTTGATCGTGAAGATGTAGTCCTTATCTAGCTCTTGTTGATCTGGAAAGCCCACTCGAAGCGTAAAGGTGTTTGACTCCCCATCCAGCGACCCTAACAGACGGTGATCAACAGTCAGATTACCTTTTTGCGCCTTAAGGATGTTGCCAGCATCATCGAGCAATGAAACCATTGTGCCGGAGTTTTCAGCAACGGCAAAAATTCTTGTTTGCTGCAAGTCTTCCGCTTGCAATTGATAATCTGTCGTATCCTTATCAAAGTTCAATTTAATTTCATTCAAACTAACTTGACTCAATGTGGGAGACTTGGGCCCGTTTGTAAGATCTTCCCTAAAGTACAAAACTTCTACGGAATGACCGATTTGGCTAAATGAAATGCGCCCGCTTCTTTTCTGCTCTGCAGCTAGACTCAGCAACTGTGAGCTGTTCCACGTGACGAGATATTCCGTTTCGATAATGTTGCCATTGGCATCCATTAAATTTGCCACTAGATTACCAAAACGTAGTACTCCCCTAGTCATATTTTGTACAGTTACTTCAACTTCGGTGTTACGACTCGTATTCGTTTGCTGTACTGTCAATAACACGTCCTTCGTATTGTACTTCACCGAGAGGTTATCGATGTTTACTTTGGCATCATTGTTCGTAGCATCGAACTCAGTAATCACTTTGCCATCCGCATCCTCAATCCAACTATGCACATAAGCCGTTAATCCCTTCTCAGGAATTTCCCACTCATTGGTCAGGGATCGAACACCCACTTCAACTTCATGCATGTAAGCCCCTTGATCAATCAAATCAAGCTCGGCATCATCTGAAATCGTAATGACTGAACCTGCCACTAATTGGTCGGTAGTAAATGACGGTGTCTTAAATACACCAATTTTAACTACTCTTCCTTTATTCGCAAGTGTTGAAGCATTCTTGTTATATAAAGGAACAGCGAACGTCCGTTTCTCATCTTCTTCCTTCGTCAATTTCACCGTTCCAATACCAATATCCGAAATGTCCAGCTTTAGCGTACCATGCTTTGACTGTACTTCTCCGTCTGCAAAAGTAACCTCCACCTTATAGGGGATATCTTTGACCGCTAACGGCACTTCATAGAATAGCTGCCATACCTTACTGCTATTCGGAAATAGGTCTGTATTTTGGAAATCATTGGTTTGCCCATCAAGCTCGATCTTGACTGTCTTCATTTTTCTCATGCCCTGATTCACGATACTCAATTGGATCGGCAAATCATGACCTGAAATAATTTCATTCGGATTGAGCATAATTTCATCGGCATTAAATTTGTTCGTATACGTTTCGGTAGCCGTATAAATGCCGCTTACCGTTTTGGATACTACAACTGGTATATCATCTCCACCTGGGTTTTCACCTTTCGGGGTGATCGAGCCAACTTTTTGTGTATCCGTCGTATACGTTGTTCCCAATATTAATGCTTTGATTTCGGTACCAGATGGGTTGATTACATAGGCATCAACGACATCCGCTTCTGTGTAATCTGGCATAGTAGCAACATCTATTGCACCTGACAAGTAAATTTTCTGGTCATCCACACCAAATTTCACTGCCTTTAATATGTCTCGGGTGACAATCTTGGTTTTGCTAATATCTGCTTCTGGCTCTTTCCATAAAATAGATAGCTGATCAATCCGCTTATTAGCCGCAGGCATCTTCACGAATGAGAAATTCGGATGAATTTTGACGTCATTATATGCTTGCAATATATTCATGCTGTCAACAAAATCATTATAAACTTCCCCATGATTATCGACTGCCAAAAGCTTAATATCATGCTCTATGATACCTGTTTCATCGCCTGTCGTGTGCCATGCGATCACAAACCGCTCAACGCCGTCTGGGAATACAGCACTTGTCAGCTGCGGATTCTCGTTCGCATTCTGATCATCCGTCACCTGCAAGTTTTTGATCGTTCCTTTTGTTTTCCAATTAGTCGCAGTTGCAGATGGATCTGCAGCAGTATCAACGATCGCATAGATGATTTCATTCCCTAAGCTAGCACTAGCGTTTACATCCGTTGAAACAGCAGCATTCTCTTGATTAACCGTGTATACCACTGCAACCGTGCCATCAATATGCATTTCGGCTGACAATCCCATAACACCGCCATTGGTTCCATTGTACAACGTCTCGACATCACTCCACTTGTTCGTTGCTAAGTCGTAGACGGTGTATACAATTTCATCGGATGCAGAGAAATCGAATGGATTGCCGCCATAAGAAGCATAAACGCTGCGGTATGCAACGAATACTTTACCATTGCCCACTGCAACAACAGGTGCGAGGTCTGGCGTCATGTTCGCTGTAAGGCGATGGGATTGCCACTGGGTACCATCGTAGATCGAAGCCATAATCTCCGCACTGTTAGTCATCTTCAGAATCTCGTGGTCGGTCATGCCTTTGTTACTTGCTTGCTCAACCTGCTCCTTCTGCGTGACCCATACTGCTGCCATCAGATTACCTTCACCAGCGATTTGTAACCCGCTGTCTCCGTATCCCTTCAAGGATACATCATGAACAATTCCACCTTTACTTTCATACGAATTCCCTTGTTTTATTGCCCAAGAAGCGACCGTATCTTTAATTTCCGTGCTATCCCCATCCGATACATACACAAACATCGAACCGTCTTGTGCTACTTGCGGATTGGAGTAAGGATAGGCATTCGTTTGCAGTGCTGCTGGTGCTTGATTCACAGGATCCAGCCCACGCAGCATGCCATTCGGAGCATTCGACTTGCCCCAAGTTCGCTCATACTCAGCAAGGTAATCCCGATCTTCCAATGTTGTGGATTCGAAAACATGCATATCTTCTTCTCCGATATGGTTCATATAAGCGGTAATCGCCATATCCACATTGGCGGCCGTTAACGGAGTCGTGCCATACGTCTTCCAATAGTCCTGAATTTTGTTCCAGTTATTGAATGCCCACGAGTGACTGTATCGAAGGGAGGCAAAATCATGCTCGATCGAAATAAATAATAATTTCAGCACGACCCGTACACCGACGACTCCTCCGAGAGTCAATTTATTGCCATAAAGTACACGTTCATTGCCATCCTGTAAATAATCCCGATTCAGCCAGGTACTTGTATTTTCAACCGTAATGCGTCCGAAAACACCAATCTTAACAGCAACAACGGAATAGTCAAAACCAACTCCACCGAACATTTCAATGTAGGCAATAATGCGAAGTGAAGTCAAATAATCATTGACGCTTTTCAGTTCACTATTTCGCCAAGGCAGCCCCTTCACTTCGTCAAACAGAACGGAAGCTTTGAAATCAACCTCTACTCCCCCGCCAATGGTCAGTGAAAAAGTAACCGGAACGAATCCAGCCATCATATTCCAGTTTTGTGTATATTCGAATCCACCGCCTGCGGTGAATCCGCCCCCATGAACAGTGTTTTCCCATTTGCCCGTCTTATTATTGTATTTCAGCTCACCGATATAATAGCCACCGGCAGAATATAAGACACTACTATCCTTATTTGTTTTTTGCGATTGTTTATACTCTTTTGTCTGTTCGGCCAAATACGTTTGATTCGCGATTTTCTTGGCATCGCCCAAGCCAGGAGCAAACGACGTCGCTGGATTTTGCAGCAGGTCCACAGCACCCGCACCGCCTGTACCTAGAATACTGTCAGAAGACGGTATATTGCCGAGTGAGCCAGATATGATCGTTTTGAAAACTAATGGGTCGTCTGTTGGGATCACCTTCATCGACAACGGTCCCACATCCATTTTCAAATTGGCCATCAATGATAGCGTATCTAAAACCACTTGGTCTCTATTATTCGGATCTTTCGTCCCGCCATTCGCCTTTTCCATCTCGCGTTTTAGTTGCTTTATTTCTTCACTAAGCACTGTCATGTTGATCGTCTCGACACCGATCATGTTGACAAGCTCCGCAGTAGATTGGAAGCTCTGTTTGAACTCGTTCGGCTTATTGTACAATTTATAATGAATCGGTCCAGATTCCGCTTTCTCCAGCCACATCGTATCATTGTTCAATATTTGCTCATGACGTGTAATAACAGTGTCTGAGAAAGGGTACTTCATCGTTTCATAAGACTGCCCTTGAGGACTAGTGCCTGCATCATTCAGCAGCTCCACATAAGCTTCCTGATCTACATTGTCGTCACCCCACCACAAGAATTCAGTTGTAAGGGTAAGCGTTCTAAACTGATCACTCGGACCGAACTTGCCCATATACGACATGATGGATGTTTTTTGTGTGTTCCAAGTATTCGTAATGTATTGATTCACGATTGAAGGATCTTTCAGTTGTTTATTGTGTTCAACTAAGCGAGAGTTTTTCTCACCGAATGCAACCAGATCAGCCTCGTTCGCATTGCCATCCAGCATGAGTAGCTGCGGATAATAGCGATCATCTTCAAACATCACTTCGAAGATCAAATCCAATTGATCCTTCGCCGAAAGGTTCGCAGCGTTCGTCTCCCCTGCTTGCTTGGAGTAAAAATCGGTTGTATCAAAAATCACTTCAAGCCTTCCGTCGTCTCCCAGCGTCTTTGTGATCCCTTCACCACTAATCTCAGTGAGTTCAGCATAGTTATTGTTTTTATAAACACCACCACGATAAGTCACTTTACCGGTATAAGGTTTGCCGTTTGGCATTTTGAAGAAGACCTCTACTTTGGATAATTGACGCAGCTGCAATATATTCATCGGATACAGCTCCATGCTTGCCGGATCTTTTTCTTTGCTTAGCAGCGTTTCGTGATTCAGCACTCCGGTATAAGTGGTGTCATTGAATTGGGATGTGACATACACATCACTCTTAATCCCATTCTCTTCATAAAGTGCAAACTCACCTTTGTTATTACTTGTGAATGATTTCTCAACGCCTGCTGGTGTTTTATATGTCAGAGTTGTTGTTGTTTTAGGATAAAATTGGAATAAGTACAATTTGTCTTGCAACGTTTCTACCGTTACATCCAACTCTGTTTTCATACCGGTTTTGGCATGTGTTGCTGATATCGTTGTTTGGCCATCCTTAATACCAGATAGCATAAAGTCATGCTTTGGTTGATAGGTCTCATAATAGTATTTTTCGATGTTTGCCAATACACCATTGCTTCTAAAGTTAACTACCGCCGCATCATTATTACTTGATTTCCATGCCAATTGATCGGTCATGACCCCTAAGTCTGTATAATCTTGATTGTTGATGCTCATCACATTTTGTAAGCTAATATCACGTTTCAAATCAACGATTTGATCAGGTGTCATGTTCTTGATGCGTTCAATATTGCTCATGAGATGGGACGCGGTTGATTGTCCGTCGATTTGAATTTTCAGTGCGTCACTTTTGTATACTTGCAAATATAGAGAATCGTAGGACCATGTGGCTTCGTAGCTGTCCTTAGCTGCCAATGTGATCGCGTAGACGTCTTTGATTTGCTTATTGCTTGTAACGGGATCGATCTTTAAGTGATACGAGCCACCATCCTCCGTCGCATCAGGACTAGTAAATGTGCCCGCTGCAGAATTGAACGTAATTAAACTGTCTGGAATTAACACGCCGTTTTTCGTCACCTTGAACTCGAACTCGCCTTGATCACTTGTATCGAAATTAGCTAACGTCCATTTCAAATCGATCGGTCCGTTGGTGTCCAAAATAAATTGCCCCATCGATTTGTCCAGCGTAATCGCTGGTGCTTCTGATTTCACCATAATGTAGGCATATGCCGTCAATTTCGTTGTCGGATTAACAGGGTTCGCTGTACTAATCTTCACCGTATAGCTTGGGATGTTTTGCCTTGATATCGTTGTAATAAATTCCTTTGGTATCGTAAACTGTGTCGCATTGATCAGTTCGGCTGTATCTGGTCCTGACCATTGTTTAATCGGTTTTTGTACCGCCAACTCCGTATCATCCCAATACCCTTCATATAACGATACCTCAAAATGAGCATCAGCCGGTGCTTCACCTGGCTTCGCCAACTCGCGGTACTTCGACATTACATTCGTCACCCATAGCAATTCGACCGCTTTATGTTGTGCCGTGTATAATTTGCTCACATAGTCCGGAACCCCAAGTATTGTAGTCCCATTTGCACTTGGGTTAATATAAATATTCTTCGTTGAATCCCTTGGAGTGGGGGCACCCTTTTTACCTCCATTTTTCGCACGAATCTCAAATCTGACATGGCCCGATTTCTTCGGAATAATTATGCCGTCTCTTGTTATGGAAGCAACAGAATCGTCCGTGCTGGTCCATTCGAATTGATCATATCCAATATAAGTCGCATCAAGTGGGTAGCTAAAGTCCAATTGGGTCATTTCTGTTGCATACAAACTCACTTCATTTTCTTTGCCAGAAGGCCAATACTCTGGGTAAATAATTTCCAAACTATAAATATACTTGACCTCTTTTACAGTAAAAGGAACGTACATATCATATAAGAGAGAGAAGTCCTTCACATTCTCTCCACTGGCCAGCGGATCGCGATTATAATAAATCTTGGCACGCAGCTTGCGATCTTTTATATTCGAATCTGTCATTAATTTCACAATGTCTTCTGTTATCTTGTAAGTCCCTTCCAATGCTAGTGGCGATGAGGGTAGACCGTCCGCACCAAGTCTCCAATCCAGTTCAACAATACCTTTGTCTCGATCGGCAAGCGAAACGACTACTCGTTTCTTAATCTCTTCTGGATCTTCACCGCCGTCTATGAGCCAATCCGCTTCACCATCATCGTTTTCTAGATTGACCGTCACCTTCACTGTATCTCCGACACCATAGACCGCTTTATCCAGCTCAAGCGAACCAAAAACATCCGATCGCGCATGATCAATCGTAATGTTATAGTCATTCAATTCTGGCTTTACTTGAATATCATTTAATAAATTGCCGATTAAGCTTTCATCATTTTTAATAGCATAATTCGGATCTGGGTGTCCACTTATAGACATCACTTTCAAATCTTCTGGCTTCATGCCTTTCGTAATAATCGCCTGGTATCCACCAACGAAGGTCATCCCACTGGAGAGTAGTGCCGGATATAAACTTGTATTATATTTTGCAGGTAGGGCAGTGTCTCCATTCGCTAGATGAAGTACAGGGTTACTATTGGTATTGAATAAGGGCGTTTTCATGGCAATAGGAAGATTATATTGAACGTTGATCGGTACAATTTGACCAGTCTTATAATGGCCATCTCTAATATCTATGCTAATTACATTACGATCTGGCCCTAGATTGGACCAACCTTCGAAGTAATTTTGCCCAGTATTAGTAATCGCACCCGGCTCATAAGCGAAATAAGCTCCACCTTCATAAACGTGGAAAAGTCCCCCGCTACATTCTCGCAAATCCCCACACACACTTTGATCGATTCGATCCATATTTTTGAAGTTTGTATAATGAATATAATCCGCTCTTGATCCATGCAACCAGGCTCTAGCTTGCGGACGAATTTGAGACCCATCATCGTACTCTGACATTATGCGAGTTCCGAACTGAATATCTGCAGATGTGCTCCCTATTTCAAACTTCACTTTAAGAACGCGCGTGCTATCGTGATCTACTGAACCAAAAGCACCATCAATTAACTCAATCTCAAACGAAACTTCTTTATCCTGTTTTTTGTTCAAGCGAAAGTTCTGAACAGAATCACTATAATTACCAAATTGATTGAGAGTATAATGTTGAATAAGCGTTACGACGACTTCATCTTCATAATCACCTGTATCAGCTGTGGATAATGCACTCAAGCTAATACCGCCATCACTCTCACTAAGTAAGTTCCCCGCTTCATCATAAAATCCGAAGCCTTCCTGATTAGCCTGCTCTAGCAGAGAGTCGAGATTATCCAAATGCTCAGGTGTAATATTAATATCATCGTTAGGATATGACTCCCTTAGTAGCGCTAGCTGATCTTCCATGGCAATGATTTCTTTCAGGATATTCAGAGAGATCGGCTCACCATCCACTTCTGCTATTTGTGACAGATCTGTGCTCTCATCCTGAAGCAAAACTTTGATTTCATCTAACGTAAAATCCTTACCATTCAAATGAATGTCATGCTGTAAAAATTGACCATTCTCATCGATGAGACCAAAATCCTCAATCGTCTTAAGCATGGTATATGCTTGTTCGGAGCCATACTCATCTATTAAAAACTGCATTAATTCATCTTGCGCAGCAGCCTGTTGAATCGTGCCTCCAATCTCATTTGATTTTGCAAACACTGTAAGGTCCATACTCGTCATAAGGAGCAGCAACACCAAAAAACTAGCTGCAATTCTCTTCCATCGTAAACGTATCATTGAATGCCTTCCTTTCTCCCGAAGCTATTGATTTCTCTATAATAATCATAAAAAGTCTTTCATACTGTAACCACGACTACTTTCTACTTGAATATTAGGTGATTTCCATATGAAATTCTTATTTCAACCTACTTGAGGTTACATGTAATGACAAGTAATTTCATGGAACATGATCAAACTACGCCTCAACCTAAGGTTAAAACGTAGCTCTTCTAATAAGTTCATAAGGAATTTTCCTGATTTGTTGGATCGGAGGTATTCCTCCTCGCAATCTCTGCACAATGAGACGAGCTGCTTCTTCCCCATACTTAGAGAAATGCTGCTCAAACGTTGTTATACCACCTTTGAAATAATTCGTTACGAAATAGTTCCCGTAGCTAACGATCTTCAGTTGCTGAGGAATATGAATCCCAAGCTCCTCTGCTGCAACATAAAAGGCCATCACCACGGTATCGTTAAATACGACGACCGCATCGAGATCGGGATTTCGCTTCAAATAACTCTTCATATCACTGATCATATCCAGCTTCACAAAATCATCATACAATGCTTCGAAGCGGCCTTCTCTTTTAGATTCGATCCACCGCTCCTCGACATGCTTGCCTTCATCTTTTAATGCGTCAATAAGGCCTTCTGCTCTAGCTTTCACTGTCGTATAGTCAAAATGGACAGGCGCATAGTAGCCAATTTTATCGCAGCCCTTCTCAAGTAATAGCCGTCCAATTTTGTACGCGCTGTTGTAGTCATCACCGGTTACAGCGTCGAATAACAAGTTGTCTGGATAGCTATCCACAAATACGATCGGGATATTCAAGGGTACAAGCTCCGCCTGAATATCGGTTCCCCAATAAAAAGGATAAATCATCCCTGCTGGATCGAGTTCTTTCAGTTTCGTCAAAAATACTTCCAATCCATCGGCATCTCTCATACTTTGAATCATCACCATAGAAAACCCTTCTGCTCTCAACACCGACTCCACCCCGGAGATGATATCGGACAAAAGCTGAGAGTCAAAAAGCTCTATATAAAATGGCAATATAAACACGATGTTTTTACTTGGTTGTTCAACTGGATCGATCGGAACCGTTTTAACAAATGTTCCAATACCCTGCATTTTATAAAGCATTCCGATCGCAGTCAGTTCATCCAGTGCTTTTCTAACAGTAATTCTACTCGTATTGAACTCTCGACAATACTCACTTTCACTTGGAATTTTATCGTTCGGCTTATAGGTTCCTTGCTTAATATCTAATACAATTTTCGCTTTAATTTGTTCATACTTCGACATCGCTTTACTCACTATGTATACCTCCCCTACTGCTTACTTATCATTACATGTTATATGCCTACTAAGCACTTAGTCAAGCACCAATAATCGTAGGCCAAAAACCCCCTTACCAATAAATTATTAGTTAGGGGGATGCTATCTTCGTCATTGACGATGTCTTTCATAGCGAGTTGTCGGATTACCCCGCATAGACTCTTTCCTCTCCGCTCCGGATTCTACTCACAAATTACCCGCAATGTTAACTCTCTGACCTCTGCAAGCACATAGGTACCTTTTTCGATCGATGCTCTGGGAATACCGTCTGCATAGCCAATAAATAAATGTCTGAAAATCCAAACCGAAAAGTTCATTAACATAATTCTAATGACTCAACTTTCGCAGAACAAATATCAGCTTAACTATTTGATGTGGCTGGGTAATTTGTACGAATTTCCGTACAGAATCTAAACTTACGGCGCCAATTGGTAACATTTTGTACGATTTTACATACAAACACCACGTTGCAAACTCCACTTGATGATATATTGTACGGTTTTTCATACAAAACCCATGCTACTACCGCCACTTGACAGCTTTTTGTACGATTTCCCATACAAAATCTGCGCTGCGACCATCCAAAAAAAATTTCAGTAATAGATCACAGGTTTGTTCAAGTACATCAAGGTTTACCTCCCGAATTTATGCTGCGAAAATTAAGCTAATGAAATTAAAAATTTAATGTTGGTACCGGCAAGAGGACTCTAATCTCCACATTCTCCCATTCAATTTTGAGCGTGATATATCCGTCATGTTACGGTCATTTCAATCTACGCACTCCATACAGAGTGCGACTTTTTATATAAGAAATTGGGGTTTATCCGCAAGATTTCAATCCACGCACTCGTACAGAGTGCGACTGCGAAAAAGTAATATAAAAGCGGATTTTCAACGGTTATTTAGTGCAAACAAACAAAATCACACTTTTACACTCACTCAAAAATCTAATAATATCCAATTCATAGGTGGTTTTCTAAGTTTTTTGGTGCGAACCTCCCAGGGAATTCATGTGTGCTTGGGGTACGCACCAGTGATATCACACAATCTTCATACTATTATTGATGAATTTCTAAAATCGAATATCCGCTAAACACTTTGCTTATTTTCAGTAGAGCCATCCATTACCTTCATATAGAGTAGCTTGCCTTCTCCCGGATAGTAGTACTCCGGCAAATGACACATGAACACAAAGCCATTACGTTCGAACATTTTGCGTGCACTTGCGTATTCTGGCAAATCACAGGTGAATGTCTCAACATATCTGCCACTTCTCGATTCACAGAACTGGAACATTGCATTCATCAGCTTCCAACCTAACTTACGATGACGATACGAACGATGTACACCGAAGTACTCAAGCCGATAGCCGCCGCTCAGATGCTCATTCTCTACAAATATGATTGCCGATATAATCTGCCCCTCTTCTTCCTCATACCAACAAAACACATGCTGCTCTTGAATGCTCTTGATCGGCAACCATCTTAACTGCTCAGTCTCCCCTGGCGTAAAACGCTGATCGTCGAAACAATGTTCACCTAACAAGAAGTCTGATACTCTACCAGCCTCAGTTCCACTCGTTACGGGATGAATCTCAGTATAAGCATGTCCTATATGTTTTCTATCGATCTCTAACATAATTCCCCTCCTCTTTCATTAATAATTAGGAAATACGAAGTACATGATTCCATTCTGTCCCCACTCCTTTTTGGAAATAACGATCACATTCAAAGAAGTATAACTTAGCAGCAAGATCGTAACGATTCTTCTTCATCACAGCAACAAAACCTTCCCTAGCATCATGGAATCTTCCAAGCCGGAATGCTTCTACTGCCGACTCGAATTGCTCTCTTGTCTCATGTTTAAGCTTGCGGATGTGGACAGGGTCACCTTCGTACCAATCGTATAATTCAATCGGGGCATGCTCCTCGTCTATTTGTAACACTCCGAGACTACGATATTGTCCTGCCACGACTGAACCAAGTCCCTGCATTGTATCCACTGTTAAGAGGATCATCACACCTAGCTTAGCTGAAATTTTCTCCAAATCTAGCGTCAACTGTACGTGATTAGATACTACACTACCTTCCATCCGTTGTTCTTCACCGATAATCCCTAGCATAACATCACCAGAATGAATGGCTAGGCCAATATCTATCGGCTCTTCTTGTTCCTGCTCTCGTTCAGCATTATATGCTTCCAACGTTATCCGTAGTTTAATAGCAGCCTTTAGTGCAGCACCTGTCTCATTAGGGAACATCGTAAGCATCCCAGCACCGAGATAACGGCTAGTAAATCCTCCATATTCACGAATGATCGGTCCAAATTGCTTAAGGAATGAATTAATAAACAAGAAGTTTTCCTCTGTGCTTAATTTGGCAGAGAATTCATTGAACTGACGCATATCACATACTAAGATCGTCATTCTGCGATTCTGTTGTTCACCGAGCTTGATCTGCGTCATATTCGTTTTGCCTAGCACTTTAAGAAATTGTTGTGGTACAAAGCGGAAGTAAGAGTTACTAAGTTTCGTCATTTCATTAATATATTCCTTGATAGAACCCGCCATCATGTTGAAGCGTTCACCTAGCTCCTCAACCTCGTCTCGTGTTTGAATATCTACCTTAACATCCCATTCTCCGCTCGCAATCAGATTCACATTGCGACGAAGTTTCCGTATTGAGGACAATAAATATATCGTCATTATCGTTATCACTATAATTAATATAATACTAATCAATACAACGATTTTGAGAACATTAGATAGAATATCCATGGTGCTCTGATTGACACCAAGCATATCTTTACCTGTTTCGTAGATCCCGATAATGTCGCCATTCGAATTATAGAGTGGCCCTAGCGCGAACATCCACTCTCCACTAGAATCATTCCATTCTCCCACCATGATCTCACCTTGCTCAATCACTGGTCTATTGTCTTCACTGATTGGGAATGGATCGAACATGGTAGCACTGTCATCGTCATCCATCACAATAAAGAGTTGACCATCGATATAACGATAGATCGTATTATATAGACCATCGCGATCTTCCCCTGCACGTGAGAATACCTCATTCACTCGCTGCTTAATCGTAATGTAATTCTCACTCTTATAATCTAGAGGTGAATGTAGCTTCTCTAGATCATCGCCATCTACCAGATATTTACCATTGCCTGCAAGTAATCTCAATTGTTTATATGTATCATCTCTCATCTCTGCAGCGAATGAAGAATATACCGAATAGGATAGACCCACCATTGATATAAGAACAACAGGTAGAATGATCGCTAATTGCTTCATCAGCAAGAACACCCTACGTTTCATTACTTCAACATAGATATAGCGTATTGTATAAATAAGAAGCGCACAGAATAATAGCATGAGTACCCAATAGCCTATACGTTGTCCGATGGCAGAAACCGGATAATGATAGGAATCCTGCACATCAATAATCGCCCCTTTGTTATCCAATGAAACAAGTTGATTCTCAGTGGCAACGATTACATAGCCATTACTTATTGAAATATGGGTGAAATCAGACCATTCCACTGCAGGGTATTGGTTGACGAGTGTATCCATCGTCAGTAATACTTCCACTGAATTCCCGGCTGTAGTGGTATTTACTCGCTTAATAGCATTATCATGATAATCAATAAAATAAACATTAATATGATCCTTTGTAACAATGCCTACTGGGAAATTTAGCTGACCCTGTAACGCGAGGGGATAAAGCTCCTTTAGCTCACCATTCGTTACCGAGAACAGTAACCCTTTCTTTGAAGTGAAGAAGAATTGGGATACTTGATTTCCAACTAACTCATTCAAATACCGATCCTTCGGCAGTTCAAGCGTCGTTACCATCTCAGGTTTCGTCTCTGCGTCCGCATCAAGTGAAATCTTCAACAGACTAGCATGGACCTGCTCTTCACGAAAAAAGTACAGCTCATTATCTACAATAGATAGTGATTGAGTCCGCCCTACACGGAGTAAATTGTCACTATCACTGTACTCAACATTATAAAGAATGCGTGATTTTGAACCATCCGTAGATAGTTGTACAATTTGCTCTCCCGATACTTTTAAACCAAAGGAATCAAGTATTGTAATTAAAACATAAGCATTCCCTTTCGCATCTGCTACGACAGAATTAAACATTTGTACCGTATCTGATTTGGCATGCTTACTGCTAGAGTAGGAATAGATAAGCTTACCCTTGTCATTCACCTTATGGATCATCTTCTTGGAATCCGTAATGGTATATAATGAACCTTCAGTATCCGTCGTCATACGTGAAATATTTGAATAAGCAACTTCTCCTTTAAATGGCTGAAGAGACCACGATTCTCTCAGTGTAACCAGCAATATAACAGCAATCACGACCAAGCTAAACAACATGACAAGCTTCGTTCTCACAATAATCTCTCCATTCAAAGCGTGGAATCAACTTTTACAAAATAATACTTGTATCCGTTTTCTATTTCATCATCTAGTTTACTATAAAAATGTCGATTTGTATTTCAAAATTAATATATTTATTGCCGTAGATTAGCAAAACTAGTAGAATTAAATCAAATACTGTTTAAAGGGTGATTATAATAGGACAAGTTGTATGTGCAGGTGCTAATTTACAATGTAGCTTTGGTGTTGCACCGAGTACATTAATGGTATTACCTGTAAATCGAGTCATGACGACTACGCCAATTGCTAATATTATGGATAATAAGCCTCTTGTGAATGTCCTTCCATTTGGCATGTGTAGCTCATTAGCCAATCCAACGGTTGCAGCTGCGACAGCTGTTGCTTTGGGCGTGCTTACACCTATGCCTTGTGTGCCTTTAACGTCAGCTCCATGGGCGCCTGGCTCCCCCACCGTCATGGTTGCCAATATGCCAGCATTGAATAACACTTCCAAATGCTTATGTAATTGGGGCGGAATTATTCAAGTAGTTACTCCAGGTCAAATGACTATCCAGATTCCATAGGCAGCTATCTACAGGTTACACATGTTGATCCATAGCTCGAATCAATGATCTTACGAAGGAGTCGTGTTTTTTGATTGAGAAAATCGTTAAGCCTTTTATTAATCCCATACAACGCAAAATTATAAAACCTCTCAAAAAGGCAAAAAACTGGCCTAAATTACTCGCAAAATGGATTAGGAAAAAGTTCAAAGCTATTCTAGGGCAAAAAGAAATTACTAAAGCGAATTACATTCCATTCGGTAATTACTATGTTTCCAAAAAACTAATTGTAATCATTGTCTTAATCATACTAATCTGTTATTACTTCATCTTCATTCGCCCTCCCAAGTTTGTGAATAAGCTATTTAACCGTAAGCCTGCAATTTCAGTTAGTACGAACGGAAATGCTGCAAGCTATTCTGGAGCAGCCAAGTTACTTGATGAGAATAAAGTACTTCTCTATGATGGGAATTTAGTCAATGGTATATATGAAGGTAATGGGAAACTCTATCAATCGACAGGTTCTTTATTATATGAAGGCGATTTCACTAATGGTAAGTATGGAGGATACGGTAAGCTTTATTCTAAACCTGGCATTGTACAATATGAGGGTAACTTTGTTGATGGTCAGTACGAAGGTAGTGGCAAGCTCTATGCCGAAGATGGTACTATGCTTGAGCAAGGTACATTTGCACAGGGTGTACTTATTCAAGGGAGTCTATATCGAACGGATGGCATATTGACCTATACGGGCTCTTTTACAGGTAAATTATATGAAGGCGAAGGTATTCTTTATTATCCTAATGGCAATGTCCGTTATCAAGGAGGCTTCAAAACTGGCGTGCCACATGGTGAAGGACGTACTTTCACCGATAATGCGGTGCTCCTCTATGAAGGTGGATTCGCTAACGGAATCTATGCCGGAGAAGGTACCGAGTATGCCGAGGGGAATATCATTGTCTATCAAGGACAATTCCTTGCTGGCAACTACAATGGTGCGGGTAAGAAACTATACAAGAACGGCTTTATCGAATACGAAGGCGAATACAGTAATGGGAAGCGTTCCGGAACAGGTAGCGAATACTATGAATCTGGTAGTGTGAATTATAAGGGTGAACTCTTATCTGATCACTATTATGGAACTGGAACACTTTTTGACGAGAATGGCAACATCATCTACAACGGTAGCCTTCTCAACAGTCAGTATCATGGAGATGGTGAGCTTTACAATACAGATGGGCTACTCGAGTACAAAGGCTTTTTCGTATATGGTGTGCTCAATGGACTTGGTTCCTGGTATAAGGATGGAAATCAGCAAATATATAGTGGTTATTTCAACTCAGGCAAGCTTGATTTCTCCCCTTATATGGAGCTATCACCTTCAGAACGTGAGGATTTGCTCGGCAAACCATCCTCGACTGAGCTCATTTATGACAGTTTACCAGATGAGGTCATCTCAGAAATAGAAGTCGTAGATAACGAATCCGAATTATTAGAGAATACTACTGTAGAATCTATCCCACAAAGTGCTACATCAAAGCTTCGCTATCAACAATTAGGCCTTATGTTTGTTTCTACGCTGAATGACGCTAGTAACAGTGAGGATGCCGTACTACAAGAGATTCATATCAACAGTGGGCAAGTACTCGACACATTATACCAGCAGTTAGAAGATCAACTAGCTACTGATCCTGCAAACATAAAGAGGTCCAAGAGTGGACAAGATCGTATCTACACGTGGAATAATTACGTTTATACCATTACTGTAAACAAGAATACTCAAGCTGAATATGGGTACATAAAAAGGACGGGATAACTCCCGTCCTTTTTATATGTTTTTTTATGATTAAAGCCTGGTGGCTGCTGCGCTATCCATTCCCATTTCAATTTCATCTATTGCTCGCTGAGCAGCGCCACTGTCTTCTAGTGCCTTAACTGCCCACCAGCGTATACGAATACGCATACGTTCTGTCTTCTGATGAACACGAATACCAATACGGAAGGTACCCCGCTTCGAGTACTGAATAAATCCAATTGAAATATTAGGATAGCTCGAAGCAAACTCAGTACTAGAAAAAACCTCCTGAGCCCCAGAATAAATGGCATCACTACGTTTCCACATTTCTGGAACAGGAATATCTGAGGAATCCTGCTCATCCGATATACCAGCCGTCAGAAGCACCGCTACACCTTTACCTAAGCCATGTTCAATTTCTTCAGAGTAATAATTTTTCTGCCGACGTTGATACCACTTCTTCACTTCTTGTGGAACAATCGAAATCTCAGTAATTCCCGCTGCTACCTGCTGTTCCGGTTCAGATACCACTTCGTCATCAAGCAAAAAACTGAATTCTTGCTTAATATCCGGAAAAGAAGTTAATGGTAAGTGAATTGGTTCATTATATTCTACAGTAGGTGCCACCTTCTCGTTAACAAAGTCCTTCTTCGTCGCAGATAATAGCTTATGAAGCATCGTAGGATTTATAACATAATCGTTGAATGGTAGCGACTCTATATGGTCAATTACATAGCTTGCGCCCATTTGCAGAAGATTGATCTTCGCAAGATATAAACAAGGCTCAGCAGGTGATTCTATTGCACGATCCAGAGAGCGTGAGTAGAAAGCATCCAGAATACGTTCCTCAACAGACACCTCACTTACTTCCATCGTTTGTTGAGTATGCGATAGTTCATAGATCAGTTTATCTCCAATAACTAGTCTAGGCGTTCCAGACTTCGCTGAGATAGATGCAAATTGCTTACTTTCTCCTGCTTTGAGCGGAAGCGCACGCAATTGAAGACGTTTAGTATAGCTTGTTGCTCCACCATCTGTCGGCTCTGAGAAAAGAAGCTTTCCATCCATAAGCTCATCGATAGACTCTATATCTAACATTTCCGGCTCATATTCAAAAGAAATATGAGGTGTTTGCAACGTTTTCTCAATCGTAAGTTTTAGCTCGAAGCTTTGACCAGGCTCTACATAGCGTGGCAAGCTTTGTAGCACACGTACTTGACCATCATCGTACCATATCGACGTATCCTCGATTAGATAATCATATTCCTGCAATGCAGGTGCTGGTGGTTGCTCACGAACGAATAAGCGATAGCTTTCCAAAATACGATTATGCTCACTAACATCCTCACTGCCACCTAAAGTTCCCGCTACTGTGTGTACAGGCTCTTTACCTTTCTCGGCATACTCAATACATAAGTATACATTCTTGGCATAATCATTGTTCATGAAACCTTCTACATTCGATAGCTTAATGGTTAACGGAGACGGAACGATAATCTCGCGCCCCATCTGGTCAAGGGCTGCCCCCGTTTCGATCGAGATCGATTTATCATCTACAGCGACGACTTGTAAACCAGCAATAACTCCACTTCCAAACAATAACCGATTCGATAATCGACGCTTGTCAGAGAAGTAGGTCTGCTCTGACATGAAATCTCGAACGGTTAATAACTTCCCATAGAAGTAGCGATTACGTTCAAATGGGATATACCTTGATCTGTTCATCCTTATTTCCTCCCTTTGCTCATTATTCCAATCGAGAATTCAACCCAATTCTCGTATGTTGGTCCATTCGATTATCTTGTCCTACATCGATTGTAATGGTATGATGCGGCATCGATGATCTACCGTCCAAGGTTAGCAAGGTTGGCTCAGACAATACCGTATTCATGCCGAGATAGGAGTGCAGGTCCATATATACCCAGGGTTGTAATATAATCAACTTTCCTGTTGCAAACACAGGTTTATAGGATTCAATTAATTGCTGTAGCGTTACTCGTTTTATTTCTGTATCCGCATGCTCCGCCTTTACGAGCACATTGAACACGTGAGGATCGGCAGCATATAAGCGATCCGCAACCTCACCCAATTCAGGATTCTCCTTAAGCGGCTTCACTTGTTCATATTCCAATATAATAGGCTTCTCTCCTGTATAAATAGAGATCAAGGTCTCCATCGCATACTTCGTTCCTCGTAAGTTATATAAGGTTGGCGCTACCTTTAACAATTGTCTTAATTGCTCTTCAGACCAATAATCCTCTGCGTTAATACCTAGCCAGCCTAGCAACCAGCGTAACGATGGTCCTGATGCATGATTCGCTTCAAGTGTACGTGTCACCTGTTGAATCTTGTTATCGGTATCCTCAAGCATCGTCTGGAAGATACTCAAATAACGAGCTAAGAAATCCTTCGATTGTTCATCACGCTGATAAATGGCCGGAAGGTACTCTAGGTATGAGCTTCTTGGGAAATGGACATCCAAACTTTGAATGACTGGGGAATGCTGAACCGATCCAATCAATTCAATAAATAACCATAGATAACGCCCTTTTGCATGAAGTAGAAGCGCATCTTGCGGATCCTTGAGTGGCTTAGACCACAAATGAGATAATGATGCTAGCTTCGTTTCCGGAGGAATCTCAGTGTTCATTACATACTCATCGAGATCAACTCGTTCCTCATCAATGAACACCTCACGTTGATCAGCAGCATAATAACGTATATTGATCTGGGTATCATTCTGCTGCTTCGCCCCAAGTACCAACTTGTGCCATTCCGTCTCATATACGCTACTATCCAGACCATCACTAATCCACACACCCATTCGACTGCCGAATGATTTCCATATCGCTGTCTCAGATACTGGCTGGATCATAAATAGGCTACGCTGATCAGAGTTCCAAATATACAGACATTGCTTACCAGCAAACAGTTCATTACCACTTGCACTACCTGTAAAGCCACGCTTCACAATCTCACCATTTGGCAACACAGAAATAAGTGAATACGGTGAGTTTCCCTCACGAATACGGAGCAATCCCCAGAACGTACTCGATCCGCTATAGCATAAGGAGACCAACTCCTCCATCTCCGAATCAATCGGTAATGAGAATGGTGTTGCCGTATTCGTCAGTAGATTCAGGCGTGCTAATCGCTGTTTCTCCTTATCTAGTAGCCAACACTGTTGCTGTTCTCCAAGCGTCATTTCGTAGCGTTGATGCGTCTCTTCCGCTACCATTTCTTCCGCTTCTCCCCAGAATGGGAAAGGGATGCGCACCGTCGGATGTCCTGATGCGTCAAATCTTAGTAGCTGTAGCTCAGTCTCTTGTCCAATTCTACCTATAACAAGAAATCCATCACTATCATCTGCTATAACAGAGAATGCATGGAAGCTCTCTCCATACCAATCCTTGGTCGCCCACCTTATTTGCGCTCGATCTAACGATATTCCTTGAAGTGTACTACTGATCCCTTCATACAAGACAACTACTACATCACCAGTAATCGCTATTTGAGAAGGTTGACCATTCTCATTCTTCTCAAGCTGGATAATGGCTTCAAGATGCTGACTCGTTAAATCCGTTCGCCAGATCATCCCTTCGCTATCAAGCATAAACCATCTTCCATTAAGATCGACTACAATATCGTTTAGCTCATCAGTCATCTGCGGACTAGAGAGATTATAACGACTTAATTGTCGATATACCTTTTCTCTCACAATACTTAGTCCATCCTTTTCTCCTTCAACCTGATAGGTAGTACCACGTCTCCAGTCAGGAGGCTTATGAAATGAGAAGAACTTAGGATCACTCATATCTCTTCAACCTCCTATCCATTTGATATGATACATTCAATATCATGATCCCCAGAGATTACTAGACCATTTGGTGGAATACGAATATCCCCACCTTCCTCGTGGTACACATCCTTACCTTCTGCCATTAGCCATACATCTTGTATATATTGTACCCCCGGCACACGATGCACTATATCGTACACATCGCTTTTATAAATCGACTTACCAAAATCCCAGCCTGTGCTTGCATCATCCCCATATGGCTGCAACCACTTACTCAATATTTGCTTAACATCCTGTTCTCTTCCCTCGTATCGAGGATGGAAGACGATAATCGCCCTCACCGTTACCTTGATATATTCCGGTGGAATAACGTAAAGAGTCGTTGTGAGCAAGCGATATGGCTCAAGATGTGTCTGTACCGTTTGGATCATTCCTTGACTTGGACGAGGCAGTGGCTTTCGGCTAAAAGGTACAATAACTAATGAAATATGACCTAATGCTCGTTCCTCAGGATAATTTTTGGTCATCGTATGGTAACCAGGAATCGCTTTAACTCGGACAATTCGAAGGCCAGGAATCTCCATTACGCGCTTCTCCATATCTTCAGCGGTAATACCACACTTCGGCTCAATAACACTAAGTTTAGCCCGATGCATCGCTTCCCTCATCGTCTCGGCTTCTGCACCACCATAAGCGGGATATAAATTCGTCACATGAAGCGGATCTTTGAAGAAGTCTATTTCATGTATCGTATCCTCTTTGACATTGCCTGCAACTCCTGTTCCCGTACGATAACTAATAATTCTAATATTAGAAGAAGATGTAGCAGGCGGAGCCACGCCATGGATACCATCTGAGAATCGGATCACGCCTTCTTCCTCGTCAATGACATAATGATGACTATCTGAGGTAGATTCATCGAAATCCCATACTCGTTCCCAGTCATACCACACCATAGTGCGCTGATTTTCTCCCAACCAACCTACCTGTATACGTAACATATCTTGAAGAATTGGCTGAATAGGTATAGGAAACGCCTGTCCAGATATTCCGGTTCCTGTACCTAAATAGATATGATCCCTAAATGACTGTGACGTTGCGATAACACGTATACTTTGCTTATCGCTAGAGAGTTTCTTATGAGCTGGAATCGTTAAATGAATTCGATCAGTAGCACGCTGTATCGCATATTCTTCCTCCTCCAGATCTATCCATCCATCCGATTGCTTCAGTTGAACCGCTAGATCACCATGCTGATATAACGCATGGTGAAGCTCAATATGAGTATCTGCAGATCCAGCTTGAGATGTCATATCTGCCTCATCTAACCCATCGAAACATTCCGTAATACATAAGGTCTGACCCTGCTGCGCAAATACCTCATTCCATACTAATCGTCGAATTCGAGGTGGATCATTGTATTCTCCAGATACAAGAACTGCTCTTAACTGACGTACATGCTCTACACCTTGCGGAATTTCGAATAATATGGGCCCGCTTTGATGTAGACCATATGTCTCATCGCGTTCAAGCATAACAGGCTTCCAGCTTCCACCCGCCTCTTCTTCTCCATCCTGCTCATGCCAATAACTCCATTCCACCTTACCCAACGGAGTGAAATGCTTATATCTAGCAGGAATACGATACTCTGGATTCTGATCATCTAATTCAATCCATAATGACAGTGGCATCGAATTTGGTAAATCCTCCAGTAAAGTAATGATCATGCTAGCTCCCACTTGTGCATCATCACCAAATGGAAAGAACGTAACACGGCCAGATGTCGTATCATCAGCAATAACATTGATCCCCTCAAAGGTATGAACTGACACCTGTTGCTCTGAATCAGGGAGCACGGTTACAGCACGAACCGTCTCAAACGGAAGATCACCAACCCTAAGTAATGTACCAAAAGGTATAACTATAGGATGAGATGCTTTAGAGAAACTTATTGAGGTAGTGGAAGGTACACGATCTCTCGTTGTTTCCCCTAATAGCTTAAGAAATTTACGCTCATGATTAAGCGTTAGACGATCCAATTGGAACTGTTGCATTTCAATATGCCACGCCAGCATCTCAAGTAAAGTAATTCCTGGATCATGCGCATTCTCATCGGTCCATTCAGGAAATATTCTGGGAATAAGATCACGTGCTTCACGAACAAGCTGCTCGAAGTTACGGTCGTCTAGGTTCGGTAAAGGTAACATGGCTCTTCAACTCCCTTCTATTTGTGTAACTCAACTAACAATCGATGCTTTCCAGGCACAACTACACCATGTGGCAGATCCATAATTTTATCTGGATTCCACTCCATTCGTTCCCCATTCTCAACCTTAACCACATCTAATGACAATTGTGGAATATGCACAACTGGACCAATCGATTTCATGAGCGCGTAGAACATGGAATGATGCACATTCTGTCCAATATCCCAGCCCCTACCATCCGTGTTCCCTGTCAATGTATCTAAGAATTGATTCAACTTACGAGTAAGCTCCCGTTCCACAGGCACAACATCGTCCATATTTCTGACCCATACGGTTGCTTGTACACCAATTTCAAGTAATGCAGGCTCCATCACCTGTAAATTACCTGTAAAGGAAATGTTTGAAGCTGTTTTCTCTAACAAGCTTGCCTCGACCTTTCGCTTAAACTCTTGAAAATGAGCGCCATTGCCTACACCCGATTTCGGCAACACGACAATAGACAGTGCACCTAATTCTTTCTCAAGCTTCACATTCAGATTAGGCAAACATTTAACCTTGGCTACATTCGGATGCGCTTCACGTGTAAGCCATTCGAAGTCATCCGCAACTACTGCACGATTACGATGAGTGAAACGCTTCGGCCCACGAACAATCGCCTCTTCAATAGTTCCCGCATCACAACCCCCTGCTGCAGGATATAGATTCGTAACACCTTCGATAAAAGCGATCGAGCTTTGCAACGTGTTGATTGTACCAGCAAGCACATTCCCTCGCTTGCCGCCACCACTTGTATAGGTCACACGTACAAGATCCACTCCTGAGCTTGGCAATTGTTTGCCTACCTTACCATTGCCGAAAGTTAACCTACCTGTAGCACGATCAATCATATAATGACGATCTAACGGCCCAGACCGTAAGAATTGCTCTACAGACTCATAACAAACCCACACACGAAGAACTTCTTGCTCTGAATCATGAATAATATCAAGCTTAGTATCTGTCTCTTGCAATTGCTCAATCTCACTTTGCGATAAATGTCCTGTCTCATCTACCCATACTTCTTCCGTCAACACTGGAGTGGAAGCAAGCACATAATATTCCGTAGTTTGTTCCAGTTCTGTATCGTACGCCTCAATTCTTCTTGGAAGCTCATGGGCAATTGTATATTGTTGAGCGGCTAATGTCGTATTCAATGCGAGATGAAGCGCCCTTGGCATATTCATAGATTCTGTCTCACGATTATAGCGACCATCACGATTAACCGCACGAATCCAGTATCTCTTCTTACCAAAATATGTATCATAGGCAAAGTCCTGCGGACCAACAAACTGAATATCGCCGCTTCGAGTAAAGCCATTCGTATCATCTGCTAATGCAAGTGAAGCCCATACTGCTGAGCCGCCCACAGCTTTGAGATACTCCCATTCTATAAAAGGAATATCGTAGCTTGTCACTTGACGTTGCTTCAATAAAACGTACAAATTAATCGGTCCACGCTCAGGCGGGGTATCGAAACCTAGCCATACCGCTGGTGCGCTACCTTCAAGTGAGAGGAACGGCCGAAAAGGCATGCCTCCTGTACAAATTTCGATTGTACGATCTTTCAAATCCAAGTTATTCTTCGTTAATAGCCTCTGAGGTGAAAAAAGTGGCTTCTCATAGCCATAACGGATACGCATTCGATGAATCACTGGTGCATAGTAGATGGCATCAGGAGAATAAGCATTATTAATTTGTACAATACGTCCACGAATCCAGTAACTTTCCTCTGCATTTACGACAATTTCCTCTATATTGTCAGGGCAGATAAACGTGATCTCACACTTAGCTACGCCATCCCATGGTGTACTGAATATTGTTCTTGCATTCGGATCAACCAGTAACATCTCCCATGAACGCCCATTCCAATATTCCCACTGAATGCTGGAAATGGTCACCACATCAGGTATTTCTGTCCGATCAACCGTCTCACGCTTCATAATCGGCTTCCAATTAATCAACTTTGGCTTGTCAGGGAACAAGCGATGCTGTAGAAACTCTGCATCAAAGCTTAGCTTCAGCTGCGCGCCCCGTTTAGAGAAGGCTTCTTTATTAGATATATAGAACAAACCATACTGGGCAAAAAAATCACCGAAAGGCTCGCATCTATCCTTCGCATCCAGCTGAATATCGTTGAAATATATACGTTCAGGTACAATACCATCATCATCCGAAGATGCTGCAAATTCGCTTTTGATTAGCATTCGTTCGAATTGAACCTTATTAAGCATCGATGCACCCACCTGCTCAGCTAGCGTAAGTGCTCGACAACGTATCCAATAGCCCTCTGTATCCTGATATTCATAAAGATCAACACTAAGATGGTTAAGCTTAATGAGTCGAATAACAGTACCATGACCATACACACGATCGAAAGCATGCCATGACCCATCACTATAATACTCCCATTGCACCTTCTCTGTGTCGGACAACAATTTAGCTGTCTCTATTGCAGCACCTACATGCTGTGCATGGAAGAATGTAAATTCAATAAACGCAGGATGCTGAAGTAAAAATAGGAAATCATGCTGCAAATAAAAAGTATGTTCCTGCAAGTTTTCTCCTTCACCACCAAACAACGATGAACCCCGTCCATCACCCGCAAGGGAAGAACCATCTTCGCTAAGTATGACAATTTGATCTCGCTTCGGACTAATAGCCAATACATCTACTAAATTGGAGGTTGTTAGCAATATAGGGCGAACTGTCTCGAATCGTATAGGCTCATCCTCACCTGGTACATCTGCTGCCAGTTGAATTCCTTTATCAATGAGTACAGACTCAGGTGTACCTTCAGCTAACCTAAAAGTAATCTGTGCGAGTGCAGGTTTTGCAGGCGCAAGCTCGACATTGAAATGGTTCAAAAAAGCCAAAAAGCTTTTGTATGGCACTTGATTCAGTCGTTTTATATTCCCCTCAAGCAAATGAGTAAACATCAAAGAAAGAGCTGTACCCGGATCTGGATCCTCGGGTCGAAATCTCCATTCCGAGGTATAGTAGGGAGCCATTTTCTTAATCTGTTCAATTAATTGCAGTTGGGTTCTATCATCAATTATTGGGAAATGGTGCTTTGATTCCTTCTCAGAGCTATAGTTGGTCATTCATCTCTCTCCGATGGTTTAATTTGATCCCTCATATAAATAGAAAGGATAAACCTGATTAAATAGGTTATTCGTTGTTCTAACCTCATATTGTAAATGAATGAGCAGCTTCTGTTCATTCGTCTGATCGCGTTCAACCGTAACCTCTAGCTCATGCACACGAGGTTCCCACATCCGAATGGATTCTTCAATTTCTGATTCTATCAATCGTAATGTCGTATCATCATTACCCTCGAATAAATAACGATCAATTCCGCAACCATACTCCGGACGCATAATACGTTCGCCCTTAGGTGTCCAAATAATAATTTTGATCGCTTCTGCAATATCATCCTCATACTGCGTATGCTTGATACGACCCGTGACTTCATCCACCTCAATTGGAAATTTCCAGCCTCGGCCCAAAAACTCTTTAGACATAATATGCCCTCCAAACATACTCCATTAATTGATTTTTACGATGGAGCCCTTGATCACAACGATACCATCCGATTTAAGAGTGATTCCCCCTGATGCCTTAAAATCAAGTGTTGCACTTGCTTCTACTGATATTTGAGTAGATTTCAGCTTAATTCCTTTGTTGCTTTCTATCGTGGCATCGCCCTTATTATTGATTACAATTTTGGTCGTACCACTTTTTAATTCTATCTCATTGTTGGAACCGCCTTTAATTGTGATCATATTCTGACCACTTTGCTCCTGAAGTTTTATCGTATCGTTCTTTTCTGAAATTTCTAACTGATGGCCCTTATTAGACTTAATAATAATTTTACCGTTCTCATCTGTATCATCAAACGTAATTTCATGCCCAGCTTTTGAAATGATTTTACGTATATTATTCTTGTCATCCTTACCAGGAGGAGGCGGACCTTGTTTATTCCACAGACTCCCAATGACAATCGGTTCACGAATATCCCCCATTTGAAAAGCAACCAGCACTTCATCGCCTACCTCAGGCAAGAATAAAGTACCACGTTTACTACCAGCCATCAAAGTCGTTATTCGTGCCCAATCCATTGCATTCTTATCATCAAGAATTGGGATTTTCACCTTAATACGTCCCAAATTTTCCGGGTCCTTATTATCCGTAACAATTCCAACATATACTCCGTGAACCAATCCTAGCAATCGATCATTCATCGAATTAAGGGATTCGAACATTTCGTTCATCTCTACACCGCATTTCCCTGCACCCTGAATCGAGTTGTATAGCCTGATTCACCGATCGTATGGGTGGCGCTTTTTATATAATAAGGCTGGTTCAAACGCTTACCTAGTCCATCTAGCTTAATATATCTTCCCGCGCGGATTTCAGGAAGTCCAATACATTCGGCTTCACCAGAAATTAGTCTCATTGCTCGCTCGTTCATTCCAGCTTCAGCCTTTTCTTTTGCACCTTGTAAGTCTTCTCCATTCAAATAGAGATACTCCTCAAATTCACCCATCGTTTTCAGTAAATCAGGGCCTGTCTTTGAGTTCGTACCAATCTTGCTTACAGAGGAAGATGAAGCTTCGATAACCTTTTGGTTTGATGCATCCCAACTTCTAACGGTGACCTTCGTCACCTGATCTGCGATATTCTGCTCTATACTACAATGCATCAAATGCTTGCCCCATGACAGCGTCATAAGCGGGGTCTTGTTCATGTTCTTCTTACGGAAGTATAACGTTTTGCCTACAATATAGAACTCATAGTTTAGGCTCTCTGCTAGGTTCTGCAGAAATTGATAGTCATTATCCGGTTTCTTCGGAAAGCTAGGAATACCCTTTGTCGTTGCATCTATCACGAAGCTATTAGCACCATACTTTTGTCCAAGTTCTTTTACAACATCAGTTGTTTTTTTATTAGACCAAATTTCAGAATAACGCCCACGCATCATTTTGAAAGATAGATCCATACCCTTTACTGTTAATCTAGGCGCTTCACCTTGAAGAAATTCCACATCCACAGCTGTGATATATCCGAAGAACATTGGAACCATGCGATCAGTATAGCCCAAATGGACTTCTATCGTTGTGCCAAGCACCAATAATTGATCCATCCACTCAAATTCTCTACTAATCAAGTTATACGCATTAGCAATCGTAAAAGTGATCGTATCTGATTCCTGCGTCGTTGTTGTTTCTAGGACTAAAGAAGTAATAGCCATACCTTCACGTACTGCATCTTCATCCTTAATGAGTAGTTTAAATCCTGGTGCAATAAATTTTCTATATTTCGTCTCTAACTCATCAAATGTATATTTTTCAGTTCCTAATTTTAAATTGCTCATAATCGATATCACTCACCTTATCCGTACAAGCGTGGAATTTTAATGACTGTACCCGATTCAAGCCGCTTAGGATTCTCAATGCCATTAGCACGAGCAATTTCCCTCCACATTCCAGGGTCCTCGTATTCCTCAGCAGCAATTTGCCATAATTGATCCCCCTGCTTGATCATTCGTTGCTTCGTGCGGTCGGCAGATTGACGAGGGATATGCTTGAATTGCTCCGTAATACTCTGAACTGCTTTGAATGTCACATTCAATGTTGCGCGAACGGGAATACCTGAATCAAGAAACATCGTGTACTTTTGGGATACCTTCTCCACAACGCCTTTAAACTGCAAAGTTCCCCATACAAACTTACATAATGGAGGCGCATGTAAATCTTTATCCACATCCAGTAAGCTAGCAATTTGAATCGTGTGCTTTCTTACATCGGTTCCTTTCTCGTACGAGTCAAAAAACAAGTCCATACTTAGCGTCGTCGCCTCACCACTAATAAATTGAGCAATAGGTTGGGATAATCCTGGAATCATCTGCCATGAATATTTATTAGAGGATTCCATTGCGTATTCATTCGGATTAAATAGTACATCAAGTCGTTCTGTATTAGAGCCACGATCGACCATTATCATTGCTTTTTTAAGTCCCAACTTCGATCACACCTCTATCCATGCAGAAATATAGCACTACAACCCTCTTCGCTGCTGTTCGAATCGAATCCGACGCGAAAATTCCCTGTACATTTGATCGGCCAACCGTTTAATATCCAAGCTCGGTTGAGACCATTGCACCTTCGCTTGATTCAAATCATTTTCAATTGTTTTTATAGCCGTCTCTAAGCTTTTGATTAATTCCTTCTGTGGTGCTCCTTGTAGTGATGGCTTCACCATTAATTCAAGAGGTACATCCTTAGAATTTTGCAGCTTCTTAGTCGTAATAGTAGATCCTGCCATTGGCTGATCTTTCTTACGATGGGTCATAGCTACAACTCCACCCCTATCTCTTTCTTGAAGAGTACCTATACTTTTGCTACTTTTTGTTCGAAATAATGTACTTGCTTGCTCATCAATAGTAGCAGGCTGATGCTGTTGCAAATTGACGACTGCTTGTCGCTTCGTATTTACCTGGTTGATCACATTAATCGTTCTGTGAACGAACTTGTTTAATTGCTTCGACTCGCCCAGCTGCTGGCGCAACACTTTCACCACTTGACGAGTCTCATTCGTCTGATTCGAATCATTCGTGCGATGTTGAATATTCGTCTGATTCTGCTCGTTAGTTCGATGTTGAACATCCGACCGATTCAACTCATTCGTTCGATTCGTTATTCGCACTTGATTTGCTAGACGCACTTCGCTCGTCAACTTGACCGTGCGATGCACAGCATTGTTCAATTGCTTCGTCTTGCCAACTTGCTGGCGTAACACTTTCACCACTTGGCGAGTCTTATTCGTCTGATTCTGCTCATTCATACGATGATGGATATTCGTTTGATTCTGTTCATTCGTTCGGTTCAATCGATTCGTTATTCGCACTTGATTTGCTAGACGTACTTCGCTCGTCAACTTGACCTTCCGATGCACAGCATTGTTCATTAGCTTCGTCTCTCCAAGTTGTTGACGTAACACTTTCACCACTTGACGAGTCTCATTCGTCTGATTCAATTCATCTGTACGATTCTGAATATTCGTCTGATTCTGAATATTCGTCTGATTCTGAATATCCGACCGATTCAACTTATCCGTACGATGATGGATGTTCATCTGATTCTGATCATTCGTTCGACTATGAATATCCGTCTGATTTAACTCACTCGTTCTATTCATTCGATTCGTTATTCGCACTTGATTTGCTAGACGTACTTCGCTCGTCAACTTGACCTTGCGATGCACAGCATTGTTCATTAGCTTAGTCTCTCCAAGTTGTTGACGTAACACTTTCACCACTTGACGATTCTGAATATTCGTCTTCTTCTGAATATCCGACCGATTCAACTCATTCGTGCGGTTCAATTGATTCGTTATTCGCACTTGATTTGCTAGACGTACTTCGCTCGTCAACTTGACCTTGCGATGCACAGCATTATTCATTAGCTTCGTCTCTCCAAGTTGTTGACGTAACACTTTCACCACTTGACGACTCTCATTCGTCTGATTCAATTCATCTGTACGCTTCTGAATATTCGTCTTCTTCTGAATATCCGACCGATTCAACTCATTCGTGCGGTTCAATCGATTCGTTATTCGCACTTGATTTGCTAGACGTACTTCGCTCGTCAACTTGACCTTGCGATGCACAGCATTATTCATTAGCTTCGTCTCTCCAAGTTCTTGACGTAACACTTTCACCACTTGACGACTCTCATTCGTCTGATTCAATTCATCTGTACGATTCTGAATATTCGTCTTCTTCAACTCATCTGTGCGATGTTGGATATTCGTCTGATTCTGCTCATTTGTGCGATTCTGAATATTCGACTGATTCAACTCATTCATACGATTCATTCGGTTGGTTATTCGTACTTGATTTGCTAGACGCACTTCGCTCGTCAACTTGACCGTGCGCTGCACAACTTCATTCAATTTCTTCGTCTCGCCAAGTTGTTGACGTAACACTTTCACCACTTGATGAGTCTCATTCGTCTGATTCTGCTCATCTGTGCGATGTTGAATATTCGTCTGTATCTGTTCATTCGTTTGGCTATGAATATTCGTACGATTATGAATATTCGACTGATTCAACTCATCCGTTCGATTCGTTATTCGCACTTGATTAACCAGACGTGCTTCAGTCATCGACTTGCTCGTTCGGTGCATAGCATTGTTCAATTGCTTCGTCATGCTAAGTTGTTGAACCAACACTTGCGCTTCTTGACGCTTCTCACTAACTGCTTGAACATCATTCACTTGACGAGATGTAGCATCCATACCATTTATACGTTGCAGTTTGCGACTCCCTATAATAGCGGTCGAGTTAACAGATTGATGAATCGGCTCCAGTGTTCTCACACTCTGTGCGAAATCAGCATGTCGTTTGATGCTTGATGGAACATTTAGAACAGTCTGTGTCTGCTGCCATTCTGACAAGCGGGAAGAGGATTGTGTTGTAAATCGAGAAGGCGATAAGATGGCTACCGGAACAGCTCGCACCGTTTCTAGTTCCTGTTTAACAGTCTGAATCGTGTCTAATATTGCTTGCAAATGTACAGGTAGGCGAATTCGCCCCCTCGGAATGACAACTTCTTGCTTCGCGGACACAACATGCACTTGCGACACTGCGGGCATTCTCACAGGTTCGACCGATTGCATGGCTTGAGCGACCTTGGAACGATCCCCCGGAAGTTCCTGATTTGCTAGTTTATTCGCTTCCCCCAACTGCACCAAAGCTCGTCCTGTCTGTCTAAATGAACTGATCGTAGACGATGAGATCGTCACGGGTGTTTGAAGCTTAGCATCATTCTGATGAATGAGACGAAGAAACTCTGTATACATATAAGTCAATTTAACATGCAACGGCATCACTGGATACATCCGTGAGATCGATACATGAATGGGCCGTTCTCTAAAGGAAGATTTGCGATTAGTAGAATGTTCTGGATGAACCATTCCATCCCGAATAGTGGCTTGTCCAACAACCCATCCATATTTACGTAACAAACGGCTGGCAAATGCACCATCCGTCAATCGTATCGTTTTCAATGGATTAGATGATTTCATCTTGTTGGTCCCCCTATCTGCTTCGCAAGCATTCTATTACAGCATTTTAAAGCCATTATGAGTTAACTCTATCTGCTCCACAGCTACTTCACTCGCAGCTGCATTCAACTCTGGACCCATCCACTTCGTTGGATAAGCATCATAGAAATTCCAACGTCGAAATTCCTGATCACGCTCATTATATAAAATAATCGAACCACTTTTACGCACTATTTTTCCTTCTATTACATCGGCATACCAATTCCATAAATCATTCGATAAAGTCATGCCTCGCTTTAAAGAGAGCGGTACAAGCTTAGTTCGAGTAGGTAAACGATGGAAGTACTGATTCAAACCACCCTCTGCTAGTTCCTCTACCTCCGTCTCGATCGTGAGACCACTCACCTCCGAGAAGCCCGCGACCAACATACCGTCGAGTTCTACCATAAAGCGATACGCACCGACCACATACGGCCTTGCTTGATCTGTTCCTTGATACATGTGAGACCACCCCTACTTAAATACATCGAAAGGATTATGTCGATCTGGCTCGGCACTCATCTTACGATTAATCTTCGAAATTTCCTCACACCACTTTCGCCGCTCTCGATGCTCCATATCCATTATTACATCATGTGACCAGTGGAAGTAGTAAGCTATAAATCCCGTCTCTTCATACAGACGATCTTCCGGATATAGACTTAAGCCCCTTCCATCTCGGATAAAAAAGAGATTTCTACCTCGTGCTCATGCTCACACTTTGGACATATTGCGTTCACTGAAAGCTTCTCTGTCTCATTGATTTCACGATAAAGATTTTGCAGAAATGCTAGATCTGCTGTGAATAGTTTTTCAATCGTCTTCGTATCTACCGCACGTAAATCTCCTAGCTTTGTAACAACTCGAGCTAATAGAATGATGGACAGATAGCCTGGATTTTGTTGTACACGTTGATCTCGCATCGGAAGAATCTCATCTGCGGCAGTAGCTAGACGCATCGTACCTCTACGATGTAAATTCCCATTCTCATCGACATATCCTCTTGGTAATTCAAATTCGTATTCTGTCTTAAATGACATAATGTCCCTCCTCTTCATGATATGCCTTCTCTAAACAAAATAAGAAACGGACGAAGGAACAACATCATTAAATATTGTTCCTTTGCCCTATTTATTATTGTGTACGAAGCATTCCTTCATGAGCTAACTCTAGTAGCTCAATCGCTACTTCAGATGCCGTAGCATTAAAGTCTGGTGCTGTATACTTAGTTGGCCATGCTTCAATAACTTGCCATGTCGCTACATCTTCGCCCTCTTCATTGATAGCAATAATAGTAACTGTTTTTCTCTCTACATTGCCTTCAACGACGCAATCTTGAATCCATTCGAATAGATCCATCGTTTCTGTAGCGCCCCATTTCAATGAAATGTTGCCGTACTTCGCAAGCCCAGGTAATTTCCTAGGCGTGATTACATCTGTACCTTCTCTGTACTCAATAACATCTAGGGATGCATCGAAACCGGATACCTCGCTAAATCCTGCTTGCTCGATACCTTCTACCTCTACACGAAATCGAAATTTGCGGTATGGATCATTACGTTCGCCTGCCATAATCTATACTTCCTCTCCTGTCATTTGGGTTTAATTATTATTGTTCATTCGTTTTTTGAGTAATGCGGAACACAACGAACTCAGCTGGCTTCACTGGTGCAATACCGATCATACAGATCAGACGACCATTATCAATATCATCCTGCGTCATTGTGTTGCTGCTGATATCGATATAGAACGCTTCGCTTGGAGATGAACCTTGCAATGCACCGCCACGCCACACACGAGTAAGGAACGCATCAATCGTACGGTGTACGCGTGCCCATAGACGCTCATCATTCGGTTCGAATACAACCCAATTCGTACCTGCTTTGATAGATTCCTCTACGAAAATAAAGAGGCGACGAATGTTGATATATTTCCAAAGTGTATTGGATGATGTTGTTCTTGCTCCCCAGATCCGGATTCCTTGTCCAGAGAAACTACGAATCAAGTTAACACCTTTTGGATTCAATATATCTTGCTCGCCCTTGTTATACTGCACATCAAGACCCGTTACACCACGTACAACCTCATTTGCTGGTGCTTTCTCAACGCCACGAGTACTGTCACTACGTGCATATACACCCGCTACAGAACCAGATGGAGGAACGAAAATATTACGCTTCTCTAACGGATCAAAAACTTGTAGCCATGGATTGTACATTGCTGCATAACTCGAGTCAAATATATCACGATGCGTTAACACATCCTGTACCTTTGTTTTCTCTCTAGGAATATCAAGAATAGCAAACCGGCTACCTAGATTCTCACAATGTGCAACAAGCGCTAATTGTACAGCAGGCTCTGTTACACCTGGTACAGCGATAATACTCGCTTGATCATTATCAACGAAAGCTTGGATTCCTGTACGCTTACCAGGACCATTATCCTCACCTACATAATTGGAAACGCTAATTCCATCTTGCGAGCCATCTGAACCGCCAACAAGCGACACGCGATATTGGGCACTATCGGCAAATAGCGTAGCCACACTACCTGCATTACCAGCTAGGACTGTGATCAAAGAGGAACGAGAAGCTACTTTGTCCACATAATTAGCTGCCAGCGAATTGAAAGAACAATTCTCGAAGCTTTCTGCTTCATCTCCATAAGAGACATGGATCGTAAATTCTGAAGTAGCAAGTACCTTCACTGCAAGCAGGCCATTGTCTACTACATCACCAGCTAGTGGACCTTCAAGCTCAATCACAGAATCACGTGCTTGAACAATTTTACCCGTTACTTTGTCACTTCCATTAAAAAAATTAACCTCATCACCCGCATTAAAGCCGACACTATTCTTAACACGGTACTTACCTTCGCCAAGATCCTCAAAAATTTGAGTTTTTGCTTTGCTAGAGGGTACGCACACAATCTTCACTTGATTAGCCCAAGCTCCCGGATTGTTAGCCGTTACGTTAAAAATTTCACCGTCACTAGAAGCAACTGCTGCATCAGTAGGAGCTACCCTCATGATATAGGCTGATGAACCACCATTCACAAAAAACTGTTCAACAGCATAAGCAAGATAGCGATAGGATCCAAATTGATTATCAGATAAATAAGTTCCATAATTACGTTTGAAGTCATTCATACTTGTGACCAGACCAGGTAATCCCTCTACAGGACCACGTTCAGCCAGACCGATAAATCCTGCAACACTTGTACTTACACCGGATAACGGTTGACCCGCACTATCAAATTCCTCAACATAAACACCTGGTGATAAATATTCAGCCATTTTGATTGCCCGATCTTCATATTAGGTAGGATCACATTGCACCCTTCCAGAAAACCGGTTCCTCCTTTCACATTTTAAAATTATGCAAAATCGACTCATTGTATATGATTCGACAGTAGCAACTACGGATTAACTAACTTTGTTCTAACTTCACATGACGCTCACGAACACGCGTGACACTCTTCGTTCTCGTGGAATCCAAATAAACAGGACCTAACTTGTAGCTAAGCGATAGCTTATAAGGAAGATTAGGCAACAGACTTATGACTGTTTCTAGAGGAATCTCTTCCTTCACAATCCGGTAAGTACCACTTGTACCTGCCAGCGAGCCTACTAAATCTTCATCTCTAAGCGTGTTATGATCATGAAGAACCTGCATCGTCTTACCTATAATTCGCTGCTCATCAATCGCACGAGTTAGTACATCTGAGGATGAATGAGCCGTAATGAGATAGGTTAGATCTAACGCAATGGGAGGGTATCTCATCCGATCCCCTTGATCAATCAAATCACTGCTTCTGAAATCTGTATTTTCTTTAATTTCATATAAATAGATGCTAAGGTTCATATCACCCTTATCATGAGGATGAGCTAGCCCTACCCCATCAGAATGATTAACTAACTCTGGTACAAGTTCCTCGCGCAATACTTTAACTAGAGATAAGCCTATATCGGTAATAACAGAATAGTCCGCCACTCTTCTTACCCCTTCCAATACTCAGCGTAAGGACCTAAACGATCCTTCAGCAGCAATTTACCTGTCTTCTTGTACTCTTGTACAACACTTTCGATCATATGCTTCATCATTAGTGATGTACCTTCATTCACTGCAAGATAGGCTGCTGTTAAGATGACATTTTTGATCGATCCACCTGCAAGTTCGAAAGTTTGCGACAGGTAATCGTAATCAATCTCTCCAGTTGGTAATTGCGAAGGAATAGAGGATCGCCATAATTGCTCTCTCTGAACAGCATCGGGAAATGGATACTTGATAATAAACTGGATCCTTCTCATAAATGCATCATCAAGATTTTGCGCAAAGTTAGTAGCAAGAATCGTTAGACCGTCATATTCCTCCATCTTCTGTAAGAGGTATGACGTTTCCATATTGGCGTATTTATCATGAGCATCCTTCACCTCAGAGCGCTTGCCGAAGAGTGCATCCGCTTCATCAAAGAACAGAATAGCACCACTTAACTTCGCCTGATCGAAAATCTCACTTAAATTTTTCTCAGTCTCTCCGATATACTTGCTTACAACTCTAGACAGATCTACACGATAAAGCTCGGCCTCCATTTCCTTGGCCATAACTAATGCAGACATCGTCTTACCTGTTCCCGGCGGTCCCGTAAACATCATGCTAATACCCCTACCATATGGCAACACACGATCGAAGCCCCATTCGTGCATGACAGTCTGTCGATGCTTAATGCGATTACAAGCTTGTCGCAACAAATCAAGCGTCTCGTTAGGTAGGATAAGATCATCCCATCTAAACTTCGATTCTACCTTTACTGCTTTGTCTTGCAGATGATGACTTATCAATTGATACGCTGATTGGTGAAGTAGCCTAGAAAGAGATGATGCTACTTGATCCGCCTTTGCAGCTGAATATTCCCATTCCTCTTGCTTACGCGCTTCTTCTACTGTGCCAATCATCTGACCGGGAGTAAACTTGAACTTCCCAGCTAATTGACTAATATCATTCTCAGATACTTGCCACCACTTCTTCGTAACCTGTAGCCATAATTGATGGCTTTGTTCAAGATCAGGCAATGGGATACCAATACTAATCCATGTGGTATATGCCATTGTAATAGTAGGTTTAACTACTTGTTCACTGAACAGAAATACCATTCCAGCCCAGTCACGTAATCGTTCCAATAACCATTCCTTGCGTCGATCCTGCCTTGTCCCTATTTCCTGGGTGTGTTGTAGTGTATGTATGCGGTCAAAGGCTGGAATGGCATCCTTGAGCCTAGCTTCAATGAGCATCTGTTCTATCGTTTGTTCGAACGCCAATTGTTCTTCTGGGGCATTGGATACATCAAATTCCAATAACGAGCGGTTCAGCGCGTTACATATATGCCTGGCATGAAAGGTCTTCCCGCTTCCCGTTGGCCCATGTAACAACCATATTAACGATCTCATTCGTGAATCATCTTGCGACATAAAACGTAGCATATCATGATGAATATCCTTATTAATGAGTAAAGGCGATAACTGATGATGATCAGCGCTACTATAATGCTTTAGAGAAGCTAAAGCACCGTCATAACGCCACTCTATACCCAATAAGAAGTAAATGATACGCGATTCAAGACGAATCGGCTCCGTTAGTAGGGAGTACTCCCTAAGAGCATTCGCATTGATGTTCGTAGTGAAGAAACCCTTCATTACACTGTTTGAGCTTGTCATGATCTCATAAGCAACTTTACGTTCCTCAATGCTTCTACAGCATAAACGAAGCATCAGGTCCAGAGTCACATGCTGAGAAGACATATCATCTTGCAAATAAGCGTATAGCTTTAAATACTTACGATTCACATGTGGAGCAATCGCAACGATGAGTAACCGAATGGCAAGATCACTTAATTGAAAAGAGCTTCGTAGAAAATGAATGGGCAATTGCCTATTCTCTTGCCTGCTCTTCTCCAATCTTGCAATAATGCGAAGTTCGAGCTGTTGTAGCAACAACTCTTGCTCAGATGTAAGTTGAACGAAAGGTTCATCATGATCTAGCAATGCCTTAGCTTCCGATATACTTAAGTACATGCCTCGGAACGTATCTAACGGCGTGACTTCTTCCTCAAATGTGGAAAGCATACGTTGCATCTCGTATTCCAATATGACGTCAAGTACAATGAGCTCGTCCAGTACATAATCCTTGGGATGTCCATAGGCTTCAACCATTGAGCTCAACCGAAGTATATTGTTCATCTTATCAAATCCCACTTATCCTCTTATGACTTTTTGGGATCATCACACCCCCCATTCCTCATCATGGAATATGTTACTCACATCACCCATACTGGCATTATATGTCGAATTCTGCAATACTTTTTTTGTCACAATTTAAACTATATTTTAATACCAAAACCGCAATATCATCTGATTGAGCATAATCATGAGAAAATGTAAGCACTTCTTGGCGTAAAGTTTGGGTAATCACGGCAGGTGATTCATAGGTAACGCGCTGCAATGTTTGGCACATTCGCTCGGTACCGAACCATTCCCCATTGGCATTCTCTGCCTCCGTAATTCCATCGGTATATAGCACAAGTGAATCACCGGATGCTAGCTGAATCTCGCAATCCTCATACTCTGTATCTGCAAATATACCTATTGGCAAGTTCTTCACACCATGCAGCTCTCTAATATCATTCCCAGATATCACATAAGGCGTACAATGGCCACCATCACAATAAGTTAGTTTCCCCGTTCTCGTATCTAATATAGCTAGAAAAATCGTAGCAAACATCGTTGAGTCCTCAGTGCTAATCTCTCGATTGATATGCTCTATAATGGTTGCAGGAGAACGATCAATACTCGCCTTCGCTTTAATCCAGATCATAATTCCAGACATGAACAATGCAGCAGGCATTCCTTTATCCGATACATCTCCTAAGCATACTAGCAAACGATCCTCATCTAGTTGGAAATAATGATAGAAATCCCCACCAACCTCACGTGCTGGAATAAGACATGCATATAAATCCACTTCTTTAGACTTGAGTATTTCTCCAGGAAGAAAACTGCGTTGAATATCCTTCGCAATCTTCATTTCACTTTCCATACGCTCCTTAGCAGCGGTAGTTACACGTAAATTCTCCATAGATTCCAGTAACGCTTCATATAGAAACATATTTTCCAAGGCGATCGCCGCTGGTGAAGAAATCATTTCTAGTAACCGCAGATCATGCTCGTTAAATGCTCGATTCCCCTTCTTGTTAATCACCTGTATTACGCCCAATGTTTTACCATTCGAACTTACAGGAACACAGAGCATATTCCTTGTTGGAATTTTCACAGTAGAGGAGACTCGATTCGACCAACGCTCATCCTTGCTAACATCAGCGATCAAGACAGATTCTCCGGTAGCAGCAACCGAACCAGCAATTCCCTCGCCAGCTTTCAGACGAATCTCCTTCACCTCATCATTCTTCTCTCCTGTGGCCACCTCAAAATACAACTCTCCTGTTTGTTCATCCACTAAAATAATAGAAGTACCTTCTGCGCCCAACGTACGAGCCGTTGTGGTCATAATAATTTCTAAGAGTTCCTTACGCTTAATTGTCGAACTTAACCGCGAACCAATATCCAGCAATAGGGTTGTCCTTCTACGTTCTAAGCGTAAATTCCATATGACAGCTAACGCCGAACAAAGCGCAACGCCGAGCATTATTTCTAATACCACAAGACCACTCCTCATGTAATCTATGCTGTGATGAATTGCAATGCTTCTTCACGCGCTGGAAAGATTACAAAAATTGTGGTGAAACCAGAAATTCGGAATACTTCATGAACATTTTCATTCAACGTACACAACGCAATTTTCCCATTCATAGCTCTCGTCTTTTTCACTGCTAGCAACATAACTCTAAGTCCAGCACTACTGATATAGTCTAGCTCCGACAGATCAAAGACGAATCGCTTGTTACCTTGTTCGAATAACTCCAGAAAGTTCTGTTCAACCTCCCCCACCGTCGTTCCATCCAACCTGCCTACCAAACTTACGATACTTATTTCACCTTGCTGCTCTACATTCATGTTCATCCGAAACCCTCACCTTCCATATGAGTTATATCAGCTACACCGTAATCTTCTTACAAAGGATGAGATGATTACACCCGTCTATTCTACGATACTTACAGGTATCCATCTTATTCTTAATCAGATAGATTCCTAGACCACCAATCTCTCTCTCCTCGACAGACAAAGTCACATCAGGCGCTTCGTATTGTAACGGATCAAAAGCAGGTGCATAGTCAATAAAGTGTATCGTAATCTCATCAACATTATAAGAAATATTAAATTGGATATCTGTCGCTGATAATTCCTCCTTAGGGGCCTTCTGATAGCCATGTACAATTATATTTATAAACCATTCTTCACACACAAGTTGTAACCACAGTAACAATTCTTCAGAAAATTGATAATATTCGCAAAAATCGACAATATGCTGCTTTAAGTTATCCCATTCCTTCAATTCAGAGGACACCGTCACAAATTGAGTCTTCATATCTTTACACTCCTATCCAAGCTTAAGCAACATATGCTCGAGAGTCCTTAATTGCTGACTAATGGAGCGCAGCAGTCCTACACCAATCTCTGGATACAAGCGCACTAATCGTGCCGCCTCGGTTCCTTCAATCTCGAGTACCCTTACATCGTCGAACAGTACTTGTGCCGATACGAGTGAGGGACGATCATCAAATAAGCCCGATTCCCCAATAGTTTGCTTCGTACCTATAATCCCGATCGTTCCTTCTGTACCGTCATCATTCTTACCACTGACTTCCACATGGCCTTCAATAATAATGACAATAGCCTGACTAACTTCACCTTGTTTCATCAGAAAATCACCATCGTGATACATTTTTTCGTGAGCAATGCTTGCTACTCTTCCTAATTCCTCAATCGATATCTCATGGAATAACGGAACCTGTCTCAGGAATACAATCTTATCTAACGCACTTAAATACTCCCAATTATTCACTAACAGTTCCTCTCCTTCCACCGCTCCTGCTTTGATCGCTAACGCTTGTAGCCATGGGTCATTCATTTCGCCTTCAGTACTATCAGCGCTTCTCTGGCGTGAATTCCCCTCTTCCGTGTCGGCTCGCTGACGATAAAACGATAGTAGTGCCGAACTTAGCTTCGCATTACCAAGGCCCTCTGAAAGGATTTCCAGCCCATGATCTCGAACCTCTTCATCCTGATCCTCAACAGCACTTCGCAACTGTGGAATGGAGCGCTCATCACCAAATCGAATCATAACGGTCCATATCGTATCTAGCAGATATCCGGTTATTTCCTCGACTCGTAATTTGGCGAGTTCTGCCCATTCTTGATCGCCCATCGCCTCAATTCGTGTTACGACAGCATGGCTAGCTGACAATGCTTGAAGTTTCTGCACACATGAGGGCACAACGATATCCTTCATTTCCTGATCCGAGCCAATTGCCGTTGCTACCGAAACCGCCGTACGCCAAATTTCATCATTAGGAGAAGATATAAACCGAACCAGCTCAGGCATACCCGTAATACCAACCTCAATTAGTGCTTCCTCAATGACGAGGCGAAGTTCCTTATCTGCGCCAACTAATAGCTCCATTAAGCTAGAGACAACCTCGCTATTACCAATTTTACCAATGGTGCGTACCGCAGTAAGCTTTACGATCGTCGTCTGTGAGAGCAAGCACATCATGACATCGAAGTATAAGCTCTGAAGCTTACGCTCGCCAATAATCTCGCAGGCAAGCACCGCCGCTTCTTTACCTTCTCCTAGCAATCTCCGCAAGTCCTCATACAATAGTAGGGATTCCTCCATAACCTTCCACGCTTCCCCTTGCACGAGCATACTTTCATCCGAGCGTGCTACTAATACTTGCTGTTGTACCTTTGCCGATGCCATACCACCGCCAAGCGCAAATAGCTGACGGTATGTCATGGCTCGTACTTGCTCATCCCGATCCTGCAATAGCTCTTCCATCATTTCTGACGTCAATTCTCTCCAACCATCAAGATGAATTGCCGCTATTCCAAGCGCTCGCCGTTCACCCTTTTGTGCCTTGGCATATTGCCATAATGGCGTACTCAAAGCATGATCAGGATGGCTCGACAACAACTCTAGCGTAAATCGCTGTACCGCCTCGTCTGGGTGCTTCAATTGTTCCATAAGGGCACGGCGTACTCGATCATTCTTCATCGATTCAAGAAGTTCACTCAAGAAATCCTTTGCTGTAGTAGTACTGACTTGTAGATTACGAACGAGCTCTTTAATATACAGATGGCGGGCAGTCCAGGCTAGTAATACCAACGCTACAACTAAGAGTGTTCCGATAATTGCCTGCCAGGTTAAGGATATGCCCGCTTCAGAATGCAACATTGATACTAATGAGCCCAGCAAAATACCCGCTGAAGCAGCAATCCCCTGTGCCGTATAGCGAAAACCATCACGATGCTCGATCGGAAGCATTTTGAAGAAAAATTGATAGCTTGGTTCAGCAAAATAATAGAGTAGCAAATAAATAAGGCTATAACCAATCGAGACAACAACAAGCGCAAACTGGCTACCCACAAGCGAGCTAACAAACAGAAAACATCCTAAGAAAATAACCGAAATGGCGAAAACCGTATTACTCGCACCTAACCATTCCATCAATCTCGTCGCAAATACCTGTAAGAGGAATGCCGCACAAAACAGAATAATAACCATTAAACCATAGAAGGAAGTTAATTCAGCTTCTGAGGTAAACACTTCCTGTGCCGATGTGAAATATTGATATTCTATCAGAAAGTATGCTGCTGGCATAAATGTCATAATCCCTATTACTGTTAGTAGAAAAGGTGACCGCAACGTTTGCTTTAAGTAATAGGAGGGCGAGACTGTCTCTTTCACTTCACTATCATCTATTCTCTTAAACGTCAGCGGTAGCAAATACTGTTTAATAGAACTCCAAAAATTAGGAAGACCCAACAGTAATATGATCGCTGCAAGTAAATAGAGTAATTCTGGTCCAAGCAGAGGTGCTAATGTACTTGATATAACCCCTGCGATAATACCACCTACAATAGCGGCTAATACAAAGATCGGCATAACCCGCTTTGCCTGTTGTGTAGGACATAAATCGAATGCTGTACTCCACATGAGCAATGTCTGCTGTCGCACAACGAAATTGGAGGCCAGAAACAAGAATATATAAAATCCGATCCACTGAAGCCCTGCATAACGAAAGATCAGTAGAACAACTGCGTTCAGTAAGCCTATAGAAATAAAAAAACTATAAAGACCAATCATAAATTTCGGTTTAGAAATTCTCTGTGAAAAAAACGAAAGGAGCCATCCCTCAAATGGGAGAAGAATCGCTTCTATCAAATACATCATAGGCAAATACTGTGTTCCTACGCGACTATTAAACATCGCCATAAAGGATGTATAGTTGATCATCTCGGATATACCTGCTAGAAAAAATACAGTCCCCATGATCCATACTTTCCGTCGGTCTTCGTATCGTAATTGAAATAATGTATTTATTCCGGTCTGCACTTGTCGTTCCACCTTGTAATCAATTATTTAGAGGAGCGTAATTTATGAGCAATCATATCCTGAGTCGGTGTAGGCTTCTTAGTAGATAGACCTAACTTCTCAATGAACTGAACGAATGTCTTCTCCTTCTTGATAACTCCCCGTTCAAATATAAGTGACACTATAATCGTAAGCAAATAAATATAACACTGTCGTGATGAATGAAATCCATGCTCCTTAAGCTGCCGTTTACGGGCTTCTTCTCGTGCTTTCGGAGGGAGGTTGACTCCCAATTGCAAGAAGCGATCCACGATGAGATCGGGCGTTCCGACCGCTAACGTTGAAGCCAATTTCTTCGTATCGTTAGTCATAACCCTTATTCCGAACAATAGCCAGCTTAACTGGTCAGGGTCACTTAGCATCTTTCTAATGTCCAACGTAGCTTCCTCTTTCTTCTTCGTGCCGCTACCTAACATACCCAATCCAAATGCTAGCAAGCCTCCATCATCATCTTCTTGCTCTTCTTGCTTCAATCCCGTCTCTTCATGATGTAGATACCGCTCTACCGCCATCTCATCTGATGCATCTATCTTAATCTGTTCTGCCTCACTCAGCGCAGAGAGTATCTTCTCCCAATCCACCCACCTTTTCAACAATATGGTGATCGTCATCGCTTCGGTAAAAGTACCAAATATAAGCTTACGGCGATTGACCATTTTGTGTAAGGCAATTTTCTTCTGCGGTATAGATAACATCTCGAATCTTTGCATCAGTTCTGCCTTACCTTGCTTATTCGCTTTATAATTAAGCCACAATACAATATCCTTGTAAGGAGCGAGTAAGCCTGTTACATCAACGGTTCCTATAGACACCTGTGCACCTGATTGATTCGCATTCCCTTCTATCTCAGGCTCATCTGGCTGTAGTCTAACTCCCTCAATAGCAACCATACAAGCAAGTAATCGTTCCCAATCCATTGGTGCATCCATCAGCAACTCTAATCGTTCCATGGAGCCAGCCATATCTAACAATATAGCTTGCCTCTGTCCCGGAGATAGCGCTTCGAATTGTTTCCATATCACATGCTGATGATCTTGTCTTGCTTCTGCCGCAAACCATTGGATTAGCCGCATATAAGGTGTCTTCAATCCTTTCGCAGCTCCTGATGAACTTTTCTCCTGCAGAATGGCATTCAATATTTGCCCTGTCGCGCGATTCCCATATCCATGTTGCAGGGACATAACTTTCGTTAATCCCCCCTGTTTCTCATCACCAACACGCTGTTCTTCTATAGCGGTTCGGTCCCTCGGTATTCCACGATATTGATTAGCTTGAGCTTTCACCTTACGTCCCAGTGCCATAATATTCTCCAATAGGGCCTCCTCTTCTGTAAGATTACTACCACATCCTTGCTTCAAACATATACAATTCTACAAAAACTGCGGTTTCCCTTCTTCTTGAAACATAAAAAGCTATGATCTTTCTTACATTAACAAATTAATCCACAAATATTGTTCTCTCATGTATAATGAAAACTAATTCTGAACTTTAAAATATTATTCCTGCAAAAGGAGGATCCGATATGTCCTCGATTTTTTCGATATTCAAATCGAAGGATGACAGTAAAAAGTCAAATGCGGTCACACCAAAGATTAATAGCCCGCAGGATCCCGCTACTACTACATCCAATAAGAACACTTCAATGCTACAACAGTCGTTTGGCAATCAAGCTATAGCTAAGCGTGCTCAGCAGACAGACCCCACCAAAGAAGATACTTCAACACCTGAACAAGAAACCGATCTATTCATTGAGAAGCAAGAGGTTGATAGCATCTATACTAGTAAGATCTATGAGCCTATCAAGCTAGCCGTACTCCTAAAGTTTGGCGTTGGTCGGGGCCAATGGAGACGCTCCGATAAATTAAATGCGTTCCGTCAAAGACTCAAAGATGCGGCAAGAGCGCAAGCCAACGAAGATATTACTAACCAAGCCTCCAACCATAAGGAATTACAAAATAAAAGTAAGATTGGCCAAGCCTTTTACGGCATGATCGCCAATAAAGAAGCCTACTCCCTCTCCAAAGGGTCCGTAGATACGCTCATGGAGAGCGAAGCTGAGAAAATTGTGAATATGGTAATCCCTGCAGCCTCAGCGAAACAGCAGTTAAAGCTCGCCGCTCACAATGCTGCTTATCAGATGGCTAAAGTACAGCAGAATGCTACAGACAAAATACGTAAAGCCGCCCTTACCGGTGCTCAAACCAAGGCTATTCAGCTATTAGGACATACAGAGAGTATGGCCATAAATGAAGCTCGCAAAATTGTAAAAGGTGATAAATTCGATGAAAAATCTACACCTAATATGGAGCGTCAGCGTGATCTCAATTCAGCTGTCAAAACGCAGGTAACCACTGATAAAATAGCAGATCAAGCACTCAATTTAGCAATCAAGAGTGACTCACTAAATAGCGGTCTTACCAAAATTGGTGGGGTGATCGATCTAGCCGTTCCGAATGATGGAGACTCAGGAGCATTGGAACTTGAACTCCGGATCCCGCTTGGACAATTTGGCGGTTACGTCAACATTACTTTTGGTGCCGAGGCAGAACGTGATGATGACGATTTGAAAGTTAGCACACAGATTGGTATCGGCATTGGACTTAAAAAAGGCTTAGACCTTAATTATCAATTCGGTCTCTATCTCGAAGCTCAAGCGGGCAATTCAACATCTGTCATGAATCTTATCTCCTATGGTATGTATCGTCATATGAATATTATCTTGCCAAGTGCAGCTGAGAGCATTTGGGGACAAGCTGGCAAGTCAGGTATGTCCGAGTTAGAAGAGGCAGAACTATGGGCATCAGCAATTGAAGCGCAGGATATGGAAGGCGAGAATTATGTTGACGTCGGTACATTCCATCAGCTTTCAGCTGAATTTGAAGCTGGCATTGCAGAGGTTAGTCTAAGTGTAGGCAAGAAAAATCTCACCCACTTCGACCAGGAAACCATCAACGAAAAGACGGGTAATAGCTTTGGGGACGACACGAAACTCAATCAATTGCGAGCGAAGGCCGCTCATCTTAGTAATCTTGAGAAAAAGAAAGTGTATGAAGCTAGCGGCGAGGTCGAGTTGGATTTAGGCTTTGGAACTCTTAACCTTTCAGGTGAAGGCTCACATACCCGCTTTGAAGGTAAGCCAGAGAGTATTGAAGTATCCATTGGGGCCTCTATTCCATTCCAATACGGCGAGGATGCAGCTAAGTGGGTAACCTATATGAGTAAATTAGCAACCCCTGCACTTGGCTTACTAACGAAGATTAGTAGTGCTCTCACACGTAATAAGAGCGACTCACAGGATGACCACAACACATCGCTTCGAAATGAGGCCACTAAACTGGATATAGGCAGTGATGCTATGATTCTACTTCCACAATTTGATGGAATCGGTAATTCACTGGCTACGCAAATTCAAGAACTTAATGTTGATACTGGGGAACTTGAGAATAAAATTGCCGTCCAATCCAGCACAAACCTAACGCTTAATTTCGAGAGAGAATGGGATGACACAGGTAAATTGGGTGACTGGAAATTATCTGTTGAGCTTAGTCAAACGAAAAGTATCGAGGTTGATGCTGGTTTCCTTAAATTCTCAGTCGAGAAAACAAAAAAACTAGCTGAAGTTGGAAGAGAAAAGAAAGATGGTCAGAAAAAATTTAGCGGCAGCTTCCTTGGTCATTAGTAAAAATGCCTTGAAAGGAGATTCTTTAATCAATGAATTCAAACCATATAGATGATCACTCTAGTATCACAACGAATGTTCCAATCTCCTTCTTCTTCTGGAGTGGAAAGTCTGTAACCGTTACGCTAACACAATTAACCTATCAGCAAGAGCAAGCAGAAATAACTTGCATCGTTACCTTCACAGTCCAGACCGGCACCATGAAACAGCTGATTGCTGAAGAGTGGTTCAATCTACTACCACATGCGATTACCGCACAAGTACGTTTTGATTTCGAAGAATCCATCGAGGTTCGTGCGATGCTATCCCCAGCGATTGCCAAACAGATTGCATCTATGCATGGTGACGCTGAAACGTTACTTGCGGCACTTCTGCCTGAGGAGGTATCTGGGACTACAATTACTACCTTAGCGAAGTCAGATTATTGGTATGTTCTTGATGCTAAACAGACTCTACGCGTACCGACGACGATCCAGCAGTCCGGAAGTTTAAGTCATGGGTTCAAGACGATTTGGACTGAAGTATTGCAGAGCAAAAAGGAACTCCCTGCTACCGAAGTGGAAGATGTAGATGTAGAGGTAGAGGTTGACCTAACCGAGCAGGTTGAAACTTTCCTGCAGTCGGAGAACCTGAAATACGAATATTTCAGTGATCGAATTATACGTCTTCAATTTAGCAGCCAAACCGATTATTCATGGATTAGCCTAATTCGTATTGAACCTGAGGATGGCATCATCGTCCTCTACTCTGTCTTCCCAGAGCCAATCCCTACTCCACTGCGTCAGGATATTGCCTTGCAGCTCATGGGCGAGAACTACGAGCTATTGAATGGAGCTTTCGAGATGGATCAAGAAGATGGTGAGCTCCGCTTCCGCTCTTCCCTACTGTGCGCAGAAGGTTGGCATGTAGCCAGCTTCACCATGTTGCTAAACGATCAACTAGCGGTCATGGAACACTACCTACCTATCGTTTCGAAGGTCATCCAATCGAACTAAAGAAGAGACCCGTAGTCTTGTCATATGTGTGTATGTTCCCTTTAGAATTTCGTTTGTCTAACACAAAAAGGAGAGCTATGAATAGCTCTCCTTTTTGTGTTAGATTGTAATTTCCAGCGAGTTATCCTTCTTATTGTGTACCATTATTCTATCAGCATATCCATCTATTTCGTTTGCTCAAGCTTATTAAGAATAAATGATTCAACGACTTTCGCCACGCCGTCTTCCATATTCGTATCTGCTACATAGTTGGCGATTGCTTTAATATCATCGGGCGCATTCCCCATAGCGACACCAAGTCCGGCAAATTTAATCATAGCAAGATCATTGTAACTGTCACCCATTGCAATAACTTCTTCTTGTTTAATCCCTAGTTTCGAAATGAGATGGTGTAAGCTGGTCCCTTTATCTACACCAGATTCTGTGAACTCTAAGAAATATGGCTTGGATGTTACGACAGTCAATTTACCTTCGAGTTGTTGTTGTAGTTTCTTTTCTAATATAACTAACTTTTCAGGTGCTCCTACCATTAGTACCTTTACCACTGGGTCTTGGATCGCTCCAACAAAATCTGCTTGTTCTATTATTTGCATTCCTGTAATTTTAGCTTCAATATCGGTATACTCATTATTCGCTGGCGTTACGATATCATCTCCGACATATGTGTGAATCCATACGTCCTCTTGTTTACTAATATGGTATAACTCATGCGCCGTTTCGGGCGATAACGTACTGCTGAATATTTGTTCGTTCGTTGCACAGTTAGTAATGTTGGCTCCGTTAAAAGATAGAATGAAACTTCCGTATTTCGCAAGCTCCAATTCCTTAGCAATATGCGTCATTGCAAACGTTGGGCGACCTGATGCAAGAACAACTTTGACTCCTGCCTCTTGTGCGTCCATTAATGCCTTCTTCGTGCGTGGTGAGATCGTATGATCATCCCGGAGCAACGTATCATCCAAATCTAGTACTACCATTTTATAAGTCATCTTATTACGCCCTTTCAAAAAGAATTTTAAATATAAGGACACCCCTATAGGGTGCCCCTTGGTTCAAAATATAAGAAAGTATAAGTTTCACTTGATACAATATTCCTTATATTTCCGCTAAAACGGATGCCATCTTTGAAAAAGGACGGCATTGCCGTTTCTACTTGTTTGCAGTTTTAGTTGACTTCTAGCATCATTTTCTCTAATTCTAACGGTTCGATGTAATTCCCATCTTTGTAAGCTCTCATGTTACCACCTGAGATTTCGTCGATCAGAACAATCTGCTTGTCCTTGTCTACTCTGCCGAACTCCAATTTAATATCATAAAGTTCAATACCTTTCATACTCATCTCAGCCTTAATGATATCACTAATTCGCTTCGTAAGGTCTTTCAGTGTTTCATATTCGTCTGCTGAAAGTATTCCTAGCATATCGAGTGCATCCTTACCAATTGGTGGATCTTGGCGCTCATCATCCTTGAGCGTAACTTCAACAAACCCATCTAAAGACTGACCCTCTTGCGCATATAAGCCATAACGGCGTAAGAAACTTCCAACAGCTCTGTAGCGACAAATAACTTCAAGCCCTTTGCCGAATACGGTTGCTGGTTTTACCGTCATCGTCGCCTCTTCAATATTAGCATCTATATAATGCGTTGGGATTCCCGCTTCTCTCAATTTCTCAAAGAAAAATTTCGTTAAGCTAAGACCTGCCCGCCCTGCCCCTTCTATTACTAATCCAACGGTATTGGCTCCAGGATCAAATACGCCATTCTCTCCAGTTACATCATCTTTAAATTTCAGCAAGTAATGACCATTATCTAACGCGAATACATCTTTCGTTTTACCCTTGTACATTAATTTCATAATGACAGTTCCTCTCCAAATCAGAATTGATACTCTTTTACAGTGTATTATAACATGAAATTCGAACAGCCATTATCCTTCCTCCCCTCCGACCAACCAAAATAATGACAGCCACGAACTAGAACAATCTTGTTCGGAGCTGTCATTATTGATTTACAAAGCGAATCGTCTAGCTATTTAAGGGCTTAAGATACTGAGTCTGGAGCGAAAAACAGTGGCAAATATTCCTTATTCGCTTCCAACATTTCGTCCAACATTTGAATAGCTACTTCCACAGTTGGCACAAGGGGATGATGAGCCATTGCCTGAATAGCTAGCCCCCGGTCTCCTGTCACAGCAGCATCAATGGCGAGTTGCTCGTAAGTTTTGACTGCATGGATAAGTCCTACAGCAGAACGTGGGATCTTCGTCAATTGTAGCGGTAGTGGACCGTTCTTAGTGACCACACAATTGACTTCTATGCTAGCATTGTCCGGTAGGAAGTCAATAATGCCGTTATTCGCCACGTTGAGTGTTTGAATATCGTTAGTACCGTTGTAAAGTGATCTCATCAGGTTCACAGCTGCTTCAGAATAAAAGGCACCGCCACGTTGCTCGAGTTGCTTCGGTTTATCCTGTAGTTCAGGATCTTTGTACAGCTCGAACAGTTCTTCTTCTACTCGTTTGACGACTTCGGCACGGTTCCCGCCACCCTTAACAGATTCAAGTTGCTCTGCCAACATCTCATCAGTCATGTAGAAATACTTCAAATAATATGAAGGTAAAGCACGAAGCGATTGCAGGAATTCTGGATTCCATTCACGTGCAGGCACGTTCTTAGCACTGTATCCAGCTGTGTCTGCCAACATTTCGTCCAGTTTATCCTCACCTTCGACATCAATACGGGTAATCCAATGAAGATGGTTCAGTCCTACAAATTCAGCGTACACTCTTTCAGCTTCAACCCCATACTTAGCTGAAACCTCCTTAATTAGACCTATCGGTGCATTGCATAGCCCGATGCTTTTGACATTAGAATACTTAAGAATAGCTTCAGTTACCATGCCCGCCGGATTCGTGAAATTAAGTAACCACGCGTCAGGAGCCAACTCTTCTATATCCCGGCAGACATCAAGCAGAACAGGGATAGTTCGCAGTGCTTTCATCATCCCCCCAGGACCGGTAGTTTCCTGACCGATGACGCCATATTTCAGCGGAATGGATTCGTCTCGACCACGCGCAGCCAACATACCAACACGCATCTGGGTACTGACAAAGTCTGCTCCTGCAATGGCCTGACGGCGGTCTGTCGTGAGATGAACCTGGATGGAAAGCCCTGATTTCTCAACCATACGCTTCGCTAAATCTCCAACAATATTCAACTTATGCAATCCGGATTCAATATCAACGAGCCACAGTTCACGTACAGGTAGTTCGTCATAATGGAGAATGAAACCCTCTACCAACTCTGGAGTATAAGAAGATCCTCCGCCGATAACAGCTATTTTTAATCCTTGCTTTGTTGCCATTATTGTTCACATCCAATCGTATCGTTTATTTGATAAGTTCAAAATCACAGAAAGACCGCATTCTTTCATGTACCTCTTCGCTAATCGTTAGTCCGTCTTCTTCCATAGCAGACCATAAAGCTCCAACAACTGGTTCAGTCGTTAATGTAACGACTGATGCATGAGGAGCAACTGTAAGTAATGCTTGTTCGATAGGGCCGCGAATCCATCCGCGATCCCCCCTTGTTAGCAGACTTCCGACAAGTACAACATCAAATGTCTCGTTCCCCATACCTAGCCTATTCACGACAGCTACAGCCGATTTGCCAAGCTCAACGCCTTGATGATTCAGTATTTCTAATGCCACAGCGTCCTCTTTAGCTGCTGCTTCAAATAACAATCTAGCAGCATCTACAGGTACCTGTTTGCCATAATCCTGAAAATCATTAAACATCTTTTCCACCGTCTCGTAACCAAGAAGCTCAAGCAACAGATCCGTTAGTAAAGTAGGTTGCTCCCGGCCATCCCATGCACGGATAACAGAGCGGAATACCTCAATATTCAACGAACCTCCACCACCAAAATCACCATACATATAACTAAATCCACCACATTGATAATCTTCACCCTGTCGATTTCTACCAGCGGAATTCGTTCCCGTACCGCAGATGAGAGAAACACCATATGGATAATTGGTTCCTGCCCGGAGTCCGATCATGGTGTCACAATTAATGGTATAGTTCGTAAATCCAATATTACGAATCATCGGATGCAGAATCATGTAATCCGCTTCACGATCTGCACCAGCAAGACCCAAGTAAGCATGTCGGATGTCTTCTATCTGAAGCCCCGCCTCCGAAAGTGCGCTTAGCGTAGCTTCCCGAATACTATTAGCTGCTATATCACCATTAATCTGGTGGTTACCATTACCACTCTTGCCTTTACCGATCACGTTTCCATATTCGTCAGTAAGCAGGGCGTACGTCTTTGTACCTCCACCATCTATTCCTAAGTAATAAGCCAATGATCGTCCCCCCCTATTAAGATTTACTCCGGACCGTTGATTCTCTTACAATCAGCTTTGGATCAATTTTAATGCTCGAAGCCCGTTTAATCGAGCCGTCTATGCGCTTCAGTAGCATATCAGCCGCGGCGAGTCCGATCTCATCAGCTGGCTGGCGTACTGTTGTTAGATACGGACGAAGCTGTGAAGCTATGTATTGATCATCATAGCCTACGATCGATACTTCCTCAGGAACACTAATCTTTGCTTCCATCAAAGCATTGATCACACCGAGGGCGATATTGTCATCTCCAGCGAATACCGCTGAAGGTAGGTTGCCATCGTTAATCCACTTCCGACAAGTCTCATAACCGAATTGTATTTCGAATTCCCCATGTACCATCTCAAATGGGACGAGCCCTTTCGTCTGTAGCGCCTGCAGAAATCCGTTGCGGCGTTCACGCGTACTCCGGAACATCTCACTACCGCATAGATGGGCAATCGAAGTATGACCCAGATCAAGCAAATGATCTGTTGCTGCATATCCGCCCTTGAAATTGTTAATAGTTACTGAAAAGGCGTCGTTCTCAGGCTTCTGATTGTCAATCAACACATATGGGATATTGCGCCGCTTTAATTCTAGAATATAACTATCTTCTTCCACAGGTGAGAGTAGAATCAATCCATCGACTCGATCTTCCTGAATGAGATAGTGATCTCCGTCCGAACCGATACTATTAGATACTGAAACCGCAAGAAAGTAACCATGCAACGCAAGCACATCGTTAAGTTCCTTGACAACGGCATCGAAGAATGAATCCTGTAAAGTCGTCATAATCAAGCCTATAATACCTGTTTTTCCACGAGCAAGACTCCGTGCAGCCGCATTAGGGCGGTAATCCAGTTCCTTGATCGTGTCGAGCACCTTTTGGCGGTTCTTTGCACGTACCGATTGTACACCGTTTAACACACGGGAGACCGTTACAACTGACAATCCTGACTTTTTGGCTACATCAAATATACTTACCTTCATTTTCATTTTCTCCTTGCGGCAGATTTTTCCGTATCATCATACTTATCCTTAGTATACATGGACGGATGGTTGACCGCTAAGCATATGATTCCGAGCAGAAACTGTATAGATGCGCTGTAAGCGAGTACAAGAAATACGATGAGCCAAGGAGGTATGAGCAAGTCCATCTAAAGCGCCACTCGTAGGCCATCAGTATAAGTAACGGAATCACCAACTTTCTGTATTGTATAAAGTTATAGCGCTTTAACTTTATAGTTATAGATTCATATATTTCACGTTAATAATCTACTATTCACCGCAAAAGTTTAAGTGCTTTAACTTTAGTGGTGTCGTACACCAATATCATAATGGATGCTTTATAAATTAGCAATATCAATTTATTAATATTGAACACGCCTACTACTGTTGATCATACAAAAAGAAGATGTGTCAATACCATTTCTAATGAGTGTCCCAAGCTTATTATTTCAGCTTTTAGGACACCCTTTTCTACGATCAGTTTAGCCGCTAAACTTACTATTTCAAAACATATTGTGATAGCACGCTCTGTACTTCATAAATACTGACATTCTTATTGAATGTCTTAACAATGGGAACCGGACTACTTGAAATGTATATTTTGAGTTCCGCATCAAGATCGAAATGCCCAGCCGTCTCTACGGAATAATGTGAAATACTCTTGTAAGGAATGGAGTGATATTCCATCTTCTTGCCTGTTATCCCCTGCTTATCGATCAGAATTAATCGCTTATCAGTGAATATAAACATGTCACGCACTAGTTTATAGGCTCTCTCGATAACCTCTTGAGATGCTAAGATTTGAGCATACTCCTTCTGAACCTCTGGCAAATCCACTTGAGAAGCATTTCCTAATAGCCCATTTAAGAAACCCATCTGTCATCCCTCCCTATTCCATCTTATTACAATTCATATATGTTCAAATATCTGTTTTCAGACTTAATATACTTCTATATTGACTAAGTAGGTCAAGGTCATCTACAATTAGTAGAATAAAAATTTAATAGGCAAGGTGATTAAGTCATGTCCCAAGATCAACTTCAGTACAACATATTATTGTACTACAAATTTGTTAGTATTCCTGACCCCGCACAATTCACTGCAGATCATTTGAAATATTGTAAAGATCTAGGCGTTAAGGGGAGAATCATTATTGCTGGAGAAGGTATCAATGGTACCTTGTCTGGAACGGTTGAACAAACCGAGCAATATATGAAAGATATGCTTGAAGATCCACTATTTTCTGATATGATTTTCAAAATTGATGCATCTCATGAACATGCTTTCAAGAAGATGTTCGTGCGACACAAGGAAGAACTCGTCACTTTCCGTTATGAGAAGCATTTAGATCCTAATGAATTAAGCGGCAAAAGATTATCTCCTACCGAATTCCATGAACAACTTCAGCAAGACGATGTCATTGTGATCGACGGAAGAAATGATTATGAATTCGAGATTGGTCATTTCCGTAATGCGATCCGCCCTGATGTCGAATCCTTTCGTGAGTTCCCAGAATGGATCCGAAATAATTTAAGCGAACACAAAGATAAAAAAGTACTGACGTATTGCACAGGAGGAATCCGTTGTGAGAAATTGACTGGATTCTTAATGAATGAAGGGTTTAATGATGTTGCACAATTGGATGGCGGAATCGTAACTTATGGAAAGGACCCTGAAGTACAGGGAAGACTCTTCGATGGTAAATGTTACGTATTCGATGAACGCATCTCCGTACCCATTAACCATACTTCTGAAGATGTCATTATCAGCCAATGCCATCATTGCGGTAAGTCAGAAGATCGATACATCAACTGTGGATATACTCTCTGTCATGCCAAACATATATGCTGCGAAGAGTGTGAACAATTACATCGTGGATTCTGCTCAGATGAATGTGAAGAGAATTCCAATAATATGGTACAAAAACAAGTTTAACTATGGAGGGCTCAAATGAATAAACCTGTTGAACTCTCCACTCGAGAACAAATTGTCCATATGCTGAAGACCAAGGCACCTCTAACAGCAAAGAACATCACGAACGAACTACAGATTACTGAAATGGCCGTTCGTCGACATTTGGGCACACTTGAGAGGGACGGATATATTGAATATAATATGGTCCGTCAATCCATGGGTAGGCCTACGGCGCTCTATCGATTAACTGAGTTAGCGGAAGGGTTCTTCCCTAAAACTTATCATAATCTGACCCTAGATTTACTTAGTGAGCTTGAAGCAGAGTCAGGTCAAGAGATGATTAACCTTCTTTTCGAGCGACGCAAGAGCAAGCTTGAGCATAAATATGGGAATACCATGACAGGGCTCCCTTTATCTGAAAGAGTACTTCTACTTACGCAGATTCAGAATGAGAACGGATATATGGCAGAATGCGAAGAAGTTGACGATGGATCTTTTATTATAAAAGAACATAATTGCCCCATTTCTCACATTGCTAATCAATATCAACATGCTTGTCACTGTGAGCTTGAATTATTCAAATCACTTCTACAAGTTGATGTGAATCGTACAGAGTGCTTATCCACAGGTGGTAGCAAATGTTCTTACGTGATCGCTAATTCCAAAGGTTGATCCTAACAAAAATAAGAAGGGCTGTCCCGATGTCATTTTATAATGACTTTTGGGACAGCCCCTCTTTGTTATATAAATAACACAGTTAAAACTCAATGTTGATCAGTAGCTTATATTCCACTTTTATTCATCCGAGGAAGTGGATCCCCTGACGATCAATCGTCCGGAAAGTCGTATTGAATCTATCTCGAACCCATTCATTCGAGCAAGTAACATATTCATCGCCGCTTCTCCTGCTAGTTGACGGGGATAGTCGATAACGGTTAGGGCTGGTGATAGTTGCGAAGACATCAAGATATTCTCACAGCCAGCGATGGCCAGATCATGAGGTACACGGATACCTCTTTCATGACACGAAGCTAAACATCCTGCGGCCATTAAATCGTTGGCGCAGACGATAGCCGAGAAGTCTGATGATTTCCCATCCACTCGGTCAAATAATGCACTGAGCACTGCTTGGGCCTGTTCGAATCGACCCGATCCATCAAGTATTCGCGGTACAAAACCCTCTATATGTAGACCTTCAAGCCGCATAGCTTCGCAAAAAGCATGACATCGAACTGCGTAGTGTAGTGGATCGTCTCTCCCAACAGACATAAAAGCGATCCGTTCATGACCCTGCTGACTTAAATGAGAAAGAAGGCTACGCATCACGGGTAGCCATTCAATGTCGACATATGGAACGTTATTCCTCATCCCTCCATCCCAAGGGGCAGGCTGCATAGCTGATACGATAGGTACCTCAAGTGAACTGAAATATTCGAATGTCTTTTGGCTAAAAGATTGCCCCAGTAGAAGAAGCCCATCCACTCGACCCATCAATAAGCTCCATAACTCTTCTTCTCGATCCGGCTCGTACGTCTGCACAAATACGAAGTATCCATGTTGCTTAGCAGTCGCTTCAATGTGAAGCAACAGTCCCGCCTCAAAAGGATTACCGATATAATGAATCAACACAGCAATTTGCTGTGTTTTCTTCGTCTTGAGGCTCCGAGCTGTCTGATTTGGACGATATCCAAGATCTCGAATGGCATCTTGTACTCTACGCTTCGTTTCCTCCTTCACGATGTTGCGATTATTTAGCACATATGAAACGACGGCTACGGATACACCGGCACGGTCCGCTACTTCTTGTCTTGTTACCATGATAATGAACTCCTCCGTTCATCCCTTACAAGGCATTAGCTACTTATTTTATTCGATCCTTCTAATCTTTTTTTATCTAGTTTTTATTCGGATTCTGTAACCATTCCTTCAATGGCATCATAGAATCATCAGGTACATAATACTTGAATGGATTGTCACTAATGAACCCTAGTAGTTGCTTGCGAATAGGGCTTGCATCTTTCAGCAGTCGTTCGGAAGGAATCTTATAGTCAATGGGGCGCATCCAAATGGGGCTATAACCGAGAAATAGCTGACGTCTTGTTTCTTTAGAATGGTTAGGGGCCCCAGAATGCCACAAAGTCTGTGGAAAAACAAATACATCGCCGGGATCACCACAGATCTGCATTTCATCCGTTAGCTTTTCTCTTACATTGTCCGAATCAGGTTGGTATACACGGTTATGTGAGCCTGGAATTATCTTCGTATTACCTCGATTCGGTTCAGACATATCGCTCAGGATATAACATACTTTTATATAGTATGTCGACGTAATGCCACCAATACTTGGAAATTTCGGGTGTGGTCCATCCTGATGCCAGTTAATGAAACTATTCGTCGCGGTCTGTACATCTGTCGGGTTAGGCTTCCGAACTGTTAGATGAGAAATATGCAACTGAATATTATACCCGAGTAATTGGACGATAAGAGGTAGCACCGAAGGTTCATCGATCAAAGATGCAATTTCTTCATGACGTTCTACACTGTTATAAATATTGTAAGAAAGGGATTCTGGCTCGTCATCCAATATTCCATCGATAACAGCATTTAACCGTCTTACCTTATCTTTGCTTAATACACCTTTTAGTAATAGATAACCCTCGTCATTAAACTTTTGGATCAATTCCGAACTGAACCTTTTTACCGTTGTCAATTTACATACCTCCTAATTTACTCGTGTAAATTTACTTTAAATTTACTATATTTCACAAAAACTTGTCCTGTCAATTCTAACTTTTAACTATACTTCCGCGAAATTACGCCCTATTCGACGTGTACGATTAGAATAATCGTATCTCTCTCTTGTTTAAATAACACAGTTAAAACTCAATGTTGATAAGTAGCTTATATTTACAACTATGTCGCATCGTGATATAGTCACATTACGACATATCTACCTGCAACATACCTCTTCATTGTAGCCCTTATTATAAAGCTAACATAATAACAGAAAGGTGATCATTTTGAATATGATTGAAAAAGTGCTGAAAAAGTATGTGCCCATGACAGAAACGGCATTTTATATTCTCCTCTCCTTAACAGAACCCCGTCATGGATATGGAATTATTAAACATGTAGAGGGAATTTCAAGATCACGAATTCGATTAGGATCGGGTACGGTTTACGGGACTCTAACAAAAATGCAGAAAGATGGAATTATCACTGTATTTGCTGACGAAGAGAGAAGAACCGTTTATGAAATTACTGACATTGGCAAAAAGCTAATTACTGTTGAGATAAATAGACTTAAAGAGCTGCACCAGAATGCATTAAAATACGAGGAGGATTTTAATGATTAAAAAGGTTTTTAGACCATTTTGGAGCTATGATGTGAGCAAAACAGAAGAATGGCTCTCATCTATGGCGGAAAAGGGATATCTTTTCGAGAAATTGAATCGAGGAACACGTTGCTTTTTCTTTAAAAAAGGCGATCCAAAAAAAGTAACTTATCGAATAGGCTACGATAAAATAAAGGCTGATTCACTGTCTAGAGCCTTTATAGATGATGGTTGGATGAAGATTCTGCAAAGCGGACATTGGTATGTACTGTCGAATGATAATCTTCTTGAACAAATAAAGACATTTCCTGTTCGTGAGGGAATCATCAAACATAATAGAGTGATTATGTACATTTTCGGTAGTGTATTAATATATATGATAACGATGACTATCTTTTTTGTCATTATTATCTCGATTATGTTGTCTATATCAAATGAACCATTAAGTGCTGTTGAACAAGTTGGTAAGAGCCCTTATTGGATTTTAGCATATTGCAATATCGGCGCTGCATTAGCCCTCTGGATTCTTACAATCTATTCTGTGATCAAAATTAGTAAAACCAATAAGAAATTAATCAGTGAAAACATACAATACAACAAACCTCTAGGGATGGTGGATCATGATGAAGGAAGACTAAGTAAGCATGAAGAAAGGCAGTTGAAACATTCAGGGAATATGGTTGTAAAGAGAAGATTGGGATGGATGTACGCTCCGGATAAGCTCGAAGAGTGGCTCGAAACCATGGAAGAACAAGGCTATAACCTTTATCGTATGAGTAAACTAGGGAACAGCTTCTATTTTAGAGTAGGTCGCCCACGCAAGGTAAGTTATTGTGCTGATTTTCAGAATAGTATTACAGATGAAGGCTACAATGACATACACAGGGATTCTGGCTGGAAGAGTGCTTTTATTTCCAATTCCTCCTTTCAAAAATGGTCCATATGGAGCCGTGAATATTCAGAAGGCGAAGAAAGACCACAGCTTTACAGTGACAAATCGCATCATTTAAAACATGCAAGACGCATAGCCATCACCTATTCATGTCTATTTATTCCTTTAATTATCATTTCTATTTATAATATAAGATTAAATATGGAGCTGAGGGTTAATAGTAGCTTTGATAAATTACAATGGATGAGCACGATTTCACTTATGCTTTCTTGTCTCCCCATTGGTTCGTACTTGATCAGAACATGGTTGTATTACAGACGGCTTAGAAAGCGTTATAACTACGATTCGTAACGAAGCAACGAATAAAACCTATCTTTCATGACGAAAGATAGGTTTTATTTCAAGCCGCTTCATTTATCAAAGAGGAGCATACAACAGACTGCTACAGTAACTCTTTACGTAATTGTTCCGGAGATTTCGATGATAGTAGACCAAATGGAATATCATAGACCGTCTTTGCACCGGACTGATCTTGTTTCGCCAATTTATAGGCTGCACGAGCATAAGCTACTAATACACTCGCTGTAAATTCCGGGTTGCTACCAAGCTTCAATCCGAATTCAATAATTTGTGTATTACCGTCTCCAGTTCGACCACTTCGAAGTACATTACCTCCATGAGGCATTGCGGAATGCTTAGCCTGTAATTCCTCTTCAGTAATAAAAGTTACTGTTGTATCATAATCTGCGAAATAGTTAGGCATTTCAACGATCTCTTTTTCAATACGTACAAGGTCTGCACCTTCCTCAGCCACAACATAACAATCACGTAAATGCTTATCACGAGTGGATAGCTCTGGATTCTCACCAGCACGTACTTTAGATACAACAGCTTCAACAGGAATCGTATACTGAATCCCATTCTTGACGCCTTCAACCCGACGAACCGCATCCGAATGCCCTTGACTTACACCGCGACCCCAGAAGGTATATTCTTTACCTTCCGGTAATATCGCTTCCCCTAACATCCGATTTAGCGAGAACAGACCTGGATCCCAACCGGTTGAAATCACACTAACATGTCCGTTCTCCTTAGCTACGACATCCACCTTCGCGAAATAATCAGGAATTAGAGCATGTGTGTCAAAGCTATCCACTGTATGAAACATTTTAGAGAAATATGGACCTTGCTCTGGTAAATCTTTTGCAGAACCACCACATAGAATCATTACGTCAATCGTTCCTTTATACTTTTCAGCTTCTGCAACTTGCAGAACGGGAACACTTGCCGTTACGCCTTGTGGATCACGTCGAGTAAATACAGCCACCAATTTCATATCTGGATTTTGTCGGATTGCCTTCTCTACGCCCTTACCCAAATTACCGTAGCCTACAATTCCTATCGTTATTTGTTGCATATGTTTCCTCCCACTAATTATGTTATAACCGGCATTTCCCTTTGACTGTACCTATTATAAACAGTAATTAGCTTCAAATCCAATTCAATTTAACCAGTATTGCATATAGAATTTATTTATTGATCGCTTCTGGCTCAGCTTCTTCTCCGTCTCCTTCAATGGCTACACGTGGAGCTGCAACTAAAGCGAGTAACAATTCTTCACTAGTTGGAACTAATGTAATCCCCTTCGGTAACTTCACATCAGTAGCGATTAGCTTGTCGCCGATCTCAAGGTGAGAAATATCAATTTCAATTGCAGATGGAAGTTCCGCAGGCAGGCCTTCAACTTCTAGTTCTGTTACTAGCGTCTGAACAACTCCACCTAATTTACTTGCAGCTGCAACACCTTGATAGTCAATAGCTATTGATGTGCGGAGAGGCACCGACTCTGAAATTTGTAAGAAGTCTGCATGGATCCACTTTCCATTTTTCTTCTGAAAATCTTTTATAATAACGGATAAATCCTTCATACCTTCAACTTGTAACTTAAACATTTCGGAACGTCCTGTTCGAACTACTCTCATTAATTCTCCATCGTCAACATGAACCGAAAGACTCTCTTTATTCAAACCATATACGACAGCAGGAATCCTTCCACTTTCTCTCAATTTCCTAAGTACGGATGGTGGACCATCTTCCAATCTTTTTTCAGCAGTAATCATTAGTAATGTCATTTTTATTCCTCCAATTATAGAATGTATTTGTTACACGCCAAATTACAGGCATACCTATCTATTACCCAATTATTCATATGTTCAAACATCTTTCTATAAATCCAATGATTGTTATTTTAGTAAAATGTATGTTTGTCACAAATTTGTAGCATTTGTAATCCTCTTCCTTGAGTGCAAGTCATCTACTACTATGATATGATATCGAGGGCTGTTCAGCCTTATCATAAATTATTTGGAGGCAACTATGTCATCACAAACGAAACAATCCGTACAAATTATTACTGCAGATCCTAGTGGAATCGGCCTATTTGGCCTGGCGATGGTAACACTTGTCGCATCCTCACAAAAGCTTGGCCTTACAGAAGGTCTTAGCTACATTATTCCCTGGGCTATTTTCCTTGGGGCTTTTGCCCAGCTTTTCGCTTGTGTTCAAGATGCTAAGCATAACAACACCTTTGGAATGACGGCTTTCGGTGCGTATGGCTTTTTCTGGCTTGGTGTTGCCAGCAGTTGGTTGATGAAGTTGGGCGTATTTGGTCCACAGTTGGCTGCAGATATAGATGGCAATCAACTAGGCTTTGCCTTTCTAGGCTATTTAGTGTTCACATTATTTATGACCATTGGCGCTATGGAGACTCACAAAGTACTCTTCACTATTTTTGTATTGATCGATTTCCTTTTCTTGGGATTAACGTTTGATGCTTTTGGTATCGCACCTCATATATTCCATACAATTGCAGCTTACGCTGAAATGGGAATTGCTATCGTATCGTTATATGGCTGTGGCGCTTCTGTTCTTAATGCTCATTTTGGACGAAGCTTTCTACCCCTTGGTTCGCCATTCGGTATTTTCAAAAAATAAATAAAGACATGCTTCTCTAGACAAGTAGAAACGGCAATGCCGTTCTTTTTTCAAAGAGATTATGCTTTCGATGCTAGCGATACTTCGTATCACTTTAAGGCACTCGTTTCAGCGGAAATACAAGGAATATAGTATCAAGAATCAATTTCATAATTACGCATCCCGATTTAGCTGCATCTGCGATTATGAAATTGATTCAAGTGAAACTTATACTTTCTTATTATTTTCAAAATAAAACATGGCAAACTGAGGTTATCCCCTTAGCCTGCCATGTTTTTTTGCATTATATTCTTTATCAAGAAGAATCTCAATCCTCTTCTTGATAAAGCACCATGATGGATAGCCTTGGAACTAAGACTGTCTCTCCAGCAATCTTCTCCAGTAGTGACGTCCCAGCTTTCTGATCGTTGACTGTTATATTCCAACCCGCTGTGGATCCTGGAATACCTACCGCTACCGTATCCTCGTTCCCATTATAGATAACTACGATATTACGCCATATATCTCCATTGGCATGATCTTTTAGTTGATAAGCTACTACGTTGCCATTACATTGTAATATTTCTAGATGCTTCTCAATTTGCCCCCTAGTACGCATTCGAAAAGCAGGATGATGGTTACGCAGCTCAATCAAACCTTGATAATACTTGAATACAGCCTGGAACTTCCCTTTGTTATCCCACCTAATCCCATTGATCCAATCCCCACTTTGATAACTATTATGATCACCAAATTTGGAGCGTAACATCTCATCCCCTGCATGAATCAGAGGTATTCCTTGTGATGTTAATATGATCCCATTAGCAAGTAAACTCCGTCGAACAGTGTCACTTGTGAGCGGTTCTATAGGATCAACACTTTTATAAGGATCAGCTGTCTCCATTAATTTCACTTCCATGCTGTTCGCATGTAAACCACCGAATACATCTAGCATACCAGCTTCTTGTCGTATTCCCTCAGTCGTCAGCACTTTATCCCATAAGTTCAAGTTATCATGCACCGTCACGTAATTGATTGTCTCCATCGGGAACTCCGCGAAATCATGAATGGATCCGCATACCCCGTTCCATATAGCCCACTCTTTACCAGGCTCTCCTGTAGCAAATCCACGTCCCGTTCCATCACTATCTCCTTTAATCGCACTACGGAAATGATCATTAAACACGGAAAGCTTTGTCCCCCTTTGCGTTCCTTTCAATGTCTGATGAGTAAGCGGGGATAACCCTCCAGTCCATGGTTCACCGTAAATCATAATGCTAGGATCTACTTCGTCATGCAGTTCATCGGTAATTTCTTTCATCGTCAGTGTATCTATAAGACCCATTAGATCAAATCGAAATCCGTCAATGTGGTATTCTTCTGCCCAATATCGCACGGAATCTTTCATATATTTACGTACCATCGGACGCTCCGAAGCAAGCTCATTCCCAACACCCGAACCATTCGAATACGCGCTAGAATGATCTGTTCTATAAAAGTAGCCAGGTACTATCGATTCAAATGGACCTCCTTCAATCAAATACGTATGATTATAAACTACATCCATCACGATGCGTATGCCCTTACTATGCAAAGCTTGAATCATTTCCTTAAGCTCGATAATCCGTATAGCAGGATTACTCGCATCGCTGGCATACGAACCTTCTGGTACATTATAATTTTGGGGGTCATAACCCCAATTGTACTCCGATATAGAAGTACCTTGGTCATCAACCTTCAACTCGTTCACTGTTTTGAAATCAAATACGGGCATGATCTGAACATGCGTTACACCAAGTTCCACCAAATGGTCGATTCCTAACGCATTCCCGTTGACATCTTTTAGTCCGAACTCTGTGAAGGCCTTAAACCCTCCCTTATTCACGAGACCTGAATCTGGATGTATCGAGAAATCGCGTACATGTAATTCATAAAGGATGCTATCTATTGGATGACTAAGCGGTGGCTTCACATCTTCATCCCAGCCCAATGGATCTGTCAATTTCAGATCTACAATGGCCGTTCTTTCTCCATTAGCCGAAACAGCCTTTGCATATGGATCAACCACATAATGAACCTTTCCATCTGTAAATTCTGTTTTATACATGTAGAATAAACCTCTCAAGTCACCCTTGCAGTAACTTGACCATACACCATCAACATCCTTCATCATCACTATTTCAGTATCCTCACTGTGGTTCATCACTTGACCCAGATGATTATAGCGACCTGAATCTTTATATATAACTAAAGACACAAGACTTGCTGTTGGCGCCCATACTTTAAACATGCTTCCTTCCGACGCGTAGCAACATCCCAAATCTCTACCTTCGTAATAACTTGTTATATTGATCATGAAATTTCACCACCATCGTATGTCATATTGAGAACCTTACGACAATCCACATTCCACGTTCAATATATCATATGTGAGTCGGATTCATTTTGTTAGTCGTTTCCTTTTCGATCATACAGTATTCATACTTTCACTTTCTCACAATAACTAAAAAGCAGACCAAGGCTCATTCTGAAGTGCTCCCTGTCCACTTGACAGGAAGCATTTCATTCGACCTTGACCTGCTTTTATTTGTACAACGATCTCTTTTTTCTGAAGTTTGGATTTACACCGACTATTCCTCAGTCCGTGTCTGAGCCTCAATAGGCGTTTTTACCAATTCAGGCACTGATGGCAATGATGCCAATGGCTGCACTTCAGGTTTCTTTTGAGTAAATCCTTTAATCAAACTTTCAATATCAAGCCCAGAGACATTCTTCAACATCGTTGGTGCAGTCGCCATTAGCTCCGTTACATAATTACTAACTCGAGCGGCTCCTTCACCTTTCCCAGTGTCGACCACAGTCAACGTATCGATAGCAGCAAGTGGCTGAGCAATCTTGCCCGCCAATTCAGGCAACATCTTCGTCACGATGTCGAGTATTGCAGCTTCCCCGTACTTTTGGAATGCATCTGCCAATTTCTCTTTCGCCTCAGCTTCCGCGAGACCTTTCAGACGAATAACGTCTGCATCTGCAGTACCGCGTGCACGTTCTGAATCTGCCATCGCTTCCCCGTCCAGTCGCTTCTGTGTTGCAGAAGCTTTGGCCTGCGTCTCGATTGAGTACTGCATAGCATCCGCTTCAAGCATTCTGCGTGCCTTATCTGCCTCTGCTCCAACCTCAACAGAATAACGATCCGCATCCGCTTTCTTCTTCACATCTGCATCGTATTGCATCTGACGAACTAATATTTCCTTTTCCTGCAGATCAACTTCACGATTCTTACGGACAAGCTCTACTTGCATCTGCTCTTCCACCACGATTTGTTTAGCACGCGCTTCTTGAATATGATAGGCCTGATCTGCCTCTGCCTTTGCCGTATCCTGATCTTTCTTAAAGGAAGCCACTTTCAATTCCTTCTCCTTGGATGCTTCAGCGATGTTCGTATCTCTTAATAGTTCTGCCTTCTGCCCTTGCTCTTCGGCATTGGCCTTCTGAATACGTGCATCTCTTACCGCATCAGCCTCAGCAATTTCCGCGTCACGCTTAACGGTAGCAATCCGTGGTTTACCTAGCGCTTCCAAGTAACCATGTTTGTCACGCAAATCCTTAATTGTAAAAGATACAATCTGCAGTCCCATCTTCTTAAGATCGCGCGCAGCTACACCCTGTACTTCCTGTGCAAATTTATCACGATTCTTGTAAACTTCCTCAACGGTCATCATACCTAGAATCGCTCTAAGATGTCCCTCGAGAACTTCTTGCGCTTCACTTCTGAGCGATTCAACTGGCTTACCAATGAATTGTTCAGATGCAGTCACTACGTCTTCAATCGAACCGCCTACCTTAATAATAGCAACACCGTCAGCCATAACAGGAACACCTTGCTCTGTGTATACTTCTGGTGTCGAGACATCTAGTTTATGTGAGAGTAATGAAATGAATTGCGATTGCTGAAATACAGGTAGAATGAATGCCCCACCACCACGTATAATTTTAATTCTACGCCCATCTTCGTCTGAAATATTCTTATTCCCCAAGAAAGAACCCGTAACGATCATTGCCTCATCCGGTCCTACGGTCTTATAACGAGCCCAAAATGCCAAACCAAGTACAATAATGACGGCAATCACAATCGCTGGAATAATCAAATAATCTGGTACTGATTCCATTAACATTAGACATCATCTCCTCTTCTCTTATCAAATTCAGTAACATGCAACACGCCATCTACCTCTTCTACAATAACTACACGGCTACCAGCGGGTAATTCTTCCCCTTCAAGACTAGATGCAATATGTAATACATTCCCCGCTCCCACCTTCACCATGACCTCTCCATAACCAAGTGCAGGAAGTGGTATCGTAATCTCTCCAATTCTTCCGACCAAATCTTGGATGGAGTATCCCGTTGAATTCTCACTATTCTCCATTGGCTTAACATATAAATAGAACACAAGAACCGAGATGAAGATCGCAATCAGTATAGATAGCAACATGTTAGGCACATTATCTAACCCAGAGTAACGAGTTAATAATATACCTGCTCCACCGAACACTGTAATTGCACTTGCTACCACCGTTGGCTTCAGAATATCCACCGACATGAAATCAAGAAAGCCATCAAGTGCACTACTAAGTACATCTCCAAGCAATACGGTTACTAAGGCAAATAATACACCTCCTACCAGACAGCCTAAATAAAGCGCCTCCATCTTACATCCTCCTGTCGGGATCCTTTATGTTCATATTATTGTATACGTGTTACCATTCCCTTTTGTTTCATTTATTTCCTTGTATTCAAAAAAGAGAGTATATAACAGTACCCTTAGTGTAAAAAGGCCCTAGTCTCTGTTGTTTGTATCCTCACAAACAACAGAGACTAGGGACCTCATGAAGACTCCACTATGTTCTCCGTATCCGTCCAATCAAGTTCTTAACCGCAATACTCAAAGTGACATTTCATAAATCTTAATCACATCTTCTTTATGCAATTTATTGAAATTACCGAATGGACCAAAGCGTAGCGCCTTATCAGCCATGATTTCAATTTGGCTTGCATCGATATCATAATCGCTTAAGTGACTTGGCGCACCAATAGAATTCCAGAATGTACGTAACGCTTCAATTCCTTCTATTCCAACTTGCTCATCGCTTTTACCTGATGGATCAATATTAAATACTTGAATGGCTAGTCGCTTGAAGCGTGCAATATCGACGCTCTGGTTATGTTTCATCCAATTCGGGAATAAGATTGCCAATCCGCCACCATGTGGGATATCATACACAGCCGATACAGCATGCTCAATATTATGAGTGGCCCAGTCTCCGGACATCCCCATATTTAGTACACCATTCAATGCCATCGTGCCGCAGTACATAATCGTAGAACGCAACTCATAGTTCTCTAGATCTTCAATTAGCTTTGGAGCCGTATCAATTACTGTGCGCAGGATCGTCTCACAGAAGCCATCCTGAACGGGCGTATTATGCTCTGCATGGAAATAATGTTCTAGCACATGTGACATAATATCTACCATACCGTATACCGTCTGATCCTTCGGAAGTGAGAAAGTATGTACAGGATCCAGAATGGAAAATGCCGGATAAGCGTGTGGACTCCCCCAACCCATTTTCTCCTGTGTCACTTCATTGGATATCACAGAACCGCCATTCATTTCTGATCCGGTTGCGGCCATCGTCAATACCGTTCCCAAAGGAAGCGCTGCTTGTGGACTAGCTTTACGCTCCAAGAAGTCCCACATATCCCCATCATACTTCGCACCTACTGCAATCGCCTTAGCGCAGTCAAGAACACTTCCGCCCCCAACAGCCAGTATGAGTTCAATTCCCTTCGTTTTACACAAATCTACACCTTTATGAACTGTGGACAAGCGTGGGTTAGGTTCTACTCCCCCTTGCTCAGTAACTTCAGCCCCAATCTCATTTAACAACGATATAACATTGTCATAGAGACCACTCCGCTTAATACTACCTCCACCATAAAGAAATAATACTTTCATCCCATATTTAGGAACTTCCGTTTTAAGTGCAGCAAGCGTCCCTCTTCCAAAGATTAGCTTGGTCGGATTATTAAATTCAAATGCTATCATGATATGTCTCGCCTCCAATAATTATTGATATTCCATTGCACCTATAAAGGTTGTTCAAAAAATCATCTTTTGAACTCGCACCTATAGTATAAACCTTTCCCTATACAGGAACAAACCGTCCTTCCTAAGGGGTTGTTCAAAAAGTCACCTTTTGAACTCTCACCTAAATTAGAAGAACGGTCATTGTCACTCATTATATTAGGATTCGTTATATCCCAAATGCTGTAGAAATGCCTTAAACGCTTGCTGCCCTGCTTCTGTTCTCTTATAGACGCCAGCATGGCCCAGAATTTCTACAAATTTATCGCCAACTTCATGCTGAACCAATTGCACAGCCGCATCTTTACTGAACTGATTGCCATGTTCTGCTAGAAGCTTCTCAATCCACTCCAAATGCTGATCCAACACAGGAACTTCTCCAGCTGTAGCAGATGTATATAGCACTTCATCACCACTTAGAATATCTGCTACCAGATCCAACTCTTCTTTTAGTCTTCCTGGCAATATAGCTAGACCCATCACTTCGATCAAGCCGATATTCTCTTTCTTAATATGATGCATTTCTGGATGAGGGTGGAAGATTCCATCTGGATACTGTTCATTAGTACGATTATTACGCAACACCAAGTCCATTTCATATGCGCCATCTTCTGTACGATGAACAATTGGGGTAACGGTATTATGAGGGATGTCCTCCCCTAACTCATTCTTTGTAAAAGCCACAATATCTACATCTGGATCACTATATTGTTTCCAAGATTCATAGATATCATTGGCACTCTCGAGCAGGATCTCACTATCTTGTGACGTAAGGCGCAATACGGACATCGGCCATTTCACAATACTTACAGATACTCCTGGGTAATGGTTGTGCGTGAACGTCACTTCTTTAGGTGCATTCTGTACCGGGAACGTATGACGACCACCTTGGAAATGATCATGTGTCAGGATTGAGCCACCTACAATCGGTAAATCCGCATTCGATCCGATGAAATAATGTGGCATTACATCTACGAAAGATAGAAGTCTTTTCAATGTATCCTTAGTCAACTTCATGGGTACATGATCACGGTGAAAAATAATACAATGCTCATTATAATAAACATATGGAGAGTATTGGAAATACCAAGGTTCCCCGTTCATCTCTAAGGGAATAACCCGGAGATTCTGACGTGCTGGGTGGTTAATACGCCCTGCATACCCCACATTCTCCCGACATAGTTGGCACTTTGGATAGACAGGAGGCGGCAGTAGCTTAGCCATTGCGATCTCTTTCGGATTCTTCTCCGGTTTAGATAAGTTAATGGTCATTTCAATATCGCCATAAGCCGTCTTCTGCTTCCAGTAGACATTTTTGGCCACACGGTCCATGCGAATGTAGTTGGAATCTATGCTCAATTTGTAAAAGATATCTGTGGCCGCCTCAATCCCACGTTCAGCCGAAATAGCTTCAAACTCCGCAATCACTTCAGATGGACGGGCCATCAGAAATCCCATGATTTTGGCATCTAACAAATCCCGATAAGTATCACTATTCTCAGGAATTAGCCCTAGTTCATATCCATAGTTGATCAATACATCAATCATGAACTGTGGACTTCCAGCATGTGAATAATCTACTTCTCCTGCGAATGGTTCAGTGAAACGAAACAGCTCCATCAGCATATTGCGACTATAATCAATATCTTCTTGTTTCAATAAATTATGCTGATAAGAAAAATGTACAAGACGCTCAATAGCATGTAAAGCTTCATCCTGTTCAGGAGTTCTAGTTGCAATATCCATGTTCATCCCCCTTATTCTCCGTACCCTTGTGGGTGAGACTGATGCCAGCTCCAAGCACTTTGAATAATGTTCTCAAGACTATCATGTGATGGCTTCCAACCAAGAACGGTACGTGCCTTCTCCGATGAAGCTACTAATACAGCAGGATCACCGGCACGACGTTCCTGAGTCACTACAGGAATATCAAGACCAGTTACTTTCTTAGCCGTTTCGATCACATCTTTGACAGAGAATCCTTGTCCATTCCCAAGATTGAATACATTGCTATCTTGACCACTTCTCAAATAAGTTACCGCACGATAATGGGCATCTGCCAGATCACTCACATGAATATAATCACGAACACAAGTACCATCTGGTGTCGGGTAGTCCTCACCGAATACAGCAATGTTCTCACGTTGTTTCAGAGCAGCTTGCAACACTAGTGGGATCAGATGGCTCTCTGGTCGGTGATCTTCACCAATACGGCCACTCTCATGTGCACCAGCTGCATTGAAATAACGCAGTGCCACATATTTAATTCCTAGCACTTTATCAAACCATGACATCATACGTTCCATCATCAGCTTGGTCTCACCGTAGACATTCGTTGGCTCTGTCCGATCACCTTCTACAATAGGTACCTTCTCTGGTTCACCATAGGTTGCAGCAGTCGAAGAGAATACAATTTTACGAACATTCGCAGCATCCATCGCTTCAAGCAAACATAATGTACCGAATACATTATTATCATAATATTTCACTGGATTCTGCATACTTTCGCCGACAAGGGAATTCGCTGCGAAATGAATGACCGCATCAATCTCATTCTCACTGAATAGCTTCGCAAGCAACTCCTTATCTCGTAAATCTCCCTCGTACAGCTTACCTCCAAGTAGAGCCTCGCGATGGCCTGTTTGTAGACTATCAATCACAACGACCTCTTCACCAATATCCAGTAATGCAGCCACGGTATGTGAACCAATATACCCAGCTCCGCCTGTTACCAAAATAGCCATATTAGATCTCCTCCTTTAATTCTTTCACGCCATCGCCTACACCGCACACATAGAATTCGCCTTCGAGTCCAGTTCTAGCTTTATAGTGATCGCCGACCTGCTGCACAAATTGTTCCACGGAATCTTCATGCACCAATGATACTGTACAGCCACCGAACCCAGCACCTGTCATCCGCGCGCCAAGTGTACCAGCAATCTTCTGTGCCTCTTCCACCATCACATCTAACTCTGTACAACTCACTTCATACAAATCTCGTAAGGAATCATGAGATTGATTCATGAATTGACCGAATGTTTCAAGATCATTCTTACTTAGCGCTTCCACGGAATCAAGTACCCGTTGATTCTCTTCAATAACATGCTGAGCCCGACGTCTTACCGTCTCATCTTGAATATGAGTCTGCAATGTTTCGAATTGTTCTGGCTTTAAATGTGCCAAGTATTCCAATGATGGAACTTCCTGTTTCAGAATATCTAATGCGACTTCACATTGATGTCGACGTTCATTATAGGCAGAATTCACGAGCCCTCTACGTTTGTTCGTATTCCCAATCACTAGCTTGTATGAACCCGTGCGGAAAGGAACATGTTTATATTCCAATGTATCGCACATGAGTAGAATAGCATGATCTTGCTTTCCGTTCGCCACTGCGAATTGATCCATGATGCCGGAATTCACGCCTACATACTGATTCTCTGCTCTTTGGGATAAACGTGCGATTTCTACGGTGTCCGTTTCTTGTCCTTCCAACGTCAAAATCGCATATGCAGTTACTACTTCAAGGGACGCCGATGATGAGAGTCCTGCTCCATTGGGAATTTCACCATTGAAGTACAAGTCATATCCTTTCGTTAACTTGCATCCAATCTTGCTCAGTTCGACAAGAACACCAATAGGATAATCAACCCATTCACCTGTTTTTTCGTTACCTATATTGTCTATATCTAATGTCAATTCAAATGAAATATTGCCAGAAGAAAGGTGAATTTTATCATCATCTCTTTCTCTAATAATAAGCGTCGTACCAAATTCAAGTGCAGCCGGCAGAACATAACCGCCATTATAATCAATATGCTCACCAATCAAATTCACTCGACCTGGTGCATTAAACACCCGCTCTGGATGATGACCTTCTCCAAATTTACTTATGAACGTTTCCTTCAGTTGTTGAATACTCATTAGCACTCACCTATCCTTTCAATATCGTTATGACCTACACTAAGTATAAAAGATACCATCCACTTTGATAATGCAATCATGTGTGCTTAATATGGATAAATGTGACCTTTAGATCTATAATGAACTCATGTCATTCACATTCATATCAGTAACGAAGAGAGGAATAATACTCCTATGTCACTTCATTCAACCTATTCAGTAGCTGCTAATCCAGTCTCCCACAATGACAATTCACTTCATGTACTTTTTGCTGGGGAGAGTCAAACAGATTCATTACATGCATTAGGTCCAAAAATCTATGATCATTACTTACTACATTATGTGGAGAGTGGAAAGGGAATCTTTCGAACCGAGCAACATACCTATGAACTACATGAAGGTTCCTGTTTCCTCATCCATCCAGGGCAATTAGTCAGCTATGTCTCGGATATAGAGCAACCTTGGTGCTATCGCTGGACAGCCTTTCTTGGGCAGGAAGCGCAACAACGGGTGGAATCCGCTGGTTTCCTAGTGGATCAGTCCGTATTCACCTCTACGAAAGATAAATCTACAATTGCCTCCTCCATAGCTCAAATACAAGAAGCTTTCTATACTAAAAAGGAAAGTGCTCATATGACATCCCTTGGTTATCTATACCTCATTCTTGCTGAAGCACAAAATGAGTTGTCCAGCCAGTCACGGCTTACTGGCACAGAATCCCAAGTTCAACGGACCGTTAAGCAGATGATTATGTATATGTCTACACAATTCGCACACCCAGTATCCATTGAACAGATGTGTGATAGCCTTGGATACAATCGCGCTTATCTTTCCAGGATTTTCAAGAAAGAAACTGGATTCTCCCCAGTAACTTATTTATTGAAGCTACGGATCGATAAATCACGTCAGCTACTACGTGAACGTCCTGAACTCTCAATTGAGCAGATCGCATCATCCGTTGGGCTAACAGATGCTCTCTACTTCTCTCGTCAATTCAAACGATTCTGCGGCATGTCACCCAGCATGTATCGTAATGAAACTGGACGACAAATTCAGATTATAAGACAGAAATTATGATCTATAAAAGAAAGCCTGCCATCCTTCTAAGAAGAATAAGCAAGCTTTCTTTATTCGCGTATCTTGTGATCGCACTTAGTTCTCTGTCTTAAGGATATTCTCAATCCGATCCAGTTCTTCTTGAGTGAATTCTAGATTGTCTAATGCAGCCACATTATCTTCAATCTGACTGACACGACTTGCTCCAATTAATACAGATGTTACTTTTCCACCGCGAAGTACCCATGACAATGCAAGTTGAGCTAGACTCTGACCTCTTGCAGCTGCTAATTGATTGAGTGCACGTACTTTTCGTAGTGCCTCTGGTGTAATGTTACTCTCATTTAGGAAGACGGATGAACTTGCTGCCCGTGAATCCTCTGGAATACCATTCAAATATTTATTCGTAAGCAAACCTTGAGCAAGAGGGGAGAATGCTATACTTCCAACTCCATTCTCTTCCAATACATCCTGTAGTCCTTTCTCAATCCAACGATTTAGCATGGAATAACTTGGTTGGTGGATAAGAAGTGGTGTACCTAATTGCTTCAGAATAGCTATCGCTTCTGCCGTTTGTTCAGCTGTATAATTAGAAATACCTATATACAGTGCTTTGCCAGAACGAACGATATGATCCAACGCCATCATCGTCTCTTCAAGCGGTGTCTCTGGATCAAATCGATGGGAATAGAAAATATCTACGTACTCTAGATTCATCCGCTTCAATGACTGATCTAGACTAGACACTAAATTTTTACGTGAACCCCATTCCCCGTAAGGACCAGGCCACATATAGTATCCAGCCTTGGAGGATATCAGCAACTCATCACGATAGGGCTTCAAATCCTGTGCCAATATTCTACCGAATGTCTCTTCCGCTGAACCAGCAGGAGGACCATAATTATTAGCTAAATCGAAGTGTGTGATACCTAAATCAAATGATCTTCTGATCATACTTCGTGCATTCTCATATGTGTCTATGCCACCGAAATTATGCCATAGACCTAAAGTGACCGCTGGAAGCTTAAGTCCAGAACGACCGCTACGGTTATACTTCATCTTGGAGTAACGTTCTTCATTTGCGATATACACCATGACATATCCACCCTTCTATTTGCGAAATATAGTAGTTATAATTGTGTGTTCAAAAAGTCATACTTATAATAGCTTACTTACCTTAGCCATCACTTCTGCAATGGGATCCGTAATAAGTAAATCAGCTTGCTCATCGTAAGGCGTTGGATCTACATTGAGAAGAATCGTCCGATTTCCTTGGAAATAAGATATCAAGTTCGCTGCAGGATGAACAGTCAACGAAGTACCACCAATGATAAGTACATCTGCTGTTGAGATTGCCTCCATCGACTGGTACAATATTTGCTGGTCCAGTGATTCTTCATACAGAACGACATCTGGCTTAATGACAGCATCACAGGTTGAACACCGCGGAACCTTTGCTTGACTAGTGATAATAGCTCCCAGATCATAATACTGTGCACAGCCCATACAATAGTTACGATGAATAGATCCATGCAATTCTAATACGTTTGAGCTCCCTGCTTTTTGATGTAGTCCGTCAATATTTTGCGTAATAACAGTCTGTAACTTCCCTTTCTTCTCAAGAGTAGCCAATAATTCGTGGCAAGCATTGGGGGAAGCGTGCTCGTGAATCATCTTGCTGCGATAGAAATCATAGAACACTTCTGGATGTTCAATAAAGAAATGATGACTAAGCATCACTTCGGGCGGATAGGGCGAATGTTGCTCGCTTTGATACAACCCTGCAGCAGAACGGAAATCGGGGATTCCACTCTCTGTTGATGTTCCTGCTCCTCCAAAAAATACAATTCTACTGCTCTCTTGAATCCAAGAGGCCAACGTTTCGATTTGTGTCATATGAGTTGTACCTCCTTCGCTCCCATATCTTTGAACATTTAATCCAAGTTTAATTCGTTCCTTTTGCTAGATGATAAGCGTCCATATATTGCTCAGCTCTTAGGCGCACTTGATTCATGTCCCCCGTCTTAACCGCTTTTGCTGTAAGATCTGATCCTATACTTACTGCCACAGCACCTGCTTTGATCCATTCACCTAGATTCGAGAGTGACACGCCTCCTGATGGCATGAAGTTCGCTTGAGGCATAGGACCTTTCATAGTTTTGATAATCGATGGATCAAATAGATTACCCGGGAATAATTTCATGATATCAACGCCAAGCTCCAACGCTTGTTGTACATCAGCTAATGTCATTAATCCAGGCAAGACAGGTATACGATATAAATTACAAATTTTAATTGTTTCTGGATTCAATGATGGTGCAACAACAAATTCAGATCCTGCGAGTATCGCGGCACGTGCCGTTTGTGGTTCTAACACCGTACCTGCCCCAATTATAGCAAATTTAGACGGATCAGTCGCATTCCAATGATATATCTGGCTTAGCTTTTCAATCGCATGTAACGCACCAGGCACGGTCAGTGTTACTTCAATAGCTTTAATTCCACCAGCAATAGCCTGCTCTGCCATTTCCACAACCTCATCCGCAGAGTTCCCTCGCAATACCGCAACAACACCACTATCAATCATCTTTTGAATAAGTTGAATCTTTTTCACAATGACAACTCCTAATCCTAATTATATTAGTATTTCGTACATTATCTTTCAATATGAGCCTTATTATTCAAACGAGCATCCACTTGTTCCCAAGTAGGTAACGCTTCCCAATCTCCCACTGCTTGAATGACCATAGATCCCATTAAATTACCAAGTCGCGTAGCCTCAATCGCTGAGTACCCTTTAAGCAGACCTGCTAGAAAACCGGCACAGAACCCATCGCCTGCACCCACTGTATCTAATACCTGCTCTGCTTTGAAATATGGAACTTCGCTAAGAACCCCTGCTTCCAGTACATAAGTCAAATCTGGTCCTCCCTTTATAATCGAGATTCCTCGTAACTGTGAGAGTTTCTCGAATATGTAGGTATTATCATCTGTATCATATAATAGTTGAAGTTCATCAAGTCCTGGGAGGAAATAATCCGCTTTCTCTGCAAGACGAAGAAGAACAGGACGTGCCTCTTCCAATGACCATAACTTTAAACGTAAGTTGGGATCGAAGCTAACTTTAACACCAGACTTTTTCGCGATATCGATTGCTGCTTCAACGGTTTCGAGGCCAGACGCACTGATAGCAGCAGTAATTCCTGTTACGTGTAGTATACTCGCAGATTCAATATACACAGGATCCAAATGATGAGGCATCATCCGACTTGCTGCTGATCCCTTACGATAATAATGCACTGAGGATTTGCCGGAGGCGTTTTCACGAATCATTAAACCAGTAGGCTCCTCTTCACTAAACAAGACCTGAGATACATCTACTCCCTCACCACGAATTGACTTATAGATCATATTCCCTAATGGGTCATTCCCTAGTCTTCCAAACCAACCCGCGCGATGCCCTAAACGTGAAACACCGATAGCAACATTACTCTCTGCTCCGCCAAACGATTTAGATAATGTTGAAGCATATTCTAAGCCTCGAGAATCCTGTGCCGTAAAAAGACCCATACTTTCTCCGAATGTAATAATTTCCGGATTCAGCTTCGTAAACGCTTGCATGAAATATCCTCCTCTATGAGGTTGTTTAAAAAGTCATCTTTTGATCACGAAGTATATCAGGGGGGCGTATTCGACATCGAATATTGAATTCAGCCGGTCCTTCCGGTGCTCACGTAGGTACTGCCTACGCTCCGCTCCTCACTCCCTATCTTCATTCAATCTTCTCGGTGCTGAAAAACTGACTTTTTGAACACACACTCTATATGTATTCGTCCTCTTCTTATTGTCGAACGAACCTACGAAGTTGTCAATGCTTAGGGCTGATAAATTTAGTTCATTATTCCGACACAACTGCCCAGAATGAGAGCGTTTACCATTGTGATGTATATCACAATGGTTTTGATGGGAAAGTAGTAATTTTAAATTATAGATAAATAAGAACCTTTAGAGATACAAATACCTTTGGATAGGACGACGGGGGACGACTTCATGGATACTCAAATTGTTAAACAAGGCGAGACTTACTTTCTCAACTTACGATTTCTACTTATTGTTACAGTATTTGTAGCTAACGCTATCGAACCAGTAATTCTACAAATGAGCGGCCTTCATCAATTATTTCTATGGATTCTCACCTTTCATATGCCGTTATTCGTTCTAGTCACAGGCTACTTCGCCAAATCAAGTTTAACAGGTACAATAGGTCGAAGAACATTAATACAAATCGGCTTACAGTATATTATTTTCCAAAGCATTTATTCCTTTCTAAATTATACCGTTTTTCATGTTACTAATACCCATCATTCTTTTTTTGCACCCTATTTATTGTTATGGTTTCTAGCAAGTCACATTTGTTGGCGTCTGATATTGATATCGATGAGAAAACTTTCCCCCACTCAACAAATAATACTATCCTTGACTCTAGGCGTATTAGTAGGTTACTTACCGTTTGATGGCGTGTGGCTCAGCATCAGTCGAACTTTTGTTTTTCTACCTTTTTTTATTATAGGAACCCATTTTAATTTCTCTGCATTCAAGCAGTTAATCACTACTTGGAGAAAAAGGGGCTTCGTCTTTGTATCCCTTGGTCTCTTTGTTATTCTTGGTATATGGGGGTTAAATATCCCTGCAGGTTGGTTATTTGGAAGCATGACTTATATACAACTTGGTCAACATGAATGGTATGCAGGAATATTCCGCATCGCTCTTTATATTCTTCAATTCATCTCTGCCGCTGCTTTTATGGCTTGGATTCCTATGATCGAAAGTCGGATAACCGACATGGGTCGTCGTACGCTCTATGTGTTCCTACTACACGGATTTATTATTAGGTTGGCTAATATATCTGGATTATATCAACATATTAATTCTACTGAATCAGCGGTACTACTCGTCGTTACCGCTATAGCTCTAACGATACTATTAGCGCAACCATTTGTCAGACGTATTACACATCCTTTAGTGGAACCGTCTATTCATTGGATCATTCATTTAGAGAATCGAGCATTCCGCCGTTCTTAGATAATAGGTCTATTCGTTTCACTCAGATTATTTGACACTACCTCTATTTATATAATTAGGGGTAGTGTCTTCCTTTTCCATGTCAATTGCTAGAAATAGCATAACATTTATGATAGACTCATTAAAAACCAACTAGGTGTTTACTCTGTTGTGTAACTGCGCTCATGCGGGAAATACTATAAATTCATTTGGGGGAATTAGACATTATGCGACCGAAAAAAATGCGTTCAGATATGATTACGAAAGGCTTCGACCGTGCTCCTCACCGCAGTTTATTGCGGGCGGCAGGCGTAAAGGAAGAAGATTTCGGCAAACCATTTATAGCGGTATGTAACTCTTATCTTGACATCGTTCCAGGACATATCCACCTTCAGGAATTCGGCAAGATAGTTAAAGAAGCTATCCGTGAAGCCGGAGGTGTTCCCTTTGAATTCAATACCATTGGTGTTGATGACGGGATTGCCATGGGGCATATCGGTATGCGCTACTCTCTACCGAGCCGTGATATTATCGCCGATTCAGTAGAAACGGTTGTTTCAGCTCACTGGTTCGATGGTATGGTTTGTATCCCTAACTGTGACAAAATCACACCAGGTATGATGATGGGTGCGCTTCGCGTGAATATCCCAACCATCTTTGTTAGTGGTGGACCTATGAAAGCTGGCAAAGACAGTACCGGTCGCTCGATTTCCCTTACCTCTGTTTTTGAAGGTGTTGGTGCACATCAAGCTGGTACTTTATCTGATGAAGGTTTGCTAGAACTGGAACAATTCGGTTGCCCTACCTGTGGATCATGTTCCGGTATGTTCACAGCGAACTCTATGAACTGTCTCGCTGAAGGACTTGGACTTGCACTACCAGGTAATGGAACGATCCTTGCCGTTGCTGAAGAACGGAAGGATTTCGTTAGACAATCTGCTACACAACTAATGGAACTGATCAATCTTGATATCAAACCTAGAGATATCGTTACTATGGATGCTCTTGATAATGCATTTGCACTAGATATGGCAATGGGTGGTTCTACAAATACCGTATTACACACACTAGCGCTAGCACATGAAGCTGGTCTTGAGTACCCGATTGAACGTATTAATGAAGTAGCTAATCGCGTGCCTCATTTAGCGAAACTTGCTCCTGCTTCAGACTGGCATATCGAAGACCTTCACAATGCAGGTGGCGTAAGTGCAATTATAAATGAACTACTGAAGAAACCAGGTGCGATTAACGGAGACTGTATTACTGTATCTGCTAAAACGCTACGTGAGAATGTTGAAGGTTGCGAAATCATTGACCACAATGTCATCCATCCACTAGACAATCCACATTCCGAACGTGGTGGTCTTGCAGTCTTATTCGGTAATATAGCACCTGGAGGTTCCATCATTAAGGTTGGTGCTGTTGATGCTTCCGTCGGCGGCTACCACAAGGGACCAGCCATCTGCTTCGATTCACAGGACGAGGCGCTACACGGAATTACCAATGGTAAGGTTAAAGAAGGACATGTCGTTGTTATTCGCTATGAAGGTCCAAAAGGCGGACCAGGTATGCCAGAAATGCTTGCTCCAACTTCGCAAATTGTCGGTATGGGGCTAGGTGCCAAAGTAGGTCTCATCACCGATGGTCGCTTCTCAGGTGCTTCCCGTGGAATAAGTATTGGACATATTTCTCCAGAAGCTGCTGAGGGTGGACCTATCGCCTTCGTTGAAGATGGCGATATCATTGAGCTTGACTTGAATAATCGTACCATTCAACTTGAAATCGATGATGCAGAATTTGAACGTCGTCGCGCGAATTGGAAAGGTTTCGAACCAAAAGTGAAAACTGGATATCTTGCTCGTTATTCTAAATTAGTAACCAATGCAAGTTCCGGCGCTGTGCTTAAGATCTAATACTATTTCAAACAAAACAAGGGGAGTGCCCCATTAGTAGACTTTTCTACTAATGGAGCACTCCCCTTGCTCTATTAAACATGTATTCGAAAAGTGTACTCCATCGTAAACTTCGCAAATGCTATTCCGTTATCTATCCGTGATGAGGATTATTGTGGTACATTCAATAATTCCGAACTATCCGTAGGTATGATTTTATTTATTATTTCTGAATTCGCCTTACGATGTGATCCATTAACTGCATAATGTTCATACAGATGATCTATGGGCATAATGATCATCTTGGGAACCAACTTAGCTGGTGCTTCCTTCAATCGATTCTGACCTGTTGGATGTATAACACTCATTAGAATCTTCAGATATACCGTTGTTGATTTAGCGAACCAACCATTTGGTAAATCACGAATGCTGAAACCAAACTTCTCAGGTCCACGATTAATCATACTTACACCATAGAGTGCCCTCGTATCCCTTAATTCAGCATTGTCCATTAACTGATAGGCTAATGTCGGTAATTCTTTCTCCATTGTACGAATCATCTGAATGGCCAAATGCACTGTTGACCGTGAGTTCACACCTATCCGAAATAACTTCTGATTATCAAAATGTAACTCAACAATAGTAGCACCCTTTTCTAACGTTGAGCCATTATCTAGAATTACCGTTTCCCCCTTATAGCGACGAAGCCGATAATGAAGAAATGGATCTGTCGGTGTTACTGTCTTAAGCTGGAAGATGAAATGGAACACCGCTTCCCACATTAACCAGAGCTTAACAATGATTTGCTTCCCAATGGATAGCTTACTCTCCGGAGTATTCTCCGTAGATTTAATCATCTCGTCAATACGAATACTTTGCAATTGCCGACGTTCTGCTTCTTGCAGTACTCGCTCCAGCGCTATTAACATTTGCTTAGGTGCATCAGGATTAGCACCGACTGTCGATCCACAATCATGAAGAACCATAACTTCCCCAGGTTTAAGCTTATTTAACATCCGCTTCTCTAATTTGTCCGCACCCGTCTTCTCGCGCCAATCACCGAACATAGATGACCATAATACTATTTTATATTGACCACGTTTATAGACATCAAACATATTCAGAATCCCCCAAGGTGGGCGATAGTAGGTTGCCGATTCCCCCGTTATGGAGAATATGATTTCAGCTGTCATCTTAATCTGTTTGCGCACACTTACAGGTCGCATAAACCAATTAGACTTGTGTATGTAGTTATGAATCCCAATAAGATGTCCTTCTTCATGCATCCTTTTTAATAACTCAGGATGTTGTTCGGCATTTATTCCAACTACAAAAAAAGTCGCCTTAGCATCATATCGCTTGAGCAAATCTAACAATTGTGGCGTATAACGAGGATCAGGTCCATCATCAAAAGTAAGTGCAAATTCTCTTTCACTCTTTCCTTTACGAAACACTCTAAATCCGAATATTCGGGTGATCATACCCGGGATAAATGCATAGAAGGATGAAATATAAAATAACCATAGCATCAAAGTCTGCACACCCATTCACCATCTTTTCTCTGATTGACTTTGTTGTGCTGTTCTTTAGTTAGAAAGCCAATTTTTTATTATGTTCGGCAAAAATCACTATTTATTATTTTATCATAATTAGCAATCAAATAGGTGTTTTTTAAAAAATCATGTACAATGAAACGAGCGATCTATTATCATTTGTCTAAAGGAGATGAGATTTAACTATGCTTCCTCTTTATAAGAAGTATTGGCGTACACTTTTCGATATCGCACTCATTGCTTTGACCGTTTTTTTGACCATGTATATCTTCAGTAAGTTATACCAACTAGCCGCACCCGTATTTTTGTCCTTTATTATTTTCTTATTGATCGAACCACTTGCTAAGTTTCTTCACAAAAAGGGATTAAATAAAGCATTATCATCTGCCATTTCTGTGCTGTTGTTTGTGCTCGTCATTCTTGGAATGCTTCTAGGCGTTGGACTCATCGTAATATCTCAGATTTCAAATCTACAGGATAATCTACCTCATTATACGATGATCATTCAACAACAGTTCACATACTCAATGGAATTTCTACATACCAAAATAGACCTTCTTCCACCAAGCATTTTAGAAAAGGCCAATGAATATTTCACGCTATTAACTGACTTTGCTTCCGGTTTATTAGTGAATTCTTTCAAATATTTTATTTCTATTTTTAGTTCCTTTTCATCTTTCCTTGCCAACTTTGGGATCGCAATTATTCTAGCTTTCTTCCTAAGTGTTGAGATTGACAGCTGGCGTCGTATTGCTAGCGATAAGTCACCTAAGACGATCAAGAACGCCTTCATTTTTCTAAAGGAGAATGTGTTTAAATCTATTGGTTCTTATCTCAAAGCCCAGATGATCATGATCTTGATTTCCTTCGTTCTTTTATATATCGGATTTTTAATATTAAACACAGGAAATTCTTTAACACTAGCCCTAATCTGTGCGATGCTTGATATTCTTCCTCTAGTTGGGATTCCGGTCATTTTCATTCCATGGATTATCTATTTATTCGTTGTGGGAAATACTAGCCTTGCTATTGGCTTGTGCGTACTACTCGTTGTTGTCTTGATCACGCGTCAATTGTTGGAACCCAAAATTTCAGGCAATTCCATTGGTGTAACCTCTGCTTTCTTAATGCTCTCGTTTATGATCATTTCACTGTCTTTATTCGGAATCACTGGGTTAATTCTTTCTCCAATACTACTCATTCTGATCAAAGAATTGTTGCAACAAGGATATCTTCTAAAGTGGATTAGACTGCCGCAAGAAGAATTTGAAGTATCCCCATTCGATATGAATCAACGACCAGTAGCGGAAGCGGAAGCAGATAAGGTATCTGTAGCTGACGATAACACCCCCATAATTTGACCGAAAAGTGCCGTGGCTTTGTTGTGTGTATCAGGAGCTACATTCTGGAATAACACCGCAACGGTATATTTCGGCTGATCTACAGGGCCATACCCTATGAACCATTGATTGTTCTTAGGGTTACCCTTTAATACAACTTGTGCTGTTCCAGATTTACCAGCTAGTGGCCATTCAGCATGAGCTAAAGATTGTCCCGTACCTTCTGTGACCACCTTTCTCATCCATGACCTAAGGAGCCTTGCTGTTTCCGCTGATATGCTACTCTCAGTACTCGGATAAGCATGCGGAGTCAACTTCTTCATAACCTGTCCATTATGATAAGAGATTCGTTCTAGAATTCGCGGTGCTTGAACCTGACCTCTATTAAGTAGTGTCACAACTAAATTAGCCGCTTGTAATGGCGTCATTGTCACATCCCGCTGTCCAATGCCAGTCTGAGCCCTCACCCCGCCATCATGTAAAGAGGCAGAGTCAAAGATTGTTCCTTCTTCTTCATGATCCAAAGGCTTTAACACGGAATATCCAAGGATATCCTTGTGCTCCCACCCTATCCTTCTTCCCATACCAAGTGCCTGAGCAGTTCCTTCAATCTGTGCTGATGTAAGCCTCTCTGCTAAAGTGGCAAATACAATATTACAAGACTCCGCAAAAGCCTGCCCAAGAGCTAAAGTACCATGGCCCTCTTCTTTCCAACAGGATAATCCATACTTCTTATGATGACCATTACAATAAAACTTTTCATTAGGTGATGTTACTCCCGCCTCCAAAGCAGCAGCTGCAATGACTGTTTTAAATATAGAGCCAGGTGTCGTAGCTTGTATTGCTTTGTTATTCCATTCGCCTATTTCCGGATGAATCGCTAATGGATTGTAGAAAGGAGCGGACACCATTGCCATAATATCTGCATTATGCGCGTCTAGAACGACTACCGCTCCCTGTTTCATTCCCGATTGTTTCGTAAGCTTCTCAATTTGTTGCTGGAGACGCTTGTCGATCGTCGTTGTAAAACGTAATGGATAGTACGCATTATTCGGAGCCTTCACACGAATACCAGCACCAGATAGCGGTTTGTTCCTTCCATCCACCGTATAATAAGCAATGGTTGGTCCAATCCCCTTTAGAAGCGGCTCTAGTGTCTTCTCAAGCCCTGCTCCCCCGCGCTTCAGGTTCCATCCCATATTATTCGTAAGGGCTGACTTCTCAGCCGAATGTGATAAGTATCCCAACCATTGCATCCCTGATAGGTTATCGTTATACCGTTTTCGAAAAGGTAACACTTTAACACCGCTTACGTCCATTTGTGTAATGAGGTTAGCCTGCGATACGTTTAGAGACATAGGTTCATCCCCTACGTTACTTCGCCATACTGAAGGCTCTCGTAAATCCTGCCATATCTGATAAAAAGAGAGCGTACTTGTCTCTAAACTTTCTGCAATCTTCTCTAGCCTTGATTCCATCGGTCCGCCCTTCATTGTGTCACGATCAATGGGAAATAATATAGCTGCTGGAATCGTTTCATCCGTTAATGACTCGCCATGTCGATCAGTAAATGTCCCTCGACCAGAATCAAGCACGATTGCTCGTTCCCTTTGGAGTACGGACATTTCTTGGAGCGTATATTTACTATTGGGTAATAGCATCGTCCTCATAAATAATTGAATATATACCAGTCGAGACAATAGTATAATTATCATTCCTGTCAATATCACTAAACTGTAAAAGATTCGTTTCTTTTGCTGGAGATTCATAAACATTCCTCTTTTACTTTTTTACTTATAGTGTTTCCCTTTCTACGTGTTAATAGCCATAATTAGATTTAAGTTCACTACCTTACCTCCTTAAGAGAGCATTGAAAAATCCAAACATATTGCTGTAGGATGCCAATATATATCAAACACCAATTAGAGTGATATCTTCTAAATTAAGTAATAAGAACCGGCTATACCGTCCTTTTTCAAGGACGGTATAGCCGGTTCTGTCGAAATATAAGAGATAGAGTATCGAGTGAAACTTATACTCCCTCAATAAATTAAGGTTTTCTCTGTTTTTCTCACTTTTTCTTGGGATTTCATCTTTGACCTACGAAGCCAACTTGGATAATAGTTGACGTATAGTGAATATTTAGGATTAACTCCTAGGCAGGAACATAGGTGGGGTAAACCTTGCTTTAAAATCCTATGGTCGCACTCAGATCTCCATGTACACCCTTGCGGTTACCCTCCCATGTCTCTCGGGGTCTATGCCCTTACATTCCTTCGTTCTACCTCTCAAGGAGTGGAGGCCAGGTTAGCTTTCTTACGGGGTCTAGGCCAGGTTAGCTTTCTTACGGGGTCGAGGCCCTTTAGTATAAAATTCCTCCAGCCTATCCGTGCTTCGTTTATCAAAGCGTTTCCTATGAACTAAGCTTGTCAAACCTTAAACCTATTTACCTCTGACGATATGTTCCTTTGTTGATGCTATAAACTTGTGGATGACTTACGCTGCTTCCCTTTCTTATATTTTCAAAAAGAAGCCACATTGGCCGCTTAATCAATCTACTCCGCTTCCCGCAGTCTCTCGACGATGGTTGCCTTGGACAGCATGCGATAAGCGCTAATCGTTACGATATAGGCAATCACGATCAGGACAAGTATAACAGCGGCAATGGGCCAGACATTCATCCTGAACACGGTAAATTCCAGATTATCCGCTACACTCTTTGCGATTTTGCAGGTCAGAAACATTCCAAGCGTCCCAATAATAAGGGCTGTCAAAAGAATGCTGTAAAACCCTTCGTACACTAACATCCTCTTCATCTGCTTCTTGGTCATTCCGATACTTTCTAAGATCGCAAATTCATTGCGACGAGAGACTACGCCAGTAATAACGGTATTGATATAATTAAGTACGCCGATCAATGCGATAATAAAACTTAAGCCGTAACCTACCGTTTTAAAGATAGTCATAAATCCGGCCATTTCCTTCCTGTAATCCTCTCTCGATTTCACATTAAGACCTGTTGTAGATTCAGCTATAGCCCTTACGGTACGGTCTACTTGATCCAATTTAGCTGGATTCACATGCAAGGTAGCGGAGAGAATTTGCGCGTCGGCAAAGGTGGATTTCATTTCCTTTGCCGGGAGATAGACGTTAAAACCAAATGATGAATACCTTTGAGCTCCCGCCGCATATAACGATTCCAGTTTCAATACTGCCATGACCTCATAGCTTTTTTTTGCGCTTCCCAGCTTGATCCTATCACCTGGGTGATAGTACTTGGTATTTACATCTTCAGCAATTATCGCTTCCGTAAGCATGACATAATGACCTGAATCAAACTTTTCACGATCAAATGTACCCTCTATGATCTCGCTCTGCTTCAATACGTCATACCAACCACCGTCAATCCCATGCAATTGTATACTTATAACCCCACTTTTCAATGTTTCGTCAAGAGCAGGATTTGGTTCGGGTGCAGCCCCCAACGGTTCCAGGACAGATCGAATGGTGTCATCCAATGGCAGTCCATCCCATTGATAATAGACCTTATCCAGACTCTCTACTCCATCGATTTCACTCAAACCGCGAGTAACCTCTTCTGACAACATGTATTCGTCAGTGGTGCTTCTTCCCCTTCCATCAAAAGACTCTTCCTTCACTACAAGATCACCCGATATAAAGGTATTCAAATATTTATTGACATCGAATGAAGAAATCACCGTGTAAATAATACTGAATAGAATAATGCTCAGAGACAGAGAGGTAAGCATAAGAAACAACCTTTTCTTATTTCTAAAGATGTTGCCCAGTGACATTCTTGAGAGCCTAGCCCCGTTTACCGATCTTTTCGTTTTCTTTCTGCTGCTACCACTGCGAACTCCAGCATATCTAACTGCTTCCACAGGTGAAATCTTCGATGCCGTTCGCCCCGGCTTACTAGCCGCAATACGAACCGTCATATAAGAAAATAACGCAGCACCAATGAAAATGAACGGATTCACCGAGTAGCTAGCTTCCATCTCCGTCCTGGAAAAAGACGTGGCCATCATAGGAGCCAACCAGCAACCGATTCCGTATCCAATAGCCAACCCAATTGGCAGTGCAACAATGTATAACCAATTAGCCTGAATAGAGATAATCTTTCTAAGCTGTTTCGGCGTTGTTCCAATGGTCTTCAGCAATCCATAGAACTTAATGTCTCGAACGACCGAGATGTGAAAGATGTTGTAAATCAGTAGATACCCACTAAGCATAGTGATAAAGATTAGCACGACATACGGAATCATATTTGTCCAATCTTCAAATATAGATACACTAGAGTAGGCCCAATTCACTCCATAAGGTACATCCACCCCGGCATCGGACAGTACCTTTTGTATCTTTCCCTCGATATCCAAAGAGTTATTAAACATCACATCGAGTCTTATCGTATTGGTGTAGGAGCCGTCTGCCTTCGATACTTTCGTGTCAATGTTGGCGATGTTCTGCTGAACAAAAGCTTCCGAAACATAGGCCAAACCGGACATTGCGACATATTGATCAGCTTCGAAATAACCAGACAATACAAAGTCCTGTGAAATGACTTTATCACCCATAGTTCCATCTATATCGATATCTAGACTCACCTTAGTTCCTAACTCATGAGAAGCTCCCAGCAAATCTAGCTCCCAAGTATTCATAACAATCTCATTCTCTCCAGAAGGTAGCCCACCTTCAATGAAGTGTATAAAGCTATGTTCGGGATTGTTATCGTCTACATAGTTAATTTCCATCCTATTAGATTTAAACGCACCATTTTCAACCACACCTACCAAAGTCGCTCTACTATATTCCTTGATAGAGGGATGATTGATCAGCTTATCAACCTCATCCTGGTTAAGATATTTGAAGCTACCATGGAAGTCACTTCCCGATGTCTTCATATTGGCCAGTTCCATTGATTTATTTATGCTTAGCCCCATTGTAAATATCGAAGTCAGCAGAAGCGTGGTGAGCACAATCGCACACACAATCATGAGGTTTCGCATCGGATTCGCCCTTAAGCTCCTCCGTGCAATATGCGACACACTCTTTGCGTTACCAGTAGAAATCATGAACTCACCCCCTACCAGCTTCAGAGCGGCTCACCATTTGACCGTCCTCAATACGGATCACTCTGTCAGCGGTTTGGGCAATCCCTTCGTTATGGGTGATCATTACGATGGTTTGATTGAATTTCTGACTCATTTGTTTCATGAGAATGAGCACCTCTTGGCTTGTCTTGCTATCCAGATTTCCCGTAGGTTCATCCGCTAAAATAATCGAAGGCTTCGTAGCTAAGGCTCTGGCGATCGCCACTCTCTGCTGCTGTCCCCCGGACAAATTGGCTGGGAGATTATTCACCTTCTCCTTAAGTCCTAGTGTCTCAATGACCTGATCCACATAGCCTTTGTCCACTTTCGCACCATCCAGCTCAATCGGAAGCACAATATTCTCATAAACGTTAAGGATAGGAATCAGATTGTAACTCTGGAATATAAAGCCTACGGATCTTCGTCTGAAAATCGTCAGCTTGTCGTCATTCATGTCCAAGATATCGTTGCCGTCCACGTAAACCTTTCCTTCTGTCGCCCGATCCAACCCACCGAGCATGTGGAGGAGCGTACTTTTTCCACTTCCACTTGTACCAACGATGGCAACAAACTCCCCCTTCTCTACCGTTAACGAAATACCATCTAGCGCTTTCACAACATGAACACCTTGACCATAATACTTCTTTAAATCTTGTATTTGTAAGATCGGCATAATACTTCAGATCATCTCCCTATAACAAAAATAGCTTGTACCTCTAAGTACAAACTAAATCTATCAAATCAATCTAACATTCCCATGTCTGAAATATAACAGTGTTGACACAATCAGATGCTATGCTAACTATGATCGGAGCAAATATATTGAAAAGGTCGACCCCTTTCCCATGATGGAAGAAGCCATGACATATCCTCCCTGAGTGGTTATGATTTCTCTAGCAAGAAATAGCCCAATCCCCACACCCTCGTATTCCCTTGTAGCCTTACATCTGTAGAAACGTTTGAATATGTCATTAAGCTCACACTCATCTATTCCGATCCCTGTGTCCATAATATCCAATCGGATGAACATCTCATTCGCTTGTCCTGATATATGTATTGTCCCCTCTGGTTCACTGTACTTTACTGCGTTCTCCATGATGTTGAACAGAGCTTCGCTTGTCCATTTCATATCCTGTCTAGCTTGAATTGTATGATCACAGTCAATTGTTATTTCAATATTCTTTGCTTGCGCTCGACTATACACCTGTGCCACAGCCTTAGTAATACTCTCGATGACAGGGCACATGGAGGCATGAATCGAAATGATTCCCGTCTCTAACCTAGACATTTTGATGAGCGACTGAATCAGCCAATCTAACTTGTCCGATTGTGACTTAATCTGTGTTATATATTCCCGAATATTATCGTCCAATTGGTTGTTTTCGGCCAGAAGTTGACTGTACATCACGATATTCGATAAGGGGATCTTCGTCTGATGAGAGATATCGGATATTAACTCTTTGATCTTATTCTTCTCAGCTACAACTTTTTTATCATGCATTGTAGAGGAATCAATGTAACGGAGTAATTTATTTTCCATGGATGAAATACTGGTCTCCGCATAACCCGTGACTCGATCATGGCCCGCTATAGCTCCGTCAATCACATCGTCAAGTGTCCGAATCACCCTACCAATTTTGTGTTTGAGTATCCACACGGAGGCTCCTCCAGTTAGTAATACGACGACGATGAACACACATGATATCCAACCGATTGTATTATCAGTACCATATGTAGAGAGTACCGTACCCGTATAGCCTAACACTAGAATAGTAAAGATGAGTGTGAACCATAGGTAGACTCTGTTAAACGCTTGTTCTCCAACTTCATTCATGATCACTACCACCTGCCCATATATACCCTAGACCATAGACAGTTTTGATGTACTTAGGTGAAGATGGTTCGTCTTCAAGTTTTCCCCGTAATCTTCTAATGGTCACAGTCAACGCATTCTCATCTACGTATTCAGCTTCTTGAGTCCAAATCTTATCCATTAACTGTTCTCGTGTTAGAATATTACCCTTATTCATCACAAGGATCTTCAATAACTTCTGCTCGGTCTTACTCAGGACCACAGCTTGGTTAGACTTGCGAAAATCCATATTTCCGAAATCAAATGTCATATGATCAATGGTCAATTTATCTATGCCATGTTGATCCGATCTTCTCAATACGGCCATGACTCGGGCTCTGAGTACCATTAAGCTAAACGGTTTGGTAATGTAGTCGTCCCCCCCAAGTTCAAAGCCCGTCACAATATCACATTCCATATCATTAGCAGTCAAAAATATGATGGGAACCTTCGATTCTCTTCGCAATTTCTCGCAGAAATCCAAGCCACTCCCATCCGGAAGATTCACATCGAGTATGATCAAATCGATCCCACCCGCAGAAAATAATGTCTCAGCCTCAGTCAAATTATGAGCTTGTTTAATCCTAACACCCTCCTGAGCAAGTGTGAGCGCAATTCCCTTATTCAGACTAATATCGTCCTCTACTACAAGTAATGTTGTATCCATATGATTACTCCTCGAAAAAAACTATTTATATTTACCATATCACGATTTTCTACATATTTCCCCAGAATCTTTTTTCAAAAAACGGCTCAAAACCAAAACCAGTGCTTGACGAAATAATCCAAGGTTGAAAATAGAAAAACATCTGCTAATCCTGTAAGGTTGTAAGTCCTACCAAACAACAAAGGAATAAGCAGATACAGACTAAGTATATCAATGAAATCAAAGATCCAATTGAAGCACTTGAAATTTATCGTAACAAGGATCTTGTTGAGAATGCATTCAAGAGCGCTTGAACCTACGTCGCTTATCCGTTTCATCTGATGCAAGTCTGGATGGCAAACTATTTGTAGAATTTATTACACTTCTTTTCCTTTCTTATCTGAAAAGGAGTATGTAGGATCATGATTTATAAAAAAAGTATACCATGCAAGGACTTCTTGATGAGTTTGATATCATTGAGTACTTTGAACAACCTGAATCCCTCGTTCATTGTAATAATGATATAACGGAAACCAGTAGTGAACAGACAGTATTTACCTAGCTCCATTCCTCGATAATTAAAGGTACGTGCAACATGATTAACTTTTGCAATGTCCGTTCCGATTACCAGTGTTTTCTCTGTAATTCTCTCAATCCATTAATTTTTCTTTCCAGATCCATTATTGAGTCCCTTCGTTATTATGTATCGTGTTTTGGTCGACCGAAACCTAGTTTACAGAGAGACTCATTTTTCTTCGAACCTTAAATTTGTTTCTCCACAGGAATACTTTCTTATATTTTAAAAAGAGTCCCTCCAAATGGAGGGACCTTCTATATTTTCTGAGTAACCTAAAGTTAAACTGTAAATCGTGACAAAGTCTCTTTCAGTTCGCTTGAGACATTCTCCAATTTACCGGATAACTGTACCAATTGATTACCGATACTTTGTTGTTCGTTACTGAGCGAAGCGACTTCCTCAGAAGTTGCAGAAGATTCTTCAGCAACAGCACTTACATTCGACATCGCATCTGACAAGACTGATTGTGTCTTGCTCAATCCTTCAATCGACTGTGTTACCGAATCTAATCGCTGAATGAAATCACCCATTTGCCCTTGTACGGATACAAAGATATCATTGGTTTCCTTTACAGCCGTCATCTGGTGTTGAAATAGCGGATATGCTTCTGATAGCGCATCTACTGTTTCATTCATTTCACCCATTATTCGATCCGTAATCTGACCTACCATATCAATAGACTTCCTTGATTGATCTGCCAATTGTCGTATCTCATCCGCAACCACCATAAATCCTTTTCCAGCTGCGCCAGCACGAGCAGCCTCAATCGTCGCGTTCAATGATAGGATATTGGTCTGTTTCGTTACGTTTTGTAGCACCTCAAGCACCTTATTAACAGATAATGTAGTTTCCTTAAGACCATCTACCTTCTTCATTAAGGAACCAACCATATTCTCCGTCTGATGTGTCTGATCCAATAGGTCATTTAGTTGATTCGTACCTAACTCACTGGAATTTTCAACATCACGGGCAGCTTTCCCCATTTCATTGTTTGCATCAATTACCGTTTGCATCTGTTGCGAGATATGCTCTGTTAGCTCATTACCTCGCTCTGCTTCTGTTGCAAGACTACTGGCACCATTAGCAATTTCCTCCGTTGCAACAGCGATCTCACGCGCGGATAAAGCCGTCTTATTAGATGCATCTGATAGTTCACTAGCTGTATCCAGAACATCCTGCGCCGTAGTATTCGTCTGATTCACTAGGTTAGTGATTTGCTCCATCATAATATTAAAACTTCCTGCAAGTCCCCCAATTTCATCATTGGATACATATTTGGAACGAACTTGAAGATTGCCCTTAGACCCTTCCATCAATAGGTTTCTCAGATTGACAAGCGGACGAGCAATCATGCGAACCAACAATAATCCTATCAGAATAGCGATGATAGCAACCCCAACTGCAGCCCAGATTGTAAAGGTAAGGATACCTCTAGCATCTTTTACTAGCTCTGAAGTGGGTATAGCCCCTATTACTTTCCAGTCCACTGTCTTAAGTGTATTGTACACAGCAAGAACTTTGTTGCCACTCTTATCTGTAGCATTCAGGTCACCGGATGGTTCTTCTTGATCGACCATAAACGTAAACTCAGTCTTGTTGCCTGCCTCTCCGGCCACACTTGAAGCAACAACCTGACCATCGGTAGTAACGATCTCTAACTTACTACCAGTACCCAGATTAACGCCTCTCAATTGTTCTTCTAGTACATCCTGTTTAAATTCCATCACAAGTACAAATATTTGGGACCTACCTGTCAAACTTTTAAGCGAGCGTACAAATTTAAAGCTAGGTTCTCCTTTTTCACCTGCTTCTGTTGGTATCCACATAGTCCCGTTCTGATCTTTTATTAAGTTGAACCAATCCTGTGAACGTACCGTATCTAAATCCGTGGAAATAGCTCCGTTTGTAATCGGTTTGATTTCCTCATCGTGCGGAACAATAAAGACGCCATTGATCGCATTGTTTGTATTAACTTGACTACCCAATTTCCCGTTAATCTTGCTAACAGTATCAAATAACTCATAATCTGAAATTCCAGGTTCCGTTAGCCCTCCAATATATTGCTGCATTTCAGTATCAAAAAACAATTGCATTGAAATATCTTCATATTGTTTTAGAATAATATCTAGTTTCTCAGATGTTTGAATAATCGTCTGTTTGTTAGCATTCGCCGCGGTATTCTCAATCGTATTCTTGGCCTTTATGTAAGACATAATTCCTACAAGTAAAACAAACGTAACTATTGCTGTGAAAAATATAAGAAATAACTTAACACCGACTGATCTTGAAGGATTGAATTTTCTTAATAGTTTCCATACTTTATTATTGCTCTTCAGTTCACTTGAATTATTATCCTTATTTCGAGTTCCTTCTATCTCCTCCCCCATCTTTGCTGCTTTTCCTGTCGATTTCCGAAATAGTTTCTTCTTCTCATCCTTACCCATGTTTCTTCACCTACCAGTAAATTATGCATAACGTATCCCATATAATGAAAGCGCTATGATTGCTATTATACTAGTAATTCGACAATATGTTCAATTATCCTCTTCTAAAAAAGGAATTTAAAAAAACTGACGATTGCTTCATCGTCAGTTCATTTAATATTTATTATCTTTTAATTCGCATCATATCATAATAAGTAATTGGCTGATCAACCTTTAATGTAATACGTTGTAATGGATGACGCGCTGCATCTAACTCGTTACCATTCTCATCCCAAATTTTACCTACCACTTGTTTAAAAAATCTTCCACCAGGTCCAAAGAACTCTATCTCTTGTCCAGGCTTGAAATGATTGCGCTGTTGAATAATGGCCATTCCATTCTCGGCATTATATTCTAGCACTAAGCCTGCAAAGTCATACGGAGTAGCCTTTTCTTCCGGCTCGTAGATGTGATCTTCGTGATCAGGAGTATCATAGAAAAATCCAGTATTCAATGGACGGTTTGCGGCTTTATTAATCTCCTCCACCCATTCAGGCTTCAATACATAATTTTCTGGATCTGCCATGTAAGAATCGATAGCTATGCGATAAGCATTCACTACAGTAGCTACATAATGCAATGATTTCATGCGTCCTTCAATTTTGAAGCTGTCAATACCCACTTCGATAAGTTCAGGTATGCTCTCTAGCATACATAGATCTTTAGATCCCATGGTGAAGGAATTATCTTCCGGTTGGAACAGCGGAAGCTGTGCTACATTAGGTTTCTTTGATTCTAAGTTTGCTTGATCCTCGATATTCTCTTCGGATACCCACCCTTCATTCATGGGTCCATCTTCGAATAAATCATAACTCCAACGACATGACTGACAACAGCCCCCACGATTCGAGTCTCGGTCAGTGAAATGATTTGAGAGCACGCAACGTCCAGAATAAGAAGAACACATAGCACCATGGATAAAAGCTTCAATTTCAATATCGACATGCTCTTTAATTTCAGCGATCTCCTTCAGGCTGACTTCACGACCTAATACAACCCGAGGCAGCCCCTCTTCCTTCCAAAACTTCACCGCTTGCCAATTCAGTGTTGACTGCTGTGTACTTAAATGTACTTCTATTTCAGGTACAATCCTCTGTGCAATTTCAATAATAGCAGGATCAGCTGTAATAATTGCTGCAATACCCGCTTCATGGAGCTTACGCAAATACTGTTCAATACCTTCTAAATCTTCGTTATGTGCATAAATATTAGTCGCAACAAACACCTTAGCTCCATATTTCTGAGCAAACTCCACACCTTCACGCATTTCTTCAAAACTAAAGTTATCCGCATTCGATCGTAACCCATAGCTTTGTCCACCAATATAGACTGCATCCGCTCCATAGTGAATGGCAAACTTCAACTTCTCCAAATTACCTGCTGGTGCCAGAAGCTCTGGTTTAGCTAGACGATTTCGCTTACCTTTGTACATCGGTTGATTCTTTACTTCCATTTGTGTACCACCTCACATATAACTTTAATCAATATACTTGTTCTTTATAAAAGAATCCAAACGTCAACTCTCGCTCTGGATCTTGAACCTTACGAATATTGTCCATAAATTGATCTTGGAATCGATAACCTTCTGGATTGGCTACATACTCATCGATCACTTGTCTGAATGTTCTCACAACCGCCTCGTTATAAGCCAAGGGCTTTAGCAATCCTTCAATTTTAAAGGTATTCACACCCGCTTCGATAAGCAAATGTAAATCCTCCAGTATACAAATGTCATCCGAACTCATAATATGAGTTCCATTCACATCTTCATAAATAGGATACTTCTCACCCGGACGATCTGCTTCTAAAAGAAACAGTCCACGTTCTTTACCCAAGCTACCGCCATCCGTTGGTCTACCTTGATGCAACATATAGCTTCCAACTAAGCTCCGCTTAGAATGGTAAATATTTGTCATTCCGTGCACCTGAACCTGCGATTCCATGTCCAGATGACCCTTCATTCCTGTGATTTCTTCCATGTTGAGCTCTCTAGCAAATACTGCTCGAGTTGCACCTCTACGTCCCCAATAGTTCGCTGTCGCATAATTTGTTGTTGTCATCTCTGCATTCCAATGAAGTTTTAACTGGGGTGCGTTCTCTTGAATAGCGAACAACACAGCAGGATCATTAAATTCAACGGCATCCACACCCGCTTCTCCTAATGCCTTAACATAATCAGTTAAGGAAGCTATGATATCATTTGTTATTAGATTATGGAGACTTACATATACTCTGACTTGATAAGCATGTGCCTGCTTTACAGCCGCTTGAATTTCTTCTATTGAGAAACTACCTGCAAGTCTCATCCCAAAAGTATCATTTCCTATCAATAAAGCATCGGCTCCTGCATTGATCAAAGGAATGATATCTTCCAACGATCCTGCAGTTACCAGAAGTTCTGGTTTTTTAACCATATTTTGCACCTCTTTTATTGTGACATACTTTTACTTTTTTCAATATTACTTAAATGTTCTTTATATGTTGTAGCAAATAAATGTTCTTGTGATCCATCTTTCTTGGTCACATAGAAGAAATACTCAGAAGATTCCGGATAAAGTGCGGCTTCAATAGAAGCAAGACTTGGACTGCAAATAGGTCCTGGTGGAAGTCCTTCAATTAAATACGTATTATAGGGACTTTTAACCTCTAAATCTTTATAATAAAGACGTTCTTTAGGTTCATCTAGCGCATATTGAACAGTCGCATCAATCTCCAACTTCTGTCCTTTATTCAATCGATTGTAGATAACACCCGCAACGAGTGAGCGCTCATGATCCGCAACAACTTCACGTTCCACTAGAGATGCAATGGTTAGCAATTCATGTAGCGTCAAGCCTCTTTCCTTAAGATCTTGCTCCCAATTATTTATAGTATTCAGCTTTTTCAGCAGTTGAGTTGTCATTGTCTTAATAATATCCGCTTCTGTAATTCCTTTTTTCAATTCATAGGTTTCTGGGAATAGATATCCTTCTAATGCATGCTTCATTTCTGAATTTGTCGATATCATATCTATAATTGCTGTGTCAGCACTTGATGACTGGTTAGCAAGTTGTAACAATGCTTCTCCATCTATAATTCCCTCTTTATCAAGCTTATCCGCCAACTGTTCGACGGTATATCCTTCAGGAATTGTGAATCGAACCATCTCTTCTTTCACCACATCACCATTGTTGAACATCGCTATTAAATCATCATTTGAGGTTCCTGGGGTGATCACGTAATTTCCTGCTTGAAATCGACTTCCCTGCTCTTTCCATTTCAAATATGCCATAAATATTAAATCGTTCTTAATCAATGCTTTCTCTTGTAACAATTCAGCAATTTGGATCGTACCCATCCCGCGCTCAATTGTAAATTCTACAAGTTCATCAGATTTCTTAACAGGTTGCATGCCATTCCAAACATATATCGCCGCTCCACCTACGGCTAAAACTAGTAGCATAAAAATAATTCCAATGACTTTAGTTCTAGCTCCCAAAAAACCCCAGTCCCTTCACAGCCAAAAAGAGCGGACTAATCCGCCCTCTCGGCACTTCATATTGGAATAAGTTTTAAATATCGATATCCTGTGGGAAAGTCATCTCATCGTACAACTCAGCGATATTCTCCCATTCCTCATCGTCATCAATGGTAACAAGTTCTAATACCCCTTCTGCAGAAGTGACAATTTTAAGAATGTCATATTCATCGCGTTCCTCATCAACGTTAAGCAGAACAGCATAGCTTTGATCACCAACAACAAATTCAGCTGTTAGATCAAATACGGAAGTAGTACCGTCTTCATCTTCCAACTCAATCGTTTGGCCGAAAGTTTCCTTCAATCGATTACTCCAATTAGCCTGATGATTAGAGATTTCACTCATCTTATTACTCTCCTCCGTCGAGTTCAGCAACAAGCGTATTAAAGGTTTCTTCAACGATTGCCCATTCCTCGTCATTATCGATCATATATAACTTGATATCGTCCCCATCCTCGTCTTCTTCATAGCGGAATGCATAAACTTCATCCGTATCTTCATCCTCGGAATCCATGGGTACAACCATCATATACTTTGCATCAGAACCATCCACTTCGAATTTCATGATGACCTCGAACTCTTCTTCATTTCCCTCATCGTCAGGAATATAGATAATTTCCGGTTCATCTACGATATTAATATTGTCATTAGCCATTTATATCACCCTCACCTTATACTCTTAGAATCCAAATAGTTTTGCAAAATCAAACTGGCTGCCATCTTATCAACGACCTGTTTACGCTTCTTCCGACTAACATTGGCTTCAACTAACGTCCGTTCTGCCGACACTGTAGTTAACCTCTCATCCCATAAATGAACCGGCAATTTAGTGATTTCCCTTAATTGATCTGCAAAAGCTATACAGATATCACCCCGGAAACCTACTGTCCCATCCATATTCTTGGGTAAACCAACAACAATCTCAGCAATCTCATACTCACGGACCAGAACAACGATTCGCTCAAATTCAGCACCTTCACGACGACGTTCTATAACCTCAAGCCCCTGACCAGTCCAACCAAACATATCGCTAACTGCCACTCCAATTCTGCGATCCCCATAATCCAATCCCAAAATTCTCATCAAGTTCTCCTAACGGTGATTGGCTAAATAAAACCGAACCAACTCTTCAATCAATTCATCACGCTCTTTCTTTCTAACCAGGCTCCTTGCATTGTTATGGCGTGGTATATACGCGGGGTCTCCGGATAAAAGATATCCTACAATCTGATTGATTGGATGATATTCTTTCTCTACCAACGCATCATATACCGTTAGAAGAATCTCCTTCGAGGAAGCCTCTAACTCATCGCCATTCACATTGAATTTGACCGTCATATCCATCGAATCCATTCACACACCTCGCTTCTTAAAAACATGTCTAGGCATATTTTAGCGAACAACCTTTTGAATATTTGTATCTTTCTCTATCATAACATATTCAATACAGTGTAAGGAAATCCATAGATGAAAAATAGGTGATTTTTTTTAATGTCAAAGTTTTCGCTTCACCAACTTTAGTTTTTAACACTTTGACCCACTAGCTCATTTGCTAATTTTAAAGCATCATCCAATTTCCCTGCATCCTTACCCCCTGCTTGAGCCATATCAGGACGACCACCACCGCCGCCACCGCAAACAGCTGCAACCTCTTTTACCAACTTACCCGCATGAAGACCTAACTTCACTAAATCTTGAGGTACTGATACGACAAAGTTCACTTTCTCATCCATCGTTGCCCCAAGAACTAAGACGGCATTCGGAAGTTTCCCCTTCAATTCGTCAGCAAGTGATCTTAGAACATCCATGCTCCCTGCGTTGACACGAACAGCCAGAAGGTCTACCCCATTCACAGATACCACTTGGTCACTAAGTTCTCCTGCTTCTATCATGTTCAGCTTACTTTGTAGAGATTCATTCTCACGACCTAATTCCTTAAGTTGAGCGTGCATAGCATCAATACGTTTAGGAACATCATGTAGATTAGTTTTGAGCAACTCGGCTGATTGCTTCAGAATGTCAAGTTGTCCATCCATATACTGATACGCCAATCGTCCTGTAACAGCTTCAATTCGTCTTATGCCTGATCCAATCCCACTTTCACTTACTAATTTGAAAATACCGATTTGTGACGTATTATTCACATGGCAGCCTCCACACAGTTCAAGACTGTATTCTCCAACTTGCACAACTCTAACAATATCACCATATTTCTCACCGAAAAGAGCCATAGCACCTGAAGCCTTCGCCTCATCAATGGATTTGAACTCAATATCCACATCAAGGGCATTCCAGATCTGTTCATTTACACGACGCTCAATATCAATAAGCTCTTCTTGAGATATGCTACCGAAATGAGAGAAGTCAAAACGTAGTCGTTGTGTATCCACTAAGGAACCCGCTTGATTCACATGAGATCCTAACACTTCTTTTAGTGCTTTATGCAGTAAATGGGTTGCCGTATGGTTCTTCACAATGTCTGAACGTTGCTCACGATTAACCTCTGCCTTAATTGTTTCACCCACTCTTAATTCTCCATCTTCAACTAGCACACGATGAACATGTTGACCTAATGGCGCTTTAAACATTCCTTCAACTTTGGCAGTACACTTTGCTCCTCGTAAAATTCCCTGATCACTGATCTGACCGCCACTTTCCGCATAGAATGGTGTACTATCAAGTATCACCTGACATGCTTCCCCAGCTGATACACGTTCTACCAAGGCGCCATTAACGATGATTGCCATTATTTCAGACTCTGTTTGGATGTCATTATATCCAACAAAGTTACTTTTAATCGTTAGATCTCCAAGAATACCACCTTGAATTTGCATACTGCCACTATCATGTCTAGCGGCACGTGCACGTGTACGTTGTTCTTGCATCGAAGCATCAAATCCCTCTCGATCCACACTTAATCCATGCTCTAAAGCATAATCTTCCGTCAGATCGAACGGAAATCCATAAGTATCATAAAGTTTGAATGCATCCGCACCACTAATAACAGTACGCCCTTCTTTCAGCGCTTGATTACTAAGTCCCTCTAGAATAGATAGCCCATCAGATAAAGTCTCATGGAAACGCTCTTCTTCTGTAAAGATAACCTTAGCAATAAATTCCTGCTTCTCAACCACTTCAGGGTAATAAACGCCCATGACATCCCCGATGGTTTCCGTTAACGTGTACAGAAATGGCGTATCCAGACCTAACACTTTTCCATAACGAACTGCACGGCGTAGCAGACGACGAATGACATAACCTCTACCTTCATTCGAAGGTAGCACACCGTCAGCAACAGCGAATGAAACGGTACGAACATGGTCAGCGATAACTTTAAGAGCGATATCCTGCTCCACACTGTCGTTGTATTTCACTTTTGCTAAAGCTGCAGTCTGTTGAATGATCGGCTGAAATAGATCCGTGTCAAAGTTAGAATCTACATCTTGAAGAATGGATGCAAAACGCTCTAACCCCGCACCAGTATCAATATTCTTATTCGGAAGTGGCGTATAGCTACCATCTTTATTGTGATTGAATTGTGAGAAGACTAGATTCCATACTTCCAAATAACGTTCGTTCTCTCCACCCGGGTACATCTCAGGATCTGACATATCGTTTCCATAGGCTTCTCCTCGGTCATAGAAGATTTCTGTACAAGGACCACAAGGCCCCTCGCCGATATCCCAGAAGTTCTCCTCTAACTTTACAATCCGTTTCTCTGTAAGACCAATCTTCTCATGCCATAGCTTATAAGCTTCCTCATCCTCAGGATACACAGTTACTGACAAGCGTTCTGGATCAAATCCGATCCATTTCTTATCCGTTAGAAATTCCCATGCCCATGTAATAACTTCTTCTTTAAAGTAGTCCCCAATGGAGAAGTTACCCAGCATCTCAAAAAAGGTATGGTGTCTACGTGTCTTACCGACATTCTCGATGTCATTCGTCCGAATACATTTTTGAGAATTAGCAATTCGCGGATTATCCGGCTTCTCACGTCCATCGAAGTATGACTTCAATGGTGCCATTCCTGCATTAATCCACAAAAGGGATGGATCATTATGAGGAACTAGTGGAGCGCTAGGCTCAATCTTATGTCCCTTTTCCGCAAAAAACTCTAGCCATTTGGAACGAATCTCACTTGCTTTCATATCAAACGCCTCCATTATATAGGTCTATTATATCCAAGCTTTTGAACACAAAAACGCCCCTGAATATTCAGGGACGATTAACTCGCGGTACCACCCTGGTTATCGCCTTCGTACAATCCAGTTTCATAACTAACTGCTTGTCGATACTAGCGATCTCCTTTGCTACGGCTGCTAACGGGGTCCACCCGGTGAATTTGTCTCACACTCCGAAATTAGCTTTCCGCCAGGTACACATTCAGACTCTCTCAGCCTTCATGATAATCCATCATAAAGGAGTCTGTTCTCTGGGCAAGGTACATCAGCGTACTTCATTTCATCACCGATTTGTCCATTTCATTGCATATTATCAGTCAAGTATATAGAGGTCCCAAGGTTCTGTCAATCTGGATTCACACAGTCCTTCGCTTAATATAATACGTGAAGAGATGCTGGATGATCACTTTAAGAACAGCTAAAAGAGGGACTGCAATAATGAGTCCGAAGATTCCAGCCATTTCCCCTCCTACCAATAGTGCAAATATAATAAGTACAGGATGTAAATGTAGCTTCCTTCCGACAATCTGCGGGGAGATCACATTACTCTCCATCATTTGACACAACGTATTGACGACAATTACTAATAACACCATTTTCATAGATACCGTAGATGCCATTACAACCGCCGGTGCCGCTCCTAGAAAAGGTCCAAGATAAGGAACTACATTGAATACCGCGACCACACTTGCAAGCAGTAGGGCATAAGGCATACCGATAATCATATAACCGATGTAAGCAAGGACCCCAATAATAAGACAGACCATGAATTGCCCGCGGACATAACTACCTAGGGCGGTATCTATTTCTTTTAACACAACGACAATTGTCTTTCTACCTGATCGTGGTAAGTAGGATACGACCATTCTTTCAAACACATCGAAATCCTTTAATATGTAAAATATAAGAAAAGGTATTATGAATATGTTAAGTACCACATTAATCGTACTTCCAATATTGTTCATAAAATCGGAAATCCCATGTGCCAATCGATCTTCCAACTGAAAGAACCAATCCATGACACCCGCTCTAACACCAGAAGGTAGAAGATTAGAATCTAAATTGGTCACAAAGCTTTGGGCATGCATCGTCATCTCTGGTAAATGCTCATTCAATTCATCCAATTGCTCCATAAACATCGGAATCATATTCATCAGAATGACCACTAGGCAAGATATGAATACCGCATAGATTAACAGAACTGCGATTAATCGGGGTACTTTACGATTCTGAAGCATACATACGACCGGATTGAGAACATACGAGATGATCATCGCTACCACGAATGGAGCAAGAATTACTTTGATAAATTGATATGCATAGATAAATAGCGGGCGTAGTAGCCACATGAAATACACGATAATCAAACCGAGTAACACCCAAATCAACAATCGAAACCACTTATTGTGAGACATCGATTCCAAGTAATTCTCCTCCTTTCGGGCTGGACTAGCTTTAATCATAGTATATGTCGAGAACTAGAAGAATAATCTACCTCAAAGTAACAACTTGCTTATATTTCAAAAAAAACACCTCTGATTCATTGCCTATGTATAGGCAATGAATCAGGGGTGTTGATAGCTCGTCCTTCATTCAATCTTAAGAGGTTGTTCAATAAGTCACCTTTTGAACTCTCACTTTAAGAAGAAGCATGAACATGTGGAAAGTCCTGAGCGATTTCCTCACCGAAGAACAAATCGTCTAATGAACTCAATGTTCCATCTTCCTCTACTTGATAAACGGACATCTTCTCTCCGTTAACCGTCAATTCGATGAAACAGCCCCAGCAATAGAACTGGTGAGATCCAATCTTTCCAATATCTTTCGAATTGCAATTTGGACATTTCATTTATTTAATCACCTATCCGTTTACAGAATGAATAGCGTTATCCAAACACTCCTCATTCATTGGAGGTACTAGCACAGAGTTTTCCCCAATGACCATATCGGAAGTACAAGGTAGCCACTTTCGGCCTTCAATGATATCCGTGACAAAACCATCACTTATTTCCAGACCTATTATTGTATTGCCCATTTTCTGATCAAAGTAAACATCCGAGATATGTCCAAGCATGAAACCATCTACTGTTAGGACAGGTAAATCGTATAGTCTTTTCTTGCCCAGAGAATAGGTGAACTGTATATTGTCAACTTTCATCTTACGAATCGCCTGTTGATTACGAATCATCACGGCATCCTCACCATATGCAATGATATCGTCCCAAACAATCGTCTTTAACATGTTAGAGAACAATGCTTTACGTTCAAGTTCTAATCCAAGAATGGTCCAATTATGACCGATCATGAAGTCATGAATCTTCCCTATCTTCTTACCTTCCTGAATATCAAACACAGGAAGTCCTATCATCTCTTGAAGCTTCAAGGCAAGAACCTCCTCACCGGCCATCATACCTTCATGTCCGTCGTCAGAAAATCGCCTATGTTCTGTTACGTACACGACGTAGAATGGTTCCAATAATTTGAGCGGTTTGTTCCATCTCTTCAGTAGTGTTACCCAAACCAAAGCTAAAACGAATCGCTGAACGCATAATAGGCTCAGAAAGATTCATGGCTTCGAGAACATGTGATAATTCTATTGAACCTGAAGTACATGCCGAGCCACTGGCTACTGCAATTCCTTCCATATCCATACCCAGAAGTAACGTCTCTGAATCCAGTTCAGGAAAACTAATATTGAGTATGTGAGGCAGAGATTCCGTAGAATGACCATTCACAATAAATGAATCACTACCTACCACCCGTTCTAACGCTAAGAGCAATGTTCTTCTAAGAAGTAAATAGTCATCTTTTCCTTCTTCAAAGTGACCTGACACAAGCTCGATAGCTTTCGCGAATCCCACAACACCCGCAATATTCTCTGTACCTGCACGTCGTTTCTTCTCTTGGAGACCCCCATGTAGCTGAGCATTCAACTGGATGCCTCGCCGAATATAAAGAGCCCCCACACCCTGTGGCCCATTGATCTTGTGCGCAGAAAAACTCATAAGATCAACAGGTAAATCTGCACATGAGATGGGAAGGACCCCCAACGCCTGCACAGCATCTACGTGAAAGAGGATACCCCGACTTTGCGCAAGCTTGCCTATCTCTTCAATAGGCTGGATTGTGCCTACTTCATTGTTCCCATACATTATACTAATGAGTATCGTCTCGTCAGTTATCGCGTCCACTACATCCTGAATCTGAATCCGTCCGGTTGAATCAACTGGAAGATATGTAATCTTGAATCCCTGACGCTCCAATTCAGTGCATGAATGCAAAATCGCATGGTGCTCGATGGAAGAAGTAATGATATGTCTGCCTTTATGGCTTAATAATGAAGATACCCCAAACAAGGCTAAATTATCACTCTCTGTACCGCCACTTGTAAATACGAGTTCATCAGGTGAGCATCCCAACAGACGGCTCACCTGATCTCTTGCTCCGTTCAACGTCCGCTTCGCATCTCTACCGAATGAATGAACACTTGATGCATTACCATAATGTCCGGTCATCATATTCATCATGACCTGTGCTACATCTGGATGAATAGGTGTAGATGCCGCATGATCTAAGTAAATTGATTTCATAATGTGGCCACCCTAATTAAATATAGAACATATAATTGTCAGCAGTACTCTTCTCTTCAAAGGAAATAAGATCTGCCAACGTTGTAGAATCTAACGCTTGAGCAATACCATCTCGAATTCGAAGCCATAAATCTCTCTTCGCTGGATCATCCTCTTCTGTGAAATCAACGGGTGAGATTGGACCTTCAAGTACACGAATAACATCACCTGCAGTTATTGTTGCTGGTTCGCCGAATAAAATATATCCTCCGTACGCCCCGCGAATACTTTTAACTAATCCAGCATTACGAAGCGGTGCAATCAATTGTTCCAAATAATGCTCCGATAATTGATTCTTCTCAGCAATACTCTTCAGTGAAGTAGGCCCTTCTCCAAACTTTAATGCAAGCTCCATCATAATGGTTAAACCATAACGTCCTTTTGTTGAAATTTTCATGTATGGCACCTCTTTCTATTATTCTTAAATTATTGTATGATTATTTATTGTTTATTTCGATGCATTCCTATCTATTCCGATCATTACCCTATGCATATACTAACATATTGAGTTCCTATATGGAAAACAAACTATTACAAATGTTTGAATTGCCCGCGCTGCGTGGACATATTAATGATTGTGTGACACAACCATTAATATGTTAAACTACAGTAAGTAAATAATTTCAGTAAAAAGATGGTGATATATATGTCAAAAGAAAATAATAACACCCGCGTCGTTGTCGGCATGTCTGGCGGTGTCGATTCATCCGTTACAGCCTTACTTCTAAAGCAGCAGGGCTATGATGTGATCGGTATTTTTATGAAGAACTGGGATGACACAGATGAACTAGGCAATTGTACGGCAGAAGATGACGCTGAAGACGTGCGCCGTGTTTGTGAACAGATCGATATTCCCTACTATACAGTCAATTTTGAGAAGGAGTACTTCGAGAAAGTATTTTCCTATTTCCTAGATGAATATAAGGCCGGAAGAACACCGAATCCTGATGTCATGTGTAATCGTGAGATCAAATTCGGGGAATTTCTGAATAAAGCACTCAATCTTGGAGCAGACTATGTCGCCACAGGACATTATGCCAGAGTAGTGGAAGAGGATGGCTCATATAAATTATTACGCGGTATAGATAACAATAAAGATCAGACATACTTCCTTAACGCCTTGAATCAGGCTCAATTCTCCAAAGCAATGTTTCCGATAGGCCATCTACCTAAACCTGAAGTACGACGCATTGCTGAAGAAGCAGGTTTGTCCACTGCTAAGAAAAAAGACAGTACCGGTGTTTGCTTCATCGGTGAACGTAATTTCAAGGAATTTCTCAGCCAATACCTGCCAGCTCAATCTGGACAAATGGTTGATATCGCTACGGGCGAAGTTAAAGGACAACATGACGGGCTTATGTACTACACCTTAGGTCAACGCCAAGGTCTTGGTATTGGTGGATCAGGCACAGGAGAACCCTGGTTTGTAGCTGATAAGGATCTAGATCATAACATCCTCTACGTGGTGCAAGGAGATAATCACCCTAGCCTATACTCCACTGGTCTTATCGCAACGGGAGTCAATTGGATCGCCGGAGACGACTCATTGCCCACTGAACCCTATACTTGTATAGCTAAATTCCGCTACCGTCAGCCCGACCAAGCTGTGACGCTGAACTGGCTCCCAGATGGAACGGTTCATGTTAGCTTTGATAAGCAACAAAAAGCTATTACTCCAGGACAAGCCGTCGTGTTCTACCAAGGTGAAGAATGCCTCGGCGGTGGTACTATCGACAAAGTCGACAAAGTCCCTTATATTATTCCTTCTTTGAAAGTAAAATAAACCCACAAGTATAACAATTTAAAATACCCTTCTCGTTATAAAACGAGAGGGGTATTTTGATGATAATATAACCTTTTCCACAATCACTAGCAAGTGTTATTCACGCCTGCGCTCTTGATTCAGCTTAATCTTAGATTCATTCCCCTGCTCAGTCGCTTGATAGAACACCCGTCGCGAGATCTCTTTAGGTAAATAATCTTGCTTAACATAATGATTAGGGAAATCATGTGGGTATTTATAGCCTGCGTGTCCTAGCTTCACAGCACCTTTATAGTGAGTGTCTCTCAAATGCAATGGTACTTCTGCTGATCTTATATCTTCCATAGCGCTCATTGCACGTGAAATTGCTAAGGTTACAGCATCCGATTTAGGACTTTCCACCGCGAATAATATCGCTTGTGATATGTTCAGTTTTCCTTCCGCCCAACCATTATTCCGGTAGGCATCTAGCGCACTTATTGCCTGTACCATCGCTTGCGGATTGGCAAGCCCTATATCTTCACTGCATGCTGCTATCAACCTTCGTATGAATACCATCGGATCCATCCCAAGCTTCTCAACACCATATAGAAACCAGAATATTGCTGCATCACTGGAACCACGAACACTCTTATGAAAGGCTGATATGATATCATATTGTGTCGACTCATCCGCCTTCACAATAGGGCGCCGGATCGATTCTTCTGCTACTTCGATCGTAACATGTATCGTACCATCATCTTCTGGCGTTGTAGTCAGAACTGCAAGTTCCAGTGCATTAATCGCTCGACGAATATCTCCGTTTGCCATTGTTGCTATATGTTCTAACGCTTCCTGATCTACATCAAGCTTCATGAAGCCAATCCCTTTATCTGAATCAACCAGTGCTCTTTTCATAGCGATTAGAGAATGTTCCTTGGTTAACGAATTCAATTGAAAGAGAGTCGACCTGCTCATCAGTGCTCCATTGACGTAATGAAATGGATTCTCCGTTGTAGCCCCAATAAATACAATGGTTCCCTTCTCCACCGCAGGTAACAAGGCATCTTGACGAGAGCTATTAAACCGATGCACTTCATCTAAGAATAGAATCGTCTTAGTTCCATATAAAGTCTTGCTAGTATGGGCTTGTTCTATAACTTCACGTACATCTTTAACCGTAGCTTCCACCGCATTGAGACGTACGAATGTAGCCTTCGTATGATGAGATATAATATGAGCTAACGTTGTTTTACCTGATCCAGGAGGACCATATAAAAGAATCGATGACACTTGATCTGCTTCAATCGCGCGTCGCAATAACTTTCCAGGTCCAACAATATGTTCTTGTCCAATATATTCACTCAGATTCACCGGTCGCATCCGATCGGCGAGTAGCCGCGAATCCATATCCGATTCCTGCTGAAACGAGAATAAATCCATTATATTTTCACGTCCTTGTTCACATTCATAGATTAGTAGGTTATTAGATTATTCATCCATCATATCACATCAAGCATAAACATAAGAAAAGTGCCATTTGACGTCCTTAGTTAAAAGAAATAATAGAAAAGGCAAACCAGCTCTGGGCCTACGCGGCTAGAGTGGTTTACCTTTCATGCTGATTATCTTTCAAGCAATACACGTATATTAGTTCGTGCACCGTGTAGGCTTTTCAAACAGGAGGTTAAGACATTAAATCGTTTCCTTTATAGAAAAACGACGATGGCGAATTGCAGTATAGATTGCTGCTATAGCTAACAACACTGCTGAAATTATAAATATGATTCGTACATTCCATATTTCAGCAAGAGCACCAAAAGCTAAAGATGAAACTGCGAATAATAACGAAATCAACGCGCTTTGTACAGCATAAATTTTAGGAAGTTCTTCAGTGCTGGCTGATTTTTGAAGAAATGTGTTCACAGCAATTCCTTTTAGTTGTTGAAAAATCCCAATGAATCCTACAAATACTAGGGACAGCCAAGCAATCGTCGTTAAACCGAAAATGAGTGTCAAGATACTGATTCCAAAAGAAAAAATAATCAAAACATACTTTAATTTTTTCTCGAATACTGAGGAAAAACGTGAGCATATAATCCCGCCAACGACCATTCCGATAAAAAACGATGTATTTATATACCCCCACCAAGCTTCAGTCTCGCCAAGAGTTTCCGTCACGAAGACATAGAGTATAGAAGCAATCCATACAACATCTGCAACGGATTCAAATACGATGATTACATGGAGACTCTTATACAGAGGATTTCTCCATACGATTTGCCAACCTTCTTTTAACTCACCACTCTGACGATCTTCGGAATTTTTTTTATGAAATTCGGTTGGATCAACAATCTTAATCATTAGTAAGGTAGCTATCAGATACAATGCCAACGTGATTAAAATAACATTTTGGCCGCTTAAAACTGCAACAAGTAAACCACCAAGTGCCCATCCAGCTAAATTAACTGTTTCGTAAATAATGGAAAAGAAGCTATTGGCTTTCACAAGTTCACTTTTCGGAACCAAACGTGGTAACATGGCTTGGCTTGCTGGCGCTGCCCACCCGTCTAAAAATGCAATTACAAATACGAAACTTATTATAACGAGTATGCTTGACCATATGTGAAATACTAAGATAAGCGATAGAAAACATAATAATAGTGTTTTACACACTTGCGAACAAACAAGCAGGGTCTTTAGTCTATATCGATTTAACAATAGCGGAGAAATCATCCCGCTAATAAAACGACCAAACATACTGAGAAAAGGTACCAATGCTAATATAAATGGCGACTCTGTCAAAGCATACAAGATCGAAATAAGCCCCACGATATAAAAAATATCACCCAAATTGGCCATTGATTGACCAATCCAAAGAAAACGGAAAGATTCACTCTTCATTCTTACTACCCCTTTGCAATCAAAATTTAATTCTGATTAGTACAGGGTAGTTTTTACATTCGTCTTATACCTCCCAAAATCTATTATTATTTACAAGATAAAATAACACCAACTATTAATTATAAAAGACTCGAAATCAACACAATTTATAGAAGTAGTAAGAATGAGTTATATAGTTCCATTATAAGTAAATTCGAGATATTTAGATACAACTATTTCAGAACACTATTCAAAAAACTTATACTTTCAATTAACATAAGAAGGACTGTCCGACATCATTTGCCGGACACTTCATTCCGAGTAGTAATCAGCTTCCGTGTTCCACTAAGGTTCCTTGAATTGTTCTCAAGGGATGAAACACGACTTTAAAGGCGGACCGTAAACTTTTCGCTCCATATCCATCTCCTTCTTTTATTCCACTTTCGAGAGCATTACTACTTCTAGATTTGTTGCTAACCGCTCTTCGATCCGATAGGTGTATCTATGTACTCATTCATAATACTCGGGATACATTTCTCCTCCACAGCAAGTGTATACAATACAACTAAATCCAGTTTGGTGCTAGTATAAATAGTGGACAAAAAGTGATCATTTAATGAAGTCCAACAAATAGAAGTACAGAAAGAAGTATTGGGTAAATGCCCGCTCTATAGCCATGGGATTATTGAAGGGACTAAAGAGTACGATTGCGGTAAAAAGATTAATTAGCAAAAAAGGCAATATATTCGATGCTAACTCAAATTTTAGATCGGTGGCTATTAAAAATGTGTCTAGAATGTTACTTTTACTTCTTGGTCCATTCTTTTTTTCTGTCACAATAAATTACATCCTCATGCGCTTTTAACAAAACGATACGTATCGTATCACTTTTCAATTGTTATTCATTACTTGTTTATTATACATCCGGCCCGTTCATCTATCCCCATAATCTTTACAAGGAATAGATAAACTAGAGGCTCGAATAATTTATTTCTAAAGATTACTATCAAATGCTTAATAATTATCGATTGTCTTCGTAACAAGCTCAGTAAGTTCAGCATCGTCCATTAATGAACCATCCCAAACAACAGTCATGCCTGTAATTTTACCTTCATCATTTAATTCTAAAGCTGTGGTACCACGAGGTAATGATGAATTAGCATTTGCCCATTCATAACCGCCACCTTGGTCGCCTCCTACTACATAGCGAATGGTTGTATCAGCACCATATGGTAAATTCTGTGTTGCTTTTTTAAAGAAACGTGCAATCGCTGCTGGTCCTTCGATTTCTGTGCGTAACGTCATATCTTCAAATACGCCATCATATGCGAATAATGCAGCTGCTGCTTCATAGTCATTTGCTGATAATGCGTCATTTAATTGTTTTGAGAGATTTCGGATTTTTTCAGATGCATTTTGTTTGATATCTTCACCTAAATCAGCTTGGTATTGTTCTGCAGGTGTTTGAGTCTGTCTCAAGTAATCTTGTGACCAAGTGTTACCATCCCAATAGTCAGCCCAACGTGTAATTTTACCTTCATCGTTGAATGTAACGGATCCTATCAAACGAATTTCTTCGCCGAATAATTCAGGTGTATCTGTAAATAACACCATGGCGCTATTTTCGTCACCTATAATTTTTGTTGCGTAAGATTTTCCTTCACCCCAGTTTGGCATATACCCTTCAAACGTTGATTTTAATACGTCATATGTGAATGGCCAACCCAATGTCACATCGTAGTATTCCACACTTTTATCGAAGAATGACATAGCACCTTCAACATCTTGTGTGGACTTAATATTAAAGAATGAATTTAATGTAGCGACTACTTCATTAGAAGCATGCGTTTTATCTGCAATATCTGGAATCACCATTTCTACTTTTTCTTTATTAGTTTCTGCAGCTTTTGTATTTGTGTTTGTCTCAGTTGCTGCCCCTTCATTTGTACTTGAACAACCTGCCATAATAGCTACTGTTACGCCTAATATTACTAATCCTTTTTTCATTTCTAATACACCCCATGCTTTCTTTTTTATTTTCCGAAATGTTTATTAATTGCATCTTCAACTTGCTTCAACATACCTTTATATGCTTCTTCATCCAGGTATCCAATATTTCCGAATAGTAAATGGTTCACAGGTTCAATTCCAGTAAAATTCCATATTCCAATGTCAGAAGTGATGTTTCATAATATGTTAGCTCCTTCTAATTAATTTTGATGATTAAATAAAGCTTGATTATTAATCATAATCCTATAGTATAGTACTATGTTCATAATTATAAGTAGTAACTTTTTAAATACGTAGTCACAAAAATAGTACCATCAAGGAAGAGAGGGCTTTGTATGACACAAAGTAAGTTTCAAGGTGAATCTCCCATAGAAAAAATGAAAATTTGTCCAGTTACACATACTCAACTCATAATTTCGGGTAAATGGAAACTCCCTATTCTATGGCAGTTAAGTAAACAGACAAGAAGATTTAGTGATCTTCAAAGGTCATTACCTGGGGTTTCAAAGGGAATACTAACACGTCATTTGAGAGAATTGGAAGAAGATCAAATGGTTCATAGAGAAGTATATAAAGAAGTCCCTCCTAAAGTAGAGTACTCATTAACATCTACAGGGAAAAGTTTTATACCTATACTGGAAAGCATGAGCGAGTGGGGTGAAATTCATAAGAAGAGTATATAAAAAGGAAATGCGTCAACACATACTGAAAAAGCTAATTCCTATATTGTAGTAGGTCTTAGCCTTTTCCTCTTCACTTTAACTCATATATTTCAAACTTCCACCCAACTGCCAAGTTCATAACAACGTCCTTGGTGAAAAAATGAATAATAGAAAAGATAAACCACCTCTGAGCTGAACTGCACCCCGATTGTTAGACACAACTAACAATCGGGGTGCAGTTCAGCTAGGGTGGTTTATCTTTTCATGCTGATTATCTTTCAAACAATACACGTATATTGCTTTGCGCACCGTGTAGGCCTTGCAAACAGCGGGTTAAGACATTAAACCGTTTCCTTAATGAAAACTGCGAATAATAACGAAGCCAACACAGTTTATAGTGGTAGTAAGAATGAGTTATATAGTTCCATTATACGTAAATTCGAGATGGCTTGAACTAACTCTTCACAGTAGATTTACTAAGCTCAACCCTCATTTTGACAATCACTTTACGTATACTATCTTCAGATAAATAATAAGCTTGCTGAAGATCCTCCACAGAGCGACCTTCTGAATATAATTGATATATTTCTTCATTCCGACTAGTAATCAGCTTCCGTGTTCCACTAAGTTCTCCCCAGCCTACACGCTGATTGTTCTTCTTCGGGACATATATTATTTCCCCCTGAATATACTTTTGAAGTTCTTTCAACAAATCAGGTGGAAGTACATCCCTGCCATTTTTGTAATTCGCGATAATCAATTGCCTCCTTAAACGATTGCTTTTGTCTTGCTCCATTTAAGTCTGTTTTACAAAAATTCATTGATTTCGCCTCCTTTTCGTTTATGTATTTTGAACTTCCTCTATTATACTCCATAGAACACTATTATGGCATTAAAAGTAATAAGGGAGACCGCTTGCAGCGGCCTCCCCCTACTACGGGTTTCCGCTTACGCGGAAACCACCTCGTATGCTTTGATCATTTCAATCAGCCTCCTTTCACGGCGTAATGGTCGGTCCGACACCCTTATTAACTCATATAATCAGGGGGCACAACAAGTGAAAGAATAAGTATAACTATTCTTTATTCAGGCCAACCATGAACCGCAATATCCTCTTCCAAACTCTCTAAATAATCAGGAATAGCTTCACCATGCAGAATCCATAGCTCATGCAGCGCACGCGTACATCCTACATACATCAGCTTAGCATCCCATGCCTGTGGACCATAATGGTCTACATCCGCATCGGCAACAATAACAGCATCAAATTCCAAACCCTTGGAGAGATATACTGGAAGTACAGAAAGCCCTCCTTGGTAAGCTTGCTTACTTCCATCGATCAGATGGATATCCGATCCATTGCCAGCTAATTGTTCATGTAATTCTCTAGCCTCACGAAGGGTTCTCGTCAGAATGGCTACCGTTCGGTATTCTTTGGATGAGAGCCGTTGTAATGCTTCTTGCAAACTACTCAACCTTGCTTCGTCACCGTTGCCATAAGGAATCAACCGAACAGGATCTCCACTACGGAATACTGGAACAGCCATCAGATCACTTTGAACACCCTTCTCAAGAATACCATTTGCGAATTCGATAATCTCCATCGTTGAGCGATAGCTTCGAGTTAAGGCGAAGTAGGCTGTCTCATCTGGTTGGAACAACGAACTCATCTCTTCCCAATGATGAATACCCCGGTAAGCATGAATACCTTGTGATAGATCACCTAGAATCGTAAAGGAATGACCCCGCACAAACAAATCTAATACAGCTACTTGAAATGGGGAGAAATCTTGCGCCTCGTCAATAACGATATGGTCAAATCGCTGCTCACTCGTATTGCTGTGAAGTAAATAGTGAATGTACAGAAGTGGTGATAGATCCTCTTCACGAATAATATCTTTCTTAAGATCTTGTTGCGTTGATTTCAGTACACTGGCAGGAATACCTTGTAAAAATTCCTCTGACCAACTGGATGGTGTCTTCAAGGTACGGAATAGTTGTTTATATAAAATCAAAGGCTCATACTTAGGCCATTTGGCTGCATAACTTTTCTCACGTAGTGTTGCCTTTTTCTTACGTTCTTTAAGCACCTTTTCAGATGGTGATTTCTTGAGTTCCATCTCCACCCAACGATGAATTCTCGCCATGACGCGTTCTTTGCGTTTGGCAAGGGGATAAGGCTTATATTCTTCATTATACCAATACAGAATCTTGTCGCGTGAACACACGGCACCTTCCCATGGGGAGAAGTCCCCTTCAGGGACGGACGAAGTCTCCAAAGACTCTATCAAGCTTGAGATCATCTTCATAAGTGTCAATGAGCCTTTAAATCGACCAGATACCTCATCATTTAATTCACGAGTTTCACCCGAATATTCGAACCAATAGTGGAGCGTCTCCGCAGCATCTGCAAGAGGTAAATTCAATTCAAGGACATTCATGGCCCAATCAGCAAATGTACTCTGTTGTATATCTCCCACACCTAATTCTGGTAACACATCAGATATATAATCCAAGAACATATGGTTCGGGGCAAAAATAATCATTTTTTCTGCCGTAACCTGCTCCTTATACTGATACAGCAAAAATGCCAACCTGTGTAAAGCCACAGTCGTCTTACCGCTACCCGCTACCCCTTGAATGATAAGCGCTGTGTTCTTAGCTGCACGAATGATTTGATCCTGTTCCGCCTGAATAGTTGATACGATATCGCGCAGACGATTATCTTTGTTCTCGCCAAGACGATAGACTAGAAACTCATCAGAGACAGCTGGTTGCTCATTCTCCCGATTATATGTATCCGCAACTCTCTCCAATACCTGCTTTCGGATAACAACGTTTCGTTTTAGATAGACAAGCCCCTCAATCCAACCCTCAGGTGCTTCATATGACGTAGAGTCCTCACCACCCGTGAATGAGTAAAAAAGACTCGCAACAGGCGCTCGCCAATCGATCACAAGTGGCTGTTCAGTAATAATTTCTCTATCCACACCTATCTTACCAATATACAGTGGTTTTCTTTCTTCATCCTGCGTAGCTTGGAAATCCAATCGTCCAAAATAGGGTTCATTAACGCTTTTGCCTAGTGCAATGCGTTTCTCTTCCCGTGCAGCCTCAAGGACTTGTTCAGTGAAATCATGTCCAGTATAGACATCAATACCTTGTAATCGCTTCAGCTGCCGATCAATTTCCGAGATTGAATCATTTAGCCTTTTCTCTTCCTCTTGATAGGCACTTTGAAAATCTTCTTCCATTTCAGTTACCTCCTAAAAGTTTTATGGAGCTTTGCTTCCTGTGTTACTTCGCAATAAAACTCGCTTCGAAAGCATTTACTTAGTTTTGTGGAGCTTTGCTTCCTGTGTTACTTCGCAACAAAACTCGCTTCGGAAGCATTTACTTAGTTTTATGGAGCTTTGCTTCCTGAGTTACTTCGCAACAAAAGAAGCTAATTATAGCATACCGATAGTTCAGAAACCACAGTTGATTCCCTCAATCCCATTTCTTATCCTTCCTTAAGAAAAACGCCGATCAACGCCTTCACCATTGACTATTAGGTACATTAAATACATCTAAATTCAACCCAATCCCTCTGAAGCTAACTTTAGTTGCATGGAGTACATCTAGAATACTGGAATCCTCACTTTTCAGCGTTATCGCCATTTTTAACTGTAGTTTCGACAACTATTTCTCCCTTTCTCTTCTTTTTCCGCTAATTAAATGCAGTTTATGCATCTATTCTAGTCTCACCTTCACTACCTTCATCACGAAGCATTGTTCATCACTCTAACATCTCCACTCTCTGCAAAAATGGATAGTCTTTTAAAAATCATAAAGGGTAGGGCGGACATTTCTCCAAAAAGCTTATACTTTCTACTATGTAAAAAAAGGCGTGAACACCGAAACTCGGTATCCACGCCAGAGCTCTTATGAAATTAGTTACTCTCGCTTATGTCGTAATCCCATTATTCGCAAGAAGATCACGAACCGCAACGCTGGACATAATCAATCCTACGACGGGAGGTACGAAGGCATTACTTGCCGGTGGCTGTTTAGCCTTCCGAATATTAGGAGCATTATCCGACACTATTTTCTGCGTAATATCTTCTCGGGGCTTAATCGGGTTCTCTGTCGAGAATACGACCGTCACACCCTTCTTAATGCCATCCTTACGAAGTTTAGTCCTGATCACTCGGGCGAGTGGATCTACTGTTGTTTTGGATATATCAGCTACTTGGAACCTTGTTGGATCCATCTTATTCGCTGCACCCATACTAGAAATGATCGGAATTTTCCTCTTCAGGCATTCTTTAATAATGTGGATTTTATATGAGATGGTGTCTGATGCATCCAGTACATAATCCATTTCGTACTTGAACAATTCCTCATACGTTTCATCCGTATAAAACATATTGAGTGCGATAGTCTCACAATCAGGGTTAATCAATTTAACACGTTCAACCATCAATTCCGTTTTTTCCCGACCAACAGTCGTTATTAGCGCATGGATTTGGCGGTTTACATTCGTAATGTCCACGACATCTTTATCAATCAATATGATTCTTCCAACACCCGTACGGGCAAGGGCCTCCACTGCAATCGCCCCTACCCCACCAATGCCGAGAACCGCTACTGTACTATTCTTCATAACTTCAAGACCTTCAGTACCAATCGCAAGTTCCGTACGTGAGAATTGATTCAGCATGGTGTAGAATCCCCCTCTACTATTTCTTGTCTTCGCCAGGCTTTTTCGCCAATTTAATATGAAGCTGTTCAAGCTGTACATTTTCAACTGGAGAAGGAGCATCCATTAACAAATCTGTTGCACTAGCTGTTTTTGGAAATGCAATCGTCTCACGAAGGTTAGTACGTCCAGCTAATAGCATGACAAGTCTATCTAGACCAAAAGCAATCCCACCATGCGGAGGTGTTCCGTACTCAAATGCATCAAGAAGATAACCAAATTTATCATAAGATTCTTCAGGAGATAGACCGAGTGCGTTGAACATTTTCTCCTGAATTTCACGTTTGAATATCCGCATCGAACCGCCACCAACTTCATAGCCATTCAGTACAATATCGTAAGCTTCCGCACGCATCTTCAGAGGATCTGTATCGAACAACTCCACATCTTCATCCTTTGGACGAGTGAACGGATGGTGTTCTGCTATATAGCGTTTTTGATCATCATCATAGCTAAGCAATGGGAAGTCCAATACCCAGACAAATTTGAATTCTTTGTCATTAATTAATCCCAGTTGACGACCAATTTTTAGACGCAATGCACCTAGAACATCTGCAACGACCTTGCTATTATCCGCTGAGAATAACAATAGGTCTCCCTCTTCAGCCCCAGTACGTTCTTTAATCGCTTCAATTTCTTGTTCCGTAAAGAATTTCACGATAGGCCCTTTAAATTCGCCTTCTTTGACTTGAACCCAAGCTAAGCCCTTCGCTCCATAACGACTAGCGTATACTCCTAGTTCATCGATATCTTTTCGACTCCAAGTACCGCATCCTTTAGCGTTAAGACATTTCACTTCTCCGCCTTTCTCTATGACAGAAGCGAATACCTTCACCCCGCTGGTTGCGACAATATCGTTCAACTCAACGAGTTCCAAACCAAAGCGCAAGTCTGGTTTATCGGAACCATACTTACTCATAGCTTCGGCATGACTAATACGTTGGAATGGTGTCGGTAATTGTACACCAACCGTTTCTTTAAAGAGACGAACCATCAATTTCTCCATCATTTCCAAAAGCGTATCTCGATCTAGGAAAGATGTCTCAATGTCGACTTGAGTGAATTCTGGTTGACGGTCTGAACGAAGATCTTCATCGCGGAAGCAGCGAGCGATTTGATAATAACGTTCTATTCCACCTACCATCAATAATTGTTTGTAGATTTGTGGAGATTGAGGAAGTGCAAAGAATTCTCCAGCATGTACCCGACTCGGTACCAGATAGTCACGTGCACCTTCTGGTGAACTCTTGGTCAAGATCGGAGTTTCTACATCCATAAATCCTTCTTCATCCAAGAAGTCACGGAATACTTTGGTTGCCTTTGAACGTAGCATAAGTGTCTGTTGCATCTCTGGTCTACGCAGATCCAAATAGCGATACTTCAGACGAAGTGATTCATCTACTTCAACACCATCTTCAATGAAGAATGGAGGTGTCTTCGCTGCATTCAACACATCAATTTCTGTAATTTGAACTTCAATTTGTCCTGTAGGGAGATTAGCATTAACTGTCTCCGCATCCCGCATCACAACTGTACCTGTGACGGATAGGACATATTCACTACGTACCTTATCAGCAATCGCTAATGCGTCACCGGAGAAAGCTGGACTAAATACAATCTGTACAATACCGCTACGATCACGGAAATCAATAAACATAACGCCGCCAAGATCACGACGAGTCTGCACCCAACCATTTAGGGTAACCGTTTCTCCGATCTGTGCTGTCGTTATTTTTCCACATTGATGTGTTCTACTCATGATTCATCATTCCCCTTTTATATAATTAGCCTTGTTGGCGGTTTACACTAATTTCAGATGGAGCTCGTCCAATTTCACAGTCTGCTGTTCACCTGTCACCATAGACTTCAACGCTATTTCACCACGACCCAGCTCATCATCTCCAAGTATAGCCGTATAACGAGCCTTAAACCGATCGGAGGATTTCATTTGTGCTTTCATTTTACGTCCCAAATAGTCACGTTCTACTGAAAATCCGTGTTGACGAAGCTTGAATACTTGTTTCGTAATCTCTTTATCAGCTTCTTCACCTAAAGCAACGAAGTATACATCCAACGATTTCTGAACCTGAAGTTCAACCTGTTGCTTCTCAAGAATCAGTATGATGCGTTCTAGACCTATCCCAATACCAATCCCTGGTTGATCTGGACCGCCTATTCCACTGACAAGTCCGTTATAGCGCCCTCCGCCACCAATCGTATCGATAGCGCCAATGCCCTCTGCTTTGAATTCAAAGGCAGTATGCGTATAATAATCCAAGCCACGAACGAGTCGAGGGTTAATCACATAGTCTACGTCCATAACATCCAAATGTTGCTTTACTTTCTCAAAATGTGTACTGCATTCTTCATCTAGACTTTCTAGTATGGAGGGTGCATCCTGAAATTTATCTTGATCAACCTTACAATCCAATACACGCATTGGATTACGATCTATCCGTGATTGGCAGTCTTTGCATAAACTGTCCTTCATCGGGTTGAGATAGGCAAGCAATAGCTCTCGGTAAGCGGTACGCGTCTCTGCTGTTCCTACAGAGTTGATCTCCACCTTCACACCTTGAAGCCCTAATTCTTTGCAAAATTGATAACCAAGCGAGATAACTTCTGCATCAATAGCCGGATCAGTGGCCCCAAAAGCTTCTACACCAAATTGATGAAACTGACGATACCGTCCTGCTTGAGGACGTTCATACCGGAACATAGGCCCGATATAATATAACTTGCATACATCAGGTTCACCATATAACTTATTCTCCACATAGGCTCTCACTACGCCTGCTGTCCCTTCTGGACGCAAAGTCATGCTACGGTCGCCCTTATCATTGAACGTATACATTTCCTTCTCAACAATGTCTGTTGTATCTCCAACACCACGTACAAACAAATCAGTCTGTTCAAAAAGCGGTGTGCGAATCTCGCGGTAATTAAACCGTCGACATAGATCTCTCGCCTTCTGTTCGACATATTGCCACTTCTCTACAACACCTGGTAATAAATCTTGTGTTCCTGTTGGTTTTTGAAAGGCCATTACAACTACCCCCTATTACATAATTAACCATTTTAAAATACAAAAAAATCTCCCGCCCTGTTCAAAAAGAACTAGGGACGAGAGATTATCATTAACATAATCACCCGTGGTACCACCCACATTATCGGATAACATCGCCATGTCATGATCCAAAAGATCATTCCATCGCTATCCGCTCATACGATTAACGCCCGTTCAGCGCAGTGTAGCTACTATAAATATACGAATCCTCCAGATCGAGTATTCCGCTTATTTCGCCAACTGTTCTCGAGGAAGTCATTCATCTGGTCAACAAGAGAATCCTTACAGCCAAGGGACTCTTCTCTGATCTTGTGAAGCTCAGATTACTTAATCCTGTCATTGAATCAATTTTCAACTATTTGTAGATTGTAATGAACTAGCGCGCTAAAGTCAATAGCTGACGTCATTTTACGACAGAAAAAAGACCTACAATCGATATCGTAGGTCCAAAATTATATTAAAAAAGGGGGTCATAGGTCTATTATAGTCAAGCTATGTTAAGAGAACATGAATACTACATTACGGTTATATTACATTTTTGGAAGCGCTTTAATATGTGCGTTATTTCGACGGAGTTTTTGAACAATTTCATCATAGTGTTCATCTTCAACCTTCGTAACAAGAACATAATTTAAGCCTTCATAATTATCCACATCGGTAAGATTCGTCAATCCCTCTCTTGGGTTGACATCTGACTCTGTTGACATATCTGATTGGGGATCATTCTCCATTACAATAGGAACAATATTATTTCCCGCTACACCGCCTGCTCCAGACATGCCGAGAGCTCCCACTGAAGTCGTATTATCTGAAGGACTAATAGCCACTAAAGGTGTTAGAAGATTAGTACTTCGGCCAATGGTATTCTCAAGCTTGCTAACTTCCAGGTTCTCAGTTTTATAGGCTAGAAGAGATGTTCTTGCACCTTCCGCTTGATCTTCCGTTTGAAAATAGGCTTGAATTTGTTTCGTCATGGGAAGTCCTCCTTTTTTCAGATCACAATCTTACATTACATTCTAGTGTCTAGTCTGTTATTACCCAAAAGTCATACTTTCATAACATCAGCAAGAAACAATCAATAACTTTTCGCTATTCGCCAAAATGTAAAAAAGACAACTCTTCAAAGTTGTCCATTTCAGAATTATCTAATGTCTAGGAATCTGATTTCTCCACTGCCCTTTAGGGCTTACGAGACCTAATGGAAATGACGTCGTATTCGCAGCACGATCATTGTGAATGATTTCAGCAATATGACCCATTGGGAGCAACGATAGTGCTTGGCAAGATGATTGTTTCGGTGAGTGACGCATGCTGTATAGTACTCCTTTGGTAAATAAGAGTGATCCTCAACTTCTACTCTCATCTTCCCCTGGGAAGTCCTATTCTATGCGTCTGACCTGCTTTCAATAATTAAAGTTACAGGTCCCCAATTCGTTAAAGAAACATCCATCATTTCGCCAAATTTACCTGTTTCAACTTGAAGTCCCTTAGCACTCAATTCTCGATTAAACAATTCATAAATTTCTTCAGCTACATCTGGCTTTGCTGCAGCCATAAAGTTCGGTCGCTTCCCATTACGACTATCCCCATAAAGTGTAAACTGAGATACTGATAATATCGCACCACCCGTATCTTTAACACTAAAATTCATTTTCCCTTGCTCATCTTCAAATATACGTAAACCGGATACCTTTTCTGCCAAATATTTAGCATCCTTCTCTGTGTCTCCATGAGTTACACCTACGAGAACCATCAGCCCGTGACTAATCTGTCCTACGATATGGCCATCAACTGCAACAGACGCGTCTTTGCAGCGCTGGATAACTACTTTCATAAGCTCTTACTCGCTCCCTTATCAACCATCTCGCGATTATTGGATAATTCGGTTAACTGTATATACATCCTTCACCCGTTTAATTCGTTCAACTACCGAATGAAGATGATCCGTGTTACGGATCAGAATAGTCATGTGCATCTGAGCCATTTTATTCTTATCAGAACGACCAGTAACAGCTGAAATATTAGTCTTTGTCTCAGATACTGCTTGTAGCACCTCATTCAATAGACCGTTGCGATCATGACCAGTGATCTCGATGTCGACGCTATAATTAGCTTCGGCCTGTTCTTCCCACTCAACTTCGATAACCCTTGCTGCTTCCTCCCCATCCATGTCTGTGGGAATATTCGGGCAATCGATGCGATGAATAGATACTCCTCTTCCGCGTGTCACATAACCGCTAATATCATCACCTGGAACAGGGTTACAGCATCGTGCGAACCGCACCAATAAGTTATCAATCCCTTTTACACGAACTCCATTCGTAGGGCGATTTCTTTTTTCTACCGTAGGGGCTTTAATCTCCTTGATTTCCAACGTCAATTCGATCAGATTTGCTTCTTCCTGTTCCTTGCGTAACTTCTCCGTCAACCGCGAACATATTTGAGATGCAGTTATACCACTATATCCTATAGCTGAGAGCATATCCTCCAAGTCATTGAAGGCGAACTTCTTAGCCACTTCCATTAATTTATCTTCAGTCATCCATTCTGAAGGCTCCAAAGCAAGACGCTTCAATTCACGCTCAACAGATTCGCGTCCCTTTATAACATTCTCTTCTCGTCTCTCCTTTTTGAACCACTGCTTAATCTTACTCCGAGCATGAGAAGATTGCGCAATCTTAAGCCAATCCTGACTAGGACCGTAAGAATGTTTAGAAGTCATGATCTCAACAATATCTCCGGTCTTCAGTTTATGATCTAGAGGCACTATTCTACCGTTCACCTTAGAACCAATCGTCCGATTTCCAACTTCTGTATGAATTCGATACGCGTAATCTAACGGAACTGATCCTGAAGGTAGCTCTACAACTTCTCCTTTAGGCGTAAATACAAACACTAGATCCGAGAAGAAATCCATCTTAAGTGATTCAACGAACTCGGAGGCATCTTTAGCCTCGTGCTGAAGTTCAAGAATTTCACGGAAGAATGTTATCTTGTTATCGAAATTACCTGCCGCAGCTACACCTTCCTTATACGCCCAGTGAGCCGCAATACCAAATTCAGCAGTCCGATGCATTTCTAAAGTCCGAATTTGCACTTCCGTAGGCTCACCATTAGGACCGACTACGGTTGTATGCAACGATTGATACATATTAGCCTTAGGCATAGCGATATAATCTTTAAATCGTCCAGGCATAGGCTTCCATAAGGTGTGAATGATGCCTAATGTAGCATAGCAATCTTTAATATTGTCCACAATAATACGAATAGCTAACAAATCATAGATCTCATTAAATTGTTTGTTTCTTGTAGTCATTTTATTATAAACACTATAAATATGCTTAGGCCGACCCGAAAGATCACCATCAATACCCATTTCTTCTAATTTCTCTTTAATCTTTAAAATAACATTCTCAATAAACTCTTCCCGTTCGGCACGCTTCTTGTGAATTAGATTCGCAATACGATAATACTGCTGTGGATTTAAGTATCTTAGAGAAAGATCCTCCATCTCTCCTTTAATGGCAGAAATACCAAGCCGATCAGCGATTGGACAAAAGATCTCTAATGTTTCATAGGCAATTCGACGTTGACTCTCTTCCGATTGAAACTTCAACGTTCTCATATTATGAAGACGGTCAGCTAATTTAATAACGATGACACGTATATCCTGTGCCATGGCAATAAACATTTTGCGATAATTCTCATTCTGCTGCTCTTCCTTAGAACCGAACTTAATTCGTTCAAGCTTAGTAAGACCATCTACAAGCATTGCACAGGTATCGCCAAATTGGTTGCGAATCTCCGCCAAGGATACCGTTGTATCCTCAACGACATCATGTAGTAGTGCCGCAATAATGGATAGTGTATCCATCTGCATACTCACGACAATTTCTGCAACCGCTAACGGATGCAGAATATAAGGCTCGCCCGATTTACGTACCTGACCGTAGTGAGCCTGGTCCGCGAAATCGTATGCTTCACGAATGCGAATCAGATCATTTTCTTTTATATAGGCTTCAGCCTTTTCAAGTAATCTATCTATGCCCATTCTAGTCAATTCCGTTTCCCTTCTATATAAAATGGAACCCGCATCTTATATATACTTGGCAGGTTCCCTCCGTGTGATTTTTTATTAATTATGACGCTTACGACGCAATACGTCAACACTTCATCCAATCACTGGTAAACCCTGACAATGAAAGGGCATTATCGACATAAAAGTAGTCTATTCAGTGTTTTTTACGAAAATGTTATTGTAATATTCAGCAAATCTATTTACTCTTAGTAAGATCCATTTGTACACCGTCACATTAATAAATAAAATAGGAGTGAGATTCTTTGCAAAGAGAAATTCAAGTCAATGAGAAATTACCTTTCGGCCCAGGCTTTCTACTTAGCCTACAACACTTGTTCGCGATGTTCGGTAGTACCGTATTAGTCCCCAATCTATTCGGTGTCGATCCTGGGATGATTCTACTTATGAATGGGATTGGCACGCTATTCTATATTTTGATCTGCAAGGGCAAGATCCCTGCTTATCTTGGCTCAAGCTTCGCATTTATAGCACCTGTTTCTTCCGTGATATTAGCAAATCCCGATAACGGATATTCTCTAGCGCTAGGTGCATTCATTGTTACAGGAGTTATTTTCTGTCTCGTTGCACTGATCGTAAAGATTGCGGGTACAAGCTGGATTGATGTTGTATTCCCTCCAGCGGTTATGGGAGCGATCGTTGCAACCATCGGACTTGAACTCGTTCCCGTTGCAGCACGAATGGCTGGACTTATCGCTCCTGAGGAAGCAGCTGCTACCTGGAGTCCAGATCCCGCTACCATCATTATATCCATGACAACATTAGGGGTGACGGTTATCGGTGCGCTTATGTTCCGTGGATTTCCGAAGATTATACATATTCTAGTCGGAATTGTAACGGGTTATACACTGGCATACTTCATGGGTGAAGTTGACACAGCAGCGATTGCTGGAGCTAGCTTCTTCTCTGCTCCACACATTACAACACCGAGCTGGAACTTAACCGTCATTCTAACGATTATTCCAGTATCCCTTGTTGTCATTGTTGAACATATTGGTCATTTACTTGTAACTAGCAGTATTGTTGGTAAAGATCTAAATAATGACCCTGGTCTACACCGTTCATTATTGGGCAATGGGATTTCAACGATTTTCTCTGGATTTGTAGGTTCAACTCCTAATACAACTTATGGAGAGAATATAGGCGTCATGGCTCTTACGAAAGTATACTCCGTCTTCGTTATTGGTGGAGCTGCTATTATCGCTATTGTGCTATCCTTTTCTGGATCTTTCTCTTCTGTTATTTCTAATATTCCGCCTGCAGTTATGGGTGGCGTATCTCTACTCTTATTCGGTGTCATTGCAGCTTCAGGACTTCGAATATTTGTAGAACGAAAGGTTGACTTCTCTAAAGCATCCAATATGATATTAGCTACTCTAGTACTCGTTATTGGTTTGAGCGGTGCAACACTCAGCTTCAGTGGTATAGAGCTCAAAGGTATGGCTCTTGCAACGATTGTAGGTATTGTTCTTAGTCTGTTCATCAAATTAATTGATGTGCTTGGCTTATCGAATGAAAAAGAAGATAGTGCTTAACAAATATCCATAACATCCTAAGCATGAATAAAAGCCCTCTTCCTTATATACTGGAAGAGGGCTTTTTATCGTATTCATTTCACACTATTTCCCGGGAAACTTGTTACTTATGATTCATAGGATAGAAGTGAGAGTACTTCAACATCCGTTAACTTGTCTCGTCCATGTAAATGCTCCAACTCAATTAAGAAAGCAGCACCCACGACATCTCCACCCAGTTGACGAACTAAGTTCACAGAAGCAGAGATGGTTCCTCCAGTAGCCAATAAGTCATCAGCAATCAGTACCTTCTGTCCCTTTTGAATAGCATCTGTATGCATCGCTAGAGAATCTTTACCGTACTCCAAATTATAGCCAGCCTCAATGGTCTCGTACGGTAGTTTACCACTTTTACGAATGGGTATAAAACCAACACCCAATGCGTAAGCAAGTGGTGCTCCAACGACGAACCCGCGTGCCTCTGGACCAGCAATAACGTCGATCTGAAGATGGGCAACAAGCTCCTTCAGTTCATCGATTGCCTTCTTGTACATCGGTCCATTCTGAAGTAGTGTCGTAATATCTTTAAAGCTAATCCCTTGTTCTGGAAAATCTGGAATGACGCGAATATAATCCTTCAAATTCAAATTCAAATTGGTATCCTCCTAAAAGTTTTTGAGCGTTACTACTTGATATACTTCGAGAAAACTCACTTCGGAAGCATAATCACAGTTTTTGAGCGTTACTACTTGATATTATGAACCCTCTCTTAAGAGGGATAGCATCCATTGCGTCAATTGTGCGGTATTCGTATCGAAAAGATTCTGCTCCATCTCTGCAAGAATAACTAATTCACGAAAATGTGCAGATTGATCAAGGCCCTTCTTCGAAGGGGTAGAGACAAGATTAATCATTCCATCGTTCCGCTCGATAAATGATAACTCTTCGAATACGTCCATCATCAAGGAGAGCATCCTTACCGACGTCGAAGATTGACGACTAATTTGACCTAATACATCCTTCTCCGGTAAGGGTTCAGACCCTATTCGAGACAACATGATATATAACTTTTTAAATAATTCCCTATCTGGAACTTGGAGCTTCTCTTTGACATCGCTCTTAACATCATATCCAAAAAAGACATTATGCAATGACTTGAAATCGGCCAATATCATATGAAGCTGCCGCGGAGATCGGGGTGCATCCAAAACAAATAAAGTTGTTATATCATCCTTCCCCTCTTGAGATGCAACTAAATTAGTCGCGACAATTCCATCGACCTCATCATATACCCAAAGGGATAGTTCATTCAAATCATTTGTTACATCCTTGGTCGTCTCTTCTGCAAATATAGCTGCTATTTGAGTAGTTTGACCCCTTAGACGCGAATTCAAGAGTTGCAAATAAGTATTTATTACCCCTTGTGATCCTTTCAATCCACGTAAATCAAAAACTTGTGGCTCAGATATCATGATATCGTGAAGCATAAGTTGAAGTTTACGGGAACCATTCCACTCATTAATAGACAACTCTCCGATGACATCGATTGAAGCACCTATTGTCAATAGGTCAGCCAGATCACCTTGCCCGAAGGAAACAGCTTCCAACCTGCTATTTCCTTGCTGCATAGTTAGTCTAAGATGCTTCTGATCACGACCCATTTTACGAGTTTCCTGCAGTGTCACGTCTCTTATAATGAAGCGTGGTACCGGATTAGCCATTCCAAAAGGTTGTAACAACTCCAGTTCTTCGATCACTGAAATCGGTAAATCCGCCAGTTTCCATTCTCCATCGGCAACAGTAACAGGAATTAGATCTTCTGGCATTAAGATCACCTTGGCATATTCATTAAGAGCATATTCAAATTGTTCTAACTGATCTACATGCAAGCTCATTCCAGCAGCTGCAGGATGCCCCCCATAATGATCCATTAAATGTTTACAAGAGGTTAGAGCCGCATGAATGTCGATAGCTGGAATAGATCGGGCTGAACCTTTACAAGTTCCACTATCTGCATCAATTCCGAGAATGATGACGGGGCGATAGTAACGTTCTAATATTTTGGAGGCTACAATGCCAACCACACCAACATTCCAACCATTACCTGCTAATACAATCACAGATGGTAGTCCGCGAGACTCTATTTTCCCTTCAAGTTGAGCTAAAGCTTCTTGAAGGATATCTTCAACAACGGTTTGTCTTTGTTTATTTAAGCCGTCTAATTCATGAGCTAAGCCTATAGCTACAGTGGAATCCTCCGTTGTCAATAAAGAAACCGCTCTTCCAGCATGATCAAGTCTACCACTCGCATTAATTCTCGGAGCCATTCCAAACGCAATATTCGTCGAGGTCAATGTCTCTTTGTCTATTCCACTTACTTCAAGCAAGGCTTGAAGTCCTGGAAAAGAAGATCTTCGCATTGAGGTGATCCCTGTTCGAACAAGAATGCGATTCTCACCTGTCAGCGGCATTAAATCGGCTACAGTACCTATCGCAACGAGTTCAGTCCACTCAATAGGTGGGTTGCCTAATAAAGCCTGACATAGCTTGTAGGCAACTCCAACGCCCGCTAATCCTTTATAAGGATATAGGCAGTTGGACAGCTTCGGATTAATTAGGGCATAGGCATCTGGCAATATATCCGGTGGTTCATGGTGATCCGTAACAATAACATCGATCCCAAGAGAATTCGCATAGGATATCTGATCCACAGCACTTATTCCTGTATCTACAGTGATGATTAGAGAGACACCTTGTTGATGAGCCCAGTCGATAGCATGATTATGAAGTCCATATCCTTCGTTAGAACGATGGGGAATATAAATATCAAACGATGCATTCATATGACGCATAAGATAAATCATCAAAGATGTGCTTGATACGCCATCTGCATCGTAATCACCATACACTAAAATATGTTCTTCACTTTCAACAGCATGAACAATTCTCGGTACCGCTTCCGTCATTCCTCGTAATAAAAAAGGATCATGTAAATCATCCATGCTTCCTTGTATAAACATGTTAGCATCTTCGACAGTACATACCCCTCTAGTTATTAAAAGAGAGGCTATCAACGGAGATATAGACAATGCCTTGGCAAACTCCTCTGCCGTATTAGCATTGAATAGTTGTGACTGCCACTTATATTTCGAATGGAGCACGTCAATTCACCTTTCTTTCTCTTACCTTGTTCATATTCAAATTCATAAAATGCGTGTTCAAAAAGTCAGTTTTTCAGCACCGAGAAGATTGGATGAAGATAGGGAGTGAGGAGCGGAGCGTAGGCAGTACCTACGTGAGCACCGGAAGGACCGGCTGAATTCAATATTCGATGTCGAATACGCCCCCCTGCTATACTTCGTGATCAAAAGATGACTTTTTGAACAACCCCTTAAAGTTTATTGGAGTAATGTTGGTATATCCTGATCCAATGATCCATGATTCGATTTATAAGGATAACCTGGATCATAAGGAATGACTTGAATACTGACATCACTAACATGAAGAAATCGATTCATTAGTAACTTTTTTACATGTCCAGATATAGCATGACCTTCAAGCACGGTAATACTTGGATTAACACTCACTTTTACATGAACAACAATATAATGTCCTACCTCTTGCGATTTCAATTCATCCACTGTGATAATGCCATGAACGCGCTGAATCGTATCCATAAATTCGGATCTATTTTCTTCCACCAGTTCCTCATGAGGATGCCTACCATAAATCGAATCCACCATAAGTAGATATCCACCCCTAAGAATTAGACCCGACACAATGATGGCAGAAATGGAATCCATGTATAACAATCCAGGCCAACCATACACATCTCCCAAGACAGACAGAGATACCCCGAGGAGTACTATGAACGAGGTATATAATGCTAGTCGGTGGTTCGAAGTATACACCGTATGTTCACCATTATTTCTTTTCTTAGATACGCGATATTGAAATTGAAATATGCCTTCTCTTACAGCAAAAGAAACAAAAATAGCAACAACTGAAAACTGTCCAGGCGCCTTTAAATTACCCTTTGAGAGATTATGAATAGCGTCAGTGGCAATTTGTACTCCTCCCATTATAACCAATACAGAGAAGAGAATCGTTATAACTAGCTGAGTTTTCTCGGATCTACGACTTCCATTAACTTTAGCCTTCTTCCAAGGAACTTTATCAGCAAGACAAGAAAAGGCATCCGTTGCTGAATACAATGCATCACCAAGTAAAGCCTTACTGTCTGAGAAATAACCAACAAATCCTTTAAATATAGCTAGTGTCAATTCACCGATAATTCTTGTCCAAGTTGCGGTTTTATTTGGTATTGAATGTTGTATAGCCACATAAGCCCCCCTCTAGCAACTTCAATGCCCATAACATTTGAAAGCCGCGTCATCATTGACCGCGGCTTTCAAAATGTTATTCCTAATTATTATATGCTTATGATGCTTTGCCGACTGGTTTATTCTTTTGTTTACTCTTAAGTAGAAGCCAGAGTGGGCTTGCAATAAAGATCGAGGAATAGGCACCGAATATTAGTCCAATGACCATCGCCAAAGAGAACATTCTTATCGATTCACCACCAAATAGGAATAGAAATAACGCGGCAATAAATACCGTGAGTGCGGTATATAGTGAACGCTTAATCATTTGGTTGACACTCTTATTCACCAAGACAACAAGATCTTCATTGGTTTTCAGCTTAGCAAAACGCAAGTTCTCACGTATTCTGTCGAATATAACAATGGTATCATTGATTGAATAACCAACAATAGTTAATACCGCTGTAATGAATATCAAATCCACTTCCAACTGGAATAGGGAAAATACGGTGATGACCAGGAATGCATCATGGATGAGCGCTACGATCGCTGCAACTCCAAATCGCCATTCAAAGCGGACACTCACATAAATAATAATACCAATACAAGATAGAAGCACAGCGTAGATAGCATTTCGTCCAAGCTCTTTAGCCATTTCTGTATCAACTGTATTGATCTCAAATGAAGCACTGCTATCTAACTTTTGAAACTCTAATATAAGTTTATTATGGTTTTCCTCTGTCAGTACTTCGTTAAATCGGATGTTAATCCGTTGCTCTCCCTCTGTAATATCCGTTCCCTCATCAATTCCGATATTTTTCAGAACAGGTTCAATTTCATTTTTTGTTAACGTCTTTGAAAGTGATACATCCACATTCGAACCCGCTTTGAAATCAACACCGTAATTCAATCCAAAAACCGCGAGGCTAATAAGACCTAGGATCGTAAGAATAATGGAAAGGGTATAGAAATACTTACTAACATGAACAAAATCAAATTGTTTCTTAAAGTTCACGAATTTCACTCTCCTTTACACCAAATTGCTTCGGTTTTTTAAGTAAGCCTGACTTAACCAACAAGGTAATTAGCCAGTGAGTGAAATATACGTTCGTGGCAATACTTAATACAATCTCTACCATTAATACTAATGCGAAACCTTTTACAGCACCTGTTCCGTAAGCATACATAACACCAGCAACAATGATCGTCGTCAGATTAGAATCTAGTATCGTACGGAAAGAAGACTTATTCCCTGCTTTAACAGAGGACATCACACTTCTACCGTTACGCATTTCTTCCCTGATCCGCTCGTTGGTAATAATATTAGCATCTACAGCCATCCCGATCCCTAATATAACTGCTGCTATACCCGGCAGTGTTAAGGTGAAATCAGCCATTACGAACACTAGTATAAGCAACCAAGTATGCAGAATCAATCCAAAGCTAGCTATTAATCCAGGTGTACGATACATTCCGATCATGAATAATAGAATAGCAGCAGATGCAATTAGCCCTGCTACAACAGTCTCATCAAGTGACTGCTTACCGAGCGTTGCCCCTACACTTTGGGAGTATTTCTCTGTAAGCTTCAATGGTAACGCGCCTAGATTAATCGTATCGCGTAAGCTCTTAGCTTCCTCATTAGTGTAGTTACCAGTGATTTGAGCTTTACCATCCGTTAATTCAGCTTGAACAGTCGGAGCAGAAAGCATCGTTTCATCCAAGAAAATAGCTAATTCTTTGTTAATAAGACGTTTTGTAATTTCAGCAAACTTCGCCTTATCTTTTACTTGGATACTTATTAAAGGTTTATTTAGATTGTTATATTCGACTTCTGCACCATTCTCTTTAAAGTCATTTCCTAAGAGTTCAATTTTAGTGAAATCAGCCTCTTCTATTCCTCCATCAGGCGAACTACGAAACGTTAGATTCGCAGGCTCTTTCATTTTCTTTCTAACCTCAGCCTCGTCGGTAACTCCGGCTATTTTCAGACGAATTCGGTTAGTTCCTTCTGTAGTTACCTCAGGTTCGCTTGTCCCTTGAGAATTCGCACGTTTCTCTAAACTTTGAGCTGTATGGGTCAACGATTCTTTGGTGACCTTTTGCCCTTCTTCTAGAGGTTGAGCCTCATACAGAATTTCAAACCCACCCTTAAGGTCAAGACCCAAACGGATCTTATCAAGTAACCCTGGAGTTGATACTGCCATTACGCCAGATAACACAATTATTGTAACAAAAAAACTGACAATTCTCTTCATTCCGTTCTTATTTCCCCTTTCGTCCTCAATATTCCTATTATAGCTATGCCTTAAAATGCAGTCAATTTATGATTTTGTACAATTCGTGTCTTTTTGGCATTTAACGACAAAAAGAATCCCCCCTTATTCAAAAGTAGATCCTTTGTACGCCGCCATTGTCATAAAATTCATAAACCCAGTTACCTTTAAAGATAGAATATCATTAACTAACTTATGGAGTGAAGGTGTTCCATCTTTCTCATATTTCGAACTGACACAATCCCAAATATCTTTCTCCGTCACATGCTCATATCCGATAAGTCTAAATTCCTCAGCTTTACTCTGGCACATCATTTTAATATTCTCATCGAGCTGGACAGTGCTTATCCCTTCAATTTCCACGCGTAACCCATCCTCTCTATGGTGTCTGTACCACTTCATCGAGTAATTCGACTTTAAATCTCTAATTCCTTTTTTTCGAAATATAAGAAAGTATAAGTTTCACGATATATTATCTAGCATGAGAATGGACAGGTTGAGCATATCCATATAGTAATCGTCATGCTGGACATCCGGCTAGCCTTGACTTGGAAAGAGGGAGTGAATATTGAATACACGTCATAAACAAACTTTTATACAAGGAACCATGATTCTATTGACAGCAGGGATCATCAATCGCATCTTGGGCTTTATCCCACGAATTGCTTTACCCCGTATTATTGGAGCGGAAGGTGTAGGTATTTACCAATTAGGATATCCTTTTTTCCTTGTCATTATGACTCTGATTACTGGTGGTATCCCACTTGCTGTATCCAAACTTGTCTCTGAGGCCGAAATAGCAAATAATCCGCTGGCTTCAAAACGTATACTACGTATTAGTCTTGGCTTAACCTTCACGCTAGGCATTATCTTTATGCTGCTGTCCATATGGTTCGCACCTTGGGTAACGCAGAATATTCTGACTGATCCCAGAGTTTATCATACATTTGTAAGTATGAGTCCCATGCTCGTTATCGTTGCTGTCTCTTCCGTATTCCGTGGATACTTCCAAGGCAAACAAAACATGATCCCATCAGCTGTTTCCTCCATAGTAGAGACGCTGGTTCGAATGGTATGTGTTCTAAGCTTCTCTTTCTTGCTACTACCAAAAGGAATTGAATTTGGTGCTGCTGGCGCAATGCTCGGAGTCATGGCTGGTGAATTTATTGGTCTGCTTATACTGCTCTTCCATTATCATGCCGAAGATAAAGATGTTACTCATTCTAACAACGTTACTGAAGAGTTACCTGTCCATCTTAAAGTCGGTGTACTACGTCGCTTACTTAAGATTACAATTCCTGTTACTGCAGGCAAACTTGTAGGATCCTTCTCCTATTTGTTTGAATCTATCATTACAGCACAGAGCCTTGCCATAGCGGGTTTAGCCACTTCTGTTGCTACGGCCCAGTATGGTGCGCTACAGGGTATGGTTATTCCCCTATTACTGTTACCAGGAGCATTAACAACATCATTAGCTGTTTCTCTTGTACCCTCTTTATCGGAAGCTGCAGCACGTAACGAGCAAGCTACTATTCACAAAAGACTCAATCAGACGATAAACCTAGCCCTTGTAACGGGTGCACCTTTTTCAGTCATTATGTTCGTCCTATCCGTCCCACTATGCTTATTACTATACAACAATCAGAATATTTCGGGTATGTTACAACTTATGGCACCTTTTGCCTTATTTGTATACATACAAGGGCCCTTACAAGTAGCACTTCAAGTATTAGATCGTCCTGGCAAGGCTCTCCGAAACACATTTATTGGGGCGGCAATTAAGCTATTTCTTATTTGGTACTTATCATCTCAACCTCAATATGGTATATATGGTGCCGTGATCGCAATTATTGTTAACAGTATCATCGTCACTTTAATGCATGGATTCAGTGTAACTAGATTACTCTCATTTAGATTCAATGTTCTCAATATTATAAAAGTGTGTGTAGCCATGATTCTAATGGCCGCAGGAACACATTTAGCTTATACCCAACTACCCTTCCAACAACATATCTGGCTGCAGTTCATCATCTCATGTATTATCGGGATCGTTATTTATATGATCATCATATTTAGAATTAAACTTGTATCTATCCGTGATTTAGAGAAATTACCCATCATCGGACAATGGTTTCCATCTAGTTAGTGTCTTTTAAGTCAATATAGATTTGATTCTTATGATCAATACTACACAGAAAAACATCCTTGAACTCGTTAGCACCATTCGACTGAATCATGTTCTTTAACCAGAATCGTGTCTTATTCATCAATAATAAATTTTCATCCATGACTCGACCATCCATAATCAACGGAATAGGTAATCCCTGATGGGTTATCCTTCCAACAGGCATAAGCACCTTCCTTCTGCTTTTCCATTTCTTTGCCACCGTTAAATCGCTGGAAGAACTAGACTGCGTATTCGAATCTTTTGGGAATACCGTGAGCTGGCCCGTAGTCTCCAAAATCGCAAATTCCACATCAGCTATATTATCGATATCTTTTTGACGGATCTGAAACATGAGATCATCTAGATTATATCTCTGCTTCTTCATCGCATCTCGGTGTAACTTACCTTTGGATATAAGAACAACCGGTTTACCATCAAATAGCAAACGTAGTTTTCGACTTTTTAAGCTAATCTGCGCGATGACGATTTGTAACACTACAAGCGTAACCATCGGGATGATACCTTCCCACAAAGGTCTCTTGATATCTTCAAGCACAAATACGGCAATTTCCGCAATCATAATAGAAATAACTAAATCAAATATGGATAGTTTCCCAATTTCCCTTTTCCCCATAATACGAATCGTAGCATATATAAAAAAATACATCAGCAGAGTTCTAAATATATATGCCGTAAAGTCCATATTCACTTAAATCCGCTCCTTAATCTTGTTACAATTGACATATTGTATAGTTATTGTCGCCTTTTAGTGTACAACCCATGCATTCAATAACGCATTCAATTAATGGGATTTCCTTCGGCAAGTGAATTCTCTATCCTAATTGTTGTAATACTGGGGCAAGCCTTATCATAGAATGACAGTAATATATGGACTATAAAGGGGGTAACAACATGCAATCTATCCGTCAATTATTCTCATTTAGAATTAGTAATCCGATTCTAGCCGGACTATGCTATTCATTCGCATGGATGATGCTAGGCGCATTCATTCTCTCACTTTTCTTGTGGTTAAGTGGACTTCAGGAACATGACCTTACAATGTACACATACATTATTCATGCATTCTCTGCCCTTGCTGGTGGTATAGTCACAGGTAAGCGTTCAAAGCACAAAGGATGGGTTCACGGAGGACTGACAGGAGTGTTTTATGGACTAGTTATACTTCTGATTGGGTTTCTTGCATTAGATGGTTCTTTTACACTAAAGGATATCTCTTGGGTCGGAGCTAGCTTTATAATCGCTGCTATTGGAGGAGCGTTTGGAATTAATTTAAAAAGTAATATGTAGTTCCCAAATATATCCTCTTTCTTTTATATGTGGTACACTAATTCCAGTCATGCTAAAAAGAAAGGATTGTTTTTGTGATTTATGATTCCATGGGAACTATTGCTCTAACTTCAGCAGTAACCGTTGTATTACTTATTTGGATAGGGTCTCTTCGAAACCCTTTCTTAATCGTCAAAGAGTTCACCCAATCACTTCTATCTTCACGTACATTTCTAGTATTATTCCTAGGCGTTGCGTGTATTTTATTAATTAACAAATACGAGTTGCAATTCGAAGAGAGTTTGAACTATCAAGCTGATTTCACACCATTTATTTTTGGCATAGAAGGCCATTTCGTGCAAACTTTGCAGCAATTCTTTTACAATCCAATGCTCACTCAAGTATTAGTGTTTTTCTATGTCATTATATTTCAATCTTTATTGATCGCTTCCATTGGAGTCTACATGTTGGATCGTAACAAGGTGTTCGTATATGCAACCTTCTTTGCTATTATGATTAACTATGCAGTAGCTATCCCCTTCTACATTCTTGTTCCTGTAAATGAGACTTGGTCCTACGCACCTTCAGGAGTAGTCTTTCACATGTTGGATGTCTTCCCATCATTCGAGCAGGACTACAGATCGCTGTCCGGTATAAATAACTGCTTCCCAAGCCTTCATACGTCCATCTCCGTAACGATCATGCTGCTAGCAGCTCGTTCAGGAAATATACGTTGGAGAATCATAACCGCTATTAGTTCAACCATTATCGTGTTCAGTATATTCTATCTTGGTATTCACTGGCTCATCGATATGCTTGCAGGATCAATACTAGGTATTACTGCTTCTACTTTGGGTATCTATTGGGCTAAGTTAGCGGTTGCTAAGGAACACGGTTCAATCAGAGTGCGTTCTAAGTTACACAACACTTCCATGTAAAAGGAGTTCAAAAAGTCATCTTTAATTACTGAAATTCGACCTTTTGAACACGGATCACATATATAAATAGAGGTTGTCCATTAGTCAGAATAACTAATGGACAACCTCTATTTCATTTAGAATATAAGATTAATGTGCAATCTTTTACTATTTCACATCTGTACGGGTACCTTGACTTATTGAACTACGATCAAAAGTCAACCTAGTCGCATCGTTTACGAGAAGAACAATAATATCATCTGTAATCTCTACGATTTTTCCATGAAGACCACCAATCGTTACTACTTTATCACCCTTTTGGAGAGTGCTTAGCATGCTAGTACGGGCCTTTTGTTTCTTCTGTTGTGGACGAATTAACAAAAAGTAAAAAATAGCAAACATTAAAACAAATGGCCATATCAGTTGAAATATGGAGCCTGCCCCCCCAGTTCCGGAAGCTTCTGCTGCAAGTTCAAACATTTCTTTTCCCCCTTTAATTAATGTCATCATGCTAGAATCCTTTAAGATTCTCATGAAGACCATACTGATCAAAAAACTCATCGCGAAAATCAAGCAGTCTGTCTTCCATAATACTCTGACGAACCTTGCGCATTAATTCTTGCAAGAAGTACAGATTATGGTATGTAGTCAGTCTCAGTCCAAAGGTCTCATCAGCTTTGATCAAATGCCGCAAATAAGCTCTCGAGTAATTCCTACATGTATAACAATCGCATGCTGGATCTAAAGGACCGTAGTCACGAGCATACTTCGCGTTACGAATTACAACTCTTCCTTCGCTTGTCATCGTTGTCCCATTACGAGCGATCCGTGTTGGTAGAACGCAGTCAAACATATCTATTCCACGAATAGATCCTTCGATCAGAGCATCAGGAGATCCCACGCCCATTAAATAACGAGGTTTATTGTTAGGAAGGAGTGGAACTGTATAATCCAGCACATCATACATTAGCTGTTTTGGCTCTCCCACACTGAGTCCACCAATAGCATAACCCGGGAAATCCATGGAAGTCAAATCCCGTGCACTTTGCTTACGTAAATCCTCATACATCCCACCTTGAACGATACCGAATAAAGCTTGATCTTTACTCCGTGCATGACTTTCTAGGCAACGCTCAGCCCAACGAGTTGTCCGTTCAAGAGATTTTCTAGCATACTCATGTTCAGCTGGGTATGGTGGACATTCATCGAAAGCCATCATAATGTCCGAGCCAAGTGCATTCTGAACTTCCATTACAACCTCTGGAGAGAGAAATAATTTATCTCCATTTAGATGAGAGCGGAAATGAACACCCTCTTCTGTAATTTTACGCATTTCACTTAGACTAAAGACTTGAAATCCACCGCTGTCGGTCAGAATTGGACGATCCCAATTCATAAATTTATGAAGCCCACCTGCTTCGCGGATAATATCGTGGCCTGGGCGAAGGTATAAATGATACGTATTACTAAGAATAATCTGTGCATCCATTTGCTTAAGTTCTTCTGGGCTCATTGTTTTAACTGTAGCCAGTGTCCCTACAGGCATAAATGTAGGTGTCTCAATAATGCCATGGGGCGTATGAACTCGTCCTAGACGGGCTCCTGATTGTTTACATGTTTTGATATGTTCATAAGTTACTGCTGCTACCATAATGTTTTTGTATCCCTTCCTTATAGAGGTTGTTCAAAGTTTCATCTTTTGATCACGAAGTATATCATGAATCTTACTCGACATCGAATATTGAATTCAGCCGGTCCTTCCGGTGCTCACGTAGGTACTGCCTACGCTCCGCTCCTCACTCCCTATCTTCATCCAATCTTCTCGGTGCTGAAAAGCTGACTTTTTGAACACGCACTTATATAGTTTAATAAATAAACATCGCATCACCGAAACTGAAGAATCGATATTGCTCCTTCACAGCTTCTTGATATGCTTCGAGAATATGTTCTCGTCCTGCCAAAGCACTTACAAGCATGACCAACGTAGACTTTGGTAAATGAAAGTTGGTAATCAAGGCATCTACGACGGTGAATTGGTATCCTGGAAACATAAAAATGCTAGTCCAACCACTACACTCTTTCAATGGACCGCCTTCACATTGCTGACCGACCGTTTCTAGTGTCCGAGCAGACGTTGTTCCAACGGCAATAATTCTCCCACCGTTCAGATGCGTTCTATTCAACAAGTCTGCGGTTTCCTGAGACAAGGAGTAATACTCCTCATGCATGACATGATCTTCCACTCGCTCAACTGACATGGGTCTAAATGTTCCTAACCCTACATGCAACGTTATGAATGCCACTGATACTCCCTTTGCACGAATATCATGAAGTAATTCCTCTGTGAAATGAAGTCCTGCTGTAGGTGCCGCTGCCGAACCCTCATGACGGGCATACACCGTTTGGTAACGTTCACGATCATCTAACTTATCCTTAATATAAGGTGGAAGAGGCATTTGTCCCAGACGATCGAGAATTTCCTGAAATACACCCTGATAAGTGAATACGAGTACCCGGGCACCCATATCACCTTCAGATTCAATTACTGCTTGAAGTTCATCACTGAATATAATGACATTGCCTTGTCTCAGCTTCTTACCTGGCTTTACTAATGCTTCCCACCGGTCCTGACCCAAATTTTTAAGTAACAGAACCTCTGCTTTCGCACCAGTATCCTCTTTCACTCCGAACAATCTCGCAGGAATAACTCGAGTATCATTTAATACAAGTGTATCACCCGGTTGAAGATAATCCGTTATATCTTTAAAGGTATGATGTTCCATCGAACCATCTTCTCTGCTCAACGTAAGCAAACGCGATGAGCTTCGTTCCAAAAGTGGTGTCTGGGCAATCAATTCCTCTGGCAGATCAAAATTATATAATTCTACATCCATGTTGTCGTCATTCCTTAACAATAGTGACATTTTGATAATAGTGTTTCAAAATATCCTGATAATCATACCCTGCATCAGCCATCCCTTTGGCTCCCCATTGAGAAAGTCCTAGTCCATGACCGTTTCCTTGACCGATAAATTTAAACTTCTCACTCGCATCCACTGCTGTCGCCTTTGAGTCACCATTCATGATGACTGTCGTAGTCCCATTAAGGTTACTAACCCCCGCTGCTGAAATGACAGAAGTCGTTGATGACGTAGATGCTTGTACCGTTGCACCGTCGGAACCTAATACAGTATAACTTCCGGTGGATACAATATCAAATAAAGTACTCGGTAAGCCATTCAATGCTGATCTAAACAAGTCTGGATACTTCACATCCAGTATTTGACCATTTACCTTCAGTTCAGTAACACGACTCGAAGGCCCACGTTTCGTTACTTCAAGCGAACTAATCGTCGATGGTAACTGCAGTGATGCCTTTCCTTGCATAGCCTTGAGTAGCTCAGCAGAAGTATAAGGACCTCTAACCCAAGAATAGGAGTTGGATTCTGAGACCTTTTCAAGAATAACGGCAGTCTCTCCCGGATTAAGCTTAGCTACAGGTGTTACAGTCGATTGAATTTGTGGTGTTGGACGGACATTCGTATCTAATGATGTTACCGTTAATTGAGCAAGCCCTGCTACGGTTGTATTACTCAATTCCTTCACATTATCTTCACGTATATAACCTGTCAGTCCATTATTCAATAAAACATAATACCACATCTTCAAGTTATTTTGAGCAGATATATCACCTTCACTTGTTACATTGATAAAGGTATTGTTACCACTATTCCATACTTCACTAGAATCAGCTGTTACCCCACCACTATTAGATGAGAAGATAGCTTCAACTACCTTACCATCCTTTACGAGAACTTCACCCTTCGTATCGTCAACAGCTTGTGTAATACTTGCAGCTTCTGAGCCTAAGCCATTATAAACTTGACTTAGCGTCGTATCGACCACATCTGCCACTTGATATTTATTTCTTTGAAATATAGCATAGCTTCTTGCAGCTACCGCTTGAGTCTTCAGTGCCTCTGACGACCATGAGGAAGGTACTTCTCCCCCAACAACAGAATATAGGTATTGTTCTAGAGGCAGTTCATTCACCAACGCTAACTGACCATTATATGAACTAATTTCCCAATTTCCACGATAACTCCGCGCTGCTCTCTCTGTTACTTTCATTCCATTGAACGGATCCGGAATCCATACTTTCGCAGATTCACCGCTTATTTGATAATGTGCTACCGTTTGATTAGGAGATAAATGAAGTCCAACATCCTGACGTAGTATAAGTGCTGGAAGAGTAGAATCTATAGCCGCTAAAGTAATCGCAGGCATAATCTGACTCATCTCTTGTTGAATAATACTCAGTTCACTATCATTTGTCGCTTCTCCTACCCATACCGCATATTGAATTTCACCTGTCGGCATATATTGGATAACAGTCATAGCATCAAAACCTGAAGCTTGAATCATGCTTTGTTGTGTCATCGCTTGATCTAACGTAGCATGAACACCTGCAGACCCGTGTTTGCTCCCCTTTAGCGAAGGTGTTTGACCGTTCAATTGAGCTGCTGCCGTCTGGCTAACACGGATCACAGCTTCTCTACCAGCTTGTTCAGTAGCATACATTCCGGTATACAGTTGATACACCGTCTGTCCTCCCAATGAAGAACTGAATAGAATGGGCTTATCATTCGCTGTTGTGGACAAATTCTGGAATGCTGCTGCAATCTTATTCCAATCTGACGTCTCCAATACTTTTACCCGAAATGAATCCACACTGAATCGTACTTGTGTACTCCCCATGAAAGAAGCCATCTCACGGTATCCAGCTGAGCCATTCATCCCTGCACTCCAAGAAGATCCAGACTCAAGTGTTACTGCTGGAGTGATGGATCTGTAGGCACTTCCCAAGTCAACAAACATTGCGACCCTTATCGTATCTTGAACGAGTCCTGCCGCCATAACCTTTTGTGAAGTATTCAGACAAGATAAGCCAATAACAGCAACTAGCATACATGTAGTAATCTTCTTCAGAAACCCTTTTTTCAAATTAAGAATCATTGAATATCTCCTCTCTAGGATCGAATATTTATTTCTGCTGAGGTGGTTGTGGTAATCCTAAGTGTTGATACGCTGCAGACGAAACCATTCTCCCCCGTGGAGTCCGTTGTAAAAAACCAATCTGCATGAGGTAAGGTTCGTATACATCCTCAATCGTCTGACTCTCTTCTCCAATCGTTGCGGCAATCGTATCTAGTCCCACTGGTCCTCCACGAAAACTCGTAATCATCGTATGAAGTATTTTATAATCGATCACATCTAATCCTCTTGGGTCTACTTGCAACATTTGGAGGGCTTGATCCGCAATTTCTCTCGTAATTATTCCGTCTCCACGTACTTGAGCATAGTCGCGTACTCGTTTTAACAGACGGTTAGCGATACGAGGGGTCCCCCTCGCTCTAAGCGCAATCTCATCGGCTGCATCTCCTACAATCTCAATCCCAAAAATGTCCGCTCCCCTCGATACGATAAAACTTAATTCATCCACACTATAAAATTCTAACCGACTAACTACACCGAAACGATCTCGAAGCGGCGCCGATAACAAACCTGCACGGGTAGTAGCACCTATTAATGTAAACGGAGGTAAATCCAACCTTACAGAACGAGCACTTGGCCCTTTACCAATCATAATATCTAGAGCAAAATCTTCCATTGCAGGATACATGACTTCCTCTACTGTCCGATGCAGACGGTGAATTTCGTCAATAAACAGTACATCGCCTTCTTGCAGATTGGTTAGTAACGCAGCCAAATCACCTGGGCGTTCTATAGCAGGACCTGATGTTGTCCGCAGATTAACTCCTAATTCATTAGCTATAATATTAGCCAGTGTCGTTTTCCCGAGCCCTGGAGGGCCATATAGAAGTACATGATCTAGCGCCTCATTACGCATTTTGGCTGCTTCAATATAAATTTTTAAGTTTTCCTTCACTTGATTCTGTCCGATATATTCTGCCAAATAGCGAGGGCGAAGACTTAACTCCACTGCCTGATCTTCCATCATCAAGTTCGCTGATATAATACGGTCATCCATTAACTATCGCTCCTCTTCCTCAGCCCGCATAGAGCAGTTTGAGCGCCTTCTTCATTAAGACGTCTATCGTGTCCTCATATGTGATCTCATCTTTAATTTTTAACCATACACTGTCAAGTTCTGTCTCCGTATACCCAAGGGCCTTCAATCCTTCCCTAGCCTCAGACCAAGAGGATCCATCTCCTTCTTGAGGTTCAGGGACAGTGAATAATCCACCTGAAATAACAGTCGTAGCGAAACCATCCAGCTTGTCCTTCAAATCGAGAATCATCCGTTGCGCAGTTTTCTTTCCGATACCCGGAAGTTTAATTAAGAAAGGGATATTCTCTTGATGAATCGCAGACACAACAAGTTCTGGATCTCCCCCACTTAATATGCCTAGGGCTACCCTTGGACCAATGCCCGATACTTCAATTAGCTTACGAAACAACTTCTGTTCATCTCGTGTCGGGAATCCAAATATTAATATCGCATCCTCGCGCACGTTATAGTGTGTATAGATCGTCACTTCACCTTCCACCTTAGCAAAGGCATAGGGATTCGGACAAAATACGCGATATCCTATACCACGGACATCAACGACAACATAGTCATTCTCCAAATGGACAACCGAACCTGTTAGGTAATCAATCATTTCTTCAGCACCTCTTTGATCATCGTATTTAATGTTGATGAGTGAGCGTGACATATAGCAACAGCTAGAGCATCCGCAACATCATCAGGCTTAGGAATTTCCTTGAGGTTAAGATAAATTTTTACCATCTCCTGAACCTGCCTTTTCTCAGCCTTACCATAACCTACAATAGCTTGTTTCACTTGTAATGGTGTATATTCTGCAACGGGTAGTCCCTTTTGCACCGCAGCTAGAATCATCACACCACGCGCTTGACTGACAGTCATAGCTGTCGTCACATTCCGATTAAAGAATAGCTTCTCAAAAGCGACAGTATCTGGTTTATATTTATCTATCAACTGTACCATACCTTCATACACATGTAGCAACCGATCTTCCTCTGGCGTATGAGCTTCGGTCTGAATGCATCCATATTGCACTGGAATAACCTTACTTCCTACCTTGTCTACGAAACCAAAGCCGACAATAGCAATACCCGGGTCAATTCCTAAAATTCGCAAAATCAATCTCTCCTCTGTCATAAAGCGAACATATGTATTCGTTATCTCATTATATGAAAAACTCTCTATTAAGTCTATTACTCTAAGGAAACTACTCCTTTTTAGGATTGAAAGTTACCTTTTAACTCATGAATAAATGCCTTCATAGATAAGCTTATCATCGATTCATTGCGATAAACGATTCCAACTGTTTTTTGTGGTATGGGCTCAACGATGGGAATAATACGAATCTGCTTATCTTCAGTATAATTTACATGTAGATAGGATTTAGGTAAAATAGTTGCACCAATATTCAGCCGAACCATCTGCATCATAGATTCCATCGTCGACAGTTCCACTATTGGCGTCAAGACAATTCCTTCTTCTTTTCCGTACATATCAACCATTTGTCTAACCAAGAACTTCTCAGGAAACAATATTAGTGATAAGTTTTGCAAATAATTGAATGGAACGCTATTTTCTCTAGCCAAGGGATGTGCTGATGAAACAGCTAAACTAAGCTCTTCTGTATAAAGTGGATGACTAATCAAGTTCGCATCTTCCAAAGGTAGAAAGACAACACCCATATCCAATTCATTATTCAACAAGCCATGCCTTGTTTCTTCCGTTGCTAACTCAATCACAGATAACGAAATATTAGGGTACTTCTCATGAAAAGAAACGATGGTCGTTGTCAGTAGATGGTTACCCGAGCATCCAATCCTTAGCTTCCCGCGTTGTAATCCCTTGATTTCCGTTATTTTTATTTGTGCTTGTTCTAGCTCATAGAATACTCTAATCGCATGATTCCGCAAAATATGACCAGCTTCTGTTAAATAGTTCTTTTTGCCAATTCTCCTGAACAAGGGAGTTCCCAATCTATTCTCAAGCACGCGGATCTGCTGACTCAACGTAGGTTGACTGATTCCTAGTCGTTCTGCTGCTTTAGTAAAATGTAATTCTTCACAGACGGCAAGGAAATATTCTAGAACTCTAAATTCCAAATTTATTACCTCATTTCATATATAGGCCATAACTATCATTCTAATAGATATTATTGGATTGACCAATTGTTTTTTTATTCATTATAATGGAGTAAGTATATTTCATTGAGACTCAGGAGGAGTTAAAGTATGAAGGACATTCAAATTTTCAAAAGAAACGACCTTAAACAGAAACCACTTCAAGACCATCTAGAATTTGGACAGATTTTTACAGATCATATGTTTTTATTAGATTACAATTTAGAACAAGGTTGGCATGATGCTCGTATCGTTCCTTATGGTCCCATAGTGTTAGATCCTGCTGCCATGGTATTGCATTATGGTCAAGCTGTTTTCGAGGGAATGAAGGCATTCTTAGCACAAGATGACCAAATCCTTTTGTTCAGACCGAATAAAAATATGGAGCGCTTCAACCAATCCAATAATCGTCTTGAAATTCCAGAAATCGATGAAGACTTTATTCTACATGCTATTCAAACCTTAGTTAATATAGATAAAGAATGGATTCCTTCAGGTAAAGGAACCTCTCTATATATTCGTCCATTCATTATAGCGACTGAGCCTTGTCTTGGTGTACGGGCCTCCCATACTTATCAGCTTCTCGTCATCTTATCTCCGGTTGGCGCATACTACAGTGAAGGATTAGAACCCGTTAAGATCAATGTGGAGTCTTCCTACGCGCGCGCCGTTCGAGGTGGACTAGGGACTGCCAAGGCAGCAGGTAATTATGCAGCTAGCATTAAAGCTCAAACCGAAGCTAAAGAAGCCGGATATTCTCAAGTTCTATGGTTAGACGCGCTGGAAAGGAAATATATTGAGGAAGTTGGGAGTATGAATATTTTCTTTAAAATTGATGGAAAAGTCATCACTCCGGAGTTGAACGGTAGTATTTTAGCAGGGGTAACCCGTGATTCTATTATCGAGCTATTACAGAACTGGGGTATATCGGTAGAGGAACGCCGGATTTCGATGGAGGAAGTCTACGAAGCTTATCATAATCACACTTTGGAAGAAGTCTTCGGAACCGGTACAGCAGCTGTTATCTCTCCCGTTGGTGAATTATTCTGGAATGAGAAACAAGTGATCATCAATGAGGGACAAATCGGTAAGCTGTCACAACAACTTTATGACACCATTACTGGTATCCAAACGGGTTTGATTCCAGACACTCTACAATGGACTGTACAAGTATAGACCTAATACAGCTAAACAGGGGTGTCCCTAGTCATTATTAATGACTAAGGACACCCCTGTTCTTTGATCAATTCCTACTTACTCCGTCCTCTTCATAACGTTCTCAGTATACTCTTGTGCGAAGTCACTAAATGTGGATATCACACTATTGTATTCATCTAAATCCTGAATTCGAATACCAGTATATAGTTGTTCCAACACACCCTCAGGCAATGCTGATTCCATAGAATTAATATCAAGTTGAAAAAAAGTCTTCAATACCTTTTCCTGTTTCGGTGGACCTTCAAATAACGTAAGATTACCATCCGCATCCATACTCATATATGCACTTTGTTTGCACACAGGAGATAGGTCTTCGACCCATTCCACCAGCCATACTTCCTCATGCTCACTAAATTGTCCATTCCATGTTGGATTTTCATGAAGCAATTCTATAATTTTGTCAGAACTCATCTGTCCCATAGCTCTTTCTTCTTGACCACATATATAGTTTTTCTGAATTACAACCCTATGGGCTTTATTCGAATCTTTCAAGCTTTTCAAAAATTGTTGCCTTTCTACAGATAACTCAGTAGAAGCTGTATTTTGCAAATACTGCAAAGTCTCCATAGCAATTTGTGGTTCAGAGTATAATAAAGATTCGATTTGTCCCGAGAGATGAATTCCCCACCAAGCGAGCATAGCGATAATGACACTCAAGGCTGTTGCTCCAATTCGACGCTTCCACCTTTTCCAATTTCTCATCAACTTTTTTTTGAGTTTCGAAGCATTCACGCTGATCCCCTTCTATCTGCTTACTTTTCTATATTGTGCACCTCAGTCACAATATTTATACAAACAAGCAGTTAAAGGGAGTCTTAGTTTATAAATAGTTGAAAATACGAAAAGAACCATCGAAATAATTCGATGGTTCTCAACTTTATCGGGACGACACGATTCGAACATGCGACCCCCTGGACCCAAACCAGGTGCTCTACCAAGCTGAGCTACGTCCCGAAACAATACCGATGGCCGGACTCGAACCGGCAAGCCCTGCGGCACCGCATTTTGAGTGCGGCGTGTCTGCCAATTCCACCACATCGGCTTACTCTAACTAATAAAGATGGTGCGCCCTAAGAGATTCGAACTCCTGGCCTTTTGATTCGTAGTCAAACGCTCTATCCAGCTGAGCTAAGGGCGCAAATAAAATGGAGCGGACGACGGGAATCGAACCCGCGACCCTCGCCTTGGCAAGGCGATGCTCTACCGCTGAGCCACGTCCGCATAAAGATGGTGCGCGTAGAGGGACTTGAACCCCCACGTCGTGAAACGCTAGATCCTAAGTCTAGTGCGTCTGCCAATTCCGCCACACGCGCACACTTTGATAAGAAATGGTGAGCCATGAAGGATTCGAACCTTCGACACCCTGATTAAAAGTCAGGTGCTCTACCAACTGAGCTAATGGCTCATAAACTGTGAATCTTTAATAATTATAATGGCGGAACCGACGGGATTCGAACCCGCGATCTCCTGCGTGACAGGCAGGCATGTTAGACCAACTACACCACGGTTCCACATAAATATAATTGGTTGCGGGGGCAGGATTTGAACCTGCGGCCTTCGGGTTATGAGCCCGACGAGCTACCGGGCTGCTCCACCCCGCGTCATCTAAAAAATTACTATGGTGGAGGCTGAGGGGATCGAACCCCCGACCCTCTGCTTGTAAGGCAGATGCTCTCCCAGCTGAGCTAAGCCTCCATGTCTAAACGTGTACAAATTAAAATTGGTGACCCGTAGGGGACTCGAACCCCTGTTACCTCCGTGAAAGGGAGGTGTCTTAACCACTTGACCAACGGGCCGTTATGGCTCCCCGAACAGGACTCGAACCTGTGACAACTCGATTAACAGTCGAGTGCTCTACCAACTGAGCTATCAGGGAATATAGTATTTCATAATACATTCTTTACATCACTTATGTATGTAATCATGTCTTACAAAATGGCTGCTTGGCGACGTCCTACTCTCCCAGGACCCTGCGGTCCAAGTACCATCGGCGCTGGAGGGCTTAACGGTCGTGTTCGGGATGGGTACGTGTGGAACCCCTCCGCTATCGCCACCAAACATGCATTTGTGTAACAAATGCTGCCGTGAGAAATTCGGTTCATCACGTTAGTGTGAATGAATTTCATAACGTTACTAATCGCTGCGAGAAAATATCAGTCTTCAAAAAAGACATGCAGCTTATCCAGATGTTTGATCACCTGAAAACTAGATACGAACGAATTTGTGTTAGAATTATTAGGATAAGCCCTCGACCGATTAGTATTGGTCAGCTCCGCACATTGCTGCGCTTCCACCTCCAACCTATCTACCTCGTAGTCTTCAAGGGGTCTTACTAATTGGGAA